>DASRFL010000001.1:0-106101 GCA_035651555.1 Terriglobales bacterium
AATTCCATTCCGGCAATCGAATCACGATTCCGGTGAAGACGAATTCTTGATTCGCATCAGACCGGAACAGCGATTCGCATCGCACCGGAATCGCGATTCACATCCCACCGGAACGCTGATTCACATGGCCCGGAATCCGCATTCTCCCGGCCAAACCGACTCCTGGGCAGGTCAGATGTATGGCCTGGCGTTCTACCGCCAGGAGCTAACCCCCACGCAGGTCCAGCAGAATTACATTTCCTGGACCCATTCCGGCCGACCCGCACCGTCGATCGATAACCGCGCGCTGGCTGTGTATCTTTTCAACGAACATTCCGGACGCGTAGTGCATGACCTGGTTCCATCCGGCGTAGATTTGGAGATCCCTAAGACCTACAAAGTCGTGAAGCAGATCTTTTTGGAGCCGGTGTGGCGCGAATTCAGCATGTCCCGGAGCTACTGGGGCGCCGTGCTCAAGAATGTCGTAGGGTTCATCCCTTTCGGGTTCTGCTTCTATGGTTATCTCTGCACAACCCTTCGGTTGAAGCGGCCCAGACTCACCACCGTCCTCCTGGGAACCATGGTTAGCCTCACGATCGAGGTCCTGCAGGCTTACATTCCCACACGCGATTCCGGCACGTCGGACATCTTCACCAACACGTTCGGAACCTGGATCGGAGCCATGTCATACGATCTCGCCCAGCCTTTTATCGTGCGAATAGCATCGCGCACACAAAAGCTGCGATGGATTTCAGGCTGACCACCAGAATTGTTAGGCAGCGTTGCACTCGTTAACAATTGCCCAAAGCGCCAGCTCGGTTCTGTTGTGAATACAGAGCTTCTTATAAATGACGGAAAGGTATTCTTTCACAGTCCCCTCGGAAAGGTGCAATTGCCAGGCGATCTCTTTGTTAGCCAGTGCCTGGCGCACAAGCGCTATGACTTGCTTCTCTCGCGCGGTTAAAGGCTTGCCGCTGTAGTCATTTTCGACATTCCTGGGCTTCCGACAAAAGTCGCAGATGTAGGCGCCAGACGCACCTTCAAATTCTTTTCCGCAGCGGGAACAGGTCCTCAAAACGGACATCGTTAATAGCTGGACGAGTGGCATTTCTGGTTCTTCTTTCCAGGGTGACCGCTTTCGGTCAACCTTGCTTGCGCTATCAGCAAATGGCGCCGGCAAATCCGTCGCTGGCGTAAGCGCCGACTCAAAACGGCCGGGCTTTGTATACCATTGCAAACGATAGCTAGCGTTACTGAGAACATAGTGGGGGATATTGGCTGCCAGTCTCCTCCCCAGATGAGGGCGGAGAGTCTACTCTGCGTGGGGATATGACGCAAATCACCCAATGAGAAATCGGCCTTTTGCGCCTTTCTCCACGGATCAGCTTCGCGCAAAACGGGCATCTCAGCCCACGGGCAACGCAAAGCTGACTACGAGTGAGCCTTAAGCGGCCTTCTGATTCGCCAGACTCCAGAGGGCCAGGTCCGTTCGGTTCTTAACTCCAAGCTTGCGAAAGATCCGGTGCAGGTATTCCTTAATGGTGCCCTCGGATAGGTGCAATTCATAGGCGATTTCCTTATTCAATTTTGCCTCGTACACCATGTGAATGATCTGTTTCTCGCGAAATGTCAATTTCTTATCGAAGGCCCGAGCGGGTGTTTTCGGTTGCTTGCATGACTGACATAAGTAAACAGCCCCGGAAGTTTGAAATGCCAGTCCGCAACGAGGACAAGTCTTCAAGACTGCGGCTAGTTGCTGTTCCATTTGCATGATTTCTCCACAACGAACACTTCCGCCTCATGTGCAGAGGCTGTAAACCTGTAAATATTGATGAGTGTCGACCAGTAGCACTTTTATAACCAATACTCAAGCCGCTTTATTTTTAAGTGGTTACGCAACAACATGAGGTAGCCATACCGTCGCTGGCTGTGAAAAACCTTCCATTGGCTGAAATTTTGCGCGGGTGCTTGGAAACGAAAGTCACTGAAGCGAGTCCAAACGGCAGGACTTCTCTTGGATAGGTGATCAATATTGAGTCCAACTTCTACTTGCTACAGCGCAAGTAGTCTGGGAGGAATGTGACTATGCGCAGGTGCACGTGGGCAGTTTTCTTGTGCGGTGGTCTGTGTGATGCCATCTCTGGGTTTTCGCCGGCACCTTAAAAGTTGCTAGTGCCGGGCTCTTTTCTGGTTCGGTTCCCACAACTACTTGGTCGGCTTCAAGTACTCCTGTCTTTCAGCGCTAAACATCTCCGATACACCGGTCGTCTCCAATGAAAACGCCGGCATGGCCTTCGATGTTCCCGGCAGTAGCTTTACGTATTTTCCGGGTGGCATTTTCTGGGTGGCATGGCCGTCGCGGCACCAACTACCGATTTTCGCATCCGTTTTTTCGCTAGTGATGCGAACGATCTATTGAACGTTATTTTGCAGGACACGACGATGCCCCCGAACCGGCGATCCGCAGGTCGGTTTTGTTGTTCATGGGGCGCGGGCATTCTCGAGCACGACCAGCTCTCCGACGATCCTGGCTAACTCTTATGCCGGAGTAGCGACACGTTTTATTCCGGCAGCCAACCACGCGACGATCCCTCGAGGGGCATTGTCGACATCACTCCAGTAGCATCGGTACTCCCACAAGTACCGGAACCTGCCAATCTTGGAATCATCGGCCGACCGTGCTGTTTACTCATGAATATCCGATATCGCCGCCGAGTGAATTAGGCAGCTGTAAATCTGCTATCCACAAGGTTTTAGGCGCAAATCCCGAAAAATGGGATGCAAGCCATTCCGCCAGCGTCTCCTTCCCTTCTTGTAACTTATAACAAACGAAGGCATTATACGTTCTTGCCGGGACTTCATCTTGACCGGTAATTTCCGTGCTGTGCTCTTTGGCCCCACTGCTGGATCGTTTCTGACTAATAATATCAACTCAAAAAAATGTCCCCCTCCTTCGATCGCCGCCGGACGCAACGCTACTCAATCAGCCTAGATGCGCAATACACGGTCCGAAAGCGGGGAAAGGTCACGGAGTCGGGCCAAATCAAAATTCAGAACGTATGCCGGACAGGCATTTTCTTTGAATGCCCTACGGCCATTCCTGTTGGCAGCGTGTTACAAGTTATCATCGATTGGCCGGTCATGTTTGAGGGTAAAACGCCTGTCCAATGGGTTGTCGATTGTGTTGCTGTCCGCAGCACCTCATCCGGCACCGCCGCCCAGATCATGCGACAGCGATTTGAGCGAAGCATGAAGAAGAAAAGAAAATGGAGCGCATAACCATTCGGCCGCTCCGCTATCAAAAGCTTTTCTTCCCTGGGCGTAACATCCTTCTAATCAACAACGCACGTCGATAGTTAATCAACCCCTTACAGCTATTTTCAGTGTTGTGGCACAGTCAGCGGGCGGTTAAAATCACGCTTCAACTAGGCTCCGAGTTTCTTTGCGGCCAAACACGTGATAGAGAACCGTCGTTCATCATTGCAGTGTACCCCGGCTTTCTTAGGCCCGACCGCGACCTGCACGGTCAGCCCCTCGAAGGTGGCAGGCTCAGGTGGCGCTGTGGTCAGCTTGAGCCGGATCGCATTGTCGGGACTAACCGTTCCGTCATCAACAACGATAGCTGCAAACACCCAAACAGCGACGTTTACCTATAACGGCACATCTCAGAGCATGAATTTGAGCCTATTAGGTGTAACCACAGTTGTAACCACACTTTTTTCCGTGCAGTGCGACCCGAGCACAATGGGATCGAACGCAAGCAGCGATTTTACAGCGATCCTGTCCGGACCTGCTCCGGCCGCCGGTGCGAACGTTGCGTTGAGCACGGCGCTTGGAGGCACCCAATGACCCGGACATTTCTGGCAATGATGATCGCTGGTTTCTTCTTGCACTGTAACTCAGCCTTAGCGCAGATTTCCCACTCTGTTACATTGACGTGGGGCGCCAGCACCACTCCCTATGTGGCCTATAACGTCTACCGTTCGAATACTTCGGGGGCTTATAACACGACTCCACTAGCGTCAGTTTCGGCGACGAGCTACACCGACTCCACTGTTCAAGCCGGCCAGATATACTTCTACGTCGTCAAGGCGGTAGATGCCACCCACCCCAACAATTTAAGCGCACCCTCAAACGAGGCTATGGCCGTAATTCCGGCTTCATCCGGGACCGCTCCCCAGCCACTGTCGCACGCCAATATCATCTGGCAACAGGATGGGACGAATGTGCCCAGTGTCTGGTACATGGGGGGTACCGGCGGCAGCACGGTCCTCAGCACCAAATTTCTGAGTATTAGCGTTACACAACCCGGCTGGAGAATCGTTGCCGCCGGCGACTTGAATGGCGACGGACATCCGGATCTTATTTGGCAGCAAGATGGGAGCAATGTGCCTTGTGTTTGGTACATGGGCGGTTCCGATGGCAGCACGGTCCTCAGCAGTAAATTCCTGAGCGTTACCGTTCCACAACCTGGCTGGAGAATCGTTGCCGCCGCGGACTTGAATGGCGACGGACATCCGGATCTCATCTGGCAGCAAGATGGGTCCAATGTGCCTTGTGTTTGGTACATGGGCGGTGCCGATGGCAGCACGGTCCTCAGCACTAAATTCCTGAGCGTTACCGTTCCACAACCCGGCTGGAGAATCGTTGCCGCCGCGGACTTGAATGGCGACGGACATCCGGATCTCATCTGGCAGCAAGATGTGTCCAATGTGCCAAGTGTCTGGTACATGGGCGGTAGCGACGGGAGCACGCTCCTCAGCACCATACTCCTGAGCGGCCCACAACCCGGTTGGCGGATTGTCGGGCCCAAATAGAACCTCTCCTGAGGCCGACGGCTCTGGTGCAAGTTGGCGGGCTGCGTATGGTGGCGGATCCTCCCATTCGGGTGAGGGTTGTAGCGGCTATGCCGCGAGGGATATGCTGCATTCCAAAGCTTTAAACTCCTTGAGAGCGAGCAAGCAGGGCGTCGGCGCGTCGGTCATGATATAACGATATAACCCTTGTATACTCTATTACCCTCCCAGGCGCTTAAATTGCTCCATACCTTCGTTTTGACAGGTACCATATCTTTGGTAAGAAACCGCCTCGTTTATACAGGACCTCCTCATTCAATCACCGGTTTCCCGATTTTCTCAATGTCGTTTGAATCAATAACATACTGCCGGATACACGTGAGGGTTTATTGTCGGATACCTACTTTCTGTAGGTATTCGGATTAACCTTTTTCGGGGCTGTACTAGAAAATCACGACTGTTAGACTTTTCAGTGAATTAGATCTCTAGTACTACTCGAGGAAGGCAGATGGCGCGGCTCCTGTTGCGTGGTTTTGTTACTCTACTGACTCTCACGACATTCTTGCTGATGGGGGCGTACTCATGTTTAGGACAAACAGATACTCTGACTCTTGTATCTGGAACAGTCGGCCCAGACGGAACGGTATCGTTAAACCTGAATCTGAACTCACCCAGTGGCAGCGAGCCAGCCGCTTTACAGTGGACCCTGAGCTATCCACCAGCTAACGTACTCGACATCGCAGCTAGCGCCGGAGCGGTGGCGACCAATGCCTCTAAGACCTTGACCTGTATGGGTACGTCTGGCGCTTACACCTGCATCGCGTCAGGGTCGGATGCCAAGACAATAGCCAATGGAACTGTAGCGGTGATCACTCTGTCTATTGCGTCGGGTGTAAGCAGCACGGCAATCGGGATCACCAACACAATGGCGGCCTCGGCCTCTGGCGATAGTATTAATCTATCGGGATCCGGGGGGAGCGTTAATGGGGGCGCGCTGCCAACGGTTACCGGTCTAACGTGTAATCCGTCTACCCTGAGCAACTCGGGCACTGCAGTCTGTACCGTTAGTCTGAGTGCAGCCGCGCCCACAGGTGGCGCCGTTGTGACACTGTCGAATACGAATCCTACATTGACGGTGCCGGCGTCGGCAACCGTGGCGGCCGGATCGACTTCAAAGACGTTCAACGCGACCACCGGGACTGTCAGCAGCGATCAGAGCGCCACTGTGACCGCCACGTATAACAGCAGTTCCGCCAATACGACCGTGAGCCTGACGGCGGCCGTTCTGGTGTCCACTCTGTCATGCAATCCCAGCAGCCTGGGACCGAATGGCACTAGCACCTGCACCGTTACCTTGACCAAGGCGGCGCCCTCGGGCGGTGCGGTCGTGACATTGGCGAATACGAATCCCACATTGACAGTGCCGGCGTCGGCTACCGTGGCGGCAGGTTCGACTTCAAAGACATTCAACGCGACGACCGGGACTGTCAGCAGCGATCAGAGCGCCACTGTGACCGCCACGTATAACGGCAGTTCCGCCAATACCACCGTGAGCCTGACGGCGGCCGTTCTGGTGTCCACTCTGTCGTGCAATCCCAGCAGCCTGGGACCGAATGGCACCAGCACGTGCACCGTTACCTTAACCAAGGCGGCGCCCTCGGGCGGCGCGGTCGTGACATTGGCGAATACGAATCCCACATTAGCGGTGCCGGCGTCGGCAACCGTCGCGGCAGGGTCGACTTCAAAGACATTCAACGCGACGACCGCGACTGTCAGCAGCGATCAGAGCGCCACCGTGACCGCCACGTATAACGGCAGTTCCGCCAGTACGACCGTGAGCCTGACGGCGGCCGTTCTGGTATCCACCCTGTCGTGCAATCCGAGCAGCCTGGGACCGAATGGCACCAGCACGTGCACCGTTACCTTGACCAAAGCGGCGCCCACGGGCGGTGCGGTCGTGACATTGGCGAATACGAATCCTACATTGACAGTGCCGGCGTCGGCAACCGTCGCGGCAGGGTCGACTTCAAAGACATTCAACGCGACGACCGGGACTGTCAGCAGCGATCAGAGCGCCACCGTGACCGCCACGTATAACGGCAGTTCCGCCAGTACGACCGTGAGCCTGACGGCGGCCGTTCTGGTATCCACCCTGTCGTGCAATCCCAGCAGCCTGGGACCGAATGGCACCAGCACGTGCACCGTTACCTTAACCAAGGCGGCGCCCTCGGGCGGCGCGGTTGTGACATTGGCGAATACGAATCCCACATTGACCGTGCCGGCGTCGGCAACCGTCGCGGCAGGATCGACTTCAAAGACATTCAACGCGACGACCGGGACTGTCAGCAGCGATCAGAGCGCCACTGTGACCGCCACGTATAACAGCAGTTCCGCCAATACCACCGTGAGCCTGACGGCGGCCGTTCTGGTATCCACTCTGTCGTGCAATCCGAGCAGCCTGGGGCCGAATGGCACCAGCACCTGCACTGTTACCTTAACCAAAGCGGCGCCCACGGGCGGCGCTGTCATCACCCTGACAAACACCAATCCGGTCTTGACCGTACCGGCATCGGTGACAGTGTCGGCAGGATCGAACTCCAAGATCTTTAATACCACGACCGGCAGTATCAGCAGCGATCAAAGCGCCACAGTGACGGCTACCTACAACAGCAGTTCAGCCAGCACCAATGTCAACCTGGCCGCATCAGTATTGATTTCGTCACTGTCCTGCAATCCAGGCAGCCTGAACCCCAACGCAACCAGCACCTGCACTGTAACCCTGACTAAGGCCGCGCCAACCGGCGGTGCAGTGGTGAGCCTAACGAATACGAATCCGATCTTGACAGTCCCGAGTTCAGTAACAGTACCGGCTGGATCGGCTTCAAATACATTCAATGCGACGGCGGGAAGCTTTACAACGACACAAACCACCACCGTGTCCGCATCCTATAACAGTAGTTCCGGAAACACGAGCATAAACTTAACAGCGCCGGTGCAGATCTCGTCGTTATCCTGCAACGCGGGGGGCCTAATGTCAGGTGAGACCACTTCCTGCCTGGTCACGCTATCCCAGACAGTTCTGGCGAGCACCGCGGTATCGTTGAACTCTACGTCCACTTGGGTGGCGGTACCTGCCAGCGTGACAATTCCGGCTAATAGTGTAAGCACCAGCTTCAGTGTCACTGCCGGATCCATCAGCAGCGATACATCGGCCGTTATCACCGGCGCTCTGGGAACCAGCAATCGAAGCGCTACCTTGACCCTTTGGTCCACACCGGTTCTATCCAGTCTTGCCTGCACCCCACTAACTTTGACTGTCGGATCGAGCAGCGCCTGCACCGTCACTCTCTCTAAAGCGGCCGGCTCTCTCGCCGTCGGCCTCTCCTCAAGTTCCCCGGCACTCACCCTGCCACCCAGTATCAACGTGCCGCAAGGCGCCAACGCAGCCACTTTTACGGCCGGGGCTCAACAAGCAGCCGGAGGATGGATTGTGGTCACGGCCACTCTAAACGGTGCCAGCAAAACCAACGTCTTTCGAATTAGCAACGCCGTTTCGAGCGGTAAGCGGAATGCGGTAGGCGCCCGGCTCGAATCGGTATCCTGTACGCCCCGAGTTCTCAGTGCGAAAAGCACGGGCGTTTGCAGGCTCACAGTTGACAACGTCTCGGATTCCGATGCCGTTGAAGTGCACCTATCCAGCTCGAATGAATCCGTCAAGGTGCCGACGACCGTTACGACTATGGCGGGTCAGTCGAGCCTTGAATTCCAGATCGATGCGCTTGAATCTGCAACCGACGGCGCAGCCGTGGTCATAGCGCAACTTGGCGAAAACACTGTTCGCGAAGCAGTCACACTGCGTTCCTCTCAGCAGTTGAAGCTACCCCGTCACCAGATTGTAAGGTTCGGGGAGAACTTGCGTGTTGCCGTATCCGCAGCCAACCCGACCCTGGCGGTTTCGGCTGAGTCCTTACCCGCTGGGGCCTCGTTCGATACGGCAGCCGGGATCTTTGACTGGACACCGGATGTTACGCAACAAGGGATGCATCAGATCGCATTCCGTGCCGCAGGTGCCGACGGCAACATCACCCGCGATGTTCTTAAAATCGAAGTGGACGGCGGCACCCCGGTGGTAACGCGGATCGTAAATGCAGCCAGCCGAGCCGTTGACAACGCATGCAGTCCCGGCGCCATTGCCAGTATCGAAGGCAGGTGGCTGGCGCAAGATCCGGAGGCGGCCGACCGGTCCGGGACCGCCTTAAAACTCGCCGGTACAACTGTTCTGGTGAATGGTACACCAATGCCGGTACTTTATTCGTCCCCACGGCGGCTTGATTTCCTGTGCCCGTCAGCGCCTGCGGGCACACGGCTGCAGGTCGTCGTGCAGACCGCGAGCCAAGCCGCAAAACCCTTCGAAATAATCGAACGTGAAGCTTCTCCCGGGATTCTGTCGATGGACGGGTCCGGAGCAGGACAAGCGACAGCAATGCATGATGATGACTCGACTGTCGCTATGATTCGCAACTACCTCTATGCGTCGCGTCCTGTGCACAGCGGTGATCAATTGTTGATCTATGCTACTGGACTCGTGGCGTCATCCGACGTTCAGGTGAGAATCGGCGATGCCGTAACCGGAGTTCAGTCGATCACGCCCGTTATGCAAAATCCGGGGCTCTTCCGGATCATGTCACTGGTACCGGAGAATGTTTCTACCGGGAACCACGTTGCAATAGATATTGTCGCCAGACTGTCCGACGGCAGTACCGTAAGTAGCAACAAGGTCAATATTGCTGTTGAGCCTATCGCAAGTTATGATAGCGCGCAAAGATAGGAGTGCCACATGAAGAGATTGTTGATCTTTGGAGTGTTGGCTCTGGCCGGTTCTGCTAGCGCCGGTACAATGCTGTTGACGTTTGATCCATTGCCTCCATTCCAAGCGGCCACCGGCTTAACTGTACAGGGAGTCACCTTTAATTTTTCAATACCCGGATCATGTGAGGATTTTTCAACTGCCTGCTATGGGGATAATATTGGTACCTCTGACTTAGGTTTGGTTCCTCTCATTGACCCCGTGTTGAGTGGACCCGGTGCCGGAGTCCTGACGATGACGTTCGCACAGCCATCTAATCTGTTTTCGTTCGACGTGGTGTTGGGGTTAATGATCGCTGAAGAGAAAGGGGTTTCTGTTGCGTTAAGCGGCCCTGACTACTCCGGCCCTGCTGTTTTAGATGGCGCGACGAACCCTCAGGGCATCCTGGATCTCTCGGTCGGTAGCTTCAGCTACACGGGATCTTATTTTACTCAAGCCGTCGTCACATTCGCGCACGATACCGGAACGACATTTGCGATCGACAATCTGTCCTTTAATACTCCGGACGTGAATACTCCAGGCGTGCCCGAACCGCGATCGTGGATACTGGCCGCTTCTGGTGCGCTGCTTATCGGCTTGGCGAAGATCCGGCGTCCACGCCGGTAAGCTCGGCCGGTCCTTACGGAATCGAGACCGTTACGGCGCCCGAAGCGCCGACATCGTTGCTCGCTGTAATACTCAGCGATTGCAGATGGTGGACCAGGTCCTCGGTGGCATTGCCATTCGATAAAGCAAAGGGAATCCCCACCATAAATGCTCCGCCAAACGGCTGGGAGGCGGTGCCTTGGAACCATGCCGAAGCGCCGGAACTCACGTCTAGCGTCAGATGTGTCGTGGAGAATGTCTCTCCCTGTTTGGGTGTGATCTGAATGTCCAACTGCGTCAGCCCTCGGGTAGTGGAGAAGCCGCTCAGAGTTACAGTAAAGCCCGTCGCGGTCACGGATGAAATGCTGGCCCCGGAAAGTTGAGGCACCGATCGCGGAATCGTCAGGGTAAGGGCATCAGGAGACGAAGGTGTCAGATCAAAGCCGCTCGTCGTGGCAAACGTCGGCGTGATGGAAATCGTGCCGGCCGTTGTGCCGGTTTGAATCGGCACAGCCTTCGCGCCGTTGGCAAATACGGCGTCTGTAGAATTCGCCGGTATGGTGAAGGGTACCGTGCGGCCACCTGTGGCGAATTGGATAGAAGGATCATCCGTGAACACAGAAGAGGCGAAGGTCAGCTTCAGAGTGCCCTGTAAAGCCATAGCATAAGCGGATGCCAGAGTCAGACCAACGGACGATTGCTGAGCCGGTTTCGCATTGCCGGCTGGTCCCTGGAATTGATAGGCAGGCAAAGACGCCGGCGGCGTCCCGGTGCCGGAGAGCGTGAAACTACTGTTGTTTACGCGCAAGGTGGCCGTCAGGCTACCTGTATTGTTAGGGACGAAGCCCACCGCAAAGGTCACCGTATCCCCGGGATTCAAATTGGAAGGCAGAGGCGGTAACTGTTGAAGTGTAAAAACAGTGCTGGCTGCCGCCAGATTGATGCTGGAAAGCGTGGTGCTGGTCGTGCCGGTGTTCTGAATCGAGAAGGTCAAAGTGGCCTTGCTCTCGACAGGGATAGGTTGGAAAATGACTACTCCGCCTTCGGCGACAGATATGCTGGCTGCTGAATTCGTATAGCTATAGACCAGGCGGGAACCAATTCCCGTGCCGGTAACGCCAAATGTATCACCACCGATCGTCAACGTGCCATTGATGGTTTCAGGTTGGGTAGGAGCGAAGTTCAATGTGAAGCTCTGTGATGCGTTTGCATGGAGTGTGAAAGGAACCGCAGGCAAATTGGCGATCGAGAATCCCTGACCGCTCACGCTCACAGGCGATACCTGCCCATCACCCGACCCTGTATTCGTTACCGAGATAGTTATGCTGGATGTCTGCCCGACATTCGTGTCAGCTATGGCGATTGTGCCGCCAGGTGAGAGGACATTCATGCCGGCCGCATTGGACCAGGTGTAAGTGAATTGGGGTCCGATTCCTTGCGCAGTGAGATTAATGGTAAAGGTCTGCCCGTTTAGATTAAGGACCAACGCAGCCGAGAATGTCTGCTGCTGCAAGGGGCTGAAGCGTATACCGAGGCGCGATTGCTGGGCAGGGGGAATGGAAAGCGGCAGTGGTGGCTGGCTCAGAATCTGAAACACGGATGCGGAACTGCCTCCCAGGGCGATGGAGTTGAGCAGACCGGTGCCGGAGCCATTGTTGGTCACCAATAGCGTGATGCTCGAGGTCGTATTTATCAGCGTGTTGGGAAAGGGAACGGTCGATCCATCTTGCAAAGCCCGGACGTTGTTTGTGTCCGGCTCGACATATGCCACAGAGAAACTGGGCGCCGCAGTCGATCCGGAGAGTGTCCCGGAAATGGAACTGTTGCTCAAGGCGATGTTGAATGTCCCGGTAAAGGATCCCGCTTGCGCTGGAGAAAATACAAATTGGAAGCGAATCGCTTGACCCGCGGCGACCGTTGCCGGCAAGACCGGTTGTCCCGTGATCCGGAAGCCAGTGCCCGTGACGGAAATGCCCGTCACAGTGCCAGCACCTGTGCCTTGGTTGACGATGTCAATGACCGCGGTAGCCGTTCCATTGAGGTCAACGGAAGGGAAGGCGATGGCAGAGCCTGCCGAAAGCGTATGGGCATTCCCATCCGAAAGCGTGTACGAGAGGGTAAAACTCGGGGAGGTTCCGGTCCCCAGCAGGGCAAATGAGACGCTGCTGCCCGTCAATCCAAGGACGAGGCTCCCTTGCGTTGCGCCGGCGGTCTGAGGAGTAAACACGACATTGAACGAAGTCTGCTGGCCTGGATTCAGTTGGATCGGTGCGGTACCGCTCGTAAGTTGAAAGCCAGAGCCGGTCAAGCCTATCGATTGAAGCAAAGTAGCGGCAGTTCCGGAATTCTGAACATTGATGGTGGCAGTAACGGGCGCCCCCACGTTCGTGGACGGGAGCGTGATGCGATCCCCGGGATTCAGAGCGGTCACTGCACCCGTGGTTGTGAACGAGTAGCTGTAGGTGAGCCGCGCCGAGGAGCCGGTGATCGTGAAGACGAAGCTTGATGCCACGCCCTTCTCGGTGAACCCGATGCTGACCTGCGCACTGGTACTGCCGCCCGTCGAGGGAAGGTATTGAGCAGCGAAACTGACGACTCCATCCGGGTTGAGGGTGATGGGCAGCAAAGGCGTTTGCAGCAGCGTTATTTCGGACGTCCCGGAGAGGGAAATGCCGGTCAGCGTCGCGGTGGCGGTGCCGATATACCGGACCGTTATGTTCGCAAAAACCGGTTGCCCGGGGCCACTCGATGTGAGAGCCACTGTACCGCCCGCTCCGATTGTCGAAGTGCCGCCGTTCGCCGTCGCAAAGACCTGAAGCACCTGACTCTGGGCAGGGACCGCTGTAGCGAGAATCGCGGAAAAAATAAACAATGGGATGAAGAGCCGGTTGCTCATAAACGATCCTCCCCACCAGCGGGCACGAAATAAACGACCGGTGTTTGACTGGCGTCCAAGACCAATAACCATTCCTTCGGGTCATTCCCGTTCAAGAGAAAGACCGGAGATGCTGAAAGACGTTCGAAGCGGGACGGACTGAAATCCAACCCTATCGTATCGGTGAGACTTTGGGCGTTGATGTCGTAGACGAAGACCGATCGCGTGCTGCTCTCGGCCAGCACCAAATACCGGCCGTCGCCTGAGACCGCCAGACCGGCCGGATCCAGCGCCAAGCCATCTGGTTTCGCCAGAGAGGCAAATTCCGACATTCCAGCGCCTGATTGGAATTGGAGAATTCGCTGGGTTGCTCCGTCTACCACGAACAGCGACCCGCCTGTACCAAAAGTGGCGGCTAAAGGTCGTTCCAGGGGCGAAAGGAGGGCAGGGGTTTGTCCGTCGGCGACGAGATAGAGTCCCGAGGTCTCGAAACCGACCGCGATTTGTCCTCCTGTCGGATCAATAGCGACCGTAGTCACCCGTCCGAAAGGCGAAACATCGACTGGCGCGTCAGCCGTGGCTTGATTTTTAGATATCTGGATGCGCTGCACCTGTTTTTTGGAAGGTGAAGAGAGGACCGCAAAAGATCCGTCACGATTCCAGACAACGCGGTCAACCGCATCGATCAGGCCATCCAGAGAGGATTCAACCGGGGCCAGTTCGGTCAGACCGCTGATGAAACTCGTGTGGCCGGCTCGGACGACCAATGCCCACTTTCCCCCGGGTGCAATTGCAGCCAAGTCCACCTGAGTCAGAATCGGAGATTCGACGTGGGTCGCGCCGGGAATGCCCAGCAGGGGGCGAACTGTTTTGGAGGTGCCGTTAAAAACGAATCCGGCCAGCGGGCCATGAAAGCTCGCGGGCTGGGCGTTTGCGACACCGGCCGGTAAAGCCAGAAAAGCAATCGAAAGGTTAAAACTAAGCCATCGAGACATAATTATCGAGGACTCCCGAACACAACGGTTCCCGTGCCGATCGAGATGGGCGAATTCGTAGAATGGGTTCCGAAGTAAAAGCCCGCGCCGGCGCCGCCAGCTGCAGCGACTCCCAGCAGAACCCATTTCCATTTGCCGCCACCTGATTTAGCACGCACTTCCCGGACCGGGGCTGTAGTGCCCGCCGGCGCCGCAACATTCTGATTAATCAACGTGCGGGCGCGCAGGCCGTGAAACGACGCGGTGACGTAAATCTGGAGTTTGCCGGGAATTTCATTCGTTCTCAACCCGTGGGCAGTGGCTACACCGGCTTTGTCCGTGAGCACGGTAAGAGTCTTGGTGCCGTTCGTGAATTCGCCGCTCGTGCCGGAGACCGGCAGGGCAAACACGACAGGGACACCGGCGATGGGACGGTGGTCGTCGTCTTCAATCTTCACTGCCGGGTCTTGAGTCACTCGCTGGCGAAGGCCGTTGGTGGCGCCTTCCCCGGAGACAACAAGAATATCGATTCGAGCCGGAGCATTTTGAGCGAGCGCCGCTTGCGGCATTCCGTCGAGAGAAATCAAGAAACAGAGCGCTAGCGAAGCCAGGCTATTCCAGAAATGACGTTTCATTTTTCTGAACATAAATGGCTGATTTAGCCGGTCGGAGTATTGCAATCGAAACGCCGACGCTGTAATTGCGCGCTTTGGAAGTCCAGTTCCCAAGCGTTTGACGGGGCGGTCTCTCCAAAATGGCAACTGTTTGGGAGCGCTCGAGGGGCCGGCGTACCAAACATTGAGAAGACTTCCTATTGTTTGCGAATCCGCAAGCCTATTGACAGCCACATCGGCTGTCCGGTGCGTGGCCTTGAACGTGCTATCCGTGTATAATTCGAGAAGTGTTGGGGATAAATCCAGTGATTAGAACAGCATTTCGATCCAAATCGGCGGCCGGAGCCATTTTTCTGGTGCTGGGCGTTGCCCTGATTTCCACAGCTGCGCCAACGGACAAAACCCCACCGGTGGAGTTGGTCAAATATATCCAAGACTCCCAGCAGCGCGGGTTGCCGTCTGCCAAAATCAGGAGCCAAGCCATAGCGGTCGGCTGGCCTGCGGCTACAGTCGACGAAGCCCTGGTCTATCTGCGGAGTACGAAAGCACCGGCGGCAACAATTGAGGTGACCAAATCCGCGAATGCGCCTGCTCCCCCTGAAGCACCGGCAATGGCATCGTCAGCCCCGAATCCGAAGCAACCGGGAACCCTCCCGGATCCTACTTTCGCCAGAGGTGTGCCGGATGATTATGTCATCGGCTCTGGCGACAGCCTACAGATAAATGTCTGGAAAGAGCCGGAGGCGTCGGTTCCGACCGTCGTTGTGCGGCCCGACGGCAAGATCACGGTGCCGCTCATCAAAGAGGTCGAAGTGGCCGGGTCGACGCCCACACAGGCAGAGCAAAAGATTACGGAGCGGCTGGCGAAGTTCATCTCGGACGCAAACGTAACAGTGGTGGTCGCCACCATCAGCAGCAAGAAAATCTACATAATCGGTGCGGCCCGCAAGGAGGGGCCTCTTCCGTATACATATGGAATGAGCGTCATGCAGGCCCTAAGCGAGGCTGGCGGAATCACCGAATATGCGAAGCGCAAGAAGATCTACATCCTGCGGACCGAGGCAGGACGCGAGTACCGGCTGGATTTCAATTATGATGACGTCGTGAAGGGGCAGAGCATGGAGCAAAACATTCTGCTGCTGCCCGGCGACACTGTCGTCGTTCCTCATTAATCTGACTGCCGCGTAAAGCAAACCAATGGTAGCATTGGACATCCGCGATTTTCTGCTATATTAATTAAGGGCCTAATACTCTTATAATATTGCCGTTTGGCAATGTTATCCCTGCTCTACTCTTCCTGCAGAGGCTCCCAAGAACAAGACGCCGGTCGTTACAAGGTCCTTCTCGGGAGCACTTCGTTTAAAAGTGCTCAGATTTTTCGGGGAGGTCTTCAGGTTTTCAACGATTGTGTCGATATACGTTGCAAGGAGTTAACCATCTGTGAACACTATCGTCAGGTCTATCAGTGTACCCCGAAGCTGCTTTCGCTGCGGCACGGAATTCAAGGGTGACAGCAAAGAAAGAATTTGTCCGGACTGCAGAACCCCCCGATCCGTTGGCAAGCGGTTGAACCCGCAGCTGACTTTTAGAGAAAAGCAGGTTATCCAGTTAGTCACACAGGCCAAGTTGAATAAGGAGATCGCTTACGAGCTGCATCTGGCCGAGGGGACTATCAAAGAATATCTGAATCGCATTTTCCAAAAAGTTGGCACGAGCAACCGTACGGAACTGGCTGTTTGGGCAATAAAGCATCAAGAGCAGCAGCTCGACGAACGCGTCGCCTGAAGCCGGAAAATGCTGTCCCGACTCGATCGGTCACCAGCACTATCATAAAGAAACAATTCGATATATATTCTGACGGCGCAGCTTTGGCTCATGCACGAGTCCGCTCGTATCGCTAAGCGCATCGGGGTGTATCCTCTCCCGGATTTGTCAATGTATCTTTCGGCTACAAGTTGGTGCAATATTTGCATAGACAAAACCGGATCAGGGGCTCCTGCGCGGGAAGCGGTTACGTCCGGACTGGTGACCCCATAAGGTACTGGTTGACGTCCGCTTATGACTGCTCCGCAGGACAATGGGAATCTCTGTCTTCGACCGCAGCGCGACATACGGATTGACTTGGTTCGTGGGCTGGCCTTATTTATCATCTTTCTCGACCACAACGGCTTTCTTAATCCTAACTTCTATTGGCTCAACTCTCTCACCCTAAAGCGATATTCGTTTATCGATGCTGCGGACGTCTTCTTTTTTATTTCTGGCTATGTGTCCGGCATGGTGTACACCCGCGTGCTCGTGACGAAGGGGTTTGTGGCCTGCATACGCAAAGCCTTAAAGCGCTCTGTCGAATTATACCTGGCGGGAGCGATAATGTTCTTCTTCTGCAGTGCCCTGATCTTAACAGCCCCGTCCTACGACACCAATGCCCCGTGGACGACGTTCCATCGCCTGAGCGATCTGCCGAGTGAGGCGATGAGGGGAACTCTGACATTAAGCGACCCACCATCGTTGTTTGGCCTCCTACCCATCTACATGGTGTTCGTTGGCCTCACACCTTTTGCTGTTCGCCTTTGCAGCTATCGTCCAGCCATACTGGTGTCACTCTCGGCGGGTTTGTATGTCACCGCTCAACTATTACCACATCCATTCATTTACTCCGACCTCAACCCGTTGGCGTGGCAAGTCCTATTCGCGGCCGGAGTCCTACTCGGATTCCGACGCATTCATAATTTAGGCGACGGACAGTATCTTCGGCCTCGCGCACTTCTCATTGCAACAACAGGGCTACTGTTCATAGCCTTCCTACGGCTTTCACCGTCACCCACACTGGCCACCCTAATCCATACCCGCTTTTTAAGTCAAATAGTGCCTGATGTGATGCCTTTGAGCGGAAAGCAAAATGTTGAATTGCTTAGAATCGTCAATCTTTCTCTGTGGGTCCTCGTCGTCAAATCGATCGATCCGGCACGACGCTTTTTGCGCCACTGGATTCTCCGCATCCCTGTTACATGTGGCCGTCAATCATTAGTGGTGTTCTGCTCATCCGTCTTCTTGAATTTTGTCGTCCGCATTTATCTTAGGAACGTAGACGGTAAAGGCTCTCAGCTGGCCTGGAATTTGTTCGGATGTCTGGTGCTGTTTGCAATCGCACTGGTTTGGAGCTTCATGAAATCGTGGTTCAATAACATAAGTTATCTGAGCAACTGGCGCGCAAAAAGCCGTCGCTCATTGGCATTCGGTTTTCAGTACCTGGCGATGTTGTTCTATGCTGTTTGGCAGCAAGTGCAGCAGTTTCTTAATAACGGCATGGATGCTTAAGGTGAATCCATGCCGCTCTAGACAATCGGTCTCATTAAGCTCGCCACGTAATGAAGCGCCGTTCAGGCCGCCAGAACTTAATATCTCGCAGCCTCAATAGCCACTGTACGGATCTCACTTCTGACCAGATGTCCGTCTGAGGAAAAGACCGTCAACTGTACCGGTACCGCGTCTCCGAACGTCGAACCTTCGGGTATCCGCACATAGACAGCGTCCAGACCGGCATATCCGGCGACCGGTTGAACCGAGTCGATTGCGGCGTAGACATCGCCGATGTTGACCCGTACTGCGCCTGGCACATTCTCGCTTGAGCCTAGGCCAGTCACCCATACGACAGCCTGATCGCCCGGCTGTGCGGGATGCGCCGGAATTCTGTAATTTCGCGCCATCGCCAATTCACCCGTCTCAGGAAATGAGAGCAGTGCCTGGCCATCGCTGCCATCCAACGAGAGTATCCTCGGAGTGCTTTCCTGCATCTGCCCGGTTAAGGCCTGCGTTTGCCCTGAAGTGGTCTCCACAATTAAGGAGATTTGGCTATCGGGGCGCAACGACGGACACAAGAAATTCACCTTCGTAGATGAACTGAAAAGTACGGGCACTCCTTCGCCATTGATCTTCACCTGAGTTCCACCCAACGACATGGACGCTCCCGAGGGATCAGCCATACGGGTTTCGGCGCCGCTTAACCATTTGCCCGTCACCGTCCCGATCGCATTCGGACTGCAGGCAAGCGAGTCTGCACTCAACGTCGGCGCGCCGTCGCTTACGTCAACCATCACCTCGGCTGCAGAAGACTGTCCGGCCTGATTTGAGGCCGTAAAGACAATGCGGTGTACCCCCTGCTGCTGGGCGGTGGGGGTCCAAGTGAAGCGGCCGCTCGCCCCGTTGAATGAGGCAGAGGCCGGAAGGGTCTTGGCTTCTATTCGCGGAGGCAGACCGCTCGCGTCTGTTGCACTGACGGTAAAGTCGACCGCGGTGCCGAACTTCACGATCTGCTTTCCTGGAGTCATGAGCACCGGCTTGTCACCAGAAGCCATAACCAGAAGCGAATCCTGAACCTGGCTATCGCCGACACTGGCTGTGATCAGGGCCGATCCAGATTTGGCGACAACTCCTATCGATGCCTCGAACGTCAAGCTGGACTGGTTCGGACGAGTGACCACTTCCGCTGGGATCTTAACTTGATCGGCGCTACTAGACAACTGGACCTGTAGAGGGTCGGCAACTGGCGGCATTTTTAATGCGCACGTCACTACGCCACCGGCCACCGCCATGCGCGGCGAGCACGAGAGTCCGGACAGTACATGTTGCACGCCGGCTGCTGCTTCGGATCGTGCCGTTTTGTCGCGAACCGATGCAGGTTGCGAAGATTCCGTAATGCCCGCTGCCATCGGCGAAGCGACAGGCAGGCTCGATGTGACTGAGGTGATAGCTGCGACAGGAGTGTTCATGTCACCCTGAATTTCCACCTGCGACAGGGCCCGGCTGTAAATCCTTACTTCATCGATAGTTCCATTGAAGTATTGGCCATATAAACTATCGCCGCCGATCTGGAGAGGATTGGTGGAACTAGCCAGGTTGCCGGCCTGCGACTTACTCGATACCTGTGTTCCATTGACATAAAGCCTCACTGTCGCTCCATCGTACGTTGCAGCCAGATGTGTCCAGGTGTTCGCCGCAAGAGCTGTACTGCTATAGACATTTGTGTTGGCACTCCCGAACGTCCCACCAATGGCGGGAGCGGAGCCACTCGGAGAGGTTCCTTCCAGGTAATAATTGTCGTTGCCCTTATAAATCACATCTCGCCAACTACCACTTATAGCCGATGGGTTTACCCATGCCTCTAACGTCATCGCACTCGTTAAGTGCAACAAAGCCGTATCGGCAATTGTGACCAAAGCACTTGATCCGTTGAACACTAATGCCTTGCCGTATTTGCCAGAGCTGGTCCAGGTTGCGTTCTTAATAGTTCCATTTATCCCGTTACCTGAGACGTCGGTCACAGTTGTGCCGCTTCCCTCATTGAATGGGTATGCTGCCACCAAAGAAGAGACGGTAGCAACCAGCGTGATCGCAGCGTTCGCCGACTTGCTAGAATCGGCGACGCTGGTCGCGGTTACGGTGACGTTCTGCTGCGAGCTGATTGTGCCTGGAGCTGTGTAAAGACCGGCACTGGAAATAGTTCCAACATTCGGATTGAGAGCCCAAGTAACGCTGCTATTGCTTGAGCTACCGTTGACGGTGGCAGTGAACTGCTGGGTCTTGCCCGGCGACAGCGAAATGGCAGTGGGCGCTACGCTGACAGTAATTGGAGGGACTAGAGTAACAGTAGCGCTAGCGGACTTCGTCGAATCGGTAACGCTCGTGGCCTTCACTGTGATGGTCTGTTGAGAGCTTATAGTAGCCGGAGCCGTGTAAAGGCCGGCGCTCGAGATCGTGCCGACGTTTGAACTAAGACTCCAGGTCACGCTGGTGCCAGACGTACCGCTCACAGTGGCAGTGAACTGCTGGCTGTTCGCAGGTCCTAACGAAACAGTCGTGGGCGTTACGGTGACGCTCATGGGAGGCAGTAGGGTAACCGTAGCCGTCGCTGACTTGCTGGCATCAGCGACGCTGGTCGCTTTGACGGTCACGGTCTGTTGAGTACTGATCGTGGCCGGAGCGGTATAGAGCCCGCTACTGGAGATTGTGCCCACATTCGAGCTAAGACTCCAGGTGACAGCCGTATTTCCCGAGCCGTTGACTGTAGCCGTGAACTGCTGGGTTTTACCGGCTGACAATGACATGCTGGTCGGACTCACGGTTACGGATACCGCTGAGGTGACGGAGATTGTGCCAGGTGAGCCAGACGCGGATATTGCAGTTGCGTTTCCGGCGGTTGCAACGAGGTTACTCAGTTGAAGTGCCACATTACCGGATGCCGTGGGCGCCAGCGTGACATTCAAGCTGGCCACAATACCGTTGGAAATCGTATTGGTATTCATCCCTGCGAGAATACAACGAGTGCCCATGCACGTCAGCGATTTGCCGGCTGACGAGGCCGCCGCGCCGAGCGTCGTTGTGACAGCCTGAACTCCGGTACCGCCGATGAAATCCCACTGCAACGCGACCGGTGCGGTTCCGGATGAGGTGTTCAGGCTCAGAGCCAGAGGTACTGTCGTACCAGCTGCTGCGCTCGTGGATGAGAGTTGTAATGAAGCGGTCTGCCCCAACGCAACGCTAGCGATCATTCCAAAGAATAGACCTAGATTAGTAATGTTTCTCGCAGATGCCATATCGGACCTTACGCTACTAATTCATGGTGCCTGCGGGCGTAGCTGCTTCTCAAGTTCGCAAAGGTTAGGAACAGGGGCAACGAAGGCATGATGCATGAAACTATCATCAAGCCATGTCTTTGCCGAACTATCGGCGGAGATATTCTGGGTATAAACCTTGGCCTATAACGGCAGGGCTGCGGCGGTTTATATTACGGCGACAGGTCTTACTGCAGGGATTGTCGCGTGTGCGGGGCAGCCGCTGGACGCTGCGTTGCCGGACGTGATTTGTGGATACTCACTACGGTTAATGTTTGATGGGCTGCCAACGGTGTTATGCTACTGTCGAAAAACAAATTGCAGGACCAATTCGCTCGGAACGGGTTCGTTCCCGCGCCGTGCGGGTTGAAATACCCATAGCCGAACTGCGTGAAGGGCTTCGGTAATGAAAAACTGATGAACGTTAGCTTGAGGGAGGGCGGACGCCTTTACCACTTTCCCGTTCGCATCTATTGACACTCGTACCGCGACGGTTACTGGCTTTGAAACCAGCGTCTTGAGATTTGGCGGGAATATAGGTGCAACTTTCGTCAGGGGTATTGCTGGCTGATATGCCACCGGCGGTGATGAGGGTTGCGGTATGGCCAGCCGGGGCGCTTGTTCCGGTGCGGGAGAAGGAGCTCCAGGTGCTGTCCGTGGCAGTTCGGGTAAAACCGGCGTTTGTGAGAGGCCAGGAGGGAGGACGAGCGAAGCAGGCCTATCCGAGTGGAGATTTGCAGGACGAGGCTCGCTGGGCAAAGAGGCAGTTGCCTGTGGGCGAGGCTTTTCAGCAGGAGGCGCTGTAAACGGCTTGACTGCCTGGGCGGCTATAACCTGTTCAAGTCTGCGGGGCGTTTCCACTGAAATGCTCGAACTTTGAACTTTTTGCGGTGGAGAGGCCGTTGCGATTTCTGGCTTGAGCAAAATTGCTCTGACCGATTCCGAAGCCAACCCAGCAGGTGTCGTGATAGAGAGTTGGATCAAAATCTGATCAGATGTTGGCGAGTAGAGAATTTTTTCAGCGCGGAGTTGCTGCGAGTCCAGAGGGATCTTGCGGGTCGAAGTCCCGTCTTGAATCGAGATTAACCCCGAGGTGGCGGCAGTGACCCAGGGCGATTCATAATTCCAGCTCAGTTCCAGATCAGAATTCTGTCTTCTGGCTTGCAGGCCAATGCGAGAGACGGGTTTTGAGGACGAAACGCGCGCGCCAGGCGATTTCCAGAGCCTATCCCAGGCAGCAGAAGCTTGCGTACGAAATGACGGCACACTGATGGCCATGGCAAGCAGGGCCAAGCCCGCCAGCAGGATTCCACGGCCTGTGAAATTGATGAGAATGCTGTGGCGGGGAGGAGCGCTGGACGTCCCCGGCAGCACGGGCGTCGATGGCGTGCCTGGGGTTATAGCAGGATCTTCTGTGGCTTGACGACATCTTGAAAGTCTGTCCCGTTCTTCGGTGGCGAGCAGGAAAGCGTCCAGCGGGAACTCCAGAAACGGAAACTCCGGCATGGTATGATCGCTGCGGCTGAAGAAAAACGTTGCGTTGGGAGCCGCGAAGGCACTGGGCTGGACCATCAGAAAAACATGATACGGTTTACCAAAGAACTGTTTGAACAAAGAGAGGTCAGCCTCGTTCAACCGTAGCATCCCCTGTTCGAACCGATAGTAGCCCACCAATAAACGCCCGCCCGGCCGCCCCAAGAACTCGGCTATCATCTCTGGCACAGTGCGGTTGGAGGCAGGTTGAAAATCATCGATTTCAGTCGCGCCGTCGGAAACCCTGCCAAATAGTAATCCTTGTTCCGTGGTGGCGCTGGCGCCACCTCCTAGCCTCGTTTGCAGCCCTTCGATGACTTGGAGGTCGAGATGAACCTTAAGCGGAGATCCAGGAAACCACCAGACGTAATATTTGGGATCAGCTGGGGCATCACTTTCGCTGACTGGCAATTTGGTAAGCATCGACGGGTGATCTTCGCGCTGATGCAGCAAAATGATCGCCAAACGGCTGGCCGTGGATAAACTCAATACATGCGCGGAGGTAGGGTACTATGCACTGATCTGGGGAGAAAATCTGTCGTTATTTCCGAACCGTTAGACCAGCGTCCTGAACGACTACAGGTTTTTTAATGTGGAACTCCAAATTTGTCGGATAGACGCCTCAAGAGCGAGGAATTCGATTTTGATGGGCCGTAGGGTTCCAGTTTGGGGACAAAGGAGTCTTCCATGGACAAGCCAGACTTGGGCTGGACCAGCGGATCCATCGGTCCCGCCTTTGGAGGAGCCGATCCATTCTCAACTGGAGCAACACTCGCTGGAAAGGCAGAATACTGATGCAGCGGACCGCCGGTTGACTGGCCTAGAGTCGTCATCAGGCCTAAATTGGCCACCGCATCACGGACATAATTCAACCCGACTAAGGGAGATTCGTCACCATAGGCCATCAGAAGGGCGCTATCGCAAATAGAGTTAATCAGGCGGGGTATTCCCTGCGACCATTGAGTGATCGAGGCTACGGCATCCGGACTAAATGGAGGAGCCTCTTTTCCGCCTGCCTTTGCCCAACGAACACGAATGTATTGTTGAACCTCCGCGGGACTCAGAGGGTCGATGTATAAGCGGAGAGCAAGCCGCTGTTTCAATTGCCGGAGATCCCGCCTATTCAGCAGGTCGTCCAACTCTGTTTGGCCTAAGAGCAGGATCTGAAGAAACTTCTCGGAGGCGCTCTCGTAATTTCCCAGGAGTCGGATCTCTTCCAGCACCTCGAGGCTCAACTTGTGAGCTTCGTCGATTACCAATACGGCATATCTGTTCTGATGATGGGCCCGCGCCAGGAACTCCTGGAGTCGCCAGAGGCGTTGCGCCTTACTGGCGGGCACATCCGGTATATCAAAATCCAACATCACAATTTCCAGAAATTCAGACGCTGTGAGCGTCGGATTCAGAATAATGCTGGACTCGACCCGTTCAGCCGGCAAACGACTCAAAACACTGTTAATAAGCGTCGTCTTTCCAGTACCCGCGTCACCAGTGAGAACCGCAAACCCCTTTCTTTCCAGAATCGCGTAGGTCAATCCAGCCAACGCTTCCCGGTGTTTAGGCGGCAGATAGAGAAACGCTGGATCCGGAGTCAGGTTAAAGGGCAGCTTTTGCAAGCCGAAGAACTCGTTGTACATAGTCGAAACTAAAGTAGCGCCGACGCTGGCTAATACAGATTCTATCAACCAAAGCTAGGGAACCGCATGCTGGACTGCACGAATGGTACCACTATTGTCCATCGTCGCTGACCCTGTTATCAGCCGTCATTACGGCTTTGCCTCAGCAGGCAGACCCCGGAAGAAGATCTTGAATCTTGATACGAGCGTAGGATTTCTCAACAGCCAGAGCAAGAGTCCCATCATCCCGATTGCCAAGAGCGAAAATGGTAAACCGCCCTGGCGATGAAGTGCGCCATGGAAAAATCCCGGGTCCACGTAAATTCCAAGCCAGGAGATGACCACTATCCGTACTGCATTCTTGAAGATGGCGATAGGAACGATCAACAGGGTGAAAGCCAGCTTCTTCCCGATTCCTTGAAGAAAAACGTGCTCTGCCAGTAAGCCGGCGATGAACAGGGATAGCGCGGAATGGATGCCGCTGCACTGCTTCGCCACTTCAATGTCGATTCCGGGTAACGAAAAAACCAGGCCTTGACGGACGACAGGCACCCCCGTAAACCGAAATAAGGCGTAACAGACTTCAGCAGAGCCCTTTTGCAGGACAGAAACGATGTGCTCGGCGATCACGGCAGGCAACGGGATCATGAGACCCAGGAAAAGCAGAGGGAATGTGGCAGCTTTAAACGCATCCGTTCCATACCAGAAGATGAACGTTGCAATCCAAACCAAAACGATCAGCGCGGCGAATACGGACGAGTTTCTCGTTTTAAGCGTAAACCATAGAACGAGTGCCAGCAGAATCAGCGCCAATCCAATTTGTCGGCGAACGCGTGGCGTGCCAAAGATCCGCTTTCTTTCCAAGTAAAGGAGGAATCCACTGATGACCGGGATTAAAAGGATATGAGAGGCTCGATCGTCGTGAAGCGACAGGCCTGCCAGGCTATTCAATGCATCACGAAACAGTACCAACGATACAACCCAGGAGGCCGCGGCACACCAGTGCGTCACCCGAGTTGAAAGCGGCCATTTTGGAATATGTGCTTCAGTAGTCTTGGGAATCTCTGTTGCCCCCGTAATATCCGTAGTAGATATGGTTGCGGGCTTCCACACCATTCAGGACAACTCCGACAACATTCTTCTTACCTAGCAGCGCCACGGTTTGATCGACTACCTCGCGGGGGGTTTCTCCGGCGCGTACTACCAATAGGCTGGCATCGGCGTGCTGCTGAATCGAAATCGCATCCGTCAAAGCCATAACTGGTGGTGAATCGATTAGAATCCAATCGAAGCCAGAGGAAACTTTCTGTATGATCTGAGCAAATGCCGGACTTTGCAATAATTCTGTCGGGTTTCTCCGGGGTTCCCCGGCCGGCAGAAGATACCATCCCAACGGCTCGATACGTCGAACCGCCGAAAGCGGAGAGACTGTATCCTCGAGGAGACATTCGGTCAACCCGGCCCACGGCTTCAGCCTCAGAACCTCTGCGATGTGCGAATGGTGCAGATCGGCTTCAAGTACCAGGACACGGCGCTTGTTCCGTTCTGCTAAAGCAGTGGCTAGATTAAGGATGGTTGTTGTCTTACCATCGTGAGCCAGGGGGCTGGCGATCAAAAGCTTTTTCAACTTTCCGGCACTCCAGTGCGTTTTCAGTCGCATCCGGAGAAGCCGGAAGCGGTCGGCCGCCGGACTCCGTGGATCGGAATAGTAGATAACGCGGCTTCCCGCCCTTAACTCAGCCTTCTCAACGGCAAACTCCGGGATACTCGGAGCCACCCCAGTGCTCGCGCTGCTGAACGTACTCGCACTCTCCGCAACGTGTGGGACAAAGGCGGTGTGCTCTGAGACCGGTGGGGCAACAACTCCTACCGGAGCAGGTTCATTCGTCGGAGGATTATGCAACAGGTTGCGGATATGGCTCATCAGTTCGTCTCGTCCACTTAGGGATGCTTAAGAAGATATAACTCAGCAGCACAAACAACCAAAAGCATCGCAGATGCAGTTACCCACTGAACCACGTTCCGCCACTTGCGGCGGTGTTCCTCAACGGGGGTGGAGAGTACCGGAATCCCCAACACGAACGGTGGGGCAAGGTATTGTGTAACTTCTTTTTCGGTATAAAAGGAAGTATTTCGCATCTCCATAAAAACCGCTAGCGCAAGGCCCAAAACAAGGCCGGCAGCCACACCACCGAGACTTCCCTTAACACGTTTCGGACTGGAAGGCACGGTTGGAAGGCTGGCAGGATCGATGAGACGAAATTGCTGTCCTCCCTGTTGCTTCTCCAGGTTCGTCGCCAGTTGCGATTCCTGCTCTTTCTTCAAGAGATCCGCATACTGTTGACGAAGCACTTCGGTATCACGGAGAATGCCTGCCTGCTGCTGTTCTCGAATTGGTGTGTCGTTTAAACGAGCCTCATACTGGCCGATCGATGCTTTCAACCGCTTTTCTTCCTTAGTGAGGTTTTCTATCTCTAAGCGGTTAGCCTCCAGGTTGATTTTAAGTTGGACAACTGCGGGATCGTCTGTGGGTTCAAAAGAGGGTGGCCGGCTAGAGGCAACTTGCGCGGAGGGACGCGGGCCTTCGGAAGGTGGTGGCGCAGCAGCTTTCAAATGTTTGAGCAGCTCTGCTGCTCTCGCGATCTCACGCTGGTTTCTGACCACGTCAGGATGTTGCGCAGTGTACCCCTTACTCAGCAGTGTCGATCTTATCCCTTCCAGCCGCGCCAGTTCATTCTGAGCAGCTTGGACAGGGCTAAGCGATGAGGACGAGTTCTGGTTGCCTTGCACGAAAGCAGGGGCCCCTGTATCAGATGTGAGTCGACGTCTGGGTGTCGCCTCCAGCTGTGCCTGTAGGAGTGCACGCTGCTGTTGTGCACGATTCAGGCTCGCCATGGTGTTTTGCAACTGTGCTTGCAAGCCCGACAGGATTCCCAGGTTGCCTTGTTGCTGCTCCGGAAGTTCGCCGACGTGCCGCAGTTTGAAATCTCTGAGGCGGTCCTCTTGAGCCTGCAGTTCCCTACCCTTTTCCTCTACTTGCTGGTGAAGAAAATTGGTTGTATTTGTGGCGTGCTCAGCTCCCGTGCGCAGGTATTCATTGATGAAGAGCGAGGTTAATGTATTCGTAACTTGCTGAGCGAGAAGAGGATTGTCCGCAGTAAACGAGATGCGAAAGGCGTCGAAATCCTTATTACTCTGCGGATTTTCATTAATCGGCACAAGATCGATATCACGCAACATCAAAGCGAGGAGATCTTCGGGCGCTAGGCGCTGCCTTTGTTTCGGGTAAAGGCCGAAATCATTAATCATTCGCAGCAGCTGAGCGTGAGACAGGACCTCTTGCTTCATCGCCTGCAGTGCAGAGGTGACATCGGTAGTACTATTGGGAACGACGTACCGCTGCGGAACCTGCTGCTGCACGACAAGCAGTTTCGCTGTTGATGTATAGCGATTCGGCAGCAGCATCAGAGCCGTGATAACGACAAGGGTAATGCAGCAAAAAGGCAGGAGGATCCACCAGCAGCGATTTGCAAGAAATCTGGTCAGCCGACCCAGGGTTTCGTTGATGTTTAAACTACCTTCGTCTTCGAGTTCAGCCAAGAGAATTACTCCTTGGGGAATGACCGATTCCCCGAGCGCTACATAGGGAACGCAGTTCGGCTACCAATGAGAAATTGTCAGATAAGTCCTCGGTTTTTATATATTTATCGTCCTAAAAATGTTTCCGGCAGAATAATTCTTCGAGCCAATGTGAAGACGATTGGGATTCACTCCCAATTCGTGGGGCCCTTTCCTTTGCTGGCTCACGATGTCAATCGACTGCCAAGGAAACAAACTGCGAAAACAGCATTTACTCGTCAAGCGATGTGCCGGTACAGGATATTTCCGGCCGCCGGCAAGAGGCAGTTGGGGGTTAAACTAAGAATCCGCTTGGTAACGCGCATCGGAATGCCTTCAGGCGTGGCATTTGGCGCAGAATAGCGCCTGTAGGTAAGCACCGAGCGCACGCTATGCCAACGGTCCTTGTATACGACGAGCCCTCTATTATCCCAATCGGAACGTCCCAGATCTAATTCTATAAGTCCTGTATTTTTAGCGTCCTGGATGGCCTGCCACATCAAAAATTGCATAGGGCCGAACTTATGAAATCGCTGATCCGAGCACCCGTACTTGTATACCATCGTCTTTTTGTACCGGAGGGTGACGATGCTGGCCATTGGTTGTCCTTCTAACGAAGCCAACCGAATTTTCAAGTCCTTGCCCAGACAGGCAATCAGGTTGCGAAACCAGTTTTTCGGCTGTGGTGCCAACCGGTGTCTCTGGCGCGTCAATACCATCAATTGAAAGAACTTCTCTAATAATTCTTCCGACCCCCCTTCTTCATAGGCCAACCCTGCCTTCTGCGCCCGCGCGATCTTTCGACGAATGCAGCTTTCATGCAGGGAATGGAATAGCTCCGGGAGGCTCGGGCGTAAATCCAGGTGATGCAGGCAGAACGTCGCGGACTCGATCATGTCACCGTCCGCGCTGAAATCTCCGCTCATTGGCCGGATTTCCGCATACCTTCCTCCTTCCTGCTTCAACTCATATCTCAGAGCCGACAGCAAGAGGCCGAGTTGTTGGTCGTTTTCAACTAAGGGCGTGCAGTGGTCTGAAAACGGAACTGATACGAGCCGTCGTCCTGTAAGCCAACTTTGGATACGGCAGAATACCAGAGCGTTGGTCAAGACCTCACCAGGTCCGGATGTAGTCACTGCACAGGCCTGATATCCATAGGTCCTGCGTAGGGCATCGAGCCATCCCCTGGTATGAAAAACTGTAGCCAGACTGTGCCGTTCCAGAAATTGCGGCCAACGTTCGTCCTGCAAGGGATTAATCTCGTGAACTCTCATTATGCTGTTATTTTGATTATCGCCCTTTCCAGGTCCGTTTCTGACGGAAATTAGTACCAAGGGTCCTGTTATGTATCGGTTGAGATTCTATGGCCAAATGCAACAATGATGAATCAAATGGCATATGGGAGCCAACCAAGAGACACCCAATACTGTGTTTTCAGCTTCATCAAGCCGGACTGTTCGTCTCAAATTAATGGGAGCAAATACCAATCGTCTTCATTCCCAAAGCCAACTTTCTTGCGCATGTAATACTCCAAACGCCCTAACCGACTGAATTTAAAACGAAAATCGTCATGATTTTCAGATGGCAGTCGAACTGCGTTTGCTCAGTGCCGGAAGCGTGATTTCTGTTACGGCCCGCTAGATAAGATCGGCAGCTGGGGCTAAAAGGGCGGTAGCATGCGCGAAAGGCTGCGGACTTTATGAACGTCGAAAATCTCGACCATAGTCGTGACTGCTGGTTCGCTATTCGGGTCAAGTCGAATTGCGAGAAGCTGGTCGCGGCGATGGCGAGCAACAAAGGATTCGAAGAGTTCCTGCCAACCTACCGGTCCCGTCGGCGCTGGTCGGACAGAACGAAATCGGTCGAATTCCCGTTGTTTCCGGGGTATGTGTTTTGCCGGCTGGATCCGCAGCACCGGCTGCCTTTGTTGACTATTCCGGGTGTACTTCATTTTGTCGGTATTGGCAAAATTCCCGTAGCCATCGAGGATGCAGAAATTGCCGCGCTGCAGAATGCTGTGCGATCAGGACTTTCCACGGAGCCTTGGCCCTACCTGGAAGCCGGGCAGCGGGTTCGCCTGGAAGAAGGGCCGCTGGCAGGAATGGAAGGAATTCTGATTGGAACAGGGAAAAAGGACCGCCTTGTTGTATCGGTAACTCTCCTGAAGCGATCCGTGGCGGTTGCCATCGATCAGGACTGGGTAGCGCCAATAGACCTGACTGGCCGTCCGCTACAGCCGGGGTCGCTTCCGAATTCTTCCCCACAAGGTGTCCCGGCTTTAAGTTAACTCTTGAAATACTCTATCTACGCGGGAGAGCGCCTGCCCGCGCGAAATGGCACCCCCAAGAAAAGTAAAGAGTAAAACCCGTGTTGAACAACATGCTTAGCAGCGAGAGCGTTCGATCGGCCAGGTTGTCGGTTATTGGCAAGGAGGCCCAAGGTTTCGGGATACTTCCGCACGAACTTTTTGTCCGGATGCTGTGCCTCGAGCGTAAGCGGACAGAGCGTTCGGGCAGGCGTTTTGTGCTGATGCTCCTCGAACTCGGGAAGTTGGCACGTTCGGGCGAGCAGGTCATGACAAAGGTTATGAGCGCCCTTACGCAGTCCACTAGAGACACCGACTTGCGTGGATGGTACAAAGACGGAACCGTAATCGGGGTTATCTTCACCGAAGTGGGCGCAGGCGAAGAAAAACCTGTTGTACGCTCCCTGTCCAACAAGATCACAGACGCGCTCTACGAAGTCTTAACAATCGAGCAGATTAACGGAATCCGCCTGTCATTTCACGTCTTTCCAGAGGACTGGGTGGACGACGATTCGGATGGTCCGACCACTTCGACCCTGCAACTGGCGCTGACATTGGAGAAGAAGCCGAACAAGACCGCCCTTGCTGCCAAGAGGTTGATGGACATCGCAGGTAGCCTTGTTGCCTTGCTCATTTGCCTGCCGGTGTTTCTTATCATTGCCCTAGCGATTACGCTAACGTCCAGGGGGCCGGTCTTTTTCCGCCAGGTGAGACTCGGGCAATATGGCAAGAAGTTCACATTCTTGAAGTTCCGGTCGATGTACGTAAACAGTGACTCCTCCATCCACGAGAAGTATGTCAAACAGTTCATCGCAGGCGAGGCGTCGAAGCACACCACCGGAAATCAAGAGAAGATTTATAAGTTGACCGCGGATCCAAGAATCACGCCTCTCGGGCGATTTCTGAGGAAGACCAGTCTCGATGAGATCCCACAGTTCTTGAATGTGTTAAAGGGCGAGATGTCGCTGGTAGGACCTCGGCCACCTGTTTTGTATGAGTTTGAAAGCTATGGTCTCTGGCACAGGCAGCGTCTATCCGCTGTGAAGCCCGGAATCACAGGACTGTGGCAGGTGGACGGTCGTAGTAAGGTCACTTTCGACGAAATGGTTCGCTTGGATATCAGGTATGCCCGGTCGTGGTCGCTCTGGCTGGATCTGAAAATACTCCTGCTGACACCTCGCGCTGTTCTCTCCGGCATTGGCGCTTGCTAATGTATTGATCTTGTAGCGCCTTTCGCACATCCCCACCACCATAGATCGTCCTCCGGGGCCCTCGTCAGGGCGCCTGTGGCGGGTCGAAAAAACGTAACGGATTTGAAGTAATCCCGAAATGTGTACATTTGTGGATATTTAGTTTTATCGGAGAGTTATGATACGAGTGGGTATTATCGGCTATGGTTACTGGGGGCCGCAGATCACGCGCAACTTCCACAGCGTCGAAGACTGTGAAGTCGCCGTAGTCTGCGATAAGAATCCAGCCTCTTTACGACGCGTTCAACGAGCCTATCCTGATCTACATACTACATGCGATGTGTCCGAAGTTCTCTACTCGCCCGACATCGATGCCGTCGCAGTGATCACGCCCGTATGGACTCACTTCGAGTTGGCAAAAATGGCCCTCGAAAACGGCAAGCATGTGTTTGTCGAGAAGCCATTCACATCCAACGCCGTCCAGGCGGAAGAATTAATTGAACTGGCCGCCAGAAAAAACCTGACAATCATGGTTGATCACACCTTCCTGTTCACAGGAGCGGTCAAAAAGATTCGCCAACTGATCAACGATGGCACGCTCGGGAAGCTCTACTACTACGATTCCAGCAGGATCAATCTCGGCTTGTTCCAACATGACGTAAACGTCATTTGGGATCTGGCGCCTCACGACCTCTCGATTATGGACTATCTGATCGAGTCTAAGCCGGAATGCCTGGTCGCAACGGGTCAGAGACATCTCAACTGTCACCAGGACGTGGCCTATATAACCGTCTATTTCAGCGACAACATGATTGCACACTTCAATGTCAACTGGCTGTCGCCGGTAAAGGTACGCACAACTCTTTTGGGTGGTGAAAAACGGATGGTCGTCTGGAACGATCTGGAAGCCGACGAAAAGATCAAAATTTATGATAAGGGTGTAGAGATCAAGAATGGCCAGGGAGTCTATGACCTGCTCGTCAGCTATCGTTCCGGCGATATGTGGGCGCCCAGAGTGGAACAGACTGAAGCGCTGGCGGCGGAGACCCGGTACTTTATTCACTGCATCAAATCCGGCGAGGTTCCGTTTAATGACGGCCACGCTGGTTTGCGTGTAGTGAAACTCCTCGAGGCGGCCGACCGTTCCCTCGCCGAAATGGGAGCTGCGGTGCGCCTATGACCGATCACCTCTGCATTACGCCGGACGTAAAACTGGGAGAGAACGTTAAGCTCTCCAAGTTTATCAATCTCTACGGTTGCGAGATCGGGGATAACACTAAAATTGGCGCCTTTGTCGAGGTTCAAAAGAACGCCAGGATCGGCAAGAACTGTAAGATTTCCAGCCATACATTCGTTTGCGAAGGCGTAACGATCGAGGACGAGGTCTTCGTCGGACATGGCGTAGTCTTTATCAACGATTCCTATCCTCGGGCCGCCACAACTGAGGGCCAACTGCAAACCGAAGCCGACTGGAAAGTGGAAAGGACCCACGTAAAAAGAGGCGCCTCCATCGGCTCGGGGGCGACGATTCTCTCTAACATAACGGTTGGTGAGAACGCCATCGTCGGGGCTGGTAGCGTTGTGACGAAAAACGTGCCGGCAAACACCATCGTCGCGGGAAATCCGGCACACGTTCTGCGAATGATAACAAAAGCGACATCGGAGGAAGTTAATGTCTGAGACGAATCAGATCCCTTTCTTGGATCTTGTCACACCCCACAAAGAGTTGGAAGAGGAGTTGGTCGCAGTTTTCAGATCCGCTCTTTCGTCCGCCGGATTTATCGGAGGACCGATCGTCGAGGCGTTTGAGCGTGATTTCGCGACTTTTTGCCAAACGGCCTATTGCATCGGCGTCGGCAGCGGCACGGATGCTCTGCGATTTGCGTTGATAGCAGCCGGGATTAGAGATGGAGATCTCGTCGTCACGGTCCCGAACACTTTTATTGCAACCACAGAGGCGATCTCCCAGGCAGGCGCACGGCCGGTGTTCGTTGACATCGACGAGCGTACCTATAACATGGATCCGGAGAAGCTCCGGGAATATTTGGAGCGCGAATGCTATGTCGATGTAGACAGCGGACATACGATCGACCGCAAGTTGAAAAAACGTGTGGCTGCCGTAATCCCGGTTCATCTTTACGGCCAGCCCGCCGAAATGGACGCGATCCAGGACCTTGCCGGCCGCTACAACATCATGGTTATTGAAGACGCGTGCCAGGCACACGGAGCGGAGTATTTTTCGAAAAAGGATAACTGCTGGAAGAAGGCCGGTTCTATGGCTCTAGCGGCGGCATTCAGTTTTTATCCGGGTAAAAACCTCGGCGCTTGTGGCGAAGCGGGCGCCGTCACCACTAATGATCCGGAACTGGCGCGGAAGATCCGGATGCTGCGCGATCACGGCCAGGCACAGAAGTACTATCACGACTTCGAGGGATACAACGGCAGGTTGGATTCGATTCAGGCCGGCCTTCTGCGCATAAAGCTCAAATATCTTCCCCTATGGAATGAAGCTCGACGAGAATGCGCGCGTCGATATCATCACCTGTTTGCCGCGACGCATGAAGGGTTGATACTTCCGTACGAGCCTTCTTGGGTGAAGGCGGTTTACCACCTGTATGTGGTCGGCGTTCAGAAACGGCAGGGGCTTCAGAAGCATCTTGCCGAATTCGGCATCAATACCGGTATTCACTACCCTATTCCTCTTCACTTGCAGCGCGCTTATACCCATCTCGGTTATAAAACGGGCGATCTTCCAGTAGCCGAAAATGCCGCCGCGATAACTCTGTCACTTCCTATGTATCCGGAGCTGAAAGCTACCCAGCAGCATCGCATTGCGGAGCAGGTGTTAACCTTTATTCGTGGCGCGAGTATCCCGGAGCCATGCTCTCCTTCGATTGCCGTAAACACCATGTCCGCCTCTGGATAGGGCGACAAGAGCGGGTTCTATCAATGCCCATGATTCGCGATCGCGCCGTGCCAACTACTTCTTCGGCTCAGGGCTTAAAGAGCCCTCCAGTTCAGCCGGCGGCTTCGCAGACCCCGGCAAACAGTGATCTGCCGCCGGTTTGCATCATTGTTGAGAACCTTCCTGTACCTTTAGATGGGAGAGTTTGGCGAGAGGCACGCGCCCTGCGCGACGCCGGGTATCCGATTTCTGTCATCTGTCCGAAAGGAGAGACATCATTCAGAAAGAGTTATGAAGTTCTAGAGGGAATTCACATTTATCGCCACCCCAGGTGGGAAGCGTCGAATCCAGTGGGATACCTGTTGGAATACGCTTGGGCCCTTACCGCCGAATTTTATCTCGCTATAAAGGTATTCACCCGTACCCGGTTTCGCATCCTGCAAGGTTGTAATCCTCCGGACAATATTTTCCTGATAGCTTTGTTCTTTAAACTCTTCGGTGTTCGGTTTATTTTCGACCATCACGATTTAAGTCCGGAGCTGTTTCAGACCAAATTCGGCAAGGCCAAAGGTCTCCTTTATAAGCTTTCATGCATTGCTGAGCACCTCTCTTTCAAGGTTGCCAGTGCCTCCCTAGCCACGAACGAATCGTTCAAGGAGGTAGCGGTCATGCGTGGCAAGATGCGAAAAGACCGGGTATTTGTGGTCCGCAACTGTCCCGACCTCAACAGATTTCGGCGTGGACCCGGTATTCCTGAGATTAAGGGAGGAAAGCGGCTTCTGGTGGCTTATGTTGGCTTTATGGGCGTTCAAGATGGTCTACCACTCCTGCTTGAGTCCATTGAACACGTAGTATGTCGCCAGAATCGCCAGGACACTCACTTTCTATTGATTGGAGACGGCACCGTCCTGACAGAGCTGAAAGCGGCCGTCACGGAAAAGCATCTCAGTCGTTTCGTAACTTTCACGGGGCAAATTACGCACGAGCAAGTAGCTGAGTATCTCTCAACGGCAGACATTGGCGTTGCACCCGATCCAAAGACACCTATGAACGATCGGTCTACCATGATCAAGCTTATGGAGTATATGGCATTCGGGCTCCCAATCGTTCTGTACGATTTGACAGAAGGTCGCCGAACGGTCGGTTCTGCCGGTCTCTACGCGAACCCGAATGACCCCATCGATTTTGCGCATAAACTCACAAGCCTACTCGACTCCGCGGCGCTCCGCTGCGAGCTAGGGACCTATGGAAGACAAGAAGTTGAGGCCCGCCTGAACTGGGACATCGAAAAGGCGGCGTTGCTATCCGCCTACAAAACGGCCCTTGCACGAATCTGATCCACCTCCTCCGGCGTTATTACTTGTCTTTTGCCGTTCATCGTTTCGCTATCCGTAATCAAATGGCGGTACGCCTACATTCCTGCCGCTCCACTGTCATCCTGCGCGATACGCAAGCGTTTCAGCGCCTCGCAGCCTGCCGCTCAGACAGATGTGCCGCTGCGTGCGCTATCGTTCTTTGTTTCGCGTTACTATCCGCAATACCATGCCACGGTGCCAAAGTCGTTTTCATTCCCGCGTCCGGAGGCTCCCCAGAGACGCACCAGACGCTCGATATCGCGGCGCGGTTCTACGGAATTGATCTTACGAGCATCAGCCCAACAGCTGTTCATGATTACGTTTCGCTGCGCTCCTCCGTCAGTGCCCCCACAACCGTGGCGGTGGTCGTCGCGGCGCGCGCTCTCGCAGATCTCAGTCAGACCGCATTCCTTAGCGCCATGGCGAGCAGGCCTGGTGGAAGTGCACCTTTACTCATCACCGGTCTAACCGCCGAAACGGACGCAGGCCTGTTAAAAAGCTGGTCCGATGGCGCTGTCCTTGGTTGCAGCCGACTGGACGGCCTTAACCGCCCTACCTATGTGGTAGCCGGTGGCGCGGACATCACAGGACCGTTGACGCGGATGGAGTATCCAGCTCTAAACAAACATCCCTTCTACCTGATTCCCGGTGAACACAGTCGAACCCAGAACTTGCTCAACATTCGAGATAGAGGCCGAACTTATCCTGTATTCGTTCTGGCCTCCCGCAAAGATCAGCAGTTATTCCTGGATGTCTCCGTACCTGCTCCGGTCGGCGCAACCTCTACGGATGTTTTGTCCGCCTTTACCGAACTCGCTCCCCTGTTGATGTTTTTAAAGTATTCGGCCGGCGATCGAGGCTGGCACTCGCTCCATCATTATGCCAACCTGACAATCGATGATCCTCGATTACAGCAACCATACGGGCTGTTTGACTACGAACGCCTGTTGTCGGCCATGCAAGCGCACCGCTTTCACACCACAATTGCTTTCATCCCTTGGAATTATGACCGCAATGATCCCCGCGTCGCTTCATTGATCCGGAAACACCCGGACCGCTTCTCAATCGCGATTCATGGGGACAATCATGATCATCGTGAGTTCACCGGCTACGAAACCAAACCTCTACCGGTCCAGGTCGCCGCGTTGCGCCAGGCATTGGCGAGAATGGACACGTTTCGCACGCTAACGGCCATCCCATACGACAAGGTCATGGTCTTCCCTCACGCGATCGCCCCCGAAAACACACTTCAAGCGCTCAAAGACAACGGCTATCTCGCCACGGTCAATTCCTCGAACATACCCCTCGGCTCGCCGATCCCCGCTAACGCACTATTTCACTTGCGGTCTGTCACACTCAAGTTCGGGGGGATTCCCTCGCTTCTTCGGTACTCCGTCGCAGTTCCTGTGCCGACCTACTTGATTGGGCTGCAAACCTTCTTGGATAATCCGCTGCTGTTTTACTGCCATCATGACTTTTTTCTGACTGGCAGTGATGCATTCAATAAGATCGCCGATGACGTGAACACACGAGATCCGAATGTCCAATGGACTTCACTGGGAGACATAGTTAGACACTTCTATCTTGTCAAGCTCCGGGACGATTCAGACTATGACGTATCGGCATATTCCAGTGAGTTTGATCTTGAGAATGTCGCGCAGCGAAAAGTAGTATTTCATGTAAGAAAGCTGGAAGCCGACAGCCGGCGAGTAGCGTCTCTGATAGTCGATGGCGATCCTCAGCCTTTCGTGTCTTCCAGAGATGGATACCTGGAGGTTGACATAACGCTTCCTGCGGGCCACACCAGCCGGGTGAAGGTCGAGTATGAACCTGTTCTTCTGCCAGCGGTGGAAATCGACAAACGATCGCCGCGCGTTTATCTTCTCCGAACGGCCTCAGAATTCCGCGACAATGTCTTATATCGTGCGTTCATGGGACGTACCCTGATCACTTTGTACTATCGAAATGGTGCCGCTTTTTATCTAATTGCAGCATTAGTCATCATAGCTGGGTGCGTTGGTATAGCCTGCCTCCGTTTCAGTCCTCGGCGTAGGGCCGTTAAGCACGAGCTTACAGGCTCGGTCTAGTGGGTCAGCTCGCTGTCGCTGACCGGCGTTCTTTATTCAGAGATGGTCATATAAATGGAACTGAAGCTCGAACAAACATATCTCGAAAATGTCCTTGTGATTGTGCCTGAAGTGTTTCAGGATAGCCGCGGTTTTTTCATGGAGACGTATCGAACCGACCAATTCCATAAGCTCGGGGTGGAATTACCTTTCGTTCAGGACAACCATTCGCGGTCCGTCAAGGGTGTCGTCCGCGGTCTGCATTTTCAATGGGATCCCCCAATGGGCAAGTTGATGCGAGTCTCTCTAGGTACTGCCTTTCTGGTGGCTGTGGATATAAGAACAGGTTCTCCCACGCTCGGCAAGTGGGTAGGTATAGAGGCCTCTGCGGAAAACAGACGCCAGGTCTGGGCTCCCGCCGGTTTTGCCCGGGGTTTTTGTGTGCTTTCGGAGGTCGCGGAAATCCAATACAAATGCACGGGCCTATACAACGGCAAAGCGGAGTCCGGAATTCGCTGGGATGATCCGGCGATTGGCATCGAGTGGCCGGTTAAAGATCCGTCACTCTCGGCCAAAGACCAGCAGGCCCAAACGCTGAGCCAGTGGCTAGCCAAGCCGGAATCCGGCCATTTTCACATCTAAAGAACAGCCTGCCCATATTCGCCAAGTCACGCTTGACTGGAAGCAGCGCAGGTCTCAAGAAGAAACCCTGACTGTTCAGATCAGGGGCCACAACAGTGAAAGGAAAAAGCTATGAAATTGCTGATCGCCGGCGGGGCCGGCTATGTTGGTTCAGTCTTGATCCCGAAGCTCCTGGATCGCGGATACAAGGTCGATGTTGTCGACCTGTTCTGGTTTGGCAATAATCTGCCAGGGGAAGTTTCAGTAATCCATAAGGATCTCTTCGACCTCTCCGTTGAAGACCTCAAACCTTATGATCAAGTGATCTTTCTCGCGGGTCTTTCCAATGATCCTATGGCGGAATTCTCGCCGAGCAAGAACTTCATCTTCAATGCGGCGGCGCCGGCGTACCTAGGCTACACCGCGAAGAATGCAAAGGTAAAGCGGTACATCTATGCGTCGTCGTGCTCTGTATACGGCTATACGGAAAACGAGCTTTACGATGAAACCCGCCCGGTTTCTTCTTCTTACCCGTATGGCATATCCAAGCTTCAAGGTGAACAGGCGGCGATGCAATTGACTGATAGGGAATTTTCGGTTATTTCCTTGCGCAAAGGTACAATTTCCGGATACAGCCCGCGGATGCGCTTCGACCTGATCATCAACACGATGTTCAGGGCCGCTGTCAGGGACCACACTATTACCATTAACAATCCTTCCATTTGGAGGCCGATTCTCAGCATCGATGACGCAGCCACCGCTTATATTCGCGCCGTTGAGGCTGATCAACGGATCTCCGGCATTTTCAACGTGGCTTCCGGCAACTATACTGTAGGGGAAGTCGGGGACTTAGTAAAAGCTACGGTTGAGGAACGCCTAGGTTCCCGGATTAATCTGTGCATCAAGCATATTCAGGACTTTCGCAATTATAAGGTCAGCATCGAAAAGGCGATGAATGTCCTCAGTTTTCATCCTGCCGGTGATGTGAAGTCCATCGTCGGTCAACTGATCGACAATATGGATAAATGCGGGGACTTCGATAATCCGCTGTACTCCAACATCGCTTCCTTTAAGCAACTCGAAAACGGAATGGAAACATACGCGTTCGGAAAGGCATCGGGACGATGAGAGTAATCGTGCTGGGTGGTGATGGCCAACTGGGGGCCGACGTTGTCCGTGCTTTTGAAGCCAACGGCGACGACGTATTCCCCCTCACGCACACGGATATCGAGATAGCCACAATAGAATCCGTCCCGAGTATCTTTACTGAGCTGCAGCCCGAGTTGCTCGTCAACACGGCAGCTATGCACCATGTGGAACAATGTGAACTGCATCCGGACCAGGCCTTTGCCGTCAATGCCTTGGGTGTGCGAAAGCTGGCCCTGGCCGCTCGGGAAATCGGTGCGGTCCTGATGCATATCAGCACCGATTATGTGTTCGATGGCGCTAAGGGTTGGCCCTACAGCGAAACGGATGCTCCCCGGCCACTAAGTGTCTACGGAAATAGCAAGCTCGCCGGTGAATATTTTGTTCGTTCTACGCTCGCCAGGCATTTCGTCCTCCGCACGTCGGCGCTCTATGGAAAGCAGCCATGCCGCGCCAAGGGAGGGTTGAATTTCGTGCAGTTGATGCTCAAACTGGCGAAAGAACGAGGCGCTGTTCGCGTCGTCGACGACGAGTTCGTCACCCCGACATCCACAGAGGAACTCGCTCGCCAAATGGTAGCCCTCAGTCGATCCGAAGCCTACGGCTTATATCATGGCACCGCCGACGGCGAGTGCTCCTGGTTCGAGTTCGCCCGCGAGATCTTCGCGCTGACACACACTGAAGTGACCCTTACGGCCGCAGGTCCGAATGAATTTCCTGCTAAAGTTTCCAGGCCCAAGTACGCCGTTCTGGAGAATCGAGGCCTAAAGCTCTTAGGATTAAATACCTTCGGCCCTTGGCAGGATGGATTACGCGAGTATCTGGGTATTTCGCCCCTGAAAGAATCAAACACCGATGATTCGGTACGTGATCATTACACCGGCGCGGGACGAAGAACAGCATATTGAGGGCACCGTTCGCTCTGTCGTAGAGCAGACCCTCCGTCCCACCAAATGGATAATCGTCGACGACGGCTCGTCCGATCGGACCGGCGAGATTATCGATCAGTATGCGGTCCAGTTTCCGTTTATTCGGGCCATACACCGCCGTAACCGTGGCTCACGGAAGGCGGGTAGCGGTGTCATGGAAGCTTTCTATGACGGGTACAATGCACTTCAGGATCAGGACTGGGATTTCCTAATTAAGCTCGATGGTGATCTCAGTTTTTCCCCCGACTACTTCCAAAAGTGCTTTGAACATTTTTCTCAGAATCCCCGCGTCGGAATTGGAGGAGGCGAGATCTACCACGAATTCGGCGGACAATTGAAACTCGAGGCCAGCCCGAAATTTCATGTTCGCGGAGCCACCAAGATCTATCGAAGGGAGTGCTGGGACGCAATCGGCGGCCTGTTAAAGGTTCCTGGATGGGATACGATCGATGAGGTGAAGGCGAACATGCTGGGATGGAATACCAGCAGCTTTCCGGAACTCCGGCTCGTTCATCACCGACTCACCGGAGCCGCAGACGGCTTGCTCAGAGATCGCATCAAATACGGCACTGTTTGCTTTACCTGTGGATATCATCCTCTCTTTGTCCTGGCCCGTTGCCTCTACAGAATAGCCCGCAAGCCGTATATCATTGGTTCGGTGGGAATGCTTTTTGGCTTCCTAAAGGGTTATTTCACGAACATGCCTCGGTTGGCCGATGAGCGGCTCGTCCGATATGTGCGCGCACAACAGCTCAGGCGACTCTGCGGACTTAAAACTGTGTGGCGGTGACTTCCTACCGCTCATCATCAAAATTACATGTGCGGAATTTGCGGAAAACTCAATTTTGATCTAAGCGCTGAAGTAGCGCCGGTCGAAATTCGAGCAATGTTGGACCCCATCCACCATAGGGGCCCTGACGACGAAGGCATTTATGTCGCGGGTCAAATCGGTTTGGGACACCGCAGGCTCTCGATCATTGATCTGAACACCGGCCATCAGCCTTTGTCCAACGAGGACGGGACCGTGTGGATCGTATTCAACGGCGAAATATACAACTTCCAGGAACTCCGTGCATTCCTTGTAGGTAAGGGCCACACGTTCAAAACGCATACCGATACTGAAGTCATTGTTCATCTTTATGAAGAACTCGGTCCCTCCTGCCTGGAGAAGTTGCGGGGCATGTTCGCCTTCGCTATATGGGACGAGAAGGACAAATCCCTCTTCCTGGCAAGAGATAGGGTTGGCATTAAACCCCTGTACTATTCCATAGCCGGGCGGTCTTTGCTTTTTGGTTCCGAAGTGAAGGCCATCCTGGCGGACCCAGCCGCAGCTCGGGACATTGCGCCAGAGATCATTGACCGGTTTCTTACGTTTCTCTACTTGCCCGGGGAGAACACGTTGCACAAGGGAATCTCCAAACTGGCCCCTGGTCATTACCTCTTATCAAAGAATGGCTCGACGGAAATACGTCAATACTGGGACCTTGCCTTCGACAAGCCGAACGAACACCTGCGACAGCAAGACCTTGAGAAGCAATTAAGTGCGCTGCTCGCCGAAACTGTCGATCTGCACATGATTGCAGATGTGCCGGTCGGTATTCTCCTGAGCGGCGGGGTCGACTCTACGGCCGTCCTCAGTTTTGCGGTGGAAAGAACAGCTAAGGAAGTAAGCAGCTACACCGTCGGCTTCTCGGAAGCAAATGTCACTGACGAACGGCCTTATGCCCGGTTAGCGGCAGATATGTTCCATACCTGCCATCGTGACATGACGATCTCGGCTTCGGATTTCCTGAATTTTCTGCCGAAATATGTCTGGCACATGGAAGAGCCGGTCTGTGAGCCTCCCGCTGTCGCACTTTATCACGTCTCAAAGCTAGCCAGCAGCTACGTCAAAGTACTGCTCTCGGGCGAGGGAGGGGATGAAGCGTTCGCGGGCTATAGCAATTATCGTAATCTACTCTGGCTGGAACGCTTGAAACGCGGCCTGGGTGGTTTCCGAGGTCCTGTTAAAAAAGGGCTCTCCGTTGCCAGTTCTCTGCTTCACTCCGAGCGAATGGCCGCCTACGTACCACTGATGACTGCGAGTTTCCCGGGTTATTATTACAGCCGTACTTCCAGTCCCTATCGCAACAGCGGAAATGGCTTGGGGAAATTATACTCCGCGGACTTTTCCCGGACCATCCAGCGAGAACAGACCCTCGAACCCCTTCGAAAATTGCAGGCTCGTATACGGGAATTAAATGACCTCGATGCCATGCTCTATATCGACACCAAGACGTGGCTCCCCGACGATCTGCTAATCAAAGCTGACAAGATGACCATGGCCAATTCTGTCGAGCTTCGTGTCCCCTTGCTCGATCACAAGGTCCTGGAACTTGCTGCCGCCATGCCTGCGAATTTGAAAGTTCACGGGCTGTGCACGAAATACCTCGCCAAAAAGGTCTTGCGGAGCCGAGTACCCAAACCCATTCTGGATCGCCCGAAGGCCGGCTTTCCGGTACCGTATGGATCCTGGCTTCGCAAGGAGATGCGGACTTGGGTCCACGACGTCCTGCTGGACCGAACAACCACAAACCGTGGTTATTTTGCGCCTGCCGCCGTGCGTGACCTGCTGGCCCGCAATGAGAAGGATGGTGGCTATTCCAAAGAAATTTTCTCATTGATCACCCTGGAGCTTTGGCAACGGACCTTCCTCGATCGCAAAGCTGCCGTAAGCTGAACATCTCGTCAATGTCTAAGAATTTGCTGACAGATTCGCCCCATTCCATCTTCGCCTCGAAACATCATTCGGGCCCGCGGCGGCGTACTGTTCGCGATCTGGCCGCGGGAACACTTTGGCGTCTCCCGGGCCGCTTCGGCATCGTGCGTACCCTTGGATCGTCGTACTGGTTGAGATCTATCGTCTTTCACGACATTGCAGAGCCGGAGTCGCCTTTTACCAGAGGCATGGGCGTAACCATTACGCCGCGCAGCTTTGAGGTGGCGCTCAGGTTCATAACCAGTTATTACAATCCTGTCAGCTTGAACGACGTCCTCGATGGACGGACGCTTCCCCCAAGGCCCGTGCTGCTGACCTTCGACGACGGCTATGCGTCCGTAATGAAATGGGCCGCCCCCCTTTGCTCCAGGTTGGGTGTGCCGGCTATTCTGTTTCTCAATTCCTCTTTTCTGGACAACCGCCGGCTGGCCCCGGATAACCTCGTCTGTTACCTCTGCAACGTAATGGGTTTAGACATAATCAACTCGGCAGTACGCGCTATGATGGGCGCCGATAGTCCCCGGATTCACTCCATGGCCGATGTCTTTTCGCATTTTTTCCCGGCGATTACACGTTCGGAAAGACAAAGATTTCTGAACCTGCTGATCGACATGGCTGGGATTGACGAGGCTCGGCTGGCGGAAGAAGCCGGGTTATATCTTTCTCGTAAGCAGATCGCCGAGTTGGCGTCGAAGGGATTCGAAATAGGCAATCATACCGCCACCCACGTGCGCTGCCGATCTCTTACGGCAGCGGATATGTTCGCCGAAGTCGAAGGTAATAGAGCCGAGCTGGAGACAGTCTCGGGGAAACAGGTCCGTTCTTTCAGCGTACCGTATGGCGCAACGGCCGATCTTACCCAGGATGTGGTGCTGCATCTGAAAGCCTCGGGACACCAGGCAGTTTTCCTGAGCGAGAGCGTCGCCAACAATCGAACCGCAGACCGCTTCCATCTTGACAGGGTCAGCATCCAAGCCGACAGATACGACAGGCTCTTCTTCGAAGTCGAAGTTCTGCCCCGGCTGCGCGCACTGCGGAATCGCTTTTCCCGGTCGGGTCGTGTTCGAATGAATCTGGCACCCGTGGAACGTTAAAATCTAACTAAAATCTAAAGACCCTGTGATCGACAAATAAATATGAAGCGCAACGACTTTTTACGAGAGATGGACGACATTCTGGGCCTCCCTGCCGGGACCCTTCACGGCGAGGAGAAGCTGGAGGAGTTGGAAACCTGGGATTCCACTTCGCTTATCACATTGATTGCCATGGCTGAGAGTAATAATGGCGTGCGTATTTCTCCCGGACAGATCGTGAACTGCTCGACCGTGGCGGATCTGTTGTCGCTGGCGGGAGCAGACAACGCTTAGAAAAAGGGACTTGGCTCAGCGGAGACTTGTTGTGTCATCCGAGATAAGCATTCGGCAAGAGGAGGGTTTCACACCTCCGCGGCTGCCTTCCTCCGCCGCGGAGATTCTGCGGCGGCGCCGGCTCCTCAAAAACGAACTGCTCAAGCAAACCAATCTTATCCCGACTCGCATTGCCATTCTGGGTGGGTCCACAACCGCCGAAATCAAGGCCACACTGGAGGTTTTTCTTCTCGCACGAGGCCTGCAGCCGACGTTCTATGAATCCGGTTATAACTGTTACAGCGACGACATTCTGTTTGAAAACCCCGCCCTGTGGAGCTTTAAGCCGGACATCGTTTTCGTTCATACATCCTGGCAAAACGTCGCACAATTCCCTGCGCTGTCGGAAAACGAAGCCGACGTCGAAAATCACGTCCGCCGCGAAATGGCAAGATTTGAGTGTCTGTGGGAGAAAATCCATACTGGACTCGGTTCGATCATTATCCAGAACAACTTCGATTTGCCGCGCCTTAGACCTATAGGAAATCTGGAGGCATCCGCCCCGTTCGGCCGCGTCTGCTTCTTGCTACGGCTGAATGCCGAATTCGCGCGCTATGCCCGTAACCACTCTCGCTTATTGATCAACGACATCCATTATCTTTCGGCGCAAGTCGGCCTGTCTGCCTGGTTTGAGCCTAGCTATTGGTACAACTTCCATATGACACTAAGCCCCATGGCTGCGGTGGCGCTGGCGCAGAACGTGGCGGCCATTGTCGGCGCGATCTATGGAAAATCTAAGAAATGCCTCGTGCTCGACCTGGACAATACCCTTTGGGGTGGAGTGATCGGCGATGAGGGGCTGAATAACCTGCTTCTGGGCAGAGACCACCCCGTCGGCGAGGCGTTCGTGGATTTCCAACGTTATGTGAAAGCGCTGCGGGATCGCGGCATCATGCTCGCGGTGTGCTCTAAAAACGATCCTGACACCGCCAAAGAAGGTTTTGCGCATCCGGACAGCGTGTTAAAACTGGAAGATTTCAGCGCATTCAGAGCGAACTGGAACCCAAAACCTGAGAACATTCGCGAGATCGCGACGGAGCTGAACATCGGTCTTGACAGTATCGTATTCGTGGATGACAATCCGGTCGAAAGAGCCCTGGTTGCGGAGCAACTCCGCGAAGTAGCTGTCCCCGATGTGGGATCGGATGTTTCCCTTTTCGCGGAAATTCTCGAACGCGAGCGATATTTCGAAGTGGATAAAATCGTCGCAGACGATCTGAACCGTTCGGCATTCTACAGCCTCAATGCCCAGCGGAGCACTTACCAGGCCCGGTTCCATGATTATGGAGAATTCCTGGCTTCACTTGAAATGACCGCCGAGATCGCTCCGTTCAGTCCAGTCTACATGGAGCGAATTACGCAGCTGATCAACAAGACGAATCAATTCAATTTGACCACTCGGCGCTATACCATCGGGGAAGTAGAAGCCATCGCCGGCAACCCGTCATTTATCACGCTTTACGGAAGGCTCGCCGATAGGTTTGGCGACAATGGTCTGGTCTCGGTGTTGATCGGCCGGCTGTGCGACAAAACCATCGAGCTGGATCTTTGGTTGATGAGTTGTCGCGTCCTGAAGCGGGAAATGGAGTTCGCCATGTTTGATGCCCTCGTTGACGAATGCCTGTCGAGAGGTATCCGCAAAATCGTGGGCATCTATATTCCTTCCAAGAAAAACAGCATGGTGGCGGGGCATTACTCCACCCTGGGGTTCAGCCATGTTGACGGAAACGCGGGAGATCGGCAGGTCTGGCAATACGACGTCCCTGAAACGTATTCGCCCAAAACCAGCTACATTCGTAGAGCCGCGGAGTCCGCGCCGGCGACGGCTTATGCTTGACAGAGCAACCCCGAGGTTACCGCGGGAACTTATCGGCAAGAGAGGAAACCGGGCTTGATACCGAATCCTGACTGGCGGGTAGAAGTGGATTGTTGCGGGCCGGATGAGTGGTCCCGGATGCTTGATCTGTTCAACGACGCCAGCATTTACCAAACGTGGTCGTATGGTGGAATCCGTTGGGGAAGAGAAAATCTGAGCCACCTCGTTCTAAGACGAGATGGCGAAGTGGTTGGAATCGCGCAACTGCGGATCGTCCGTCCGACAAGGTTTAATTTCGGTATGGCGTATCTGCGATGGGGCCCTCTCTGCGAACGTCGCGAAAGGCCGTTCGATTCAGAGGTCTTCGCACGCATGGCTGACGCCTTGGAAGCCGAGTATGTGCGGCGCCGGAGGCTTTTTCTACGAATCCTGCCGAACGCTTTTGCCGGATCGCAGCGCGCTGCCGCCATGCGGTCCGCGTTTGGGCGATTCGATTCGGAACCCCTGGGCCCGGACAATACCTATCGGACCTTCCTCCTGGATCTCGCTCCCGGGATTGAGGAATTGCGAAAGGGGCTGGACAAAAAGTGGCGCAACCTGCTCGCAAGCTCCGAAAAGAAAAACCTCGAAGTCATCGCAGGAACCGGCACCGAAGAATACCGTACTTTCTGTTTGATCTACGATCAAATGCGTAAGCGCAAGGCATTCGAAACCACCGTTGACGTGGAAGAGTTCGCGCGGATTCAGCAGGACTTGCCCGAGCGTCATCGGATGCGGATTCTGATCTGCAGGGAGAGCGGGATCCCGGTGGCCGGGGTGGTCGCCTCAGCCATGGGCGATACCGCCATTTATCTGCTGGGTGCGACGAGTGACCACGGGCTCAACGCCAGAGGCACCTACCTGCTGCAATGGACGTTGATCAAATGGCTCAGGGAAAACGGGGTGAAATGGTATGACTTGGGCGGCATCGACCCCGGGCGCAACCCGGGAGTTTACCATTTCAAGAAAGGTTTATCGGGCTCGGATGTCACGCATGTGAGCCCACTAGCCGCATGCGACAGTGCTATGTCTTCCATAATCGTCAAGGCAAGCGTAGCAATGCGGCGTAAATTTCGGGGCTGGACGAACGTCTTGCCCGCCGGGAAGACTCAAGAAGCACCGCTAAACATACCCTTGGGCGAAACGCGGTAACCGTAGATGGACGCAAACGGCAAGACATTTGGCCAAGTAATGGGATTGCAGCATCAAAAAACATCTCTACCCACGGATCATTCCGGGCCATTGATGGATGGAAAGTGCAGCCTTCATCACTTGGGCGTTGTTGTGCAATCCATTCCTGCGATCGCCGAACAATTTGCTTTGTCTATGTCAGCCCGATGGGATGGTCAGATTATTCATGATCCTTTACAGCAGGTTCGAGTCGCATTCTTTAGGCCGCTCGATGCAAGAAATCCTGTTTTTGAACTGGTGGAGCCCGCTAGCGAAACATCTCCGGTCAGTAATTTCCTCAAAAAGCGGGTCGGATTGCACCATGTCTGTTATGAAACTGATAATTTGGAATCGGCGTTAAGGCGAGCGGTCCATGTGGGTTTTGTAACCGTATCTGCTCCACAGCCCGCGGTAGCCTTTGAAGGTCGTAGAATAGCCTGGGTGATTTCAAAGAACCGTCTGTTGATAGAATTCTTAGAGCGTCACGCGAACCGGACGGTTGAAAATTTTGCGGCAAGCCCCAAAACTCGTAAAAAGTAAACCGAGCTCCTCCTTTATATTTGATGGATATTTCAATTGTCATCGTTGGCTGGAATGCCAGGCATTATTTGGAATTGTGCCTCCAAAGCCTGGAAGACGCGCCGTCACGTCGCACCGTGGAAATCCTGGTAGTCGACAATGCCTCGTCCGACGGCACCGCGGAAATGATTGCAGCCAGGTTCCCTCATGTCAAACTCATCAGGAGTGCCGAGAACCTTGGCTTTTCCAAAGGCAACAACCTAGCCATCCGGCAATGCCGGGGACGCTATATTGCTTTGGTAAATCCCGATGTTATCGTCTTGCCGGGCTGCCTCGATGCATTAGCGGATTACCTGGATCAGAATCCGAAAGTCGGAAACGTGGGTCCCCGTGTACTGAATCCCGACCTAACCCTGCAGAGTTCGTGCCGCCAATTCCCAACTCTGTGGAACAACTTCTGTTCGGCAACCGGTCTCTCGAGTAAGTTCAAGAGCGTCCCTTTCTTCGCTGGCGAACATATGTTCTTCTTTCCCCACGATCGAACACGCACGGTCAATGTCCTGGTGGGCTGTTTTTCGATGATCCGACGGGAAGCCTTCGACGCGGTGGGATTGTTGGATGAGGACCTGTTCATGTACGGCGATGATGTCGATTGGTGCCGGCGGTGTTGGAAGGCCGGATGGGAAGTCGTTTTCTTCCCCGGCGCACAGGCGATTCACGACCGCGGCAAAATCACCGCCTCGTATCCGGTGCGCTTCGCTCTTGCACAACAGCGATCCGTGATCCATTATTGGACCAAACACCACAGCTTTTTCGGCGTACTCGGGATCCGCAGCATCCTGTTTCTGCATCATCTCCTACGGTACACGCTGGCCATTCTTTCGGGTTTAGCGCATTCTCGGCCAAACACAAAGCGAGAAGTGGGTAAGCAGCTCAGCGGTGCGTGCCTGCGGGAACTCATGTTTGGCAGTAGTTTCACCAAGGCCTGAAGCTCAGCTGACGAGCCGGATCTATGGCACTTTCCAATTCCTTCTCGCGTTTCGCGACTTATTACAGCCGAAACGGCCTGGGGGCTACAATCCGTCGTGCGGCGTTAGCTGTACAACGGGCAGCCTTTTCAAAAGGGATGGTTCTCCTATATTGCGACCTCTCCGACCACATCGCACGATCGTTAAAGACCGAACGATATATCACAGTCGAGCAGAAGAGAAGCACTGCCGAACTCAGACAAGACGATCTGGAAGCAATAACCAGCTTCTGGAATCCCAAGTTGGCCCACAGGCACATCAGCGAACGCTTCGCCCACGGGTCGGTGTTGTGGTTGATCAGGTCTGAAGATGCTCTGGCGGGCTACGGTTGGACCCTGCAAGGAAGCACCATTGAGCCTCATTACTTTCCCTTAACCCAGAGTGACGTCCACCTTTTCGATTTCCATGTTTTCCCGGAATATCGGGGGCGGGGATTCAACCCGATGTTGGTTAGCCACATCCTGTGGCGCCTCGCGGCTGAGGGTAGCCGCCGTGCATTCATCGAAGCAGCTGCCTGGAATCGGGCACAATTATCCTCTTTAACGAGGACCCCTTTTCTACGCTTTGGGAGAGCCATAAAATGGACGTTCGCCGGACACACAATCGTACATTGGGCTGGAACAACGGACGTCACAACCCGAGAGGCAGCTGACCCGTTTGCCAGTTTCGAAAGCGGTCGGATTCCGAATTTAAAATAGCGCTTCTCATTTCAAACCTCGTGTTCCAGGTGCATTTTTGATCTCGGGCAGCGCTGGGAGCCGCCTACGTTTACTCTTAGCGACAAGACAAACGAGTACCACCAAAAGTTAGGCGATTTGACGAGCAATTCGTTAGACTTAACTGATAACCAAAGTGGGATGGAGATAATTCAGACAAACTGCTAACCTATCCTCGTACCTCAAGTTCTGCACGTAGCCCAGCGTTAAGGTACCTCATTGCGCGCCGTGTAGACTGGGGCAGTGGAGGTAATGGTGTTATCTGATTTCCATAAAGCGATTTTGATTCTTCTGAGCTGCTTCTCTATCCCTTCGGCGTTCGGGGCCTGCCACGTCGTGACCCCTACCGGTTCCGGTTCGCGCTCCGGAGCCGACTGGAACAATGCCTATGCCGGAGTACCGGCGACCCTGACACGGGGAGATTTATATTACCTGGCGGACGGCAGCTATTCTTCCTATACGTTCAACACTGCCGCTTCCGGGGCAACGGTAACCGAGATCCGCAAGGCTCAGTCCTCTGATCACTGCACGGATACCGGGTGGAACACAAGCACCATGGGAAACGCCCAAGCGATCTTTCCTGCGTTCACCATCAACGCTTCGTACTTCATCCTCAACGGCAACGGTTCTCAGACGGCGCCCGGCTGCGGCTCAGCCCCGGGATCTACGGTCACCGCCAGTCCAAGTAATCCGAAAGACTGCGGCATCAAGATAGCGGCCACTGGCAATGTCGGGTTAGGTATCTCCGGGAATGCCGGACAATACACGGTCAGATACCTTGAAGAGGTCGGGACCGGAGTCAACAATGGAGCGCTAGCGGAATTCTACGGCGGTTCTGGGGGCAGTGTCTCCACGTTCTCCCATATCTATGCGCACAACGCGGGCTGCGTCTTTTTCCAATATGGCGGCGACCAGCGACAGGTCAGCTTTAGCTATTTCTGGGGAACCGAAACGGATGGCGCCCCTACCGGATCGTGCCACGGCCAATATTCGTTCTATGCCGGAAACGACAGTAACAGCTCCGAGCACGATAACGTGTATCGCGACATAACTGGTACCGCGGTCTGGACATTCGCCTGGAGCCCCGGAACTCATACCAATTGGACCTATTACAATAACGTCATCTTCCAATCGTCGCCAGCCGTCGCATGGAAGCCCTATCTCTCGGATGGAATTCTTGCCTGTATCAATAGCGGCGTCAATTGCAACAACTTCGGGCTGTACCAAAACACGGTTGTCAATATCAGCGGTAATAGTGGGATAAATAACGAAAACACCGGGACCTACATCGTCCAAAATAATCTCTGGTATGGAGGACCGGGTGGAACACCCGGCTTCAATAAAGGTAATGGAGGAACATACACTCAGGACCACAACTCATTTCTCCAGGAAGGCTCCTCCTGTCCAAGCGGCACAGCAAATGTTTGCTCTGGTTCATCTTCGAATCCATTTGTCGGTTGGCCCGGAATTGACTTTAATATCACATCGGAGAACGCGAACTGGACGAACCGACTGTCGCTTGCGTCACCATACACTACTGACCCCAGCGGCGTTACGCGGATAACCGATAGGGGCGCTTACCAATACTCTCTTGCGCAGGGTCCGCAAGGTCCGCAAGGTCCGCAACCTGCGACAGCATTGTCCGCTACCGTGAACATTTTCTAGCCGTTTCAAAGCGCTAGCCCTCAGCGGGCCGCTTGATAACCACTGTGAAGTAAGTTGTGAAGCGACATCGACGGCGTGCCGGGGACCTGTTCGTACTAAGTTTGGCGCGGAAGTTTCAAGCGGCCTCACAGCGGTTACGCGACCTTCGGTCTCGGACTGATCGCCCTGGACACTTGATCAGCGACATCGTGCTCCGTCAGGGCTTTTGTATACTTCGAGCGCAAAAGACTGGGCGCCTACTCCCATTTCACGTAGCGCCCTGAGCACCAAGCGAGGAAGACGAGTTTGATCAGTGGCACGCTTCTCAAGGTTGGCGCCAATACCGCTGTTCTGAGCACTTCATCTAGTCTTCGCATTTGGTTTGTACGATCGCCAACGAATTGTCGCACAAAACCTGAGCCAACACGATCTCGTTTTTGACCCGTGGAACCTGCGCACATACGATTTGGAGGCGGCGCTAATGAGGCGATACTGCATCCGCTCGTAGCGATGTGGATGCTCATAGCCATCGTGCTGATACTTGCGCTTCCACGCCAAAAGGCTATTACGCCGTTTCTCTTGGCGTTTTTCACGGTACCGCTCGGGCAGGTAGTGCTGGTGGGAAACCTGCACTTTCCGATGTTACGTATCCTGATTCTGGTCGCCCTGGCACGATGTCTCACATCCGGCAAGTCGTCCTTCGAGCGCAAGTTCACTGGTGGATTCACTCCCATCGACTGCACGGTGCTGTGTTGGACGGTATCTGGCCTGGTAATCGTGTCGCTGCAATGGATGGAACTCCAGGCGTTTGTGAAGTTCGCGGGGGACTTCGTAGACACGCTCGGAGGCTATCTAGCAGTCCGATTTCTCATTCCGGACCGTGAGACAATTGGGCGAACGGTCAAGGTACTGGCCGTGATTTGCCTGATTCACGCCGCATGCATGACCAACGAGCACATCACTCGCATAAATGCATTTGGATACCTCGGGGGCACAAGCCTTAACACAGAAGTGAGGGACGGGCGCGTGCGCGCGGGCGGCGTGTTGGGTACGATACAGAGCGGTACCTTCGGCGGCGTCTTGCTTCCGTTGTTTGTGTGGCTCTGGACCGATCGGAAGTGCCGGATGATTGCCGCCCTGGGAACTGTCGGAGCTGCAACCATGGTCATTACGTCAGGCTCAAGCACGTCGATTATGGCTCTTGGAGCGGGCGTTGTGGGGCTCGGGTTCTGGGCCCTGCGCAAGCGGATGCGGCTTCTTCGGAGGGGGATGGTGTTAATGTTGACAGGATTACATCTACTGATGAACGGGCCGGTCTGGTGGCTAATTGCCCGCGTTGACGTGACCGGCGGCTCCTCCAGTTATCATCGCTACCTGCTTATTGATACTCTTATACGCCACTTCGCGGACTGGTGGCTCTTAGGGACTCGCGAGAACGGGACTTGGGGATGGGAAATGTGGGACACATGCAACCAGTTCGTTGACGTCGCCGTGAAGGGGGGTCTCCTCACATTGGGAATCTACATCGTCATTCTCAAGCGGAGCTTTGGAGCCATCGGCAACGCCCGGAAGAAGGTCGATGGAGATCGGAAGCAGGAATGGTTTCTCTGGTGTCTGGGTGCTACGCTTTTTGCCAACGTCGTGGCTCAATTCGGTATCAACTATATGATACAACTACAGCTTCTTCTGTTCCCTTTGTTGGCATGTATCTCCGTCGCAACTCTAGAGGCCGGGCAGTCGTCTTTCGGGAAAGTGCATATGCTGACTGACATGCAACTTGAACCTATTCTCATTTCTTGTGGTGCTGGTTGGTGGACCTCTGACAACGATAAGTCGACGAATAGCGAGCTCTGACTTCATTGCGACAACGCTGAGCTTAACTATCCAACGGCAAAGCGCTCGTGCGTTTCTCGGTGTCGGGATTTCGTACTCCAATAAGAGATCCGAACTTCATCTAGCTGCTGGGCACCGGGCGACCAAAGGAGCACCGCACCGCCACATAATAGCAGTAGAAGCGGCACGCAAAGGTCAAGTCATGCCGCGCATTTAAATCGACGATTCACGCTGGAGGATTCAATGCCAAAGGTCTCTGTTATCATTCCCACATATAATCGTGCAGGCCTCTTAACGGGCGCGGTCGAGAGTGTGCTCGGTCAAACGTTTTCGGACCTCGAACTTATCGTGATCGATGACGGCTCCACCGACCAAACGGCCGCGTTATTAGAGCGGCTCCTTGCAGGAAGGCCCAACGACAAAGAGAGGGTCCGTTATATCTGGCAGGAGAACCGCGGGCAAACCGTCGCGACCAATCGCGCGATTGATAAGGCTACTGGTGAATGGATCGCCTTTCTGGACTCGGACGATCGCTGGCTGCCCGACAAACTGACGCTGCAGTTCCAAGCCATCCATCAGATGGGGTCTCGATGTAAGGCCTGTATTACTGATGCTGTATATTTACACAATCCTGCTCTGACTAAAACGGCCTTTGAACATGTCGGCAGTCCTTATAGTGGAACGTGTGGGATGATTATAAATTCGTTGCAACAAGTCGTCAGTGGTTGGCATGGAATGTATGTGCAAACTCTCATCGTTCATAAGACACTTCTACCTGACATTGGGGGCTTTGATCCCACGCTTCATCTAGGCTACGATCTTGATTTTTTCTTCCGTCTATCTGCACGTACCAACATCTGCTATGTGAACAGGCCATTGGTCGAGATTGATCGGACGCTGAACCGGCCGGATGGTTTCATAGAACGTTTACAGGACGAAGAATTTCGGCTTAAGCATTATCAGCATCTTTATGAAAAGTGGCTTGATGAGGATCGAAGGCTACAATTGGGTGTTGCGAACCTAATTCGTCGCCAACTGCAGGAGGTCCACACGAAGTGGGCCAGTTGGTATCTTCTCAGCGGCGATAACCACAGTGCACGTAAAGCCATGTGGTCTGCGGTGCGATACAACGTAACGGGGAGGAGCGCTTGTAAATGGTTGTTAACCACGTTGACGCCGAAGTTGGCGAGAAGAATCGTAGTCAAACGGCGCGAAGTCGCTCCCGACTTGGTATTTGGATGACCTCACTGCTATGTATAATCTAGGGGGGATGTACACCGCACTATTCAAGTATGTGTCTTCGCCGCTGCTTCCCGAAGTCTCCAGCACAGCGCGCCCTGATCATGCGCCGCTCCTGTTAGCATTTGTGCCAAGTACCGGCTTGATTCGGATGTGGTTGTCGCGTATATCCCGGTGCGGGCCTCCTCGTACCGTCGTTTCCCGTTGCCTGTACCACTGGATCCGGTCACGTCTAGGGGGGCATGTTGAACACCGAGAATCACAGATGAACTGGAGTGGCCGGGGATCGACCTCATGAGCCCGAAAGTATCTGTCATTGTCCCGACTTATAACCGGGCAAGCGTCGTAGGCAACGCCATCCAGAGTGTTCTAGCCCAGACATTTGCGGACCTTGAAGTAATCGTAGTTGATGATGGGTCGTCAGATGCTACACGGCACATCGTTCGGACTTTTGGCGATCGTGTTCGCTGTTTCGCCCAGGCCAATCACGGAGTAAGCGTTGCCCGAAACAAGGGGATCGCGGAAGCGAGAGGGGAATGGGTAGCTTTTCTCGACTCCGATGATCTCTGGGAGAAGGAGAAGCTAGAGTGGCAATTCAAAGCCCTCGAGCAATTTGCACCCGAATGTGGCGGATGCTACACAGATTCACGATTGATGAACCACCCGGAAACACGGACCCTCTTCCAAATGGCGGAACCCGGCTGTCGGCATGTCGACATCATGGGCCTCAACCCAGACGTACTGCGGCTACTGGTTAGACCTGGTGGCGCGGGCATGGTTGTCTGCCCATCCTCTCTGTTGGCTCGCACCGACGCAGTACGACAGATCGGAGGTTTTGATCCAAATTTGCGGTTCAGCGAAGACAGCGATTTTTTGTTCCGCCTCGCACTAGTGACGGGCTTTTGCTATGTTAATCTTCCACTGGTCCGGAAAGATCAGTCACCAGTGAGCATTCGTCACGTGGGAGTGAGTGCAGAATGGAACAAATTGGAATTCGTACTTCAGCAGAGTCAGATCCGACTCGAAGGGCTTTTGCGGCTGAGCGAAGGCCTGCCAGACAAAATACGGATTCTAATTCGAGAGCAGTTGCGCTCCACGCATAGCGGCCTGGCGAATTGTTATCTGGCGGCCGGCCAGTATGCAAGGGCTCGCGAAGCCATATCGAAAGCAGTGCAATCTGACGTGACGCTCAACGTTGCGCTGAAATGGCTGTTGACGTGGGTGAGTCCTCGACTGGCACGCCGCACTGTGCGTCGCCACCTGGACAACAAAAAAGGTTCATTTCCTATCATCTAGGAATATATATCGCAGGAGATTCTCTATGAGTAGAAGCAGCCCTTTCACTCCCGTATCTGAACCTCTCCGCGCCGCTAGCGGCGTGAAAGGGATGCCCACGGCGGTTCAGAGCTTGGAGATTTGTCCCATTTGTGGCGCATCTTCCTCCCAACGATGGCTCCAAGCGCCCGACAGGTTCCACGGCAGGCAAATTCAGTGGACGCTTGTACGCTGCAGTGCCTGTTCGCTCGTCTGGCTTAGTCAACCGCCGAGACCCGAAGAGATGTATCTGCACTATACTGCTGCGTATCACAAACTGATCTCGGCCGCCGGCGACAATCCCAAACGCTGGACAGACCGAAAGGCCAGGCTAACGCAACAGAAGCAATCGGGTGCGTTGCTCGACTTAGGTTGCAGCTCGGGATCATTTTTGGCATCTATGCGCAGCGAGTTTTGGACACTCTATGGAATAGAGATGTCAGCAGAAACTGCGAAAGCCGCAGAAGCCAGAACCGGCGCGCGGGTCTTTGTGGGCGACGTTCTGGCCGCTCCGTTCCCGCGAGAATCCTTTGATGCGATCACCTGCTTCGATGTTCTGGAACATCTCTACCAGCCCCGAGAGATCATGGAGAAGGTAGCATACTGGCTGAAACCCGGCGGCATTTTCTACGTGCAGGTTCCCAACGTCAGTTCGGCCGAGGCCCGCGTCTTCGGGAGCTATTGGCACGGCCTGGAACTGCCCCGCCACCTCTTCCACTATTCGCCCGCCTCGTTGCGGAATCTGGCAACGATGACCGGGCTTCGAGTCGTGTCGCTCGAAACGAAGCGCAATTCAGCCGTCGGAACCAGCCTGCGGTACGTTTGTGACGCCATCTTCCGAAAAATGGGCATCAAACGAACACCGGTCGCGTATCGGCAAGAACCGGGCCTTCTCTGGAAGGCAGCCAGGAAGCTGCTCCGCCTAACTCTCTTGCGCGGCATACTTGCAATGGCGCCGCTCATTGGCGGCGGCGAATGCATACATGCGATCTTTCGTAAGGAAGATCGACTGAGCTCTAAGGATTAACACGTGACCCGCATACACCGCCGGCCTCCCTGCGAAGATCCGCTGGCACTATTGCCACGGGCTCTAACGAAGGCCTACACGATCTGGCTCAGCCGTACCTATCCGTTCGCCTCCATCGGACGAGGCGTTTCGTTTCACTTTACCGCCAATGTCAGCCGCCAGCGGTCACCCAGAATCAGCCTGGGAAACTCTGTTAGACTGCTGGACCGGACTTGGCTGAATGTTGCCACCCCTGATCCTGACGGTGAGCCCACCATCATCATTGATGACAACTGCAGTATAGGTACAGGCACTGTCATATCGGGCAAGAATTGTGTCCACTTGGAGCGCGACATCCTTGTCGGCCAGAATGTCTTGATTCAAGACCACAACCACGGCTACGAAGACATAGACGTACCGATCATCAGTCAAGGCATCACGCCAGGAGGGCGAATCCACATCGGGGAAGGAACGTGGATCGGCCGCGGGGCAGCGATTGTATGTTCCAGGGGCAACTTGACCATAGGCCGTCATTGCGTGGTATCGGCCAACTCCGTACTGACGCGAAGCATCCCTGATTACTCTGTGGTTTTTGGAATGCCTGCCAGTGTTATTCGACACTACGATCCGCAATCGCGGGCATGGCGGATGGGTCATGCGACCGCCACAAGTTCACGCGATCGTGACGTTCCTGTCGCACTCTGTTCGCCGCAACCTGCCGACGAGCCCGCAGACATAGCTCGGGGACGGTCGGAGTCCTGCCGGTGAATACCGCCAGATGTACGAACCGTCGGGCTGCACTAACATGAATGCCACATCGCAACCGCTGGTAAGCATCGTCACTCCTGTTTACAACGAAGAGGACTGCCTGGCAGAGTGTATCGAAAGCGTCCTTAAGCAAACGTATCAGAACTGGGACTATACTATCGTAGACAACTGCAGTACGGACCGGTCTCTGGAAGTCGCTCGACACTACGCCGCAAGGGATCCGCGGATCCGAGTCCACGAGAACACGCGCTTTCTCGAGATGCTGGCCAATCACAACGTCGCCGTCCGGCAGATTTCGCCGGCAAGCAAATACTGCAAGGTGCTCCTCGCCGATGATTGGATGTATCCCGAGTGCCTGGAGAAAATGACCGCGGTGGCCGAGATGAATTCGTCAGTAGGTGTGGTAAGCGCCTATGAACGGTTCGGCGAACGGGTTCGTCTGACCGGGTTACCTGTTTCCGAGACCGTGGTACGTGGCCGTGAAGCCTGCCGGCAATTCCTTCTCGGGGCACTTGTGTTGTTCGGTTCGCAAACCTCCGTACTCTACCGCGCGGATCTGCTTCGAACCCGCGACCCGTTTTACGTCGAGACAGACAAATACGCAGATTTCGAAGCATGCTTTGCACTTCTCCAGAACTCTGATCTTGGCTTCGTACACCAAGTTCTTACGTTTTCCAGGCCACGAAGTAATTCGATGGGCGCAATTTCTGCTGATATAGGCGCACATTTCAAGAGCATTCTTGGACTGATATTTACTTATGGTGGAAATTGCCTCAGTCGTGAAGAGTACGAACATTGTCTGGCTAGTAACATATCGTCTTATTACAGTTTTCTCGGAAGACGCCTGTGGGTCGAACGGGACAGATTCTTTTGGGCCTATCATAGGGCAACATTAACCGAAGCGGGAGTCGGCTTCAGTCGGTTACGCCTGGCGAAGGCTGCAGTGGTAGCACTCTCGGATGCCGCGCTGAGCCCCCAGCGCACAAAGGAACGAATCAAAAGGCTATGGTCGCTGGCGAAGGTCAGAAGTTGGGATATGCGCAGGATGGTTATAGGTTCCAATGTAGGTTCGGCCGAAGGCCCTGAACCAGCGGAGCAAGCACGAGCGTCCAAGGAACTTCTATAGCCCGGGCGCCGGCATGGGTCTTTGGACAAGGTTAATTCTTTACGAACTTTGGCCGGCTAACGGAAACTCCACGGCTGCTCCCAATACCGACAAAACATCAGGGTCTGAAGCAGTAGCCCGGCGATGATCAATCCTAAATGTGCGTCCGGAAGCCTAGGATTTCGGAACTCATCTTTTTGACGCTGTAATGGCCAATCCTCATTGAGTTCAGTAGGTTAGCCGCTTCGATCTCTTTGGAAAGCGGGGTGCACTGAGCAGAGGGCGAGTTCTTGATGAAAATCCTTTTAACTGGTCACACAGGCTATATCGGCGCGGTGGCGGGCCCCGTCCTGCAGGCCGCCGGACACGAGGTGGTCGGCCTCGATACCGACCTCTTTGCAGGATGTGATTTCGGAGAACCCGCCGGGGAGATTCCCGAAATCCGTAAAGACATCCGGGATCTAAACCCGGCGGATCTGGACGGCTTTGACGCGGTCTTCCACCTGGCTGCTCTTTCCAACGATCCGTTGGGCAATCTCAACTCTCAGCTCACTTACGATATCAACCACCTGGCCTCCGTCCGGCTCGCCGAACTCGCCAGGGACGCGGGCGTGCGCCGCTTCGTCTTCTCCTCCTCCTGCAGCACCTACGGCGCAGCCGGCGATGTGATGCACGACGAGACTGCCCCCCTCGCTCCGGTCACTGCTTATGCCGAGTCCAAGGTATATGTCGAGCGCGACGTAGCCCGCCTCGCCACCGATAACTTCAGCCCCACCTTCCTTCGCAACGCCACCGCCTACGGCGCCTCTCCCCGCCTGCGTCTCGACGTGGTCCTCAACGATCTGGTCGCGTCCGCCTACACCACCGGCAAGGTGTATATCAAAAGCGATGGCACGCCCTGGCGCCCCATCGTGCACATCCGCGACATCATAGCCGCCGCGTTGGCCGTTATCGAAGCCCCGCGGGAAGCCATTCACACCGAAACGTTCAACGTGGGCCGCACGGAGGAAAATTACCGCATCCGTGACCTGGCCGCCATCGTGGCGGAAACGGTCCCGGGTTGCCGCATCGAATACGCCCCCGATGGCGGACCGGACAAACGCTGCTACCGCGTCAATTGCGACAAGATCCTGCGCATGTTGCCGGGCTTTCGTCCGCAGTGGACCGCCCGCAAAGGCGCCCAGGAGTTGTATGACGCCTATCGCGCCGCCGGCCTGACCGCCGAGCAGTGCAGCCGGTATTTCCGCATCGGTCATATCCAGCGGCTCCTGAAGGATGGACGGCTGGAGAACTCGCTGCGCTGGAGCCCGCAGCCGGCCCAGGTCGCGGTTACGGCTTAGGCGATTTAGAAAACAACAAAGACACATGTCAACCTCAACACTTCCATCGGATGTCCAACAAGCGCCTTCGCCGAAAGCCGCCGTCAAGCCTTGCCGTTTTTGCGGCGCTTCCCTGCACCGCACTTTTGTCGACCTGGGCATGTCGCCGCTCTGCGAGACCTATCCCTCGCGAGCGGATCTCAATCGTGGTGAGAGCTATTATCCGCTTCACGTTTACGTCTGCGAACACTGCTTCCTGGTGCAGTTGGAAGAATACGAGAGCGCGGAGAGCATCTTCAGCGACTATGCTTACTTCTCGTCGTACTCCGATTCCTGGCTGAAACACGCCGAGAATTATTGCGGCAAGATGAGGACGCAGTTCGGCCTGGGCGCGCAAAGCCTCGTCGTCGAGGTGGCCAGCAACGACGGTTATCTCTTGCAGTACTTCGTCCGCGATGGCGTCCCGGTGCTTGGGATCGAACCCGCGGGGAATGTAGCCAAGGTGGCGGTGGAAAAGGGAGTCCCCACGCTGGTGCGTTTCTTCGGCGCGCAACTGGCGCGGGAGCTCGCCGCAAAAGGACAGTGCGCCGATCTCGTGCTCGGCAACAACGTCCTTGCGCAGGTCCCGGACCTGAACGATTTCGTGGAAGGCCTGAAGATCCTCTTAAAGCCGGCCGGTGTTCTGACGCTCGAGTTTCCTCACTTGTTGCGGCTCATCGAGCGAAACGAATTCGATACCATCTACCACGAACACTTCTCGTATTTTTCGATGCTGACTACGGTCCGCATCCTGGAAGCTCACGGCCTGAAAACCTTCGATGTCGAGCAGCTCAGCACCCACGGCGGCTCCTTGCGCGTATATGCCTGCCGGGCTGAGGACCACACTCACGCCATTCAGCCGAGTGTGCAGAGTCTAATCCGGGAAGAAGAAAACGCCGGACTGGCCTCGCCCGAAGGGTATGATAGCTTCGCCCGGCAGGTGAAAGAAACCAAGCTGGCACTGCTGGACTTCCTGGTCACGGCCGCCCGGGAGGGCAAAACCGTAGCCGGATATGGCGCGCCGGGCAAGAGCGCGACCTTACTGCATTATTGCGGTATCAGCAAGGATCTGATCGAGTACACGGTGGACCGCAGTCCTTACAAGCAAGGCCGTTTCCTGCCTGGCACGCATATTCCGATTTATAACCCCGACCGTATTCGGGAAACCAGGCCCGACTACGTGGTCATTTTGCCCTGGAATCTGAAAGACGAAATCATCGGCCAATTGCAGTTCATTCGGGAGTGGGGCGGCCGCTTTGTCGTGCCCATTCCCAAGGTGGCCATTTACTGAAGCTGCGCGAGGATTCGAATTATGAAAGTTGTTCTCTTCTGTGGTGGAGCCGGCATGCGGCTCAGAGGCTATGCCGACGATGTCCCGAAACCTATGGTGCAGATCGGGACCCGTCCCATTCTCTGGCACCTGATGAAATACTACGCCCACTTCGGGCACAAGGACTTTGTCCTCTGCCTGGGATACAAAGGCAATTGCATCAAAGACTACTTTCTGAACTACGATGAATCCGCTTCGAACGATTTTGTCTGGTCCCAGGGCGGCAAGAAGATCCACTTCCTGAACCGCGACATCGACGATTGGACCATCACGTTCGTCGAGACCGGCGCCAATGCCACCATTGGGGAACGCCTCATGGCTGTCGAGCCCTACCTGCAGGGTGAAGAGATGTTCCTCGCCAACTACGGCGACGGTTTGAGTGACGTTCCTTTGCCGGATGTCATCGACAAATTCCAGCGCACCAACGCCGTGGCTTCCCTGCTCCTGGTTCAGCCGACCGCATCGTTCGACATCGTCAGCTCCGGCCCCGGCGGGATCGTCAACAGCATTCGCGGGTTGAGCAATTCCGACATCTGGATCAACGGCGGCTACTTTGTGCTGCGCAACGAGATTTTCCGCTATATGCATCGCGGCGACGAACTCGTTCGCGAGCCGTTTCAGCGGCTGATCGAACGGCAGGCGCTGCTGGCCTACAAGTACACGGGGTTCTGGCAATGCATGGACACGTTTAAGGACAAGCAACGGCTGGAGGAGTTGAACCAGGGTTCCGCCCCGTGGAAAGTGTGGCACCAGGCGGCAACCGCGAACGGGAATGGCTCGGTCATGCTTTCGGCCGGCGTAGGGTAAAGCAGCTTTGCCTGAGCTGCCGGAGAGGTCATTACAGGACAAGATCGCGATTGTTACCGGGGCTAGCAGCGGCATCGGCCGAGCGATCGCTTTGCACCTGGCGCATAACGGCGCGGAGGTCTGCCTGGTAGCGCGCCGGCGGGATGCACTCGAGGAAGTCGCGTCCAAGGTGCATGCTGGTGGCGGACGCGCGCGTGTCTTCGCCGCCGATTGGACCAGCGACCAGGACGTACACACGCTCGTCCAAAGCATCCAGCAGGATTTCGGGCGTGCCGACGTGCTCGTCGTTTGTGGAGGCACGATGTTCCACGGCAGGCTCGAACAGGCTCCGCTGGAACAACTCGACCTGCAGTATCGTGCCAATTTTCGCGGCCCTTATGCGTTGATCCAGCTCCTGATTCCATTGCTGCGCCGGCAGCAAGGGCAGATCGTATTTACCAATTCTTCGGCTGCCCTGCGCTCTCCGGCTGCGGTTGGCCAATACGCCGCCATGCAGGCCGGCCTGCGGGCGGTGGCCGACAGTTTACGCGATGAAGTGAATGCGGACGGGATTCGCGTCCTGAGCGTCTATCTCGGCCGTACCGCAACACCGCGCATGGCCGCTCTGTTCGAGCGGGAGGGACGATCTTATCGTCCGGAACTCCTCCTGCAACCGGAAGATGTGGCCGCAATGGTGACGTGTGCGCTGAGCCTGCCGCGCACTGCCGAGGTGACAGACATCAGCATGAGGCCCATGCTGAAATCATATTGAAGCGTAAAGGTCATGAAATTCCAGGAAACCAAGCTGCCGGGAGTATATGAGATCGAGATAGAGCGTTTTTCCGATGAGCGTGGCTTCTTCGCGCGCTCCTGGTGCCAAAAGGAATTTGAGAGCAAGGGCCTGAATCCCAGCCTGGTGCAATGCAGCATCTCCTTCAACGCGCGCAAGGGCACGCTTCGCGGCCTGCATTATCAGGCGGCTCCTTATCGGGAAGCTAAGGTCGTACGTTGCAGCCGGGGAAGTTTGTATGATGTAGCCGTCGATCTTCGTCCCGATTCCCCGACGTTCACCCAGTGGGTTGGGGTCGTCCTGACTCCCGCACGTGGGAATATGCTCTATGTCCCTGAAGGCTGTGCGCACGGCTTTCTCACCCTGGAGGACGAAACGGAAGTGTTCTACCAGATGTCGGAGTTCTACCATCCGGAAGCGGCGGGCGGCGTCCGGTGGGACGATCCCGCGTTCCAGGTTGCCTGGCCGGCACCGGTAGCTGTAATCTCTGAACGGGATCGGATGTATCCAAATTTCGAAGCCAATGTATTTGCTGAAAGAGCTCGATGAAACCAGGCTTTCCGAAATCGGCCAGGAGTTGCATGGTTTTGCGTCGGAGTTGTACCCGATTTGCCGGAGCATCACTGGCGACGGTATCCGGCGCACGTTGGCGCTGATTCAACAGCGCATCCCTCTTGAAATCCACCATGTGCCCACGGGAACGGCAGTCTTCGACTGGACCGTACCGCAGGAATGGAACATCCGCGACGCGTTTATCAAGGGCCCTGATGGCAGGAAGATCATCGACCTTCAGCAGTCTACCCTCCACGTCCTGAACTACAGTACGCCGGTGAGCGCGACCATGCCTTTGGACGAGCTCCGGCCCCACCTCTTCACCCTTCCCGAACACCCCGACTGGATTCCCTACCGGACCTCTTACTACCAGAAGAACTGGGGCTTTTGCCTGTCCCATAACCAGCTGCTCGCGCTTCAGGAGGGCACGTACGAAGTCTGCATCGATTCCAGCCTCGAAGACGGACAGCTGAGTTATGGAGAGTGCTACTTTCCCGGGCGCTCCAGCGATGAGGTGTTGATTTCGTGCCACGCCTGCCATCCCTCGCTGGCAAACGACAATCTCTCCGGTCTAAGCGTAGCTACGTTCCTGGCCGATCTGCTCTCCGGCAAAGAGCATCGATACTCGTATCGATTCCTTTTTATTCCAGGAACAATTGGGGCCATCACGTGGCTTGCCCGAAATCGTGACACCGCCGTCAGGATTCGCCATGGATTAGTGCTGACCTGCATTGGGGACACGGGAGGATTCCATTATAAGAAGAGCCGCCGTGGCAACGCCGAAATAGACCGTGCCGTGAGCCATGTTCTGCGCCACTGCGGCGAGCCGTACGAGATCCTCGATTTCTCCCCATATGGTTACGATGAGCGGCAGTACTGCTCTCCGGGTTTCAACCTGCCTGTCGGCTGTTTGATGCGCAGTGTCTGGGGCAGTTTTCCGGAATATCACACTTCAGCCGACAATCTTGATTTCATCCGGCCGCATAAACTGGCGGGATCACTCCGCCTCTGTGCCGGCATATTCGATGTGCTGGAGAACGACCGCCGCGATTGCAGTCTCAACCCTTACTGCGAACCCCAACTCGGCCGCCGGAATCTCTACCGGTCGACCGGGGGCGACGCCATTGGGACGGAGATTTCGGCGCGGCTCTGGGTGTTGAATTTGTCGGATGGAGAGCACTCCCTTATCGACATCGCGGAGCGTTCCGGCATCCCGTTCGGCGCCATCTGCGATGCTGCCGACCTGCTGCGGGAAAACGGGTTACTCTCGGACGCCCCTGATATCGCAGAGAGTCCTGATCGGCAGAGATAAGAATGCGGAGATTAGGAGGAATGTTTGGATTGCCATTCCTCTGATCCGCACAACCTACACCTAAGAACATTCTTTTCAACGTCTTAAGAGCTAGTTGGGATGGGCTCTGAAATGCTTTCTATGCATCCTGCAGACACTGGCGCATGATCCAACTAAATCTGGAGAGGGGGAATACCGGGGCGTTGCAAATTCTCTGCCTGGGTTCTCATTCCGATGACATCGAAATTGGCTGCGGCGGCTCTATTCTTCGCCTGGCTGAACAGTATCCCGAATGCGTTTTCCACTGGGTGGTGTTCAGCGCGACTGGCGTACGGGCCCAGGAGGCGAGGTGCGCGGCGTCCTCTTTCGCAGGTTCCCGGCTGCAAGGACCGCTTCTCAAGAGCTTCCGCGACGGCTTTTTGCCATTCGAAGGCGCCGCGGTTAAGGATGTTTTTGAGGAACTGAAACAGACGGTCTCACCCGACCTGATTTTCACTCACAACCGAAAAGATGCGCACCAGGACCATCGTCTTTTATCCGAATTGACGTGGAACACGTTCCGGAACCATCTCATTCTGGAATACGAAATTCCAAAGTATGACGGCGATATGGGCCAGCCGGCGGTTTTCATCCCGCTCGAAACGGAGCTTTGTCGCAAAAAGATTCGCTACATAATGGATGCCTTCCAATCGCAGCACAACAAGAGTTGGTTTGAAGAAGAAACGTTTCTTTCCCTGATGCGCTTACGGGGGATGGAATGCAACGCTCCCAGCGGGTACGCGGAAGCGTTTTATTGCCGGAAGCTGGTGCTGTGAAATGACACATGCTAATGCCGGCCACCCGGAAGTGCCGATCCAAGATCTGAAGCATCGCGCAATTCGAGGTGCATTTGCGAAGATCTGTTCTCAGGGAACGAATTTTGCTCTTCGGATTGGCTCGCTGATGGTATTGAGCCGGCTGCTGGAACCGAGGGATTTCGGCTTGGTTGGCATGGTCACGGCCGTCACAGGGATTTTCGATCTATTCAAGGATTTCGGGCTCTCCACTGCCGCAGTACAGCGCGCCAAAATCACCCAGGAGCAACACTCCACACTATTTTGGGTCAACATTCTTGTAGGGGGCGTGCTTGGGCTGCTGGTACTCGCCAGCGCCCCGATGATCGCAAGGTTTTACCATGAGCCCCGCCTCTTTGCTGTAACAGCCGTTTTAGCTACGGGCTTCCTCGCTAACGCCTCGGGAGTTCAGCATGGCGCATTTCTCCAAAGACATCTTCGTTTCACCACATTAGCGATCATTGAAATCATCGCGCTTGTTATCAGTATCGCCGTTGCGATCGGCATGGCCTTGCGTGGTTACGGGTACTGGGCCTTGGTAGGAATGGCGATCTCACAGCCGCTAGTATCTACCTCTTTGTTGTGGGTAGCTTCAGGTTGGCTTCCTGGGATACCACGCCGGGGTGTCGATCTCGTTTCTATGCTCCGCTTCGGCGGTACAATCACCTTGAACGGCCTCGTCGTTTACTTGGCCTACAACCTCGAAAAAGTACTGCTGGGCCGCTATTGGGGAGCGGCTGCTCTAGGCATTTATGGACGGGCTTACCAATTAGTCAACATACCAACATCCAACCTTAATTCAGCCGCGGGCGGCGTCGCGTTCGCTGCACTGTCGCGGCTACAAAACGACCCGCTGCGTTTCAAGAATTACTTTCTAAAGGGGTATTCGTTGGTCCTTGCACTGACGATCCCAATCACTCTTTTGTGCGCTCTTTTCGCAGATGACATCATTCTAGTTCTTTTGGGTCCAAAGTGGAATGGTACTGGCGCCATTTTTCGACTACTCGCTCCGACGATTTTGATCTTTGCGTTGATCAATCCTTTAGCGTGGTTGCTTTTATCAATGGGAATGGTTGGACGAAGCCTGAAGATTGCGATGGTCCTGGCTCCGGTGGTTATTTTTGGGTACGTCGTTGGCTTGCCGCACGGCCCGGTTGGTGTCGCGGTTGGCTACTCCGCCATGATGACCTTTTGGGTCTTGCCACATATTGCTTGGTGCGTGCGCGACACAGTCGTTTCCTTCCGAGACATTGTGGTGGTCTTGAGTCGCCCGTTGTTTTCAGGACTTATAGCTGCCATTGGCCCGTTCGTACTCCTCATCCTTTACGGTCACTTTGCATCGCCGCTTGCAAGGTTACTAGTGGGGGCCAGCCTCTTTGTTGGTGTATACCTGGCAATGCTGCTGGTTGTGATGAAACAGAAAGATTTGTACGTGGACGTTCTTCGTGGCTTTAAGCGGTCTCCAATCGGAGAGAAGTCTCTGGTATCGGCATAACTAAACTTTATTCAGATATGAAACAACCAAAGTTGAAGGTTGGCGACTGGGTTGAAGTTCGAAGCAAAGAGGAGATTCTCAGAACCCTCGATAGTAACGGACAACTGGACGGGATGCCGTTCATGCCCGAAATGTTCGCCTTTTGTGGCCAGCGCTTTCAAGTCTACAAACGAGCCCACAAGACCTGCGACACAGTCTTCCCGGTCCGCGCACGTCGGGTCGACGAAGCGGTCCACCTGGAAACGCGTTGTAGTGGCCAGGCCCATGGTGGATGTGATGCGGGTTGTCTGATCTTCTGGAAACTGGCGTGGCTAAAAGCCGTCGACCGGAATAGCCCACGGCCTAAGGGCAAGCTCATAGACATTGCAGGCACAACGGAAGCATCGGTCTGGAACAACGCCAAAGCACCCACCAGTAGCGGGTCCACCAGGTATGTCTGCCAGGCCACACAATTGCCGTACGCAACGAAGGACCTTGTTTGGTGGGACCTTCGCCAATATTTTGAGGATTTCACGTCTGGAAATGTCTCGCTTTGGCGGATTGTTTGTGGTTTGGTCTATTCGATCTACTTCAACCTGAGTTATGCGGGCATTGGACTAGGGCCCGGAATGAGATGGTTCTATAATAAGTTTCATTTCCTCTGGCGAGGAACGCGATTCCCCCGAGATACCGGAATTATTCCCGAAGGACGCCCGACGCCAACCGTTACTCTCAACCTCCAACCCGGCGAACTCGTGCGCGTGAAATCACATGAAGAAATATTAAAAACGCTCACGACAGCAAACCGAAATCGAGGCATGTCCTGGGATGCCGAGTTGGTGCCGTACTGTGGCAAGACCTATCGCGTGCTCAAGCGCGTAGCCAAGATTGTGAACGAGAAAACGGGAGAGATCCAGGAAATGAAGAGCCCGTGCATTATCCTGGACTCGGTCGTCTGCCAATCGAGATATAGCCACTGCCGTATGTTCTGCCCCAGGAGCATATATTCATACTGGCGAGAGATCTGGCTGCAACGCGTTGTATCTGACGCTCCAACCACCGAACAATTAACTGAGGACGTGAACCCATCTTTAGCATTGGCTGAGCACTCTGTAGAAGTTCTCAGTGGTCAAGGTTGCACAAATCGACCAAAGTAGCCAAAGGTCGTGGGACTTGGCTCAAGACTCATGGGCGAGCTCCTTAAAATCTGGTCGCTCTAATTGATGCCCCTGGCCATCACAGAAACTTGAAGGAAGACTTCAAGGGTGTAGTCCTTGACAATCGTGGCGGATCGGTGTGATATAACGTTGACAACCGGGTAACTAACACTCGTTGAGGATGCCTGTGAAACCGTCGTCGTATTTAAAATGTAACGCTTTATCGATATTCGTTTGCCTGCTGCTCGTTTTCTGGGTATTACCTCCAGACATGTGCGCCCAAACTGCCGGTCTAGTTGCTTCATATTCATTCAATGAGGGCACCGGCACCAGTGTATCCGACTCTTCTGGTAATGGACATACCGGTACCATTCAAAATGCCGCCTGGACGCCTTCTGGCAAGTATGGTGCCGCGCTAATGTTTAATGGATTGAATGCGCTCGTCACGATTAGTGATGCTGCTTCGCTGCATTTGACAACGGCCATGACACTGGAAGCCTGGGTGAATCCATCCACGGTCAATAGTGCCTGGCGCGATGTCATTTATAAGGGAAATGATAACTATTACCTGGAGGGGACCTCCACAACCCGGTCGGCCCCGGCGATTGGTGGAACTTTCGGCTCCGCGAATACTAATGTCTTCGGCACCGCCGCCCTCAGCGTCAATACCTGGGCTCACCTCGCCGCAACCTATGACGGTGCCACGCTTCGCCTATATGTTAACGGCACGCAGGTAGCGAGCAAAGCACGTACAGGCAATCTGGCCACCTCCGCCAATCCCCTCCAGATCGGAGGTGACAGCCTCAATGGGCAGAACTTCAACGGTATCATCGACGAAGTCCGCATTTACAATGTGGCATTGACCCAGGCCCAGATCCAATCAGACATGAATACTCCGGTCGGATCGTTTTCAGATACACAGGCGCCAACAACGCCGTCGAATCTCAGTGCTACGGCCGTCAGTTCCAGCCAGATCAATTTGACCTGGACCGCATCCACCGACAACGTCGCCGTCACGGGCTACTTGGTGGAAAGCTGCATCACCGCATCCTGTACGTTCACCCAAATCGGTACCACAGCTAGCGCCTCTTTCAACAGCACCGGCCTGACTGCAGGAACAGGTTACAGTTATCGGGTCCGTGCCATCGATGCTGCAGGCAACACGAGTGCCTATTCTACCGTTGCTGGCGCAACTACGCCAGCCGTCGACACGCAGCCGCCTACCACTCCCTCGAATCTTACCGCCACGGCTGCCAGTTCCAGCCAAATCAACCTGAGTTGGACCGCCTCTACCGACAATATTGCGGTCACCAATTACCTGATAGAAAGCTGCATGGCCGCCTCCTGCACGTATGCGCAGATTGGAACAGCAACAGGTACGACCTTCAATAATACGGGGCTGGCTGCCAATACGGGCTACAACTATCGTGTTCGCGCCACCGATGCCGCCGGCAACCTGAGCGGCTATTCGACTGTGGCAAGTGCTACCACAACTGCGACCATATCTGGATTGGTGGCTGCATATTCCTTTAACGAAGGGACAGGTGCCACAGTCGCGGACTCCTCCGGCACGGGCAATAATGGCAGCACCACTAACACCACCTGGACGGCTTCCGGCAAGTACGGCAACGCCCTGGTGTTCAATGGTTCGAATTCACTAGTCACAGTTCCCGACACGGCTTCCCTGCACCTGACCACTGCGATGACCCTCGAGGCCTGGGTCAATCCGTCCACTGTCACTGCCGCATGGAGCGACGTCATTTACAAAGGAAACGACAACTACTATCTTGAGGGGACCTCTTCTAGCACGTTTCCAGCCGTGGGCGGAACTTTTGGTGCTGCCGGCACCACCCTCTTAGGCACGACTGCATTGGCTGCTAATACCTGGACACACCTGGCAGCCACTTATGACGGAGCAACGTTGAGGCTGTACATTAATGGAACGCAGGTCGCCAGTACCGCGCGCACGGGCAATCTGGCTACTTCAACGAATGCGCTTCAGATAGGCGGCGACAGCCTATACGGGCAAACCTTCAGCGGCATGATCGACGAAGTCCGCATCTACAACGTTGCTTTAACCCAAGCCCAGATCCAGTCGGACATGAATACACCGGTGGGAGCCCTTCCAGATAACCTGCCGCCAACGGCACCGAGCAATCTCAGCGCATCGGCGTTCAGTCCCACTCAGATCAACCTGAGCTGGACCGCGTCCACCGATAACATCGGAGTCACAAATTATCTGATAGAAGGTTGCATAACTACGTCTTGCACCTATGCCCAGATTGGGACCGCCACGGGGACTGCATTCAACAATACCGGGCTGACTCCCGGTACAGGTTACAGCTATCGTGTTCGTGCTACCGACGCGGCCGGCAACCTAAGCGCCTATTCAAATATCGCGGCTGCTACGACGCCTCTCGTGGACACACAGCCTCCCACCGCGCCATCAAACCTCACAGCGATAGCGGCTGGTTCCAGCCAGATCAACCTGACTTGGACTGCGTCCACCGATAATGTTGGTCTCCACGGGTATTCGGTAGAAAGATGCCTGACTGCCGCCTGTTCATTCGCTGTGATCGTACCTTATATCACCAGCACCGTCTACAACGATACTGGCCTCAATCCATCCACCAGCTACAGCTATCGTGTCCAGGCATCGGATTCCGCTGGAAACCTGAGTGCCTATTCTAATATCGCCAGCGCCAGTACGGCTGCAGTCGACACGCAACCGCCTACTACTCCCTCAACCCTCACCGCCACCACGGCCGGTGCCAGCCAGATCAACCTGAGTTGGACCGCCTCCACCGACAACGTCGCCGTCACCAATTATCTGATAGAAAGATGCGTAACCGCCTCTTGCACTTATGCGCAGATTGGGACCGCCACAGGCACGACCTTCAACAATACCGGGCTCGCAGCCGGCACGGGCTACAGCTATCGTGTCCGCGCCACCGATGCTGCCGGCAACCTGAGCGGCTATTCCAATGTGGCCAGCGCTACCACAATTACAACCATCTCTGGATTAGTAGCTGCATATTCGTTTAACGAAGGCACGGGGACGACGGTACTTGACTCCTCGGGCACCGGCAACAATGGCACTATTACGAATACCACCTGGGTGCCTTCTGGCAAATACGGCAACGCCCTGGTATTCAATGGATCGAATTCACTGGTCACAATTCCCGATACGGCTTCCCTGCACCTGAATGCTGCCATGACCTTGGAAGCCTGGGTCAATCCGTCCAGTGTCAACAGCACGTGGCGCGACGTCCTCTACAAAGGGAACGACAATTACTACCTGGAGGGAACCTCCTCTAATAATGTTCCGGCAGTGGGCGGCACTTTTGGCGGTGCAAACGCTAACGTCTTCGGAACGGCCACATTGGTGGCCAATACCTGGACTCACCTGGCGGCCACATATGACGGAGCAACGTTGAGGCTGTACGTCAATGGAACGCAGGTTTCCAGTACCGCGCGCACCGGTAATCTGGCCACTTCAACCAATCCTCTTCAGATAGGCGGCGACAGCCTATACGGGCAGAACTTCAGTGGCATGATCGATGAAGTCCGGATCTACAATGTGGCCCTCACTCAGTCCCAGATCCAATCGGACATGAACACACCGGTGGGCAGCAGCACGCCAGCTCCAAGCGTCAGTCTCAGCAGCAGCAACATTACCTTCGGCAATCAGAGCACCGGAACGTCCAGCCAGCCCCAACCGGTGAGCCTAACCAACATAGGGTCGGCCACTCTGCACATCACGGGTGTTGCGGTCACAGGCCAAAACAGCACGGATTTCTCGCAAACCAATACCTGTGGCGCATCTCTTGCTCCCAATGCAAATTGCACCATCAATATCACGTTCACCCCTACCAACACCGGAACAAGGGTAGCGAGCATCGCGGTCAGTGATGATGCGGCGCTTAGTCCGCAAACGATTAGCCTGACTGGCACAGGTGTAGGCTTCTCGGTCAGCCCGCGACAGGTTGTGCTCACTTACACCATGACACAGCAATTCGGCGTCTTAAATGGCAATGGCAGCATCACCTGGTCGGTCGACGGCGTTGCGGGTGGATCTCCGAGCACAGGAACCATCACGGCGACCGGCTTCTATACACCCCCGGCAGCCGTGGGGACACACACGATCACAGCGACGAGTTCCACTTCGCAATCTGCCGGCGCTACCGTTTACGTTTCAAATTATGCAGGTACCTTCACCTTCCATAACGACAACCTCCGCACTGGCCAGAACGTAAACGAAACCGTCCTGACTCCTGCCAATGTCAACTCGCAACAATTCGGCCTGCTGTATTCTTATTCAACAGACGGAATTTCGCATGGCTCACCCCTGTACGTGGCCAATGTAAGCATCCCGGGAAAGGGTTTTCACAACATCGTCTATGTGGCCACCGAACACGACTCTGTCTATGCGTTTGACGCCGACGGTCTGAGTGCCACACCACTGTGGAAGGTGAGCTTTATCAACGGATCTAGCGTTACGACAGTTCCCGCCAGTGACACTGGCGAGACCGGCGATATCGCTCCGGAGATTGGCATAACCAGCACCCCCGTAATCGATCAGAGTACCGCTACTCTTTATGTTGTGGCCAAAACGAAAGAAGGGTCGAATTACGTTCAGCGCCTGCACGCTCTCGATATTAGTACGGGAGCGGAGAGATCCGGGAGTCCCGTCGTGCTACAGGCGACCGTACCAGGCACGGGCGCTGGTTCGTCAGGTGGGCAGTTGTCGTTCAATTCGCTACGAGAAAATCAACGGCCCGGCCTTCTGCTCAGCAATGGAGTGATTTATATCGCTTTCGCCAGCCACGGCGACCAACTCCCCTATCACGGCTGGGTCTTGGGCTACAACGCTACTACTCTCCAGCAGGTAATGGCATATTGTGACAGCCCTAACGGCAGCCAGGGTGGCATTTGGCAGAGTGGAATAGGCTTGGCTTCCGATATCAGCGGCAATGTCTACTTCATGACTGGAAATGGTAGCTTTGATGCGAACACCGGTGGCCGTGAATATGGAGACAGCTTCGTCAAACTGAGTCCCGGAGGCTCGGTGGTGGACTATTTCACACCTCACGACCAAGACGTTATGGCCGGTAATAATTGGGATCTGTCATCGAGCGGTGTCATGCTGCTGCCAGATCAGCCGGGCGCCGTCCCACATCTCCTCGTTGGAGCGGGAAAGACCGGTACCGTCTATTTAGTGAATCGTGATAGCATGGGCTTCTACAACGCGAACAACGACAACCAGATTGTCCAATCGCTTGTAAACGCCTTCCCTAACGGCACACCTGAACCCGGTAACTATTCTGCCCCCGTCTATTTTAACGGATCCGTTTACTTCAGCCCAATCAATGACATGATTCAGGCCTTTCACTTAAATAATGGCCTTTTGACCACATCTCCCACATCTAGATCCCCTGAAATATACCCTTATCCAGGTGGCTGGATGGCACTGTCCGCCAACGGCATCTCCAATGGGATCCTCTGGGCGATCCAGAGAAACGACTCGACCACAATGGACCCAGGCAATTCCGCGCCGGGTGTCCTCAGAGCCTACTTGGCGAGCGACCTAAATACCGAGATCTACAACACCAGCCAAGCCGGATCACGGGATACTCTGGACTATGCTGCCAAATATACGGCTCCGTTGGTTGCGAACGGAAAGGTGTTTATCCTCACGAACAGCCGCCTCATGATTCTTGGGCTTTTGCCATGAGACTGTCCTTGGGATTCCCTACCACGGCATTATTCGCCATTGGGCTTATTGCCCAATCGGGTTCTTCCCGTAGGTGGGCCTTAACAGAGACCGACCGTCTCCATCTGCCGGTACTTCAGAAAAGGCCTATCCCGAAGACGCTGCCGCAGCCGATCTCTGCAACCGAATATGCGGCTCCTCTCACGCGCAACGCACTGGTTTCCGCCATGGGCGGTTCTATAACGGTGGGCGACCTCAATGGCGACAGCCTACCGGACCTCTTTGTAGCTGTACCGGGCGGCGTCAATGCCTTGCTGCGAAATAACGGCAACGGCATGTTTGAAGATGTTACTAGCAAAGCACGTGTCTATGGAGTAAAAAATAGCTTGTCGGCTACTTTCGCCGACTATGACAATAGCGGTCATCAAAGTCTTTTCGTCGCCGGTGTCGGCGGTGTGCTGCTCTATCATAACAACGGAAACGGGAAGTTCTCCGACTTCACAAAGGTGGCAGGCCTTCGTCGCGGACCGGGTGAAGTTTGCACTCGCGCACTTGTGAGCGATTTCGATGGCGACGGATTTCCGGATCTTCTACTCACAGTCTACACGGATTTGAACCAGCCGCCGGCGAAAACGAGCTTTGTCTTTCCCAACGATTTTGGAGGAGCTACCACCCGACTGTTTCGGAACGATGGAAAAGGATCGTTCACTGATATCACGGCTGCTTCCGGGCTCAGCGGAAATCCGGGCCGCGCCCGGAACGCCATAATTGCCGACTTCAATAGCGATCACCACCCGGACCTGCTGATTCTGCGCGACGACAAACCGCCGGCGCTATATCTGAATCGCGGGAACGGCAATTTTGTGGATGCTACCTGGGATGCAGGCGATGAGCTGACCGGGCATGCGTTCTTCGATGGTCTTGCCGCTGATTTTAACGGCGACGGCAAGCCGGATTTAGCCCTTTGGTCTACTGTGAGCTTCCGGATACTGCTCAACGATGGAAAAGGTAAGTTCAAGAACATGGCAGCACCATCGATCGTGCCGCCCTCAAATCTATTTGGCTTTCGCGGTGTGGTTGCGGATTTTAGCGGAACTGGCTTTCCTGGAGTGTTGACGAGCGACAGTAGCGGTTGCTGGCATCTCCTCACCAATGAGGTCCGGCGGTTCACACAGGTGCCCTTGTCGTTGCCCTCCTTAGCCGGTTCAGTCGCCGGGACTTCCTTATTCGATAGGTCGAGGAAGGCTTTATATCTTCTGGCGCTCCGGCCGGACGGCAGTATAACGGCGCTGGAAAGCATAGCAGTGTCCGCGACGAAATAAATCCCAGTTCCAGAGTGACGGAAACGGATAGGGCATTTCGCTGCGTCACGTAATCGGCGGAGGGGCTGTGAACTCCTGCGCGGGCTTCTGATGACGGTGGCGAGCAACCGCGGTAGCTTTAAAAGCGAGTTGCCTTTCGACGCATCTTCGACTTTCTTACCCATCCCGATTTTGGTTCTACGGCAACGCTCGTCTCACTCGGCGCTTTTCTCCTTCTTGGTGCACGATCTTTGCTTTCCGAGCCTTATCGTTCTCACAAACAACTCAAGACTGGAGAGCTGCGATTTCGAGGCTGTCAGCGCACTGGTCTCGGCACCTCATCCACAGAATCCGTTCACCGCTGCGGAATTTCGCGGGACATTTGCGCAGACGTTGGGAAAGTAAACGCTGGCAGGTTGAGGGATTCTGGCATTGTGAAGATGGAAGCGTCTACCGCCGTCCGGTTCATGCTGGCGGCTACACCGTATTCCTCTTGAGTATCACGAAAGTAGGGTACCGGAAAACGTCGACAGGTACACGTGTCACGTAGAGTAGCCGACGGACCTGTCCGCGTTCATCCTAAAAGCCGATGGCATTTATCTGGGAAGGAACCGGGAACATTAGTTCTTCAACGGCACGACCGCCTGCTTGATCGGCGCGAGATGAAAAAACCATTCAATCGAGTATCGAACGGCTTCATCGCCTAACCCGGTTTTGACTACAGCCGTTTTCAGGTGTCATATTGGCAAAAGTTCGAACGTGCCCTCCGTTTTGCCAGGCATCGGAACGTGATCTCAGTCGTGCTGGACATAATCGACAGCCGCGTTCACCCGGTCCCTGGCAGTAATGTACATCAAGACCGCACTGCCGACTGAATCAACTTTACTTTCAGGAATGGCTGAGAAACCAGCATACATTTATACTCGCCCCGCGCCGCTAGCCGCAACACTTGGACCGGATTAACCACAGACCGAATGAAGAATACGGACTAAGCGGACCCACTACCCGATGTGGGTCAAAGGTCCAGGGTCGGATACGGCCGACACGCACCGCCGGACGGCTTGGGAGATCGTCAAAGCCGGGGGGACCTGACTTCACCCGAGACTGCCCGGGGCGTGGAACGAACATTTGGCCGGGACTCAGGAGGCGGATGGATGAACGCCCGCGTTGATGGAACCATGACCATGTTCGAGGGCTACACTCATAGTCGAAGCCGCTTATCCAGGCGATTTATGCGTCCGAACTCTGCTTTTAACAGCTACGCAGCTTTTTTCTGAACAGGACAATTAGCCCGCCGAGAAACGCGCTTGTGAGGACGATGGAAGCAGGCTCCGGATTAGCAGCGAGGGTGCCAGTGAGTGATGTAAATAACGCCGGATTGTTGACGGTGACATCATTAAGAGACAGATAGAAACCCGAGCCCTGTGGTCCTATGTGTACAGGCCCATTATTGAAGTCGATCGTAGCCGAACCCACACCCCAAGAGACGTTACCGCTTACATCCGCTGTAAATGTCGAGCCCCCCATGGAAGGTTGAGTGAAGTTTACTGTCAGCTTGAAGGTGTACGGGTCATAGTTGCCAAACAGATCAACCAAACTGAACGTACCTAAAGTAACTGTCGGGCCGGAGGTCACGAAAGGCAGCCCGGTAAACGTCAGTGCGTCAACCGTGGATCCAAGCGAAGTGGTTCCTGAATAGAATTGACCGGTTGTAGATCCCACATAAAGATCGGCAAAAGCGCTGCCGCTCGCTAAAGAAAGCAACAGAACAGCTAACCCAGCTTTCACCACCCCCGCTTTAATTGTATTCTGCATCCTGTTTATCCTTTGGTCAGAGTGAACTTCGCCTCCCGCCAGCAAAGGTTCGAATTTCATCGGCATTCTCGCAGTTTTGAGACCAAAGAGATAAACCGCCTAAATATCGTAAAGTCAATGACTTACAACTTGGCGCACAGATTAACAATTCCAATGAAATCTCTTATATTCCGAATAACCGGGAATCATGGCCGAAAGCAGAATCGCACCTGCTTCATAACCGCCTCGGCAAATCGAAATGCTTCCGGAAGCAACTCCGGCCGTTCCGGGAAAGCGATCCGTACGAGCGACCCGGATGATCGGCCATTCAGGAGTCCGTCCCGCACCAGCATCAGCTTTGCCGCATATTCATTGGCGTTCACGCGGTCCCGCGATTGATACCAATATAAAACGGTCATACGATTACCCATCTTATAGATTTGATACTGGTTGATCACTACCGGCCGGCCGGCGAACATTACTTTTGCTGAAGCGGTTTTCCAGACTTCCCATCCGTCTCCTGGGAGGCAATTCTTGGGTGTGTGTACACTTACCGCAGCCCGGAAGTTATTTTGAAAAGCGATGAGCAATCCGAGCTGTTGGCTATCTTTCGTATAAGTTCTTGACAAATAAGAATTTGCTTGTAGCGTCGGCTCCAGCTCATCCGGCGCGGACTGTTTCCACCCTGCGATTTCTGGAGCCATGCTGGAGAGCGGCCGCGCCAGCGATTCCGAATCCCGGTTCTGAACAACATGAGAGGCCGCGAATGTCCCACCCAGCAGCGCGAGCATCCCCATGTAGCCTGGCCAAAACCCCGCGCTCATCTCTCAAAAATCCTTCTTAATCCTATTGCTGTTCCGTACAAACTTAACGCTCCGACTAAAAACACCAGCCAGCCCGAGAACGCATGATAGAAGCCCATTGCGTAACCCGGGTGCCAGTCGCTTAAGATGGCTGTACCCGTGATCCGCACAATGTTGGCAAGAACCGCTATGGGAATGGCGGCGATGCAGATCAACAGGCGCGTCCGCGGAAGCCGGCAAAGCAGGAAACCCAGGAGCACCGCTCCCACGATTAGCGCTGAAAGCGAATTCAATCCGCTGCAGGCTTCCCACACTCCAATCGATATGCCTGCCAGATGAATAATGTTTCCCTCGCGGAAAACAGCGATTCCGGCACAATCGGCAACAGCACAGGCCACTTTCGAAGCAAGCAGTTGCAGGGGCATGGATAAACTGGCGTATATCAGGGAAGGTAGCGGAATCGCTGCTGCCAGCAGTAGAATCGGAAGTGCCAACACGCGTAGCCGCCCGATCCCCCAGAAAGTCCAGACCACTCCAGCAATTACGAGCACAAATGAAAGCTGGGTGACATATCCTCCGGCGCCTAGCTGCCCGAAGACATACAGAGCACATCCGCCCCCGGCGAGTACAAGACCACGCGGCTCACAAGCAGCTGGTATTACGGCCACGGCGCGCCTGCGGAGCCAGGTTACGAGGAGGGCGAACGGCACAATAACAAGACCTTGGGATTGTTCGGGCGAATTCCACAGATCATGAAACAACTCGATTAGTGTTGTCCCGTAAAGTGCCCCCAGAAGCAGGATCACAGGAATGCCATATACGATTCTGGACGGATACAAGCGATAGGATCTGACTGCCGCCGGGGTCATGAATTCAAGCAATTCAAGCACGTCGACAACCATAGGCTGGCTGGTTAATTGCTTCTAAGTAGGGTTTTGCCTAGAGCTCCACAAGGGAAATCCAGTGCATCGTCTCACCACATTTTTGTTCTGTCTGCTGCTTCTAGGATGTTCGCGGACACCAGAAGCGAACTATGCGAGATATCTGCGCCAAGGACAGGAGTTTGCCGCGAAGAAAGATTATCCGCGAGCAATCCTCCAGTTTAAGAATGCTTCCAAATTTATGTCTAGCGAAGCCGAGCCCTATTACCAGCTCGGGCTGGCGGAGATCGCGCTAGGGGATACGGCGTCGGCCGTGGACTGTCTGAACCGGGCCGTTGCACTTAACCCGAAACACTTGGAAGCGACCCTGGCTTTGTCCGACCTTTTCACGCACAGCTCGCATCTGTCCGCGCTGAATAAAGGCAGACAGTTAGCGGAACAGGCCTTATCGCTGGCGCCGGGGAATCTCAAGGCACAGAATCTGATCGCATTGGCGGATCTACGCAGCGGTAAGGCTAAAGCTGCCTGCGTTCAACTGGAAAGCCTTTTGACGAGATTTCCAAATGATGTCCAGACCTCGATTAACCTCGCACTTGTCCGGCTGGCGCTCAATGACCGCAGCGGGGCGGAGGAATTGTTGCGGAAAACTGCAGTGAGCGCATCCCGGGATGCAACTGCACTCTTTGCCCTGGCAGATTTCTACAATGCCGCAGGCGATTCGTCGAAGGCGGTGGAATGGTATGGACGCGGTCTGGCGATTCAACCGGACAACGCGCAGGCACTCGCTGCATTAGGAAAATTACAGGCCGGTGCGGGTCACAAGCAGGAGGCGGACGACGCATTTGCCCGGCTTGCAGAAACTCCCGACCGGCGGTTCCGTTATGCGTATGCGATCAGGCTGTTCAGCTCGGGAAGAAAAGAGGCGGCCGTAGCTGCTTTCGAACGGATATACAAAGACAATCCGCTAGACCGCGATGCACGCACGCATCTGATCGGCGCCTGGCTCGATTCCGGTCGAACCGCCGAGGCTGACGATCTATTGGGCAAAGCTATCGCAGCCGACCCAAGAGATGTGGATGCTCTGGCACAACGCGCGCGGATGTACTTAACGCAAGCTAAGCCGGACGAGGCGGAGAAAGATATCAAAGTCGTCCAACAATACCGCCCTGAGTTCGCCGAAACGCATTATCTCATTGCTCAACTTCACAGGCATCGGCACAATGAGCAACTACAGCGGTCGGAACTCTCTGAGGCACTTCGCCTGGACCCGAATTATGCGCCTGCCCGGATAGAGTTGGCGGGCCTTTTAATCAGCAAAGAACCACAAAGAGCGTTGACCCTTATCGACTCGGCGCCGGAGAACCAGCGGCAGAGCCCCGATTTCCAGATTCAACGAATCTGGCCGCTCATTGAACTAAAACGCGTGGACGAGGCGCGTGCCGCTATCGATGTGCTACTCGGTTCCGGCCATCCGGATGTCCTGCTGCAGGATGCGGTCCTGCGCATGCGGCAAAAAGATTTCATCGGCGCGCGAGTAAGCGCGCAAAAAGCTCTCGCCGCCAATCCGGCAGATGTTCGCGCTCTCGAGTTGATCATTCGTTGCGCAGTGGGTGAGAAACAGCCGGCAAAGGGACTGGAGATGGTCCGCACCCATGCCGCGCAAAATCCCAAATTGGCCGGCGTTCAGATGTTTCTCGGACGCATTGAACTGCAGACCGGCAAGGCCGCACAGGCGCGAGCGGCTTTTGAAGCAGCTAAAGCTGCCGACCCCGGACTGCTGGACGCCGCTTGGACTCTCATCGATTTGGACATAGCCGAACGAAAACTAGAGGATGCCCGTCGCCGGATCGCTCCGTTGATGCACGGGTCGACGGAAGCTGCCGCCACAACCAAGCTCGCCCTGGTCGAGGAGACTGCGGGCAATCATGAACTTGCTGTCCAGGACTTTCGAAAGGTCCTGGCAATCAAACCTTTCGACGCAGTGGTTCTCAACAACCTGGCATATATCTTGGCTGAATTTACTGGTAATCCAACGGAGGCGCTTCGATATGCACAGACCGCCAAAGAGCTGGCACCACAAGACCCTGCAATTGACGACACCCTCGGATGGACGTATTACCGGATGGGTCGATATGATGATGCGGTTCGACACCTTGAACTCGCGGTAAAGCAAGGGACCAGTGCGCGCCGGCAGGCGCATCTTGCCATGGCCTATGCTCGACAAGGCAACGGTGTCCGCGCCAGGCAATTGCTCCAATCCGCGCTGAAAATGGATCCCGCTTTGCCGGAAGGATCGTTGGCTCAGAGAGTGGTCGGCGTGGGCGCGCCTGCGCTACCGTAGTGAGCGCGACCAGAAACTCGGCGGAAACCAGAGCAGATTTTTAGCAGAAGAGCGCCCTACAATTAATTTCAAAGCTTGATTACACCCGCCAAAACGAGAATTACGCCCCAGAGGAACGCGCCGAGCACCATTCCAGTAACGGCTCCGCGGGCAGCACGATGATCAATCGAAGGCTGGTGTATCAACTGCTCGCGAACATCCTCGAGCGGGCCGGCGCAACGTCCCTTGGCGTTAGCACTCCCGCATAACGCAGGCACAGCAGGGCTCTCCATATTTGAATTCTAAGGAATCCCCTGGGGTACGTCGATACTCTCTTTGGTTAGTTCCTGGCAACTAAAAGGAAAATCGTGTTGCACTTCAACTTTCAAGCTAGCCTGCCTGTTTCAGAATGCCGTAAGCCTGCAGTAATCACGCAGGTTCTGGGTTAAATACTGCTGGAATGAGCAACGTTCATGAGAAATGCCCCTCTCCGCCTCCGAACCAAGTCCCCGAGTAGAACCGCAGCATAATCTGATTCTTGCATTGATATCAAAAACGCTTGCGAACTGCCCGGCCGTTGGCGGACTGGAAGTGTGGTAGATCGTGGGGCTGAGGGTCTACACTCCCACCATTTGCTGGAGCCTAATGATCGACCGTTCGCCTGCCTGGCCCAGTTAACCAGGTAACCAGTACCGGCTTCCTCTCTGCGCTGTAGCGAGATGTCCTATAACAGAAGCGGGACTGGTTTATATAAAAAGGGTGTAGTCGGAGATTCCCGATATTGACTAACTATCTCCAGCGGCTTCCGTTCCGTAATGCAAGATTGACACGACGGATTGGAAAGATGTGCTGTGTTCGAACTCTACTTACTCAGTAGAGAGCGGACCTCGAACAGAGGGTTTCCTGCGCAGTCATTCTGGAGAGAGGAGGGCAAATGAGAAGTGCCGTGCTGGCTTGAACGCCGGCACGGCACTCGTCGTGAACAACGGGTGGAAGTCAGTTGGCCGAGGACCCGAACCGTCGACGAAGGAAGAGTATAAGCCCGACGACACCAAGCAGGTCGAGGGCAAGGAGAGACGGCAGATTCGGCTCCGGCATACTAACGGCGAGAAACTCTTGTGGCCTACCGGGCTGCTGTGGTGTTTCTGGAGTGACCCCATTCGTGGTGGCTGAATAAATCATGACGTTTGAGAAGTTGCTCAGGTAATTCAGACCGTTGTTGGCGAATCCAGCGGTGACCGCTTGTTGCGCCGAAACTAAGTCGTTATGGGCAAAGCCTTGCTGCGTGGAGTTGAGCGAATTCGCCGCGCTGGGATCAAAAACCTCCCACAATGCAAAGCTCAAATATCCTAGTTGGGTTTCATCGGTCGTAGAGACAATCTGCTCCGCCAAATATGCAGCGACACTATAATTGTACTGTTGCAGAGTTTCTCCACTGGGTTGCGTGGCGCCTCCGCCCTGATTCCAATACACGTTGTTTGTGGTGGGTGCACCGAGGTCTGCCAGATTCGTGGCAAGAGCAGTCCATGTCTCGGGCGGTGTCACCTCGTCACTGAAATCATCACAAATGATGGGAATGTTGGGGCCGTTGCCACCGACTTGGCCCGTGTACGGGCTTGTGTACACCCCGCCCATTACCCCGTAGCTTCCGTCCGGAGCACTCCCGGAAGTTATTGTGAGCTGCACCGTTGGCCCGGCGATCGCGCCCGCAGCTAATCCCAGGAAAAGAGCGGGGGCGCCAACCCACTCGATCCGCTTTCTCGTCTTCATTCTTCTACCTCCGGCTTCCAAGCGACAAATCAACACGCCCCAAAAACCACGGGTCGCGTACGTTATCGTCACAACGAAATAGAATTGCAATGCGATGACCACGCGTAAACACTTGATAATGTTAAAGTTCTAGTACTTTTTTGAACCAACCATTCGATCAATTTTCCACAATTTGGTGTCGCTTTTCTTTTGTAAAGAAATCAAAAAAAAGGCACCGCCAACTCGCCTTAGGTATAGTACTGCCCTCTATACGCATGAATAAGCGTACTTACCATCAATAACTTAGCTCCGGGAGGAAACTATCCGACATGAATTCCCAGTTTTTGGGAAGCTTCTCCGTAGCTTCCATCTTGATCCTCTTCCACTTGGGCCCATGCATGAAGTGCATAAACTCCATGGGGGAAAGTCCTTTCTAGCGGCCCATGACATGCTTCAAGAGGCTATCGATTTATGCGATTATCGGCATTCGATAATGCAATTGTCTTCATCGTTGCAGCAGCCCTGCTGGCATCCTGTTCTTCCGACCCGGCGAGGCAAAAACAGAAATACCTGAACAGCGGCGAAAGATACTTCACCGTTGGTAGATATCGAGAGGCGGTTGTCGAATTTAAGGCGGCCCTGCAGATCGATCCAAAGTACGCAGCCGCGCATTACCAACTTGGTCGCGCCTTTTTGGCGTCAAAGAATTTTGATTCCGCCTACCGCGAACTAAACGAAGCCGTCACTCTTGATCCCTCGAATTCGCCGGCGCAGCTTGAACTGGCAAAGCTCCTGGTTGCCCGCCGCCAGTTGGATCGCGCCCAGGCCATCGCTCAAACAGTGCTCAGAACGGACCCCGCAAATGCGCGGGCCCATGCCATTCTGGGTGAGAGTCACACCCTCACTCGTGATTTCCAGAAAGCGATCCAAGAATTTCAGAAGGTCGTAGAGCTTGATCCAAGACAGACCGACAACTATGGTGCACTCGGGGCAGCATACCGTGCCGCCGGTCTCATCTCAGAAGCAGAGCACGCCTACAAACAGGCTATCAAAATCAATCCAAAATCCACTCCTGCCCACATGGCCTTGAGCCAATTCTATTTTTCGGTGGGCAAGATGGCCGATGCTGAAGTCGAAATGCGCGCTGCATCCGATTTAGATTCCCGTGCCATACCACCGCGCCTCTTTCTCGCGAGAATCTATTTGGCAATGGGTAGGAGCGCAGACGCTCAAAAGGTTTATCTGGCCTTGAAATCAGTTGCTCCTGCCGATCCTCAAGCATATGAGGCGTTAGGCCTTTTTTACCGGTCCGAGGGATTGAAGCAGAAAGCGGCAGCGGAATTTCAAATTCTCGTGAAAGACCACCCCAACGATTACTTGGCAAAAGCCCGCTTGGCGGAGACCCTGCTCGATTTGAACCGCGTGACTGAAGCGCAACCCCTTGTTCATGACATCCTTCGCGCAAACCCTGAGGATCCTCGCGCTCTGCTTTCCCAAGGTCGAATTCTGTTGCTGCAACACGACTACAGGCGAGCTGTGGATACGCTGCAAAAAGCCGTCAAAGCTGCGCCGGATTCAGCGAGCGCATATTACTCTCTCGGGATCGCGCAGCAGTTCGCAGGGTTGCCTGAAGCGGCGAAAAGCAACTTTTCCACGGCGTTGCAACTGGAACCAAGGATGGCTTCGGCAACCGCGGCCTTAGCCGGCCTGGCTCTCAGAAGTGGCGACTACACGGAGGCTGCGCGTCAGGCCGAGCGCGCCCGAAAAGCTGATCCGAATTTGGCTTCGGCCAAACTCACCAGCGCCCGCGCCATGATCGGCAAAGGAGACCTGCGCCAGGCTGAAGCACAGTTGCAGGAGGTATTAAAACGTGATCCGAGTTCTTTACCCGGATTGTCGATGCTGCTGAACGTGTATATTCGGGAAGAACGCGGGAACGAAGGCGTACAACGGATTGCCGGATTGGTTCAGCAACATCCTCAGAACGCTGGCCTTCATTTCCTGCTGGGTTTGGCTTATTTCAACCTGAAAAACCTGCCGCAAGCGGAAGCCTGTACGTTAAGGGCTTTGAGTCTGGATCCTAAAACACCCGATGCTTACACCTTGCTGGCCAACATCAATTTGTCCCGGGGAGCGGTAACAGAAGCCAAGGCAAACCTGCGTGCGGCGATTGCGGCCCAACCGCACAGCCTCTTGAACTACATGACCCTCGTGACCGAATTCGAAAAAGAAGGCAACTGGAATGAAGCCAAGAAGTTCTGCCAGAAGGCTCACGAGATCGACCCCGAAGCTCCGCTCGTATCAGCGGAGTTGGCGTTTCTCTACCTCGAGCACGGTGGAGATGTCAATGCCGCGGTGTCGCTGGCCCAAAGCGCAAAACGGAGGATGCCGGATTCTCCCGTCACCGCGGATGCGCTAGGCTGGGCGTTCTACAAACTCGGCTCGCAAGCCTCGGCGATCACACAACTCAAGGAATCCACCGCAAAAGCCCCCAATAACCCCATCTATCAATATCATCTGGGCATGGCCTATCTAGCCTCGCGGCGCTCGGATCTAGCAGCACAAGCCCTGCGCGTGGCCTTGAAAACAGACCCTAATTTCCGTTATGCCGACAGTGCCCGGGATGCACTGACAAAGCTCCCTAAAGGTGGTGCCTGAGTGACTGTGGCGCGGATTGCCGGCAAAATATCGTGCTGGGCTGCGGTACTTCCGTTTGTCATCCGCGGCCCGGCTGCCGAAACACCCATTCTGGCCCTCTCCTCTGCCTCAGCCGATAGCCACGGCACCGCCACGCTCGAGCTTTCACTCCGCTCATCAGACGATCAGCCCGTGGCATTGCAATGGACTTTTCAATGCTCACGTTCCGAGATCAGCAGCATTAGCATAGATGATGGACCGATCCTGGAGTCGAGTGGAAAAACCGTCCTATGCACAGGCGATGCCGCCGCCTATAAATGCCTCGTGGTAGGTGCAAATGCGAAGGCTATCCCCAACGGCGTCGTGGCTAAAGTGACCGTCACCCTCGTCTCCGGCATAAGCCAAACGACTGTCAGATTGCGCGACGCACTCGGCACCTCCGCCAGTGGCAAAGAAATTCCGATTGCCGAAGTGACAGGCATCGTCACCACGTCGAAAGCTCCCCGCATAAAGACTCACGCGAGCACTATGGGGAACAAAAGCCAGAACTATGAAAGGACCTCAGATGCGTTCTAAACCGAATGCTGCGCTGCCAGGATCAGAAAGAGCTACCATCCTACCTACCCTCGCTCTTCTGGTGCTCATTTTCACCTCCAACAGTGTGCCGCTTCGAGGACAGGAACAGGCCTCACCGGCGCCCCAACAAAGATCTGGACTACAACTCCTGAACGTCTCCGGCTACGCAGCATATTATTCTAACGGCCTGCCCACCAGTGGCGGCCTGCAGCCCGGCACGGTCAATCTGGCGTCTGATGTGGCCGAAGGAGGGAGCGCCCTGATCGGGTGGTCCAAATTCACCGACCGTTCCACCTTTGCGATGACGTACTCTCCCTCCTATACGGGTCGCGTGCGATATTCGTCGTTAGACGCGCTAAACCACGCATTCTCTTTAAACACTACCGCGAAGATAGCCCCGCGATGGACGTTTAGCTTTTCTGTGAGAGCCGATCTCAGCAGTTTAGAGCAGATCCTCTTCTCCCCAACAACACTCAGCAACGTTGCCTCTACGCCGGCCACTTTCGATAATCTGTCGGCCGCAGTTACGGGAGCGAAATTCACGAATCCGCAATTGGCGGCTGCTTTAACGAGTGCTCCATTGGTGGAGTCCCCCCTCGGGACGCTCCTTTATGGACAGCGAATGTTCACATCCGGAGCGCAAACATCCCTTTCTTACTCCGCCTCGCCGCGTTTGTCCATCACTTTCGAGGCGGGCGGTAACCGCACTCAGCACGTTTCGGAATCCAATTCTGTGGCCCAAAACACTTTTCTCGTCCCCGACACGACATCGGGCACGGGTGGGATAGCTGTTTCCTACTCTCTTTCTCCCTTCACCCAACTCGGGGGGAGCGTGAACGCTGGCCGGATTTCGTCAAGGCTCTATGATTTCTACACCACGACCTCCCTGGTCACCCTGGGCCATACATTTGGGAGACGCTGGTTTATGCAAGTTCATGGTGGCGTGGGAGTCACCAATTCGGTACAGCAGACATTCTCAATTCCATCAAAACCCCTTCCTGCGGGAGGGGGCTCTCTCGGTTTCAAGACTCTCTCGAGCACCGTGCTGGGCTCGTTTGACCGAAGCGTGAGTGACTCTTACGGGTTGGGTGCGGCTAGTACGTCTTCTGCCACCGTCGCCTGGAGATGGGCGCGCCCTAATCGCGCGTGGTCATTTGAGAGCAGTGTCAGTTGGCAGCAACTGCAAGGAAATACCTTAGCGAACACTTCCGGGTGGCAATTGGCAATCGGGGCGGGCCGCAAATTGGGCCCCCATCTCGCCCTCCTCACCCAATACACGTATTTAAATTATTCCGGAGGGCTGACGACCGGAGTCTACAGCTTGTCACAAAGTGCCGCCCGCGTATCCTTGGTTTGGAGTCCGCAAACCGCTCTGCCCCAATGATCACAGTAGCTTAGCCCGAAAATCCATCCAAGGTTAGCCGCCATCGCCTAACTATCAGCGATCTTGTTTAGAGCCCCAACGGCCAACGTATACTGTCTGATAGGAGAAGGTGTCGTGAAACTTTCTGTGGCGTATATCGCCAATACCTGCCGTTCGGCATTCCCGTGGCTCCGCGGAGACTCGGGCGCACTCTCACGGGCCTCCGTGATGGAGGACTTGCTTTAAAATGCGCCAAATAGGTCTGATTTTATCGATTGGGCTCGTTTCGTTCTACAATTCTGCCTTCGCGCAAAATTCCGTCCAGACCGTCGCGGGCGAAGCCCGATCCGCTAGCACGTATTCTCTATCCTTGCCGTCGAGCACCGCAGGCAACCTGATCCTTATCGGCGTTACCTACAACACTACCTTCGCGTCGATTAGCGATTCCCAGGGAAATGCATTGACGCAGGTGGGCAGCGAATTGGTCAGTCCTGGTGGAGCACGCAGCCGCGTGTACTACGCAAAGAATATAAAGGGTGGTTCCGAGACCGTTACAGCTAATCTGTCGGCAAGTTCAAGCTACCTTCTGCTGTATATTTCGGAGTATTCCGGCGTGGATACGGCAAGCCCCATCGATACGCAAGCAGGTGCTTCCGGCAGCTCCGGTGTCGCCTCCAGCGGAAGCGGTACCACTTCTGCTGGCGGGGAGATAATTTACGGCTACTGCATAGGTGACACTGTCTGCAGTGCCGGCTCTGGTTTTACCGCTCGCTCCACCTTTGCAGGTAATCTCGTCGAGGACATGGTTGCCCCCGCTCCCGGCGCTTATGCTGCGACTGCCTCCGCAGATCAAGGCTGGACGATACAAATGGTGGCGCTTAAAGCTGCGTCTTCGCCTTCTGGTTCTCCGTCTCCCTCAAGCGCCTGTGATCTCACCCAACCCTATGGAACTCCCGATTCCAATGACGTGCAAGCGGCCATCAATATGACACTGAACGTTTCTCCCTGCTCTGCCAATATCATGGGGTCGGGCGTGTGCAATGTCGTCGTTGTCCAGAGAGTTATTAATTCAACGCTGCCAGGTGGTACGTGCGTTACGGGTAGCGGGACTATCGCTCACAGTGTCACACTAAACTGGGTGGCCAGCACGACTCCCGGTGTTACCTACAATGTGTATCGAAGGTCGACGTCTGGTACATACTCGTCGCCACTGGCGTCTTCAATCTCCACAACAAGTTACACAGATAGCACTGTTCAGTCGGGTCAAACTTACTATTATGTGGTCACTGCCGCTAATTCGGGCGGTGAAAGCGCTCGTTCTAATGAAGCGCCCGCAGCGATTCCTTGATGATTTCGGCTCGCTTACATCAACATTCCCGAGGATCTCGGGCATCGGCGTGTCTTGATACCCGGAACTTGAGAGCCAACTGAGCCCTCTCATTTCCGGGCATCTTTGAGCAGCCGGACAGTTTGTGGGTTCCCTTGCTGCTTCGCTCTCTTCTTTTCGGCTCTTTCGGTCGCGTTACTCTCCTGCAGAGCTGATCTGCACCGGTTTGAGATGCACGACGCAGTATTCCTCGATCTGAAACGCGACGCCGAATCCCGTAGCCGCCTCGGCCGCTTCAACCCGCAGAACCTTCGCTTGGCATTTCAGTAAGAGCACATCATCCTCCTTTCCGGTTTTCGGGATCGGGATCACCATCGTGCACTCTACCCGCTCTCCGGATTCAAACGGCTCCCGGACGAGGCAGTAGAATCCTTGACTGCTCACGTCTCTTGTCCGCGTGATGATCGGATGATTTCCCCCGTCTTTTGACAGGTGGACCACCCACTCCAAGGCAGCGCGCGGTCGGCTGCGGCGTTCGGTCTTCCTGGACCCAAAGCCGTTAACCGAGCGTTCGGCTTGGCTCTTCTGAGTTTCTAGTACCATGCTGGTCAAGCCGGATTTGCCCCGGCGTCGGCGCTTCAACCGGTGCACTTTCGCTACCACCTCCATCGTTCCTACAAAGTGGAAACGGTTGCCAAATACTTGTGTTTTCAAGAATTAACTATCCACTTTTCATCAAGCCCGTTGCTTAATTCAACGATGAAACCCGTCATTTTTTAAACCGGGTACCAGTCGAGTACTAAAACGCTCGCCCTTTTCTTGATACTTGACAAAAAACTATCCTAAGTTATTCTGAAGACCTAGAAAGTTGGAAGTTGATCTAAAAAAATGAGCCGGTGCCGCTGCAGATTCGGTTGTTCGCGCCCACGCCGAGGGCGGTAATGGCAAACTTGATTTCTGTTTATCCCATTAATTTACTTTTCTGGTGATGTGGTTGCTCTTTGAACCTAATCCCCAGGGGCGCTCGGTACAGCTTCTTTTTCGGAGGATGAGGCTGAATGTTAGACGTATGTCTGTTTTCCCAGAGCGCTGAACTACAGAAACTGTGCTCTGAGGTTTTAGAAGAGCTGTTCGGTCAAAATATTGGTTTCCACGCCGGGTCGGACCATAAGTCGAAAGCTGATGTCTATATTTGGGATTTTCAGCCAAACATGGTCTTTCCCGACGATTTGGATTGGCGACAAAAACAGAAACACTTTTTCCTTCTGCACCGTCGCCAGATGCCTGCTTTCCGTCAAAAAGCACCCTCGCCGGATCTCAATCTCCTTCTGAAGCCGGTTACGAGGGCAACGCTCAAGGCGTTCCTGGCTAACTCCTTGGCCACAGGCGCGCCGAATTCAGGCGCCGGACCACAGTTCCATTCCATGCGGGCCGACCGCGATGAAATTCTGCAGTGCCTGATCCAGACGAATCTGAAGCTGCAGGAATACGATCAGGAACGCACGAACTTCCTGGCGCGTGCCATCCATGATTTCCGGGCGCCGTTGACAGCCCTCTGCGGCTATTCCGGCCTGTTACTCGGAGAACAGCTCGGCCCTCTTACCGACGATCAGAAGGAGGTATTGCAGCGCATGCACTACAGCGCCAAGCGCCTCTCCCGGATGGCCAGCGCCATGTTCCAGTTGAGTATCGGCCAGCATGTGGACACCAAGCCGAATTTCCAGAAAGGCGATATTCGCGAGTGTATCGATCAGGCGGTGCACGAGCTGATGCCCTTCGCTAACGAAAAGCGGATTTCTTTTTCAGTGGATCTTAGCCCCCTTGATGAGCCTCTCTTCTTTGAAAGAGCTCAACTCGACCAAGTGCTCGTCAATATCCTCGATAATGCGTGCAAGTTCACTCCCCGGCAGGGATTGGTGGAAATCCAGGGCTATCCGTTCTTCTGGGAACGCCGCAGGCAGGCAGCGGGAGCGCCGCGCAAGAATAATCGCAGGACGACCGATTCGCATGGCCCGAATTCGTTTCGTGTAGACATTCGCGACTCGGGTCCGGGCATTTCTCCAGAGCATCTGAACAGTGTTTTTGAGGAGTACACGTCGTATTCGGGAGGACAAGACCGGTCAGGGGGCGGGTTGGGTCTCGCCATCTGCAAGTTGATATTAAGCCGGCATCAGGGCCGCATTTGGGCTGAGAGCAGTTCGACGGGAGCCGTTTTCTCGTTTGTGCTCCCCTTCCAGCTGAAGGACTCCTCTGTCTTGGTGGAAAGTAAAACTAATGGTTTTGAAAAGGCGCTCTATGCGGGCGTACTTTAAATCTCGGAGAGTAATCAATGCGAAACATTAAAAATGGAAGTGGAACAATCTTACTCGGAGAAGACGAGCTGGAAGTGCGTAGTTACCTGGAAATGGCGCTGCGATGCCAGGGATACTCGGTTGAAATGGCTCAGGATGGCGAAGAATTGTTGAGTTGCCTTCGGAGCAATACCGGAGCGATCTCAGCAGTCCTGCTCGACCTGATCATGCCCCGCAAGGATGGCTTCGAGACTCTTAAAGAAATTCGACGGATTGATAAGGATCTGCCGATTATCGTGATTTCCGGTGCTTCTTCGCCGCTGAATGTGGTGGAGGCGATGAAAAGCGGCGCAACCGACTTCCTCGGCAAGCCGATCAGCCCCGAAGACCTTCGCCAGACGCTCAAGGGCGCTCTGGAAAAAAGAGCCGACGCATCCTCGCCGGCGCTGGCCTCCCCGGAAAAACCGGCTGCCATATCGAACAAACAGGTCTTCCTGGGCGGTAGCCCTCAGATGAGAGAAATCCAGGGCCTTCTGCGCCAAATCGGCTGGTCCGAAGTTCCCGTGCTCATTCAGGGCGAAACCGGTGTTGGTAAAGAGGTTCTTGCTCGCGGGTTGCACGCCGAGTCGCCCCGAGCCAACGGTCCCTTCCTGAAGCTGAACTGTGCTGCCCTGCCCTCCGAGCTGGTCGAAAGCGAGCTCTTTGGCTATGAACGCGGCGCGTTTACAGGTGCGTTTCAAAGAAAACCGGGGATGTTCGAACTCGCCGACGGCGGCACCCTCCTGCTTGACGAAATCGGCGACATGGAATTTAAGCTCCAAGCGAAGCTGCTCCAGGTTCTGCAGGATCAGGAATTTCAGCGATTGGGCGGGAAGGACACTGTCCAAGTCGATGTGCGTGTCCTGGCCGCAACACACCAGGACCTGGAAAAAGCCATAGTCGACCGCCGTTTCCGTGAAGACCTGTATTACCGTCTCAACGTCATTAACCTGCGCATCCCTGCATTGCGCGAACGCAAAGAGGATGTGATTGCTTTCACGGAGTTCCTGCTAAAAAAGCACACACCCAAAGGCGTTGCCGTTCCGGTTATCACCGACTCGTTGAAGCAGGCACTCTTGCTACATAACTGGCCAGGCAATATCCGGGAACTCGAGAACGTGGTTCGGAAATTTGTTGTTCTCCGGGATCCGGAACTGATCGCAGCCGAATTGAACGCCAAGGCCACTCGTAAATCGCTGGTGCCCGGTCAGGTCCTTCCGCCGATCCAGGAAGAGCCATCCGAAAACGAATCGACGATTTTGCAACAGGTATCGAAAGCCAAACACAAGGCGGAAGCCACTGCCATCATGGCAGCTCTGAACTCTACCCGCTGGAACCGCAAACAGGCGGCGGCACTGCTGAAGATTGATTACAAGGCTCTCCTGTACAAAATGAAAAAGCTGTCCATCGAGGACAAAGTTCTTTCCTTTGACGTTCACGGTACATCAGCGCAGGATGGCAATGGGGAACGTGCCTTAGTTGGAAGCGCAGGCGCAAGTTAACCGTTTTTCGCGACGGCCGCCTGCCGCAAGATCGACTTGGCTATCAGGGTGCATAAACGAGAGGCCTTATGCAAACTGCAGCCCAGCAAATAGTCTGGACACAATCCCTGGCCGATAAGATTCAGTCCCGATCGGCTCGAGTCGGTATCGTAGGTCTTGGCTACGTTGGGCTGCCGCTGGCTGTGGAGTTCGCCCGGGCTGGGTTTTCGGTTACCGGAATTGATCTCCAGGAGTCGAAAGTCGCGCGAGTGAACCTCGGTGACTCATATATTCACGATATCTCCAGTTCCGATCTCGGCGGCCATGTCGCTGCCGGGCGGCTTCGCGCGACCACCGATTTTGCCGTGATCGCCGATTTGGACACCGTGAACATCTGCGTTCCCACTCCTTTGCGGAAAACCAAGGATCCCGACATGAGCTATATCGTGTCGGCGTGTCAGGAAATCGCCAAGTACCTGCATCCCGGGATGCTGGTAATTCTCGAATCGACAACCTACCCCGGCACCACCGAGGAGCTGGTTTTACCTATGTTGCAACGGTCTGACATGCGGGTGGGTGAAGACTTCTTTCTTTGCTTCTCACCGGAGCGGGTCGATCCAGGCAATCCTCGGTTCCAAACGGTGAATATTCCGAAAGTGGTTGGCGGCGTAACGGCTGAGTGCACAAAACTGGGCAAGCAATTCTATTCGCAAGCGCTTGAAACCGTGGTTCCCGTCAGTTCCACTGCGGTCGCCGAGATGGTCAAGCTTCTCGAAAATACCTTCCGCATGATCAATATCGGCCTGGTAAACGAAATGGCCATGATGTGCGATCGCATGGGGGTGAACATCTGGGAAGTTATAGAAGCTGCCGCTACAAAGCCTTTCGGCTTCATGCCCTTCTATCCGGGTCCCGGCCTGGGCGGCCATTGCATACCCATCGACCCGTTCTATCTCTCCTGGAAAACAAAGCAGGCCGGCATTGAAGCACGGTTTATCGAACTGGCCGGCTATATCAATGGCCAGATGCCGAACTTCGTGGTCGACAAAATCCAGAACGCCCTTAATGACCATCGTAAGCCGCTGAACGGTTCGCACGTCCACATCCTGGGCGTGGCTTACAAGCGGGATATCGATGATGTCCGCGAATCCCCCGCCCTCGATATCATTCATCTGTTGCAGCGTCGTGGCGCCGAGGTGACCTACAGCGATCCTTATATACCCGTAGTCCGTATCGAGGAGAAAGAACTGTTTTCCAAAGACCTAAACGGGATCGTGGGCGAAGCGGACTGCGTCGCGATCGTGACGGATCACGCCTCGGTTGATTATGCGGACGTCGTGGATAAGGCCCGGCTGATAGTCGACACGCGCAACGCGCTGAAGCGATTTGCGTCGCCCAAAATTGTCCGCCTCTGAATCTTGGCAGCTTTTCTTCGGCTCCCTGACTAACGTCGGCGTCAGCGGTTTCTCTACGAACCCGAAGGCGCGCGCAAAATCCTCGCGGCCAACGGAAACCGAGTTCTGATGGCGCGGTCCGGCCCGCCCCAGTCATGACCGGCGTTACGCGCTCAATAACGCGAACGAGCGATTGCGCCAAAATCTCATTCCCATGTACACCTGCGTTTCGTTAACTAAAGAGATCTAGACCGGCTAACCTAAATAGCTAAAGATTGAGGAAGAACTCGTCGATCAGAAGAAGAAACCGGCTATGGGTATGAATCTGATCTTGAGATTTCGATTCCGGCGAGGCGAAGCCGCCCAGGTTCGCTGGGCTCGGCGAATCAAGTTCGACGGAAACGGCGGGCTGATTGTTTTCCACCGCCAGGACGCGACCTGCGAGAGGCTCGTTCTGAGCCGACTGCAAGATCTTCGTATCCAACCGTTCCCTATCTGGGTTGAAGGCATGGAGTATCGCACCTGAGTATAACCAGTGGATCGGTCACCTATGGGCGTTTAGGCATTAGGTGAATAATCCATGGGTCCGTTGGGCTACTCTGCCTCCAGCGGTTGGTCGACAAACCGAACGCCCTTGTTTCGGATGACCCATTCCATACCCGCGGCTCTACGACGCTTCATAATCGCGCTCGCCGAGAACACGCGGTAGACATTCCCCTGGTTTCGCTGAACGCTGAACGGGGACACAACTTCCACGGCCAGTTTGCGGATTAATGACTGGATGTTGTCCTTGCAGTTCGTCTTGTCCAGGCCGCACAGACTCTGAAGTCCCCCATATCCAATTCGAATCAGGCGTGTGTCAGCGGTCTCAACGCTGGCAGCATTCCATAACGCCTGATAGATGGCGTGCTCACCAATAGAGTGCCCATCCTGCGCTTTGAGAGCCCGCCGGACTTTGGGCCCCGGTCTGAACTCTGCGATCGTAAAATCAGCGCCAATTGGTGCAATACCTAGTGGTTTATCAAGAGATAGTGTTTCGCCACCTGACAAAACACCCATGGGTGTATCACCATCTGACACATCGCCACCTGGTATGCCACCAGTGGGTATAGCACCAGGTCGATTTACTGCGGATCTATCCGGAGCCTCCTCAATTGCCGGTGCCTCCGCCGCGCCATTGCCAACCTCCGGTTGATCCACCGAGCGATACCGAAGGAATGTATCGAACCCCTGTAATGCCGGAGAACCCATCACTTCGTCCGGAGTGATGGGCTCAGGCTTCGGCTGGCGCTTCGGCACTCTTCACGCCTCCTTCGATGAGTTGGATAATCTGAGAGAACGCCACCCGGTAATCCTGCATCGCACGGCATGCCGGATCGTAATCAGCCAACATTCTGCGGGCCCGCAAGGATTTCGGTATGGAAGCGTCAACCCGGATCTCCGGCAGAACAGGTATGTCATAGCGGTCCCGGAATATCTCGAGCGACTGCAGGACGGCCTGGGTCATCTGCAAGCGCCTGTCAACCTGCGTGGGTAGAAAGCCGATGACTTTCACGTCACCCTTTAGAAATTCGTTCAATTGATTCACAGCCGTGATCGTGGCGCCGGCACCGGTCACCGAAAGGGAGTCCATGTCCACGGGGATAAGCACATTGCGCGCGTAGAACATGGCACACGTTTGCAGTATCGAGATGGAAGGCGCGGAGTCAATGAGGATTGCGTCGTAATCCTTTTCCACCCGTTCCAGCAAATGCTGTAGTACCACTTCCCGCGCCTGTGCACCCATCAGCGCCGCCTCTGCCTGGAGTGTCTCCCGGTTGGAACAAAGTACGTCAAACCGTTCCGATGCCCTTACAATGCACTCGGAAAGCGCATACCGGTGAGCGACGAAATGCGCCAGGTGGTGACTAGCCCTCAGACCGAGGACCGTTTCAATCGAACCTTGTGGGTCGGTATCGATCAACAACACTCGCCGGCCCTCATCCATCAGATACCGCGACAGAGTTATCACAGTGGTGGTCTTGCCGACCCCCCCGCGTTGGTTGGAAACGAGAAGACGGATCATCGCGACCGGCTCTCCAAAATGGCGTTACGAATCATATCCACATCCTTCGTCGTCCACCGCCGATAGGCAGTCAGAGGGTGGCGCTCCGGCTCCGAGATCTTCCCTTCCCGCAGCCAGTTGTATATGGTCTGCGTGCTCACTCCGAGAATTTGGGCTACCTCCGATGTTTTTAGATACTGTTGGCCGCCAGCCATGGACGTATTCTACCCTACAAACACCCGAAGAAGGCACAGGAAAACGTCAAACTCTATAAAGCTGGTCATCATTTTACGGAATCTACATTTATACGGTTCCACTCGTGGGTAATTGACCTATAGGTGATGGCAACGGCCACCCCCAGTCGGAATGCCGCCGGAGCCACCGTACCTTGACGTAAATCTTCCTTCTTAGGCACTGAATCAAAAGAAGGTAGGCAAAACATAACGGGATTTTGCGTCAACAAACATCGGACCGTACTTCGACGTAAAGTCAACTTCGCAAATGCCTCACCTCTACCGTACCTGAACGTAAACGGCTCACCAATCAGGGTTGAGATCGTCAAAGATGTCCGCAAAAACGCACGAAACAACCGTTCCTGAAAGTAATATTTGGCGTACTACCAAGGAAAAGGGACCGCACCTCGACGTATCGAATGGCGTACCTCAACGTACCGGCGACCGTTCTACAACGTAAAATAATTTGATTTAAGTATCTACCTTATATAGAGTTACAGCTAGCCACAGGTTTTCAGAGTTCTGTTCTCAGGAATATCACACACTCAAGATAGCCACGTCAAAGCAGTTGTGTTTGGTGTGTGCTTATGCCACCATGCTGGATTGATTGCCGATGCGCCAAACACCGCGTGACGAAGAGCAGCCTTTACTTCCCCTCCGGGCGCCAGCCACGAAAGAGATCGTTCGCGTTGAAAAGAACCTGAATACATTCGGCTTTTTCACTCCGTCCAGCAAAAGAGTCCGTTCATCCTCCAAGCGGGTGGCGTTGCAGGTTCGCACCGATGACGGCCACAGGGTACACGCCAAGGCCACGATCTTTCCCGTGGGCGAGTTCGGCCTGCCAACCACGGCAGATCAAGATAAGTACTTTGCTTTCCAAAAGATACTTGAGCAAACTCGAAAGCGGAATGGCGTCATCACCAATCCCGTCCGTTTCTCTTCCGCCGCTATGATCGACATCCTGGGCATGACCCACGGCGGCAAGAACTATCGCGAGATCTGGGAATGGCTCCGTCGCATGACTCTAACCGGCATTGAATCGGAAGGCGTTGTTTATTTTTCCGGGCGCAAAAAATATGCCAGAGACCTCTTCCATGTTTTCCAGCGGTCTGTAGCGGTTGGCGAGGTGTTAGAGGACGGGAGCGTCGCCGAGGAGAACTACGTTTGGCTGAGTGAGTGGCAACTGGAAAATATCAACAACAGACACACACTACCCATTAATTACGAAGTATATAAGACCCTGCAATTGCATATTTCTAAAGCACTTGTACCACTGCTCCAGATCTGGTTCTACGCCAGTCGGGCCGAACAGCGTACCGAGAAACGGTACTCGGACCTGTGCTCCCTGTTAGGCCTGCAAACATTCCAATCCCCGTCCAGGATCAAACAGCAACTAGCTCCCAGTCTGAACGAGCTGAAAGAAAACCACTTTCTTGCAGCCTGGGAGCTCGCCAAAACCACTGACGAAACCAGTTACAAACTGTGTCTCTGGGCCGGAACTGCTTTCGTCAGCGGTGCCGATATTCGGGCCACGGCCAACATCGAGGCACCGAGGCTTCTGACGGAACGGCAAAGTCAAACCCTTGAGGCGCTTGTGCAGCGCGGAGTCCGTGAGGACCGGGCCCGGCAACTCCTGCTTGACTTGCCGGATGACCAGCCGATTTTGGACCAGATCGAATGGGCCGATGCCGAGATCAGCCGTAAAGGCCGTTCGAGAGAACCCATCGCCAACCCTCCGGGCTTTTATATCTACGTACTTCGATCAAATTACCCCGTGCCGGCCGAGTTCGAGACAAATCACAAAAGACAACTTCGCGAACAGGCGCGGCAACGCCAACTCGAAACGAGAGCGAGACAAGCCCAGACAGAGTTGGAAGCCTACGAGCGCCGCGAGCGATACGAAAATCTCATCGCGGCAGAGGCCGACGCCCACATCCGGACCATGCCCCAGGCTGCCATCGAGAGACGTGTCCGAGAGCACATGAAGAACATCCAGCAGGAGATCCCACAGTACCACTGGCCGGAACCCGCGCTACGTGAGGTTGCTTGGCGGAAACTCCGTGTTGAAGTTGCCACTGAACTTGAACTCCCGACATTTGAAGAATTCCTACAAACCAGAACCGGACAACTCTTCGAAACCTTACGTTGAAGAACGGTCCGTCCCCCGCGCTTCATTTCACCTTCTGTTACAAGTACATAACAGCGAAACCCATGGGCAAACAACCTACAGGTAGAAACCAAATAGCCTATTGGTGTTTTGCCCATTGCTCAGCTAACGCACTGGCAAATCACCCTCGTTTCTCACACCAATAGCTAAAAAACCAATGGGCTAAAGACCAATGGGTGATCAACCTGCCCCTCGCTGATGAGCTCGACAATTCAAAACTACAAAACCGTGAGCGGGTCGTGCCGAAGGACGGATGAAACACCCGTAACCAAGCTGTTGCAATTAGTCTAAATCCATGATATAATTGAGTTTAAATTATAGCTCCAGTACTTCCTTCAATCCTCCATGTTACGGCACAGTTGTGCCATTTACAGGCCTTGCTAAGAGGATCGGCTCGAATGCATCCCTTTGTTCTAGCCTAAACTTACCTGCCTTCGACAATTCCAGGACTGCCAGGAATAGCGCAACGCGCCGCAGATTGTCCGGTTGCGCATTGAATAAAGGATCGAAGGGAAGGGAATCGCCACTATCGAGCGCGCTCAACCGCGGTTGGAGCCATTCGATCATGTCCTGGATCGAGACTTCGCGTTTTCCAAATTGGAGCATTTGGTGGTTACGAGCGGTCTCCAGGGCTTTCTTCGCGAGGCGAGCAAGTTCCAGAAGATTCAAGGAGCCGGTCGCCTCAAGCGGTTCGCTGTTGTCAACGGCAGGGTCCAATAGCTCAGTTTGGGAAGACCTGGTCCAGGTGGCCCCGGTAATCTCAAGCTGTTGCTGCAGAAATTGTGCTGCCTGCTGGACTTGGGCATGATCGAGGAGTTGACGAATCAACTCCTCGCGCGAATCCGGCTCATGACGCCCAAGTTCCGGATCCAGGGGCAGGAGGCTGCGGGCCTTGATCTGGATGAGAGTTGCCGCCATATAGGCGAACTCGGCCCCGAGGTCGAGATCGAGTTCCGCGGCTTGGTGCATGTAGTCGAGGTATTGGCGCGTGATGTCGGCAATCGGAATGTCGGCAATGTCGACCTGATTCTTCCGGACCAGTTCCAATAAAAGATCGAGCGGCCCATCGAAGCGGGGCAGGGAAACCGCCAGGGGTTCCCTCACTCCATACCCTCCACCATTTTCTGGAAGCGGGGAAAATCATGCGCGGCAGCAGCGGCCAGATCGGCGATGCGTGCCAGCAGGTCGGTCGCTCCGTCGAAGTGGATCTCGATCTTGCCGGAGGAGACCAGTTCAATTCCGGGGGGCAGATTTGTGTGTTTGCTGCGTAGATCGGTATCCACCTGAATGCGTGTTTTCTGGGCGGCTAAGAAATTAGAGCTTTCATTGAGCGCTTCGCATATTCGCCGCTTGCGGCCGACAGCCTCGTTCACCACGCCGGTCCGGGTCAGCTCGTCGAGGAAGCGCAGCAGGGAAGCGCGATCCACCAGATACGTTTTGCCGACCTGGTAGCCGCCGCAGGCGCCCATCAACCGGATGGCCTGTCGGCGTCGCACGCGAAAGAGGTTCTCTATTGCTGGCCGGTCAAGAAAGGGAGGTGTCGAGGGGCTGTGGAGGTGGGCCACAATCTCAGGAACACGCAGATACCATGTTGCTTGTGCCGGCATGAGCTGAAACAGCAGGATATCAGAGCAGCGATTCGTCTTACCATTCTAAAAGTGCACGATATTTCCCAAGCCCGGGCTTCAGCGCGTCCGCGGTACGCAGAAGCCTTATCCCAAGGCATGGGCTTGATCGCGACGGACCGACGGACGGCCCACACGCCGAGCTCGGTTGCGCCGCCAGTCTGACGTCCACCGCAGTTCCGGAGCGGTGGACAACTTACGTGTGAACAGCGGGATGGCGGGATTCTCTTCACAGACCTTACAGCCGGTTACATGCTGCATCCCGCCGAGGCGGCCGCGTTACAGCACGATCACGTCCCAAACGGTGCCTTCAGCTTCCATCGCTGCTAGCCTGAGATCCCTAACACAAGACTCGGGATTTGCAACAACTCGGGCCAGGAGTGATCCATAATCTTGGGCCATAGCAGCTGCCAATTCCGGGCTGGGCCCCCCGCTACTGTACTTGAGATTTCCCCTTACCATGCCATCGGTCTCCAGAGCCTCCAGTACCAGTCCGAACTGATCCTCTTGTTGCGGAATGGGAAAGGGCAGGAAGCTGGTATCGCCGAACGGAACGCCCGGATCGTCTGCTTGCTCTTCGAGAAACAGTCGCGACACGTCGCTGCCGCGCAGCGATGCCACAATGTTGAACATGACTTGGATCGGCGGCAAAGCCGTCGTACGGCGCGTGCGCAGCCGCTCAATCATCAGCGGGAACGGAAAATCCTGATGCGCCAGCGCTCCCAAAACCGCGTCTCGCGTGCGCGCGAGGTGCTCGGTGAAGGTAGGATTGCCGGCCAATCCACTGCGCATTGGCAGCATATTGATGAAGTACCCGATTACCCCAAGCCAGCGCGGCTGATTGCGTCCTGACGCCGGACTGACGATGAGAAGATCGTCCTGGCCGCTGTAGCGGTGCAGCAGCACCTGAAATGCCGCCAACATAATCATGTACAGCGTCGCCTGGCGCGCACGAGCCACTTCCCGCAGCCCGGAAATCAGCTCCCTGTCAAATGCCAGCGGGATCGCCCCGCATTGTCGGCTCGCATCATGCAACCTGCGTGCTGAATCTGAAAATTCCAACCCAGGCAACGGCGGCGTGAGAACTCCAGCCCAATAATCCGATAGCGCCTGTGCCTGGGGGCCTCCTAACAGGTCCCGCTGCCAAGTGACGAAATCCCCGTATTGCGCCGCGAGGGGGGGCAGGGTCCCGACACTGTTGTGTATAGCGCGCTCGTAGAGATGCCGGAGATCGCCGAATAGATTTTGCACGGAGATGGCATCGCATACTAGATGGTGGAGCGTAATCAGTAGAACCTGCGATCCGTCCACACCCCGAAACAACACCACGCGAAAGAGTGCCTGCCGGATATCAAATGGCCGCCGGTGTTCCGCCAACACCTGATCGCGCAGGCTAATGTGGGCGTCGGAGACACCTACCTGGCGAAAGGCCCCGCCTGCGGCCATAGACACCCGCTGCACCGGGTCGCCATCCGTCTCCACAAAGGTCGACCGCAGCGCCGGGTGCCTCTCTACCAGTCTCGCCAGAGCCAGTTCAAAAGCGTGCACATCCAGGGGCCGGAGCAGGCGCGCCGTAAATGCCACGTTGTAGGCGGCACTCTCGGGTTGCATCTTATGGACGAACCAGAGCGCCCTTTGCCCGCAGGACAGCGCGTAATCGCCAATACCCGCAGCTTTTTCGAGCAGCAGCCGTTTGAGCAGGGCGCGCTTTTGCTCGGTGTTAAGGCGGTTTGAGTCTTCGGGCGGAAGCGGCTTCAAGAGTCCCTCACTGTGGATGTAGCTCGCCGCATGACAACTGTGGGCCGCCGAACGTACATAACCGCGCCGATTGCCACTAAAACGAGTACGTTACCGGCGAGAGCCCACGCGTCAGGCCGTTTATGTTCGAGCAGCTCGACCCACAGCGGTTGGGTACAAACGGCGGGTGCAATGAGTACGGGCGCGGCCAATTCGAGGGCCAGATCGAGCAGGAACAAACCGAGGCAGCCCAGCAATCCGATTGATGTCATCAGGATCATATCAGCTGAGGACGGCTTCCGCCAGAAGTATGGCGCCACCAGTGTGAGCGGCAGAAAAACCCATAACGCCGTGTGAAAGAGTTTCGGAAGGATAGGCTCGGTCGCGAGCGTACGCAATATCAATTGATATTCCGCAAAGCACGCTGCCATTCCCAGTGGCAGGAGCGCGCTGAATCTGAAATGACTGGCGTGCGGCGCTGTGACCATTACCGCGCCTGCCGATGCGGCCAAGGTCGCTGCCCATGCCTGAATGCCGGGCCGTTCCCGGCCAGGCAGGGCGGAAGCGGCGGCGACTAGCAGGGGGGCGACCCAGAAGATGCCCATCACATCTGCCTCCGGCATCCTTTTCACGGCGGCGATGAAACACAGCGGCATACCTAACATGAGCAGCGACCCCAGAATCTGCAGATGGAGACGTCTCGGCCGGAAAACGCATTCACGGAAATGGCTCCCGCACGACAGCAGAAGTAACACCAACTGCGTCGCATACCGCGTCCATACCACTTGGTAAGGAGAGACGCGGATGCGCAGCCCGATGTGTTCGATAAGTGCCCAAAAAAGAGAAAAACCGGATGCCAGGGCCAAAGCGCTCAGAATATGTCGTGCGCTCGGAGGAGCATCATTGGAAATCATGGTCACCTCCGTTACTCGTGATAGTCGCTAACGCGGCATCGAGTTCCTCTTCGGTCAGTTCGTCAATTCGTGCCAGCAGGTTCTCTTCGGAATCAACGCTGCCAGATTCCATGTTGACTGAATCTTTGCGCCCCAGTGTCTCCAAGAGTTCCTCGGCTAAAGTCGTGAGCTGCGGGGCTTCTAGAAAGCGTACCATGGGAACCGCAATGCCGAGATTCGCATGAATGTAATTCTTGAACTCGAGTCCCATGAGCGAATCGAGCCCCAAATGACTCAAGGGTACTGTGGGATCGATTGCGCCGGCAGGATAGGCTATGATCCTCTCCAGAGCTGTAGTGAGATAGGCCAACAATACGTGTTTGCGGTCCAACTCGGGACTATCTAGAATGTGTCGTAGGGCAGACTCACTCCGCACATTTTTAGATTGGGTAGTCGCTCTCTTAAGTAAACTGGAAAGGAACGGAGCGGCCGAATAGGAGGGATAGCGGCGTGCCCATTGTTGCCAATCAACACGCAACACGGCGGTCTGTCCGTTTCGCCCAAGTAAGCCGGCGAACACCTCCAGTCCCATTGCAGTGCTAAGTCCGCCCATGCCATGGTCTGAGAGTGTTTGAACATATTGCGTCGCCATTCCAACTTCAGTCCACATACCCCAGTTAATGCTCAGGCCGGGTCGTCCAAGCCTATGCCGATATGCTGCCAGGCCGTCAAGGAAGGCGTTTGCTGCGGCGTAACCACCGAGTTGTGCTGTGCTCAAGATAGATGACCCCGACGAGAACATGACAAAAAAGTCGAGGGGCATCCGTTCGAGCGTGCGGTGCAGGAACCAGGCTCCTAATTTGGGCCGGAGGACGGTAGCCAGGTCTTCCGGCGAAATCTCAGTTATCGGACAGTGGCGCAGCACTCCGGCCGCGTGTACCACTCCGCGAATCGGGGGTCGGCGCTCGCGTTCCCAGCAGTGGACGAAATTGCGTACCGCAGCCTCATCAGATATATCGACGGAAACGGCATGAACGACGGCGCCCTGATGTTCGATAGCGAATATGGTATTGATAACGCGCGCCTGCGGATGCTCCGGACCGATTTCGCCCCAAGTGTCGCGCGTTGGGAGGCCGCTGCGTGACATCAGAATGATACATCGAGCGCCGTGACCGACCATCCAGCGGGCAAGTTCCACACCTAACCCGCCGAGTCCACCTGTAATTAGATAGGCACCGTCGCATCGAAACGGCGCAACGTTCGCAGTGCAAGCAGGCTGACGCTCAAGGCGAGCCACCAGTCGCCTGCCGGCGCGCCATGCAACTTGGCTCTTGTCCTCACCGGCGCGCAATTCATGGCACAAGGTACTGGCGTTGGATTCGGCGCTCTGTTGCGGATCTAGGTCGATCAAGCCCCCCCAGGAGTCTGCATGCTCGAACGCAAATGTTCTACCTAATCCCCATATGGGGGCCTGCCATGGGTCTACTGGGGCGATGTCGTTACAGGCTTGAGCTCCACGTGTGACTAGCCAAAGCCGCGTACCGACAAGCCGACCGACGCCGACGGCTTGCAGAATCTCTGGGACGCCGCCGGAATGCACTACTTCCCGGATCATTTCGTCTCCACGGGCATTCTCACCCACAGCAATGTCAAGAGCCCACAGACAAACGACATGCGATGCTGCATTTTCAACGAGGGTACGATACGCGTCGTCTCCGCGTGAAGTAACGAGCAAGTAAGGTATCCCCATAGCACTCATTTGTGCAGCTAGTGCCTCGCCAACTCCGGACCGGTCTGCCAGTACAGTCCAATGCGTGGGAGAGGTTGCTGCGGCTTCGGGCAGCGGCGACTCACGCCACGCCACCTGGTAAAGCCAGTTTTCCGGCCGTTCGTCGGCCGCTTCCGCTTCCAGGTACTGCAGTCTCGCGCCTTCCAGATCGGAAACCAGGTTGCCCTCGTGGTCAAAAACGCGTACGTCACCCAAAAGGATGTTAGGTTCCGATCCAGGCCGTACCCGGGCGTAACATACGAGCGACATCCCGTGAGGCCGCCGCCAGATCGTTACGGATCCGATTCCGCGACCCACCAGCGCGCCGCGGCGTTTCCCTTCCTCGGCACCAAAAGCATTGATCGCGCTGAGCACGTGCCCGCACGCATCCGCTACGGCAGGGTGAGCCCAGTACATTCCTGTTTCCGCCTGTAACGGCTCAGGAATTTCCACCCGGGTCCATGCTTCCTCGTTCCCGACCCACGCTGTGGTCACACCCCGGAACGCCGGTCCCCACTGGTTTCCCTGGGCATGGAAGTAATCGTAAAACTCCCGTGCGTGAATCCGGCGTGCCGCAGTACGGGTGAAATCTTCGAAACCGGTAGGCTGCACGCCGCTGGGCGGAGCCTCGCTCTTGGCTGCCGTTCCCGTGAAGAGCAGATTCCATGCTCCATCGCCGCCCGCCCGGCTGTAAATCCGGATCGCGGCGGATTCGGTGGAGATCGGCGCGAGGGATATCTGGACCGAATGCCTGTTTCCGGCCGATAGCACCAGCGGCTTTCTGAAATCCAGATCGGACAGCCGTACGACGGCCTCGCCGAAAAGCTCGCGCGCCGAGGCGATGGCCATCTCCATATAAGCAGTCGCCGGCACGACGATGCTGCCCTGCACGCAATGATCGGCCAGATAGGAAAGCTTATCCAGGCTGATCTCGGTTTCCCAAACCGACATCCCCGGATTGCCGGCCACCTCGATGCGCTCGCCCAGCAACGGGTGTCCGCCGTCGGCGTTCTTTCTCGACCGGGTTTTAACCGCCTGCGCATCCAGCCAATAGCGCTGCCGCTCGAACGGATACGTCGGCAGCGCCACCCGCCGCCGCTCATACGGCTGGTCGAATCCCGCCCAGTCTACCTCCGCCCCTCGCTCATATAATCTGCCCAGGCTCTCCAGCATCTGCCGCCATTCCCCTTCTCCCCGCCGCAGCGATGCCAGACACACTCCTCCACTGCTCTCCAGGCACTGCCGCCCCAACCCCAGCAGCGTCGTCCCCGGTCCGATCTCTACGAATACCTGGTACCCCGCTTCTCCCAAACCCTCCATCGCCCGCCGGAACTGGACCGGCTCCCGTACCTGCCGCCGCCAGTATCCTGTCGCGGCCAATGCCTCACTCCCCACGGCCCGGCCCGTCACGCTCGAAATCAACGCCACCCGCCCGCGTTGATACTCCA
>DASRFL010000002.1:0-4949 GCA_035651555.1 Terriglobales bacterium
ACTCAAGGCGCTTATGGTCGCTCCGTGATCGTTGAGGACCTTTTTGAAATCGGCGAGCGCCGAACTATTTTCCAGCATCGAGAGCTTGCAGTGCGCATCGCCTACGTAGTTTCCGGTGCCAAGTTCAACCGTCTTTATATCGAAGGAGGCAAGCTTCTCGAGAACCGCGGGCAGCGGCAACTGCGACAACAGCGGGGTAAACACTCCGACACGCATTCGATTATCGTTTCCTCCAACCCCAAATTCTTGGCCGTCATGCTCCAGGACAAAAGCAGGCTACGGCTAATGGTTATACCAGACACGATAGGCCGTTGTGGGTGATGTTCCAACGGTAGGCAGATGACGCACCACAGGGTGTGGGATCTCACGACCAGATTTCGGCGACACTGAAGTCAAACATTTTCGTCTGCGCGACGTTTCTCGACTCGATTTTTAGTACTTATGGATTAGGAGTCTCAGGCGGGTGGCCCGTCCAAGCTTCGCTTGGGCGGGGGTGTTCGAGTGTCACTGACGATTCCCTGAGCTCGCGAGTGGCCGATTCATTGAGATCAATGTGCAGATTAATTTAGGCTTTAAGACGGGCGCTGGAGATCCCCACTCAATCCGAAACCGTGCTTGAGTGGGCCACCGGCCTGTGATGAGGTTGGAGAGAATTCGATTGGTCACGTCACTGGATCAAGACTTAGGCGGGCGACAGGATCCCACCCTTCGGAAACCGCGAAGCGTGGGGCAACCACTTGAGTGGTGCCGAAGAGGTGGGCCTGCCCCCCTCATGCCACAAGTTGATCCAGCAATCGCTTATCAAACTTTGAGATCCGGTCCTTTTTCAGTTTTGCCTTCCATGACCTGAGCCATTGCTGCACGTTTTTCCTGCGGTTAAGCGCCAAGAGTCTTGCAGACACGACCGTTCGCATATCGAGGTACCATCTATTGCTAACCGGATCCCACCTGGTGTTGAGCCGGATCTTGTATCGCTCGGGAACCTCCTTGAATTTCTTAACTTTAAGTACAAGCCTAACCATAAGACCCAAGGGATTTAGAAAGAGAGCAGCTGCCGCCCTTCGAACCTCAGCAAATTCTCTTGTCCCAGCACTCGCATAGACGGTAGCTGCGGCGCGGATAAGACGAGATGGGAGAGGGCGCCCCCGATCTCGAAAACCACGCCTCAGTTCCGTCAGAGCATCTGGTTCCGCAAACCTCAGTATCAACAGGCAAGCCGGAGCGGCAAATAATTCGTCTCGCCTCCCTTCGATAACATCAGTCAACATGGCATTGGCGATGCGCACAATCCGGCGCGCACTGTAGCCTCGAGACTCAATTCGCAGGAGGCTTTCCAGTAACAATAGGGGGACATCTTTATGTATCTGTTGTCGATGTTCCATAACTGACCTGATGAACGTTATGTATTCAGCTGCCGAGCCGGAGCATCTCATGTAGCTGCTGATTCGTTCCGTAAGCGTTGGGTTTTCGAGAAGATCTGATATGGCTCTTCGGCGAAGAAATCGAGCTTGGGTGATGCCCGCAAGTCTGTATACGCGACTCTGGATTTGTTCCCAATGGCCTTTACCCTCATTCTGAAGCGCAGCTCGCCACGCGCGAGTGAGTTGGCGGATGAGCGATACTCGACTGTGACGTCTTCTCGCGATCTTTTCGTCAATACAATCCAACTCGGCGTTGGTATCGAGATGAAAATGAACCTTCGCTTCGGCCAGTGAAAGAACATGTGACTTCTTGGAATTGGGCGTTAGGTAAAGACTCGCAAGTGAGTCTTGCATAGCCGCCAGAACTTTGAGTCCTTGCGCTTCGGAATTGACGCCGATGACATGGTCGTCCATCCAGCGAACATACGCCTGACTGCCGACGAGGTTTACCATCCTGCGATCGTGCGGAAACAAGATTAGATTAGCGATTGTTCTTGAGCATTCAAATTCGTCAATTGGTAGTCCAATTCCCGGTGAGTCACAGTACGTAGCTCGTATCGCGAGCCGCTCCAAAAGAAAAAAGAGTAAGCCGACCATTTCGGCCGGAATGGGAAGGCTTCTGAATGCTCTTGATACTTCAGAATGCAGAACACTGTTGAAAAAGTTTGTTATGTCGCTCACTACGATAAGGGGGTAAGTTCTGCGAAGGATTAGGTATTTTCTGTATTGCGCGTATTTGAGCCAATTGAGGAAACTGTGACGTGACGTAAACCGATAGTCCGTGGCCAACTTGTCCATCTTTTTCTGGGCAGCTGCCTGGGCGGCTTTAGTAGCCTGACCAAGTTCTGCTCGTCGGTAGTAAACATGGGGCTGCTGCTGTTTGCGCGCTCGCTCATGAATAAAGTCCGCAATCGCGCGAAACAACACGACGTCCGGAACGTCCGGAAATGTCAGCACCCGGTTGAAGTTGCGGCTCTTAGATAGTGGGAAACGGAGCGGCGTTCGGGGTTCGTAGGACCCCGATGAAACTTGCCGTAACAGGCGGCTGATCCAAACTTCAGGTTCGATATCGTAATCAATGAAATCTACGACATCACGAATGCTGGCCTCACGTAGGGCCGCTCGCACCTCTTTCCAGGCCAGCCAGAGCGTAGTCCTGTTGATTCCTGTAATTCGATCGATCATTCATCTACGCGGGGGGGAGTGATGAAAGTTTACCATTGGTTCGCGGGAGAAGAACTGACAAACTGGGGCAAACGGAAACCTTCACCAATTTCGGTTCTTCGAAAGCTCCTGCTGTCCCCAGTTACCCGTCTGAAAGGCGGGTGGCCCGTCCGAGCTTCCGCTTGGGCGGGGTTTCGATTGACTGACGGTTCTCTGAGACAAAACACCGCTCAGTGTCCATTGCCGAAAGATGAGAAAAGTTGCTCTTGTGTCTTTTTTCTTGTCCCGTGACTCGATAGTACAATTTTCTTCCGTGGCCAAGCTTACTGCTGAAACCGTTTTCATTGTCGGCGCGGGATTCTCGCATCATGCTGGCCTACCTTTAACAAACGGTTTCACCAAGGCTATTCTAGAGGCGCGCGACTTTAGCCACGGGCCAAGCCGGATGATGGTGGACTTCCTGAGCAGGTTCATTCACGATGCTTTCGATCACTCACGAAAGGCGGGCGCTAAGCATTGGCCGGATCTGGAAGACATATTTACATGTGTAGATCTATCCGCCAACTCGGGTCACCACCTCGGGAAGTCATTTGCTCCTGCCGATCTTAGAAGTGTCAGGAGGGCACTCTTAGCTAGGATTATCCGAATGTTGGACCAAAAATATCGTGTGGGACGTAGCAAGAAGGGACCTGATTGGTGGCGACTTGATGATTTTTTTTCGAGAATTTCTGATAAGAAGTTTGGGTTTGTAAGCATGAATTGGGATACCGTGATCGAACGGAAGTTGGAACTGATCCGAGAAGACCTTGTAGTTGACTATGGTTGTGATGCTTTGCCGGCGGCTATACCGGACCCTCCAAACTTTGATGATTTTCGCTCCTCTAAGAAATTTATAAAGAAGCTCAAGGAAGGACAAGTCATTGCCCTCGCCACCCGCACTAGGCACGGGCACTCGTTTGAGCGCGGTGTTCCCGTCATCAAAATTCATGGCTCAGCGAACTGGTTGTATTGCGACAATTGCCGACGATTATTCTGGTTCCACCCAGATCAATGTAATCGGATCGCGGATCAACTGATAAAGGAAGACGACCTTAGGAGAATAACTAGATATACAACAAAAGCCACAGCTTCGATTCTTGAAGATGTGCGTCGGCGACCGGAGGTCTACTGCACTTGCGCAAACAACGTTCCACTCGGTACCCGAATAGCGACATTTAGCTACCGCAAGGCGCTTGAATTCCCCATGTTCCAAAAGTCGTGGTTTGCGGCGGAAGAATTGCTTCGTTCCGCGAAACGCTGGATTTTTATCGGATACTCGCTGCCACCCGCAGACTTCGAATTCAAATATCTGTTAAAGCGTACACAATTAAGCATGCCTACCACACCAGAGTTCATCGTCGTCTCGGGTGGACGGCCTCGAGATATGCGTCGCACCTACGATAATTATCAAAAGTTCTTCGGTAGGACGATCAAGAAGTCTCGATTCTTTTCTTCCGGCCTGACCCGTGAAGCCATGGAATCCATCTAATCTCTCGCCAGCCGCCGTGATTTCACATCGGCGGCTGGCCTGGATTTGAAGGGCAGGCTCTGGGTCATTCATCACAACCCATGTCTTGCAAAACCGACGAGACCCTTCGACCTCGCTCAGGGCAGGCTATGGGGCACCCGCAGAATCCCAGGTTAGCGCCCCAGGATTTGCGACAATTGCGATGAAGTCGTGAGTTAAAAAAATGGCTCCTCAGGTAGGACTCGAACCTACAACCCTCCGGTTAACAGCCGGATGCTCTGCCATTGAGCTACTGAGGAGTGTTGTGAGAACGCGCCGGGGTGGCGCTTCAACTTCTCGCTATTCATGATACCATCCCACCTCGCGCTAGTGAAACTCTTCGCGCGCGCTGGTGTCCGCGATGTGACCGCCACCATAAAAATCAGGCATTAAGATTCCATTCTGTGATCCATCACCGCTGCCGAGGTGCGTATGATGGCCTGGTATTCGATCTTCGTTTCCCTACTGCTTCTCATGACCACTGTTCTCGCCGAAGACAGGGGACCGGTGCCCACAGGACCGCCCAAGGCAAAAACCGAGCCGGTCGTTGATGTTCTTCATGGCCACAAGGTCGTCGATCCCTACCGCTGGCTCGAAGACACAAACAACCCGGCTACGCAACAGTTCGTTAATGAGCAGCTGGCCTATACCCGCAGTCTGCTCGATCCGTTGCCGGGACGCGACAAGATCCACAGCCGGCTGGAACAGCTGCTGTCCATCGGCAACATTACGGCTCCTCAACCGGGTGGACCGTTTTACTTTTATACCCGCCGCGAGGGCACGCAAAATCAGGCAGTGCTGTACGTGCGCGAAGGAGT
>DASRFL010000003.1:0-182404 GCA_035651555.1 Terriglobales bacterium
CGTATCTGAAGAAGCGCGGATATCCGATTGCTTACGTCGAGCTGGGTGAAGAAGCCGACGGGCAGTTTACGCTGCCGGAAGATTACGCGGAGCTTTACATTCAGGCGGCGAGGGCGATCCACAAAGTCTGGCCCGGACTCAAGCTGGGCGGTCCGTCGTTCACTGGTGAAAATCAGGACATTGAAGCGTGGCCGGATGAAAACGGCAAGACATCGTGGACCGGAAGATTTATCGATTATTTGAAATCGCACAACGCGATGAATGAGCTGGCGTTCTTCTCCTTCGAACACTATCCGTATGAGCCGTGCAAAATCCCTTGGGGAAGTCTTTACGACGAGCCGGAGCTGGTGAGCCACATCATGCAGGTGTGGCATGAGGATGGCGTCCCCGCGGACATGCCCTTGCTGATCACCGAATCGAATCTTTCTTCCGCAGCCAGCGAGGCAAACCAGGACATCTTTGCGGCGCTATGGCTTGCGGATTATGTCGGGGCGTTCTTGAACAGCGGCGGCAAGGGGCTTTATTACTTTCATTACTTACCACTGCAGATGGAGCACGGTTGCAACGATTCGCCAGGAACGTTCGGCATGTTCACCATCGACCGCGACTACCAGATACAGCAGAACCTGTCTCAATATTTCGCGTCGCAGTTAATCAACCTGGAGTGGCTGAAGCCGGGAGATGGCGAGCACCGCGTCTTTCCCGCGAAAGGCGACGTCACCGATGGCGCGGGGCACGCCATGCTGACCGCTTATGCCGTCGACCGGCCGGACGGAGACTGGTCGGTGATGATCGTGAATCGGGACCAGTTAACGCCGCATAGGTTCGAGATCAAGTTCCACGACGATTCCACGCACGCTGCGAAATCCTTCGCGGGGCCGGTGCAGATTTCGGTTTTCGGGAGCGAGCAGTACAAGTGGCATCCCGCGACTTCGGTATTTATGGCGCACTCGGCAAATTCCGGACAGCAGGCGGTGATCATGAACACGCGAGGTTCTGCGGACCCGGATGGGCCAGCGGCCCATTCGACGAAGAATGCGGGCGCGGGCACGAGTTACGAAATTCCGCCGGCGTCGATGATGGTGGTTAGAGGGAAGGTGAGGTAGGCATTCTATGGGTACTTCGCGACGTACTTTCTTAGGGGTGACCGCCGGCACGGCTGCATCGGCGATGGTTCAGCCGCTGGCCAGCGCGCTGGTTCGGCCTGAGCAAGATTCCTCTTCAGCAGCTTTGCCTTCGTCCGCAGCGTCGCCCGCGACCCTGCGAGTGCACGCAGCGCCCGACGAGGTACTCAACTCCTTCGATCCGGACAAAGCCCTCGCGACATCGATGGATATTCAGTCCCGCGAGTCCATCAATTGGATCTACACGCCCGAGACCGTGAAGCTGTGTCTGTCGGCAGGGTGGGGGCCGATCAGCTATCGCCTGCATACGCCCGAAACCATCGATTACTGGCATTGGAACCCCGACGGGCGCTGGTCGGACGAAGCCAACCAATCCGGGTATTTCGTGGGCAGTTCGGAACTGGGCGAGCCCATTCGCGATTCGTTCGGCTACAGCCTTCCCCATCGCGGTTGCACGCACAATGGTGGAACCGACCGCGGCTATTCGCGGCTAACCGATGGCGATCCCAAAACTTTCTGGAAGAGCAACCCGTATTTGACCAAAGCGTTCACCAAAGAAGACGACTCATTGCATCCGCAATGGATCATTGTTGACCTGGGCAAATACTACGACGTGAATGCGGTCCGCATTGACTGGTGCGAGCCCAGCGCCCGTGAGTACGAAGTGCAGTATTGGGTCGGAGCCGATCCCATGAACTGGGAAGAGCCGGCGCTGGATTCTACAAACGAGGGCGGGGAATACCTGCCTGTGTCAAATCAAGCGATGGGCAACTGGATTCGTTTCCCCAAAGGCGTCGTTCACGACGGCAAAGGCGGGAGCGTGACCCTGAAGCTTGCGGACAACCTGATCGCGACGCGCTGGGTCCGCGTCGTGATGACGCAATCCTCGAACCAGCCCGGGCCACACGGAAATGACGACGTGCGGCATGGAGTGGGATATGCGATTTACGAAGTTTACGTCGGCAGATTGGAAGCCGATGGAAAGTTTGCGGATTTCGTCAAGCATGCGCCGGACGGGCAAAAGCAGACCGCAACCTATTGCTCTTCGACCGACCCATGGCACACCGCCAAAGATCTCAACCCGCACGGAGACCAGACTGGCTGGGACATTTTCTACACGAGCGGCATCACCAACAATCTGCCGGCGCTGATCACCGTTCCTCTTATCTATAGCGTCCCCGAAGATGCCGCCGCCATGATCGCTTATCTGAAAAAGCGAGGCTATCCCATCAGTTGGGTTGAGATGGACGAAGAAGCCGACGGCCAGTTCTACATGCCGGAGGACTACGCCACGCTCTACATTCAATTTGCCGACGCAATGTTAAAAGTCGATCCCACGCTGAAGTCAAAGTTGGGCGGGCCCGTATTCCAGGGCATCAACCAGGATGTGTCGGTCTGGCCGGATGCGCGCGGAAACAAATCCTGGTTCGGCCGCTTTTATGATTATCTGAAGTCGCACAAGCGTGAGAAAGACTTGTCGTTCGCTTCTTTTGAGATATATCCCTACGAAGCCTGCACCATGAAATGGGAAGACTTGTACCGCAACCGCGAGCTGACGCGCAAAACTCTGCAGGCCTTTCGCGATGACGGATTGCCTGCATCCGTTCCGCTGATGAACACTGAGAGCAATCTATGCGGTTCGCTTTCCGTCTACATGTCCGATATTTTCTCGGCGCTATGGCTCGCCGATAATGTGGGCAGCTTCTTTGCGGAGGGCGGCGCGCTCTATATTCATTCACCCATTGAACCTAGCCGGATCGAGCACGGTTGCCAGGGCTGGGCGATCTGGGGCAACGCTCTGTTGGATCGTGATGGAAAGTTCGTGGGCTACACCGCTTTTTACCACGCCGGCCGGATGATCAATAACGAGTGGGTTACGCACGGGACGGGAGTCCATCATCTTCATGCTGCCGATGTAGAAATCGAAGACGCCGCTGGGAATGCTCTCGTCACCAGCTATGCCGTTCATCGCCCGGACGGACAGTGGGCTTTGCTGCTCATCAATAAAGATAGGGACAATGTGCACTCCGTTCGAGTCGCGTTTGAAAACGGTGGCAAGACCGGGCACTTTTCTGGACAGGTGCGCGTGGTTACGTACGGCAGCGAGCAATACGTCTGGCACGGCGCGGACGCGAGCGCTCATGCTGACCCGAACCTGCCGCCTATGGAATCGGCGATGGACGTCTCTGCCGAAACCGTGTTCACGCTGCCCAAAGCTTCGGTGACGGTGTTGAAGGGAGAGGTTGCGGGATAGTCGTGCGGAGCCATCATCACTCGACTAGTCCGCGCGATGTCGGCGCCACGATTGCAGAGTATGCCGCGGGGGCTTGCCGAGTAAGCCTCTCGTCCGGGTAGTAGAACGGCCCTTGAGCGCCGCGTCCGCAACGCTGGATTTACGCAAGCTTAAGCTCGACGGGAAGAATCCAGCTTCAGAAATACCAGAATTGTCGAGGAGCACCCGCCCTTGTTCTTTGCTGCAGATAACGGTACAGTTTCCGTCATGTTGACGAAGAAGTGGTTTCTGCTAGCGCTGATTGGATTTTTTGCTGCCGTTCTCTCAGCGGAGCAATCGCCGAAACTCAAATCGGCGAGACTAGTGTTTATCGAAAATACGAGCGGGGATTCATTTGTTCTCGACAGCGCACATTTGATATTGGCTGCGTCCCAGATCGGGTGGACAGACCAGCGCGACAAGGCCGATCTAATTCTGAATTTTGGGGTGGGTGCGTCTGAAGGCAGTCGGTCCACCAACGGAAATGAAATCAGTGTTAATGTTCGGAATTTTTACACTCTCAATATCACGGATGACACCGGAACTACATGTTGGAAGGAATCAGTCGAATTTGACCCACGCTCAATGGTCCGAAAAGACAGGACTGAACGTTCCTGGATCGAATTCCTTCACAATCATCCTGCAGCAAAGCTAACGAGGGACTTTGTGAAGATGACAGAGTAGTCGTCACGCATCTAGTCTTCGATGGCCTCAACGCCCTGTTGTCTTGATCGTTCAACCCCAGCCTTCATCTTGCTGAGTTCTTCGGCGGAGTGGGGTTGCCAATCGATGACCTCGCCGATCACCCGAAGCGGGTCCTTGGAGCGATATGACAATGTCGGATTGCCTGGGTACTTCTTGTCAGTCAGGTTGGGCTCGTCTTCGACAGGGCCGGTCGCTTCGACAACATAAATTCTGCCGGGTTCATCGCCGAAGGCCAACTTCGGCTCCCCAGATCGCCGCATTCAATGTGCCTGAAAAATAGACGTAAGCCGCCGTCGCCCTTTTCCCGTAGTTGGAGCTGTAGCCTGGCTTGATGAGGTCCCCTGGTTTCAAGTTTGCCTTGGTTCCGTGGAAGAAGCTTGGGCCGGGGAACCCAGGATGGGTCACGAATATCTCCTGATTACGATTCGTTTATATATGATGTGCCGGGCGATGAGAAAAATCTGCCGGACAGTGCGAGATACAATATCCGTCACCTCGAGTTCGACGAACTATGCGCAAAATTATTTCAATATCGCTCGTTTTGCTTTTATTCGTTCCCTTCGGCTGGCCGCAGGCGACCAAGACGCCGGTCAGTAAGCACGGGCCAAGTGTCGCGATCGGCGGCCAGGGCGTAGTTGTTTCCGGTAAGCCAGCCGCGACTGCGGCCGGCATCAAGATTCTGGAAGCGGGCGGAAACGCGGCTGATGCAGGCGCGGCCACTCTGCTGGCGCTTTCCGTAACTTATGTGGGCGCGTTTTGCGTGGGTGGAGAAGTGCCTATTCTGGTTTACAACGCAAACGAGAAGAACGTGAAGCTGATCGAGGGAATGGGAGAAGCGCCGCGCGATCCTAAAGCGATCGGTTGCTACATGAAGCATGGAATTCCGGATGGTGACGTCAAGGCAGCGGCTGTGCCCAGCACCATTGATGCGGTAGTCACGCTGTTGAAAGTTTACGGAACGAAGAGTTTCGAGGAAGTCGTGCAGCCGACGCTGGCGATTCTCGACGCTGGCGGTCCAACTTCGTACCGGGACACGGGGAGCGGGCAGGTGATCGAAACCGGCGTGCACTGGCAGGCGGATCTGGCGGTGACGTTTCGCAAATTAGTCGAGTCGGAAAAAAATGCGAAAGGTACGCGGGAGCAGAAGCTGCAAGCTGTTTCGGACCGCTTCTATCGTGGCGACATCGCCGACGCATTGCAGGCCTGGTATATCGAAAAGGGCGGTTTCCTTCGGAAATCAGATCTCGCCGCGCACAAAACTCCCGTAGTCGATCCGCTCACCGCCATGTATCGCGGCTATACCGTATATAAGACTGGACCTCTGACGCAGGGGCCTTATCTTTTGCAGGCGCTGCGCTTGCTCGAAGGCTTCGACCTGAAGAAGATGGGATTCAATTCCGCCGATTACATTCACACGGTGATTGAAGCGGAGAAGCTGGCGCTCGCAGATCGCGACGAATATTACGGCGATCCGAACTTTACGAAAGTGCCGATGCAGCAGTTGCTTTCCGATCAGTACACCGAAATGCGGCGCAAGCTGATTGATCCGAAAAAAGCATCTCTCGAGCTGCGGCCTGGCGATCCCTACAACATGAAGCCGACGAAGCCGCCGACCATCACCGGCCCGTGGCATGGCGGAACTACGGTGATGTGCGTGACAGATAAATTTGGCAACGTCATCGCGGCGACTCCGAGCGGCTTGTCGAGCACGGCGGGCGTGGCCGGGCACACGGGCATTATTCACGGAGCGCGGCTGACGAGCTTGAACACGTTTGCGGGAACTCCCAACGTCATTGAGCCCGGCAAGCGGCCGCGAATTACGCTGAGCCCGACTCTGCTCTTTCACGATAACCAACCTGTCATGGCGATCTCGGTAGCGGGTGGCGACATGCAGGACCAGGCAGCCATTCAGGTCATCCTTAATTATGTGGACTTCGGCATGAGTCCCGAGGAGGCGTTTAAGGCTCCGCGTTTCTCAACCGAGCATTTCATCAGCTCCTTCGGTCAGGACGGCGCTAAACTCGGCAGCCTGTATGTTCCCAACACTTTGCCTGAAAAGATCAAAGCCGACCTGAGAGCTCGCGGCCACGTGGTAAGCGATCTTCACGACGGAGTCGGGGGAGTGGCGCTGATCGGCATCGATCCGAAGACCAAGCAGGCGACTGCGGTGGGGCCGGCAGCGGAGAGAGCGGAGTAGAGGGCAGGCAATTTTCTATGGGGACCGCCAGAAGCCGAATGCTTGATCTTACGTATCTGATTGCGTCTGCACTTTCAGTGTGCACTGTCGGTGTGGGAGCATTCATCTTCGCAGAAATTCACCACTTCAATCCTCTCTGGGTTTTTCTGATATTGGTGTCCATTGGATTCTTAGCGGGCGCTGTCGAAGAATATCGGACCAAACTACGCTCTGCATCTTTCATTGCGTTTGTTTGCAGCTGGCTTTTTATTCACCTGATCGTAGTTGTCGTTGTGTGGGGTTCGTTTGGATTCGTGTACCTGATACCCGTACTGTTGATCGAGCAGGTTCTCTTCTATATGACTGCGTACTGGTTCTTCGATGTACTTCCGCCTTCGAAGCGACGACCTTTCCAACGCGCTAAGCCATCCGACAGCAACGATGAAAAGACGCTACAAACACGAAGTTAGAACTTCCTCTTTGATTGTGGATGAATCTCGATAATTATAAGGAGAACCTATGAAACGACGCTCTTTTCTGAAGACCGCCGGCGCGGCTGGCATGATGGCCGGGGCTATACCCGCCTGGAGTGCGCCGCAACACGCAAATCACCAAGCGTCGGACCAACCATCAGCCAGCAAGACATCCGCCGCGTCCTCGCCGGAACACATTCTCCTCAAAGACTACAAGCCGAAATCCATTTACAAGATTCCGATCACACAAGTTCCTAAGGCGAAGTTTCCTGTCATTGATATGCACTCGCATCCTTACGCGAAGACGGCGCAGGAAATCGCCGAGTGGGTCAGGAATATGGACGAGGTCGGCATAGAGAAGACGATGATTCTGGCCATGGCGACGGGAGATAAATTCTCCCAAATCTATAAAAAATATTCCGTGCATCCCGACCGCTTCGAGGTGTGGTGCGGGTTTGACTACACCGGATACGACCAGCCGGGATTTAGTGCAAAGGCTGTCAAGGCACTGGAGCAATGTCACGACATCGGCGCGCGCGGAGTTGGCGAGCTTCACGACAAAGGAAAGGGACTGAGTTCAAGCACGGTGACGGCCAATGGCATGCATCCCGATGATGAACGCATGGATCCCGTGTTTGAGAGATGCGGGCAGTTGGGCCTGCCGGTCAGCATTCATGTCGCCGATCCGATCTGGATGTACCAGCCAATGGATAACACCAATGACGGCCTGATGAATGCCTATCATTGGCGGTTGGACAACCAGCCCGGCATCGTCAAGCTTTCCGGGATGGTTGACATTCTGGAGCGCACGGTCAAGAAACACGCGAACACGACTTTTATCGCCTGCCACTTCGCGAATTTGGGCTACGATCTGGCGCGCCTGGGCGAAGTGCTCGATGCTCAGCCGAATCTCTATGCCGACATCTCGGCGCGCTATGCCGAGACTGCGCCCATTCCCCGCTTCACCGCCAAGTTCTACGAAAGGTATGCCGACCGCCTGGTTTACGGCACCGACATGGGATTTGATAAGTCCATGTATCGAATTACGTTCCGGGTCCTCGAAACTGAGGACGAGCACTTCTATGAAACCGAACAGTTCGGCTATCACTGGAGCCTGAATGGCTTCGGACTCTCGGACGAAATACTGCGCAAGGTTTATCACAATAATGCGGAGAAACTCTTGGCTTCGCGAAAAGCTTAAGCTTCAAAACTTGCGGGCTGCGGTGCGCCGAACCTCTCCAATATCAGGTGCCGAAGTGAATGAGATGACTCGACAAGAAATCCTGGACGCCATAGTGCCCCTTAACGATCATCAGAACGCGCCTAAGCGTCTCCAATGGCTGATCCGTTTGGGCTATCAGATGACCATTTCTGCACGGGCTGGCTATCCTGCGGTAGAAAATAAAATAGAACAGCTAGTCGCGTTCAATGAATTACAACACCAGCTCTACAACCAAATGCTGCATTGCCAGACAAACGACGAGTGGTACAAAGTCGAGGAGTTACTGGAAAACCTTCGGAAGCGTGCCGTGGCGGCAGGAGTTGGTGGCGACTTCGGTGCGGCTGTACACGCTTCGATCCGGTCACTCAAGCAGCAGTAAGAATAAGGAAAGCAGTGGCGACTAATCCGGTAGCACTCATTGACGCCGAAGTTTGCCAGTGCAGCGCAAATAGGCTCTCGTGGAATGCTGTGTCCTTTGTAGCTACGTAGTTTTGTTTGTCCACGGAGCAACCGCATAACCCAGGGAGATTGAGCGTGAAATTCCTAACTGCGTTTATTTTGTTTTTGTGTGCCTCAGCCGCTTCGGCTCAGCCCAACGCCTCCTTTTACGTGGCCACCTCCGGCAATAATTCCAATTCCGGCAGTGAATCGGCGCCCTGGCGGACGATTCAACATGCCGCCGACACCGTCCATGCCGGGAGCACGGTTTTCGTTCGCGGCGGGATTTACGAGGAGTTGGTGCGCATCAATGTCTCTGGAAATGCGAATGACGGCTTTGTTACTTTCAAAAGTTATCCGGGAGAAACTGCGGTGCTGGACGCATCACACTTCACCCCTCAAGGCAGACAGGGCGTGGTCACTATTCAGAATCAGTCTTACGTGTGGATCGAAGGATTTGAAATCCGAAATTTCCGCACCGCCGAGCATGACCTTGCCCCGTTGGGAATTAACGTCATCGGCTCCGGCTCGCACATTGAACTACTGAAAAATAATGTTCACGATATTCAACAGACCTTCCCAGGTCGCGATAAGCCGGGGAGCGGCGGCAATGGATTTGGAATCGCTGTCTATGGCACGAATGCCAAAGCTCCGATTACCGACCTGATCATCGACGGCAACGAAGTACATCATTTGAAAACCGGGTCGAGCGAGTCGCTGGTAGTAAATGGCAACGTTACGAATTTCCGCATCACCCACAACACGGTTCACGACAACAACAACATCGGCATCGATGTCATAGGGTTCGAGCGCACTGCGCCCGATCCTGCCGTCGATCAGGCCCGCGATGGCGTCGTGAGCCATAATCTGGTTTACAACATCACCTCACGCGGCAATCCTGCGTACGGAAACGATCAATCGTCTGACGGCATTTACGTGGATGGCGGGACCAGAATTCTGATCGAGCAAAATACGATGCATGACGTGGATTTCGGGATCGAGCTGGCCAGCGAGCACAAGGACCGGTCCACCAGCTACATTACCGCCCGCAATAATCTTATTTATCACTGCCACACGGCGGGTGTTTCCATTGGAGGCTACGCGCCCGACCGCGGACACACCGAACACTCCAAGGTGATCAACAACACGCTATATGAAAACGACACGTCCTCGACCGGCAGCGGTGAGTTCCAGATGCAATGGAACATGTCGGACAACGTGTTCGAGAACAATATTGTCTATGCGGGCCCGCGCTGCCTGATTTCGTTGATCAAAACCCAGGTGGATCAAGGCCAGCCGCCCGCGCTTATTGACCACAACCTTTATTACTGCGCCGCCGGCGCCGAAGCGAGCGCCTGGGCTGGCGTCTCCGGTACCACGAAGGGCTTCGAAAATTACGTTAAGTCCACGGGCAACGACCAGCATTCACGCTTTGCCGATCCGCACTTTGTAGATGCCGGTGCGCATGATTTTCATCTGCAATCCGGTTCGCCTGCGATCGGCGCAGGAACCATCGATGACTTGCCGGTGGGAGAACTCGACCTCGACGGCTCGGCGCGAGTTAGTTCCGGGAAAATCGATCTCGGCTGTTACCAGAAGCCATAGGAGATTTGAATGAACAGACCTTCTCTTGTATTGGCATTGCTCGTTGGCGCATTGCCGCTCCTGGCTATTCCCGCAAACGCCCAGTCCTGGCAGTCGCGCGTGAAAGACGAACTGCAGATCCTGGGCCACCGCAATTGGATACTGGTCGTCGACTCGGCTTATCCGGCGCAGGTTGGCGCGGGGATCGAGACGATTGAGACCAACTCAGATCAGTTGGAAGTAGTGCGCAGCGTTCTCGCGGAGATCAGGGACTCCATCCACGTGCGACCCGTCATTTCTATGGACGCTGAGCTGCCATTCGTTCCTGAACAGAAGGGGGTGGGTGTCTCAAATTACCGCGCGCAGATTTGCGAAACTTTTGCATGGATATGAAGTCAATTCGCAACTTCACCAGTCGCTGATCGACCAAATCGCCAAAGACAGCGGGCAATATCGCGTGCTGATTTTGAAAACCAATCTCGCGATCCCTTACACGTCCGTATTTATTCATCTCGACTGCAAGTATTGGGGGGCCGACGATGAGCGCGAGATGCGAGAGAAGATGCGCTCGCAGGGTGTGCGATAGTTCGGGTAGATCAGGGGCGCCTTTAGTGCGCATGGATGATGGTCAAGGCTGCGAAAGCGAACGGTAAGAATCGGTGCTGAGTGCTAGAATCCGGAAGAACTATGTTGACCATTTCACAAATTCGAAATCGAACCAGGCTCGCCTTCTCACTCGCGACTTTGCCAGTCAAATTGTCGCTTCCTGCGCCACGAAAGCTGGAATCATCGCTGCATTTCGCGTTGAACGAATACGCAATCAAGTCTATTCAAGTGCCGTTCGAAATAGCGAGGTTTGTCGAAATCGCAAAATCGCTCAACCCAAAGAGGGTTGTGGAGATCGGCACGAGCTTAGGCGGGACGCTATACCTGCTTTGCCGAATTGCCACGCCGGACGCGACATTGGTCAGCGTCGACTTACCGGCGGCGGCCAATGGAGATTCTCGCAGCTGGCTCAGTCGTCCGTTTTTTCGTATGTTCGCGAAGGACCGGCAACGCGTAGTTCCTCTTCGCGCCGATTCACACAGCCAGTCAACCAGGGAGCAGGTCCAGAGAATCCTTCCCGGTGGGAAAACTGATCTACTGTTTATCGATGGCGACCACTCCTATGATGGAGTCAAGCGTGATTTCGAGTTGTACTCTCCCCTGGTTCGCGATGGTGGAATCATCGCGATGCACGACATTGCGAGACATCAATACGCCGAACGCGACAACTGCTACGTAGACGTGTTCTGGAACGAAATCAAGCACCGCTATCGCTCTGAAGAAATCATTGAGCGTCAAGACCAGGGCTGGGCAGGAATCGGGATTTTATATGTTTAACACTTTCCTGGGTGCATCTGCAGTTTCGTAATTGCGGATTGAGGGCAACGACAGGGTCGGTTCCTCAGCCGTCGAGCAATTTAGAGCCCTTTGACCCGGTACAGCACGACGCCGTGCGACGGAACAACCGCGCTGATGTTGCTTGTTTGCTTCGTATCGCCGGTCGTGTGTCCACCCCACAAATTGTGTAACGAATAGCCGTTTTTGTTTTCGGAGAGGCCCAGGGAGGAGATCGAAGCCGAGACTTCCTCCGACTTGCCGCCTGTGTTGAACAAGCCGACGATCACGTCTCCATTGGGTTCTTTTTTAGCGAAAACCTGATGGTCGCCGGAATTGAGCACCCTTTTCGCGGAGATCGAGTCCTGGTCAACCGCAAGCACTTCGGAGTTCTTCAGATATTTTTCCAGATCCGTTTGGTCAAGGTGAGTAAGATCGATGCCGAGGATGAAGGGCGATGCTCCAAGGGCCCATAGGCTGATTTGGGTTTGGCGCTCGTCGGGAGTCAGTCCGTCGTTGTCGCCGTTTCCAATCTCGATGGAGTCATAGTCATTGAATCCGCCCGGGCCCGCGTAAGGCTGCCACTCTGCAACGAAGTCGAAGCGGTTGGAAACGTCGGCCCAACTGGTCAGAGGATAGCTGCTGTCGTCTTTTTCGCAGCGATAGCATTCGACGTCGGGCGCGAACTCCCATTGATTGGCGTACTTCATCAACGTAGGTGTGAGGGCGGTTGTATAGTGCCCCTGCGTGACATCCAGCACCATGGGCCGTCCGCTCTGCCGTATTGCGTTCGACCATGCCTTCACGTCAGCGGCGTTGTCGTCTGTCATGCCGTCAATTTTGATGTAATCGACACCCCAGCCCGCGAGCATCTCGACCCATGAATTCGTGTACTCCTGCGCTCCGGGCTTTTTGTAGTTAACGCGGACCATGCCTTTGCAGTTGTAGTTATTCTCCTTTACAGACGGCTCGGCAATCTGGGCAGCAGTGTACGACGTGCCCTTGATCGACGTGTTCCGGCTGACCGCTTGCTTTGAAATACCCGGCGTAACGTAAATTCCAAACTTCATTCCGAGACCATGAATGAAGTCAGCCACGACCTTGATGCCGTCGTTATCTCCCTGCGGCGGGAATATCGATGGGTCTGTGATCCAGCGGCCATAAGCATCGACGTTCGGACCTTGAGGCCCCGGACACTGATACCAAAAGTCGTCGAGGTTCACGTACTCGTAGCCGAGTTTCTGCAGCCCGGAATTGTGCAAGGCAAGCGCCTGGGCTTTCATTTTGTCCGCGGTGGGAAGCTTGCGGATGAAACTCCAGCTACTCCAACCAAGAACCGGAGTACGCTCGAGACCGTTATCTTCTGCGTTGGCGGTGTGCAGGGTTCCGCACGCCAACAAGGCGATCACCATTCTTGTCGTTAAGCTGACTGTCCATTTCCTCAAAGGAAGCATCGCATTGCTCCTCAAGCAAAACAAAACAATTACCTAACGCCGTACACGCCCTTTATTTTTTCTCGTTCGCCAAAGAATTATCTTCCCACTTTACGGTGGCAAGTTCGATGTTCCAGACCGGTCCACCTTCAAATAGCTGCCCTGTGAACTTCACAAAAGTCGGAGCTTTCCCACCGACCACCCAGATATGAATGTCAGATGGTTGTTTGCCGATTATAGGGGCAACCGCTCCCGCAACACCTCCAATGTCAGTGTGAACCACGTAATGAATCGCCTCCAGGCGTTCACCACTCACAGAAAACGGCTGCTTGCCCTCGGCGTGTATTTTGAGTTTGACTACGCGTGGCTTCGAGGAAGTTGAAACGATAGACACGGTGGTCTCGGGCTCGGACGGCGACAGATTTTTTAGCAGCGTTACCATTAAGCCGTTCGCAGCATCTTCGGGGATTTGCAGTCGGTGATGCTCACTCTTGGGTGTCCCTTTTTTAACTGAGGAAACTTCTACATCACCTGTTGCCACGTTGATAAGTTCATTGACTGGATTTGGAAATGATTTTCCTCCTTCTCGAAGATGATCGGAGATGAGGTGAAACTCTTTCCTTTGTGAAAAGGTCGTTACTTCGTCATAGACGGAACCATCCTTAAAATGAAGCACCATCTCGCTGGTTACGTTCTCGCCTTGGACGGTCTCGATCGTATCTCCAGTAGCGAGATCCTGTCCTTCTTGCGAGCGCAAGACGATGAAACCGTGAGAAGTCCCTTCTTTGTGTTTCACCGGAATGAGCCTGGCTGAGATCTTGGAGACACAGAAAGTGAGCGCCAAGATGAGGCAGAGCACGCGTCGCTCGAACCGAGTGTTCACACAAATCAAGTCTATCGCCGCAGCGCTTTTTTGAAAAACCGCAATAGCGCTCGTTATCTCTCCTGACCGGTGTCCGAGTGCAATAGTGTGGTCCAAGATTAGGGCTTTTTTAGCGGATGACGGCACTCCCATTGTGACCTCGCAAGGGAAAGCAGTATCATCGGCGCGGGAGTGAATCAATGGAACCGCCAAAACCCAAATTGCCAATCGAAGCCATCGAGCTCTATAACGATTTCATTCACGGTGAAATTAGTCGCCGCGCGTTTATGGAGGGCGTGCAGAAATTGGCAGGCGGTCTGGCCGCCGCCACGATCATCAACGCATTGATGCCGAATTATGCTCTGGGCCAGCAGGTATCTCGAACGGATGACCGGATCAAAGCAAGTTACGAAACCGTGCCCTCGTCGCAGGGCAACGGAAGTATCAAGGGATACCTTGTGCGGCCGATCAGTGCTGACACCCGTTCGGAGACGGTGACCAAGTTGCCCGGCATAATCGTGGTGCATGAGAACCGCGGTCTGAACCCCCATATCGAAGACATCGCGCGGCGGTTTGCTCTGGCCAACTTTATGGCGTTTGCGCCGGACGGGCTGACGTCTCTCGGCGGGTATCCCGGCGACGACTACAAGGGCGGCCAGATGTTCAACAAGATCGACAAGGCCAAGATGCTCGAGGATATGGTGGCCGCCGCATTGTGGCTGAAGGCGCGCCCTGACTGCACAGGGAAAATTGGTGCTACCGGCTTCTGCTACGGCGGCTCGACCGCCAACATGCTGGCGGTGCGGCTGGGAAATGATCTGGCGGCGGCGGTGCCGTTTTATGGCGGCCCTCCCCCTTCAGAGGACATCCCGAAAATTAGGGCGGCGATTCTCGTGCACCACGGGGAACTCGATACGCGGCTGGCGGCGACTTGGCCGGCTTACGACCAGGCGCTCACGGCGGCGCACGTCACGCACGAAGGCTATATCTATCCTGGCGCTGTGCATGGGTTCCATTGCGACGCGACGCCGGAACGTTATAACAAGGCCGCCGCCGATCTGGCCTGGCAGCGCACCATCGATTGGTTCAACAAATACGTGCGCAGCTGATTTCTTCCGCGACTACCGTGACGGGAGCACTTGCCCTCGCTTGGCCACTCGGCTCATAAGTGATAAGAGCAAAAGGATTCTCACGTCACCAATGAACTGGATAAACCAAACCGTTGACCGTATTTTGACTTGATCGGGATTCTGCGCAGGTGAGAAACTCGCTAGAAACCCTGGATGAATCTACAAATGACTGCTCGAGTCGGCGGGCGATTCGCCATCTTTTCCTTGTTCCTTGTCTGCGCCATGCGCTTAGTGGCACAGCCGCCGCGGCCAACTGATGTTTTCTCATCCACAGCGATGGGTGACCCATCGCAGGCCCAGGTCTACCGATCCGTAGGTGCTGTATTGGTTCTCACGGTCGTTGGCGCAAATCACGAATTGCTCGACCGCCAATCAGTCGTGAAGCTTGAAAACAAAACGACTCACGCCATTCGTTGGTTGACTACCGCGGATCAATCGGAAGTCTCTTTTGGGGATTTGAGTTCAGGCGAGTACGAGATTGAAGCCAGTGCCGTCGGGTACTTGAGTGCCAAAAAGTCTTATCAAGTTGGAAGTCTTTATACTAGCTATCGTCTTGAAATCAGCCTCCAACGCGACCCGAACGCGGTCGAAATCCAGGCGCCGAACGCTCCAGACTTGTCCAAGAAGGCCCGCAAAGAGATTCAGCGAGGTGTTAGGGCGCTGAAGTCCGGGAACCTGAAAGAAGCCCAGAACAGCCTCGGGTCTGCAAACAAACTTGCCCCGAACAGTGCGGATGTGAGTTTCCTTCTGGGATATCTATATTTCTTGAAGCAGGATTTCCATCAAGCTGAATCGTTCTTAACAAAGGCTTCAACAGAGGATCCGCGCAATGTGCAGGTGCTGACACTACTGGGACGGATTCGCTTACATGAAGGCAATGATATTGCAGCGCGGGGAACTCTCGAAGAGGCCGTGGCCACCGATCCCGACTATTGGCTCGCGCACAAGTTTCTTGCCATTGCCTATCTTAGGCAACATGAATTCGAAAAATCACTTGCGCAGTGCCAAATGGCCATCGCCAAGAGTAAAGGCGCGGGCGTTTCTGTAGACCTCACATTGGCGGCTGCGCTTGCAAATCTGGGCAGAACAGAAGAAGCCATTTCCACGCTCAACGGTTTTCTCCGCTCTGCTCCCGACAATACGCAAGCTGGAGAGGCGCAAAATCTTATTAAGCTCATTAAGGACAGGGCCGCCGCGCTGCCTAAGGTTGAAACGCTATCGACTACTGTCACTCTGATCAGTCCGTCCGACTCGGTTGCTGATGATACCGACTTAAGATTATCTATCAAGTCCTGGTTACCTCCTGGAATTGACGACGAAAAGCCCTCGGTCGCATCAGGAGTGTCTTGCCCAACCGACAAGCTGATGACTGAGAGCGGAATAAAAGTGGAGCAGTTTGCAAATGATATATCGAAGTTCTCCGCGATAGAAGATCTTGTCCATGAAAGGGTCGACGAACTTGGGCATGCAATAACAAAGGAAACGCGCAAGTACAATTACGTTGCTCAGATTTCGGAAGCAAGGCCAGGCTATCTAGAAGTGGAAGAGTATCGAACGCAAAACCTGCAAGTGCCCGTACCTCCGGCTGATACATTTCCTGACGGTATGGTTACAAATGGTTTCCCATCGCTGGCCTTGGTTTTTCATCCCGACATGAGAGACAATTTTGAATTTGTTTGTGAAGGACTGGGGGAACTACAAGGCCAGGCAACATGGCTCATACATTTTCGGCAGCGGGATGACCGCCCCAATCGTATTCACGAGTTTAAAGTTGGAGGGCTGATTTACCCTGTCAACTTGAAGGGGCGCGCCTGGGTCAGTGCGGGGAGTTTCCAAATTGTCCGCATCGAAGCCCAACTGGTAAAACCGATGCCGGATATCCAATTACTAACTGAAAGAGAAATCGTCGACTACGGGCCCGTTCAATTCCATAGTAAAGATGTGGAGCTCTGGCTGCCGATTAAAGCGGACTTGTACTTTGATTTCAGAAAGCACAGGTATTACAGACAGCACAGCTTCAGCCACTTCATGCTGTTTTCGACAGATAGTCAGGACAAAGTTAGTGGCCCCAAGAAGGAACCGAAACTGAACGACGGTACTCAACCGAACTAAGGAATTAAAGTCGGGACCAACTGCTCGGATTTTCTTGCCGCATTGGACTCGGGTCAAGCTCAGCGCCCTTTGAAATGCCGCTTAGCACGGCATGGCGAAAACATCGGATTCAATCAAGGAAAACACGGAACCGCCAACCCGATAACTTTTTTTTAAAATTGGGTTCGGGCAGTATAGTTCTTGACTCATGACCATGCGCATATTCACGATCCTGATTTTGTTTTGCTCATTGGTGTCCGCACAGACTGAGCAGACTACGACCGTCGTCCGTCCGGCCGAAATCGATGACATCCTCGTAAATCCTGGGATGGGCATCGAGACATTCAACCGCTTTTCTGGGCAGGCACTGAACGAAGGAACGAAGTGGTCAGAGGTCGGACCGGAAGCGCCCATTGCGGACGCGCCGGCCGGCAGCGTCGATTTTCCCGGGTCAAGCGTCGCATATCTGCGCTGGTTCTGGTCGCAGCTCGAGCCGCAACCCGGCAAATATCGCTGGGAAATTATCGACAGTGCATTGGCCGAAGCGCATCGTCATAGCCAGAAGCTCGCAATTCGGCTGATGCCTTATGACGACAAACATCCATTGCCGGATTGGTATGTTCACTCGGGCGCGCGCCGGGCAAACAAAGCAAGTGATAAAGATGGTGAGATCTGGTCTCCTGATTCCGCCGACCCCTTCTATATCAAAAGCTGGAGCAAGATCATCAGCGAGATGGGCAAACGGTACGACGGTCATCCCGACCTGAACCACGTTGACATTTCGACCGTGGGCTATTGGGGTGAAGGATGGGGACCGTACTTACCAGACTGGCCAGTACAGCAAGAGCTCATCGACGTTTACCTTCAGGCGTTCACACGCACCTCTCTGCTAATGAACTTCGACGCGTTACAAGCGCTCGTTTACGGCACGAAACATGGCGCCGGCTGGCGGCTTGACTGCTGGGGAGACATGGGGCGGCCGTCCAGGAATTTTGCGCACATGCTCGATCTTTATCCGCAACAGATCGCACGTGGACACCTGCAGGATGTGTGGCGAACGGCTCCGGTAGCGCTTGAAAGTTGCGGAGTTCCATTGTCGTGGAAGCAGTGGGGTTTTTCGCTGAAACCTATTCTCGATCAGGCGCTGCGCTGGCACGTTTCAACCATCAACATTAAATCGAGCACCATCCCGGAGGAATGGAAGTCGGCGTTTGATGAATTCCAGAAGCAGATCGGTTACCGCTTCGTTTTGAAAAAGCTTGAATACCCTACGCGCGTCAAACCCGGTTCCATGGCGCAAATCAACATGTGGTGGTTTAACGCAGGGGTTGCGCCGGTTTATCGCGAGTACCTGCTGGCGCTTGAAATCGGCGACACGGTTGTGCCGCTTGATGCCGACATCCGGCAGTGGCTTCCAGGTGACTCTGTCTACGAAAACAGCGTACCTATTCCTTGGGATTTGAAACCTGGAAAATATCGGCTCCGCGTAGCGCTACTTGATCCGCGTACCCGTACGCCCGCTATTAAATTGGCAATTGCCGGACGTCAGAGTGATGGCTGGTACGACCTGAGTGACATTGTCGTCGAATAAGTCTGTTCAGTGTGACCGTGAAATCGCCTGACCACGACATCTACATTTGTTCTCGGGCAATACCGACTTTCCGATCCGGCCCCTTCACCTCAGTTCAACGAATCGGCTTTTCCTCCACTCCGGCAATTCACATACGGCGGCGCATTCTGACGCTTCAGTTATTTTTCGGACAGGATGTTGACATTCTTTTTGCATTCCTCGGCCAACAACAGAGCCATACTTTACTTCGAATACCGCGCTGAGTAGCCCCTCGCATTTGCCGATGTAGCTTCGCGCTTCAGCAATTCAAGGACTCCTCTTCTCTGGTCGTCAACACGCTAACCGATTTCGGAGGCAAGAAATGTACAAACGCTATTTGTTACTTTCACTGTTTCCCGTCCTGGTAATCCTGCTTTTCGCACAAACTCCCAGTGATCAGAGTTCCAGTTCCAGCTTTTTTGGAAGCGCGCAAGCGAATTCCACGAACATGATCAACCAGGGACGTCAAACCTTTCGCTTCGACACTTTCGGAGATGAGGCGTTCTGGGGCGGCCAGCTCAAGCTCCACCAAACAATCAACCATCTCACACCAACCCAAGCGCTACAACTCGGCCTCAAGGTCGATTCGGATGCATTGCCTCCAGCCGTTATTCAAGCGATAAAGAGCGGCAAGGTGAACCTCAATGATCCCACCGTTACGCTTCTCCTTATTAAATTGAACGCAGTGCTTGGAGTGAAAGGCTTTTTCAATGGAAACGGCACACTTAGCTCGGTTGGACTTACCTGTGCCGTGTGCCACTCAACCGTTGATAACTCGATTGCTCCCAGTATTGGAAAGAGAATAGATGGCATCGCTAATCACGATCTGAACGTAGGGGCAATCGTCGCGAGCGCGCCCAACCTCCAGCCGGTTATCGACCTGCTCAAGATTGTCCACCCGAACATCACCGCGGACCAGGTTCGAGCAGTTCTGAACAGTTGGGGACCAGGAAAATTCGACGCTGAGATTTTCCTGGATGGCAAGGCCTTCAATCCTCGGCAAGTCACGAATGGCATGGTAACGGGCATGAATGTGCCGGGTGCCACGTTGATCCCCAATGCGCGCGGGCTCGCGGGCCACAACTTACACACGTGGACCGGCGGCTGGGGCACGGTGACGTATTGGAATGCATTCGTCGCGGTGGACGAAATGCACGGCAAGGGAACTTTCTTCGATGAGCGTTTCGATAACGCCGCGCAGTTCCCAATCGCCGCAAAGGCAAAACTGGGGCACGTGTCGATCGACAATCCCGATGACGACCGGGTCACAGGCAAGCTGGCTGCGCTGCAGTTCTATCAGCTTGCATTGCCCGCACTTAAGCCGCGTCCGGGAATCGATTTCGATGCCGATGCTGCAGAACGTGGAGACCAGCTATTTAGCGGAAAGGCCAATTGCAATAGCTGTCATCGCGAGCCGTTGTGGACCGAGCCAGGTTGGAACCAGCACACGCCAAGCGAAATGAAGATAGACGCGTTCGAAGCCAATCGTGCGCCTGCCAGCATTAACGCGCAAGGCGCCGCGGTACATGGTTATCGAACCATGAATCTTGCCCAAGTCTTTGTACGCGAGCGCGGGCTATTCATGTTTCCTCAGGACAAAGGCCGCTTCTATCACGACGGACGGTTCCAAACGCTCCTGGATGTCGTCAACAGCTATAACGACCGATTCAACCTTGGGCTTAGTGACCCGGAGAAGCATGATCTTGTCGAATACCTGAAGTCACTTTGAAGGCTGTTATTCTTCGATCCGATTTCACGACGACGAGGGGCCTACCGCCAGGTTCTGGTCCCTCGTCGCGGCATGAGGCCCGGCAGTTAGCGAGATGTTCGTAAACCATTAACGAGAGCTTTATCTGGGGAGAAATATTATGAAAAACCGATCTACCCATATCGGGCTTGTGGCTGTGTGCGCGGTTCTGACGATAGTAGCCGGCTCTGCGTCAGCACAGCAGCTTTTGCCCGATCAGACTCACGGCTTTGGCAATAACAAGCTGGTTACGTTCACTTACACGCAGAACTTTGATTGCGTGGACCAGCCGAGATTGGATCTGAATTTCAACGGCATACTCGCCGAGTCCGATCCCAATGAAATGCAGACACCAATTTGTCAGGCGATTACCGAACCGACACAAGATCCGACCGGTGGCAGCATCAAAAACACTGCACACCTGTATGTTCTGATTCCCATGTTTTCTGTGGACAATGATCAAAATCCTAACGATGCGATGGAGTGTCCGCATGGAGGCAGGCCAGGTGAACTGTGCGGCGGGAAGCTGGGTGCTGCGTTAATCAAGTTCTTCGGTGCAGTACCGGAAGCTTGGAAGAAGAAGGTCGATTCAGCTATTACGACGCAGTGTCCTGACCCGCGTCATCGGGTTCCGGGCACGTGCACGATGCATGCCTCGTCTGTCGACTTATCGCGGACGCTGGTCGCGTTGGGCAAGATGCACGGCCCTCCGGCTGCGCCAGTGTTTGTGCCAACGCCCAATCATAGCCATGTTGTCGACAATGGCTTTTTGAACACGAAAGCAATTTGGTGGGAGGTGAGGCCGGTACTCGTGCTAGACCAGGCCGACTGGCCGGCAGCGGATGGAAGCAGCGGTATCACTTCGTCGGACAAAATGGACGCCGTGGAAGCTGCTGGAAGAGCTATTGAAGTTGGTTCCAATTTCTTCCTCTTCTTCCGCTCTCAGGTGAGTTCGATGAGTGAAATGGAGCACTAACAATGTTTCCTCGAGCTTGTGGCGCGTGGATAGCTAATCGTCGCGCGCCTCGAGCTGAAGCTCACTTGGTACTTGCACGTCGCGAACGGGGCCTGAAGGGCCCCTTTGCGACGCGATCGCGGCGCGCTGTGCTAGCATGTCCGCCAAATGCGCAAACTACTAGTTCTGCTATTTGTGGCCGTCCTGGCTTGTTCTTCTTTCGCTCAACCTTCTCAAGCTTCTGTGTATCCGGTGCAGCAGGGCTTCGTCGATAACCATGGAGCGCTGATTTACTACGAAGCTATGGGGCGGGGCGCGCCCCTGGTGATCGTGCATGGTGGTCCGGGCGCGTCGCACGATTATTTCTTGCCGTATCTCCTGCCGCTAATGCGCACCAACCGGCTCATCTTCATCGACGAGCGCGGCTCGGGGAAGTCGTCGAAGTTCGAAGATCCTAAGGACTACACCGTCGGCAACATGGTCGAGGATTTGGAGGCCGTGCGCGTTGCACTCGGCCTGGGGAAAATCAGTCTGCTGGGGCATTCGTTTGGCGGCGTGGTGGTCGAGGCCTATGCACTGAAATATCAGAAGAATCTCTCGCACCTTATCCTCGGGAGCACTTTTGCCAGCACAACAGAGTTGAATGAGGCTTTGGCGCGAATGAAAGCGGGGTTGGATCCCAAAGATCAACAACGAGTCTTGGCTCTCGAGTCTGCCGGGCTGTTTGGAAAAGGCGAAGTGTGGGAGCACGGCCGATACCCCGAGGAATATGCGAAGCTCGCATGGGGGAAGGCGTATTTCCCGTACTTGTATCGGAACCGGCCCGATCCGAACTATGACCCGGTTAGCTCGAACACCAGCACCGCCTGGGATGTGTATCGCGAGATGTGGGGATCGGACGGCGAGTTCGTCGTCGATGGCAACCTGAAGGAAGTGGAGTACGTGGACCGGTTACACGAAATAAAAGTTCCGACACTAATCATCGTGGGCGATCATGATGAGTCTGATCCGAATATGTCGAAGGAAATGCACGAGAAGATTGCGAGATCGCAGTTGGTGATCCTGCCGAATAGCGGACATATGACGTTTGTGGACCAGAATGCGCAATTTGTGAAAACGGTAAGAAAGTTTGTGGGGAGTGGGAAATAAGCCGGCTGCCTAGCGGATAGGACTTTTTTATTTCGGGCGACTGCATCGGTGATCTGGCAGCCGTGTGGTTCCTCTCACACGCACTTCGGCGCGTGTGTTCGGAATGACATCCAGAAGCTGACCTCTTTTCTGAACACAACTTCTGCTAACATTCAGCGCATTGGGGCTTTGTGGAGGCGATATGTCCAATGTGACGAGACGCGAATTCCTGAAGACGGGAGCGGCAGCCGGAGTGCTGGTTGCTACCGCAAGCAGTCCCTTGTTCGCGGCTCGCCAAACAGCAACTGACTATGTGACGCTGGGGAAATCCGGCGTGAAAGTTACGCGTCTCGCGTTTGGCACCGGGAGCTTCAGCGGCGCAGTGCAGCGCGAGCTTGGACAGGATGGCTTCACGAAGCTGGTGCGGTATGCCTATGACCGAGGCATCCGATTCTTTGAAACGGCTGAGTCTTACGGCGAAATGCACAAGATGCTTGGCGTCGCGCTGAAGGGCATTCCACGCGATAGCTACCAACTCATGTCAAAGGTGACCACTTATCACGATGGCGTAAATCCGCAGGAAAAGTTCGACGAGTTACGGAAGCTGGCGAACACGGATTATTTCGACATCATGCTGCTGCATTGGCAACACAGCGCGACCTGGCCCACCGATACGGCCCGGTGGCAGGACGCGATTAACGAAGCTGAATCGAAAAAAGTGATTGTGAGCCACGGCGCTTCGGTTCACGGCCTGCCGGCATTGCGAAGAGTTCCCGGAACCAAATGGCTCGATGTTGCGATGATCCGCATGAACCACAAAGGCGCAAGCATGGATGGCGAGGACTATGCTACGCAGAGGCCAGGCAATGTCGCCGAAGTTGTCGATCACGTCAAGGAGGCTCGCAAAGCCGGAATGGGCGTGATTTCCATGAAGCTGATCGGCGAAGGAATTTTCAATCGCGAAGACCGGCAGAAGGCAATGAAGTTTGCATTCAAGAATGCTGGAGTGGATTGCGTGACCGTCGGCTACAAGAACAACGCCGAGATCGACGAGGCGATTGAGAATCTGAATATGGCGCTCGCGTGAGAGCCGCGATTAAAGTCAAATGCCCCACGCCGTCTCGCAAAGAACGCGAGACAAGGACGGGGCACCCGCAGGGAAGGTTGACTCTGTAAGCGATTGTTTGGCTTCTGCCCGCGCGCCTGTCCGTATTCCTCTCGATGCGAGGTCACCGCTAAGCACAAATGCTTGACAAAAGCATCCCCGCGGCCCAATATGGCGTCATACGACATGTCGATGAATGGTATATGGAAAATTTTCCACTAAGCGAACCGGTATTGCTGGTCATGATGAGCCTGGCTGAACAGCCACGGCACGGATATTCAATTCTGAAGGACGTTGAACGCATGAGCAGCGGCCGGGTACTGCTCAGCACCGGCACTCTGTATGGCGCATTGCAGCGCCTGATGGGTGACGGTTGGATCGAAAGGGTCCAGGAGGAGGACGCCCCTCGCGACCGGCGCACCTATAGGCTCACGTCGCGAGGGCGGCGGATTCTTCAGATGGAAATCGAGCGCATGCGCCACCTGACCAAAGTAGCCGCACTGCGGATCGCTCGCAAGGAGGCGTGATCGTGACGTCCTCAATTTATGCCTGGCTATTGTTCCTGTATCCGGGAAGCTATCGCCAGGAATTCGGCGAAGAGATGAGGTCGGTTTTTGGCGAGGCGAGAAGCGACCTGCGCCAGACACTTCCAGCAAAGCTCCGCTTCTATTTTCGTGAATTTTGTGGGCTCCTACGGGGCGCTCTGTATGCGCACTTTGATCGCCTATTCGGCCCTGTAATTCCATTTCGGAGGTTCCATATGCAACCCCGGTTTCGTTTCCCTCACTCCGCCGTGGTCCTGATGTGTCTGATTCTTGCGGGTGTAGTACTTGCGATTGAGAAAGCGAAAACTGTTGTTCAGATGAACGAGGGGCTCCCCGCCGGAACGGCACCCGCTTGGCATCCCCTGTTCTGGTTATATCCCTTGGCCGCGGCTTTGGCCGTAGGTGCCGTGGCTTGGGGAATCCTGTTTGCGCTAAAGCGGACCGGGATGCATCGGCTGGCGAACCTGCAGACCTCGCACGAGCAGCATTAGCGTACCTTGGAGTGGCTGGCGGGATGGCGGTTGGAACCGGTCACAGAAGGCCGGACCCCGATTTGCCCAATTGTCCTCAATAAAAAAGCGGCCCCAACATGAGGCCGCTTGTCACTTCAGCCAGCTTAGAAGCGATACAGGAAACCGGTGTTGATGCGGACATTGTTGTTGTCGCTGAGACCACTGAAGCTCAGACGCATCCAGTCAACGTTCACCGCGCGGAACACCAGCTTGCGACGGCCGAAATCAAGACCGCCACCGAACATCACCGTCGATCCGCCTACGCCAACGCCAGCCGCTCCCGCATGTGCGCCACCGAAAAGAGCGTGGACATAAGGTGATACGCCGTGCTTGGGAAACGCGACCACCGGCCCCGCGGTGTAGGTGTAAAGGCTTTGTCCATTGCTGAAGCCAGAGCCCAAGTCGCCAGTTACGCCCAGGTTCTTCCAGATATAAAAGTTCGCGGAGGTGCTAAAACCGCTTGCGTGCCAGCCACCGTCGGTGCTGGTGAACTGGTATCCGCCGAAGACTTCTGGCTTCGGTGCCTCTCCCGCCATGGCAAACATGGAAGCCATGCAAACCAAAACGGCAACGCCGATAAGTTTCTTCATCATTCTCCCCTTAAGAATTGAAAGTTGCACCTTTCCGTCCTCATACCGGCGTACAGCGCCGGGTTCGTCCGTTTTTCGTGCAAACGAATCGCGAAGCGCGGGTCGAGCCCAGGTGCTATGAGAATGCTCTAATGTCGGGGCAGTAACGGGCAAGTGACGAAGAAGTTGGCACCTTAGTAACTAATTCCTTCGGGCAACCCGATCCCGGAATTGGCCGGAGGATGGCCATCGACCAATGCGTTGGACCGACATTCCTCAGTCCCGCTAAGCCTTGCAACGCCACCTACTTCAAACCAGTGTTTAAGTTGCAAGAAAAGCCTGAAATCCGCATCAGTAAAGGGCTGTATTGCAACCCAGCTACTCCGCTTCGCACCTAATTCCTGCTGCATAGGAGTTGGCCACGTTTGAACTCACGCATATTCGCCCTTATCGTCGCTCTTTCCTTGTCCCTGTTTTTGTCTGCTTGCAGTGTTAGTAGCAAGACTCCACCACCCCAGAACGCGAAGTTGACAGTTTCAGTCGAGGGAACCGGAACTGTCACCAGTAGCCCGGCAGGGATCGATTGTCCGTCCACTTGCTCGGCGTCCTTTGCATCTGGGACTACCGTTACACTCACTGCAACCGCAGGTTCGGGCTTCACATTTGGGGGCTACGGTGGAGCATGCAGCGGCAGTTCCTGCAGTCTTGTGCTTTCGACGGACCAGTCGGTCTCCGCGACATTTACTGCTAATGCCCAAGGTCCTCAGCTGACCGTGACGGTGTCAGGCCAAGGTACGGTCACGAGCAATCCGGCGGGAATTAATTGTCCCTCAACCTGCACTGCAGGTTTTGCTAGCGGCGCCAGCGTCAGCCTGACCGCGACTCCTGCATCCGGGTTCACCTTCAGCGGCTTCAGCGGCGATTGCACTGGTGCGAATTGTCAGTTGACACTCAAGAGCGGAACCAATGCGAGTGTTACGGCAACCTTTGCCCAGCAGCCGCACGATATTACTGCGATCAATCACATCATCGTGATAACGCAGGAGAACCGCTCCTTTGACCACTACTTTGGCCACCTGACGGACTATTGGACGCAGAACAACTACCCGCAGGCGACAAATGGCACAACGTTTGACGGGACCCCCGCAGATGCGTCGAACGTGGACGACAATGGCGCCACAGTAACCGCCTTTAATCTCCAGTCGGCATGCACCGAGAATCCCAGCCCATCGTGGAATGAGAGTCACACGGATCGCAACCGCGCAAATCCCACCGACTCGAACGATGCGCCCATGGACGGCTTCGTGCACGCCGCCGGCCATGACGCGCAGGGCAATGGGTTTTACGATGTCCTGGGACATCGCGCGATGGGGTATTTCGCGGGCGATCAGTTGAATTATTACTATTTCATGGCGTCGAATTTCGCGACGTCAGACCGCTGGTTCTCGCCGGAGATGTCACGGACACAACTGAACCGAATGTATCTTTATGCGGCGACTTCTCAGGGGCATGCGTACCCGCTAAAGGCCAATGAACACGTAAGCAGCAAAACCATCTTCGAACTTATGCAGGACAACGGGATCTCGTGGAAGATTTATGTCCACCCAGATTCGACTGGGTGCACGACGGCAGCATGTCTTTCCTCCCGTGGTTATCTGAAGCAATTCACTTACAACAGCTTTGTTCTAAACAATCTTCCAAATCAGTATGCGTCAACGGCGCAGTTGATGACGGACATGCAGAATGGAACCTTGCCGCAGGTTTCATTCCTCGAACCTGCCAGTTACGTTGGCTTGGACGAGCATCCGGGAACTGACGACAATTCGCCGGTTGCAAGTTTTCAGCAGGGCGCGAAATACATTTCCGGCATTATCAATGCCTTGATGGCGAGCCAATCATGGAAAGACACGGTCCTGATCCTCACTTATGACGAGGGAGGCGGCTTTTATGATCACGTGCCGCCGCAACCAGCCGTTCCACCAGGGGACGGAATGAACTTCCCGGCTGACCTGATTCTGAGCCCACCAGATCTCTGCGCCAATGACACCACGGACCTGATTTGCGGGTTTTACTACACCGGATATCGTTTGCCGATGATCGTGGTGTCGCCGTTTACCAAAGCAAATTACGTCTCCCACACGGTAATGGATTACACAGCGATTCTGAAGCTCATCGAGACGCGCTTCAATCTTCCGAGCTTGACGGCAAGAGATGCGGCTCAGCCGGACATGACTGAGTTCTTCGATTTCGTCAACGTTCCCTGGGCGACACCGCCGTCGAACATACCGGCGCAGAACACAGGCATGCCTTGTGTTCTCCAGTCGCTCAGCGGGATTACGTTTTTGCCGAATCCTGCTCCCGCGGGAGGGCAGGCCACAGTCACGCTCTCTCTGTCGCACAACACATCCACAGACACGGTGGTCTCGCTGTCAGCGGATTCGAGCGGCGTAGTGCCGTCGAGCGCAACCATCGCCGCCAACACATCGTCGACCTCTTTCACGATCAATGTACCGACCGGCATCACATCACTTACGGTCACAGGCACAATCGCTGGCATTCCTGTAAGCGGAACCGTGCCCGTGCAGTAGTCGTGGGGCCTGCGACAGTGGGATGATGAGATCGACAAGCGTCCTCTCCCTTCCTCTTGCATCATCCGTGCGCCCGGAAACGGAATTCGTGGGCCTTCATGTCCACCTTTTTGCCGCGGAAGCGAACGCCTTCGGCTTCAAGGCGGAAACGCTGTTCGAGCGCATCTTCGCCGCGAAGTTTGATTTCGCCGCCGGCGCCGAGAACGCGTTGCCAGGGGAGGCTGACGGAGCTATGAAGGGCTCGGGCAACCTGGCGGGCGGCACCGGGGAATCCGGCGGCTCTAGCGACGGCTCCGTAAGTTGAGACTTTGCCACGAGGAATCTTCTTGATTGCGGCACGAATGCGAGCGTGCATGTTGGAGGAATTGCGAGTCGTGCTTAATAGCTTTCTTTTCTTGATCACGTCTGTAACGCGTACTCGATGGGTGAGGACACCGGTCGCCCACAATCATAAATTCATTGTTGTCGCGCGCGGAGGTGCCTGCGGCACATGAGCACTCGTGGGATTGTGGCGAGGCGCTCGCGGCGCTAACTATTCGCGCGGAATGCCGCACGGCTTCACAGGTCCATTGTTCGGAAGACTACGCCGCGGCCTTGCGAAAGGACTGCACCGCTTCTTCTTCGGTGTCGTACACCTCGAAAACCGTCAGCAGTTTGGTCACTTGCAGCAGGTCACCGACACGGCGCGTGAGGTTCGCGAGCTTAATCGATCCGCCGGAATGCTGCGCGCTGGTGTAGAGAGAAACCAGCGTTCCCAGCCCGCCGCTATCGATGTAGGTGACTTCACCGAGGTTCAGCACGATCTTGGCGCCGGAGGAGAGCAGCGACTTAACGCGTTCGCGCAGTTCAGAAGATTCTTCGCCAAAGACAATACGTCCGGCACAGTCGACAACCGTGATGCCATCATCCAGCTTGCGGGTACTCAGTTTCAGTTGCATAGTCGCCTCTTTTTGTGACAAGGAAGGGTATCGCCAAAGTGGGCAGGTGGCAAGGGGTTTGTGGGGTTTTTCCCGCGGCAAACCCAGCTACTCAGAGGTGCCTGACGATCACGTATAATCGCTGGAATCCTTCCATGAGCTATCAGGTTCTCGCCCGAAAGTACCGTCCGCAAAAATTCTCCGACGTGATCGGGCAGGAGCACGTAACCCGCACGCTCAAGAATGCGATTGAGCAGGCTCGGATTGCGCACGGGTACATCTTTAGCGGACATCGTGGGATCGGAAAGACGACGGTAGCGCGAATTCTGGCGATGGCGCTGAATTGCCGGTCGTCGGATAAGCCGGTGACCGAGCCGTGCGGGGTGTGCGACTCGTGCGTGGAGATTCGCGCGGGGAACTCGGTGGATGTGATTGAAATTGATGCGGCCACCAACCGCGGCATCGATGAGATTCGCGAGCTACGTGAGGCGGCACGATATCGTCCGGCGCGTGACCGGTTCAAGATTTACATTCTAGACGAAGCGCACCAGATTACGGATGCGGCTTTCAATGCGCTGCTGAAGACACTCGAAGAGCCGCCGGGGCACGTGGTTTTCATGCTGGCCACGACGCAGCCGGAGGACATTCCGCAGACCATCCGGTCACGATGCCAGCATTTCAGCTTTCGCGCAGTGAAGTTTGAGCAGATTGTGGAGCAACTTAGGGATTTGTGCGCGCGCGAAGGAATTCAGGCGGAAGACGACGCGCTCGCGTTGCTTGCGGAAGCGGGAGATGGATCGATGCGCGATGCGCTCTCGATCCTGGACCAGGCGATTGCCTCGAGCGAAGGAGCCCTGAGATCTGAATCCGTGCGGCAGTTGATTGGAGTTGCGCCATCGGGCGTGCTGGAAGAGATCATGCAGGCGGTGGCGCGAAGCGCGAGCGATGAAATTCTTCAGACCGTCGATAAGCTGCTGACGGAAGGTCAGAACCCTGCGCATTTCGCGCGGCAACTGCTTCGCTTTTTGCGGAATGCGACGGTCGCGAAAGTTGTGGGATCTGATTCATCTCTATTGCAGATTTCCACGGATGAACGAGCGCGCGTGGCGCGTGTGGCTGAACTTTTCAGCGAAGAGGACCTGGCGCGGCATTTGCAGATCATGTTGCGGACGCATGGCGAGCTTGGTTATCGCCAGGAGCAGAGATTTCATCTGGAACTCGGGCTGTTGAAACTGGCGCATGCGCAGAGATTGTTGCCGCTGGAACAACTGCTGAGTGGAGTTGATACAGGACGCAGCGGCGCGGCGGAACGGAAGCTGGCTGCGGTGCCAGAGCAGAGAAAAGCGGAGCCGCCCAGAACGGCGCGTCCGTTTGTGTCTCCATTTGCGGCAGATTCGGCGAGGAAGGGAACTCCGCGGTCGGAAGCTTCTGAGTCGCGTGAAGTTCCGGTGCGCCCTGTGCCTGTAGGGAGTACAAATGCGCCGGTCGTAATGGGATCGGCTGCCCCGGCGGTAGCTGCGCAACCTGCACCCGAACCTGCCCGACAACCGGCCAGTGAGCCTCAGCCCGAATTGCGCGGCTTGGATGACGTTCGAATCGCAGTGTTGAACGCCCTGACTAAGGTAGGGCAAAGCATGCTGTGTTCCATGCTCGAAGCGGGCGAGTGGAAAGTCGATGGCGGACAGCTCACGATTGCGGTGGCGGCGTCAGCAGTGCTGATCGAGATGTCGGTGAGCAATGACGCGAAGCGGATCATCACTGCGAGCGCGAGTGGGGTACTCGGGCGGCCAGTCAAATTGCAGATCCTGCCAGGTGCAAATCCCGTTTCCGTGCAGCAGAAGCCTTCGCCCTCCTACGCGAATGGCAGCAGCCGGGCTCGGGCGGAACAGGAGCCGGTGGTGCAGAGGATGAAAGAGAAGTTCGGCGCAGAAATCAGAACGGTCATAGATTATAGAAAGAATTGAGCAGGCCGGCCATGAGCGGATTCAACATTCAAGAATTGATGTCGCAGGCGAAGAAACAGTACGAAGTCCTGCAGAAAAAAATGCAGGAAACGATTGTCGAGGGCTCGGCGGGCGGCGGCACCGTCACCGTAAAAATGGATGGACGTAAACAGGTGCTGAGCGTCAAGATCGACCCTGAGGCTGTAAAGTCGGGCGATGTGGAGATGCTGCAGGACCTGATCACGGCTGCGATCAACGGTGCTGGTAAGAAAGTGGATGAGAATATGCAGTCGGTGATGGGCGGGATGCTGGGAGGAATGGGAATTCCGGGGATCGGGTGATCAGATTTAGTAATTGTGTAATTTGGTAATTGAGTAATTTGAAACCGAACCTCTGTTTCTCAAATTACCAAATTACCCAATTTCCAAGTTACTCAATCTTCTATGTCTCGTTTTGCCGAACCTATGGCTCGTCTGATTGACGAGCTGAAAAAACTTCCTGGCGTTGGCAGCAAGTCTGCCCAGCGGCTGGCGTTCCATATCTTGCGCTCAAGCGAGGATGACGCGACGGCGCTCGCAGGCGCGATCCAGGATGTGAAAGCAAACCTGCGGCTGTGCTCGATGTGCAACAACATTACGGATGTCGATCCTTGCATCTATTGTTCGAGCGCGACCCGCAATCAGCGGCTGATCTGCGTTGTTGAAGAGCCCACAAACATTGCTTCGGTCGAGAAAACGCGACATTACAACGGCGTCTACCACGTGCTGCACGGATCGATTTCGCCGATTCACGGTGTTGGGCCGGAGCAACTGCGAATTTCAAACCTGATGAAGCGCGTGGAGGATGGGCAGGCGGATGAGGTGATTCTTGCGACCAATCCTACGGTCGAGGGCGAGGCGACGGCGACCTATCTTTCGGGGCAACTCCGCCGCGCAGGGCTGAAAGTTACCCGCATCGCCACGGGAATTCCTGCCGGCAGCGACATCGAGTACGCCGATGAAATCACTATGCTGAAGGCCATGGAAGGCCGCCGCGAGTTGTAGGTGTTCTTGGCCGCGTAGAAAATTAACCATCCCAGAGTTATGATGTACGCGCATGCAAACCGTGCGGCGCGGCTTTACCTGAATGCGCTCTCCTGAGCACCGTGTGTGTCTTCTCGCGGCGAACGATCTACCAACCAGCTAATCAACCATTCAGGAGAGAATTCATGCTGCGCAAGTGTGCGTCTTCTTTTGTTCTGCTTTTAACCTTTCATGGCCTGGCATTGGCACAGGCTACTCGACACTTCACATTTCATTACGGATTTACGGTAAAGGATGTCCCTGCCGGAGAGCGGGTGCGCGTCTGGTTTCCTGCAGCGCACAGCGATGACTACCAGCAAGTCAAGATTCTTTCGGTGAAGGGCGATCTTTCGCTGAAGAAGACGCGCGAGTCGCGATTCGGCAACGATATTTATTTCGCGGAAGCCTCAAAAGCCAAAGGCGGAGACCTGCACTTTGAAGTTGTCTATGACGTGGTTCGGCATGAGCACTTAACAATCGGCATGGAACGTCCGCGGTTGCAGAATGCAGCGCTCACGAAGAAGGACAATGCGCTGTTCCTGGGGCCGGACAAACTAGTTCCAACTACTGGCCTGCCCGCGCAATTGGCAGCACAAGCGACTGCAGAGAAGGACTCGGGCTTGGCGAAAGCACGCGCCATCTACGATTACGTTTTCGCGAACATGAAGTATGACAAGAGCGGCACGGGCTGGGGGCACGGAGACGTGCTCTATGCGTGTGACGCGAAGAAAGGAAACTGCACCGATTTTCATTCGCTGTTTATCGCCATGGCGCGGTCACAAAAGATTCCGGCACGATTTGAAATCGGCTTTCCATTGCCGGCGGACAAAAGTTCCGGGGAGATTCCTGGTTACCACTGCTGGGCTGAATTTTTTACTCCCGAAAACGGATGGATTCCGGTGGACATTTCAGAAGCATGGAAGCACCAGGAGAAAAAGGACTATTTCTTCGGCGCTCATGACGCGAACCGGGTGCAGTTCACCATCGGGCGCGATCTGAAATTGAACCCTCCGCAACAGGGCGAGCCGCTGAATTATTTTGTTTATCCGTATATTGAAATCGGCGGGAAGGAATTCTCGAAGGTGAGTTTTGGGTTTTCGTTTGCGGATGAGCAGCAGGTAGCGACGAAGTGAAGTAATGTAGCGAAATTGCAGGGATTGTTTCAACAGGTGCATAGGTCCTTCGACTACGCAGGCCGTTCCGCGAGCGAATCGGCCTGCTCCGCTCACGATGACAGGCAAAAAATCAGTCTGCCAATTGAAAGGTATAACCATCGATGGTATACACGCCTTCGATACCTGCGAGTTCGGATAAACTGTTTGCCGGATGCCCACCTTTGCCGCGGTTGATATTGGTTCAAACTCTGTTCGCCTGAAGATTTCCCGCCTTGTAGCGCATCGGCTGGTTGAAGTTCAGGAAGACCGCGAGGTCACCCGCCTGGGCGAGTCGGTTTTTCGCAGCGGACTGCTGTCGCCGGAAGCGATCGCCCTCACGGTCAAAGTTCTGAAGCGTTTTCATCGCGCCGTGCAAAGGGAGGCTGCGGACACGGTGCGCGTAGTTGCTACCAGCGCCCTGCGCGATGCACGAAACTCTCGTGCATTCCTTGAATGGGTTCGATCGGCAACCGGGTGGCATGTCGAAATTATCTCGGGTCTCGAAGAGGCGCGGCTCATTCACCTCGGCTTGACTTCCAGCCTGCGCGTGAAGTCTTCTCCGGCGCTGATGATCGATCTCGGTGGCGGCAGTTGCGAATTAACGGTTTCAAGCAAGGGACACATTCGTGAAACGGTGAGCCTGCCGCTGGGTGCGGTCCGCCTGACCAATGATTTTCTGCATCATGATCCGCCGCGAAAATCCGAGTTACGGCAGTTGCGAGGGTTGGTCACACGTGAGGCAGGACGGGTAGCACAGCGGATTGCTGCTGCAAAGCCGACGATCGTGATTGCGACCTCGGGCACGGCTGAAGCGCTGGCCGCGGTTTGTCAGGCGATGTATAAGACCAAAAGCCAGCGTGGCATGACGGTCACCCGACTGCAGATGCGGCGAATTGCCAAGATGCTTTCGCGGCTTTCACTCGAAGAGAGGCGAAAAGTGACGGGCATTGGGGTGCGGCGTGCCGAGATCGTCATTGCGGGCGCGATTGTTTACTCTGAGTTACTTGACCGATACAAGCTCGGCGGTTTTCGTTTTTCTCCACTCGGTCTGCGTGACGGTCTATTGGCCCAGATGGCGGCAGACCACGATCACGCCAGCAGGTCAGGGAAGCAGATTGAATCGGAGCGGCGCGATTCAGTATTGGCCGCGGTGCAACACTATCGTGTGGACATCGACCATGCAGACCGAGTGCAGCAAACGGCGCTGCAATTATTTTCAGAGTTACGACAGGTGCACCGCCTTCCTCAGGAATACAAGGAATGGCTGGGAGCGGCAGCGATGCTTTGCGAGGTAGGAGACTACATTAATCGCACCGGGCGGCACCGGCACACGCACTACATCATTTCGCATTCGGAAATTCTGGGATATACGCCTCAGCAGCGAAAGATTATCGCTGCGATCGCCAGGTATCTTGGAAAGTCACGGCCGGGGCCCGAAGATGCACCAATTAAGATTCTGCCGCCAGCTGACCAGAAGCAGATCGCGAAAGCTTCACTGTTGCTTCGGCTGGCCTGGGGATTGAACCTGGGGCGGAGCGGCGCTCTGAAGGTGGTGAAGGTGAAAGCACAGGCTGGTTCGGTTTCGTTCACGCTGGTTCCAAAGCACCCACTCAACGTTGACTTGGAGTTGTGGGCGGTGGAAAAAGAGACTGGCTACTTCCGCGATGTTTTTGGCTTGGACTTTTCTGCCGCCACTGCCGCGGCCTGAATCTCCCGCGCTACTTTCGGCGTCAAAAACCAATTCAGCGTGGCCGACTGGCGGCCCGTTTCCACGCGCGCGACTGCGCCCTTCTTGAAGTCAACCGAAGCCGGGGAAGCGGACTTCGAGATTATTTTTGCCAGAAAATCCGTAATGCTGGGATTGTGGCCAACAACCATCACGGTTTCGTACTTCGCGTATTTTTCGATCATGCGCCGAAAATCTGCGAAAGAGGCCTCCGGCCGCAAGGCGGTTTCGAGTTGCAATTTGCCTTCGTGACCCAGTTCGTTGCCGATCAGCGATGCCGTCTGGGTGGCACGCTTAAGAGGGCTGGCGATGATGATATCCGGTTGGGTATCGAGCGCAGCAAGCGCGCGGCCGACAAATCCACACTGCTCGATTCCGTCGGCATCAAGTGGCCGCTTGTCATCCTTTTTAGGATTGGCGAGATGCTGGCCGGCGCTGGCGTGACGGACAAAGTAAATGATCATGAAATCCTCGTCGTCCTTCGGCTACGCGGCTTCGAAGACTTCTGCTCAGGTGCCGCAGGTAGCGAGCCAGGAGTAGTTTTTCCTTCAGCAACCGCCAGCAGAAAATCTTGTGCGCTGAAACCTGGGACCGGAGCGTGCCGCTTGCCGGCCGCTTTCCACGTGCGAAGGTACGAACCGTCACGCCGCAAGATCCGGGCCTTCAGGTCATCAGCGAGATACGCGTCAAGAATCTCGTGCTTGATGCGCTCTCGCAGGAGTGGGTCCTTCACCGGAAACATCACTTCAACGCGCTCGTAAAGATTGCGCGGCATCCAGTCAGCACTGCTGAGATAGATGGACTCCTGGCCGCCATTCGCAAAAAAGAAAATGCGGCTGTGTTCGAGGAACCGGCCAACAATGCTGCGAACACGAATGCGCCCGCTGACGCCGCGAATGCCAGGGCGCAAGGCGCACATGCCGCGCACGATGAGGTCGATTTCCACTCCTGCCTGCGAAGCGCGATAGAGCGCGGCAATGATGTTCTTATCGAGCAAGGCGTTCATCTTGGCGATGATGCGCGCTGGCCGGCCCTGACGTGCGTGCTCGGTTTCGCGGGCGATCAGATCCATTGAACTCTCAGCCAAATTCACAGGCGAGACCATGAGGGGAGCATAGCTCGACTGCTCAGAGTAGGCGGTAAGGAAGGCAAACACGTCGTGCACAGCCCCGGTAATCTCCGGATCAGCCGTGAGCAGGCCGAGGTCGGTGTAGATACGGGCGGTGGTGGAATTGTAATTCCCCGTACCCAGATGCGCATACTGCCGCGAAACACCGTCTGGATCTTTACGAACAACCAGGCAGAGCTTGCAATGGGTTTTCAATCCAACCAGGCCGTGGAAGACCTGCACGCCAGCGTCTTCTAAGTCGCGCGCCCAGCGGATGTTCGAAGCTTCATCAAACCGGGCTTTGAGTTCGACGACCGCTGTCACTTCCTTTTTTGCGGCGGCCGTGATGAGCGCCTGCACGATGGACGAATTTGCGCTCGTACGGTAGAGCGTCTGCTTGATCGAGAGCACGTTCGGGTCGTGGGCAGCCGATTCGATAAATGAAACCACGGAATCAAAGGAATCAAACGGATGGTGCAGCAAAACGTCGTGACGCCGAAGTTCTTCGTATAAATCCTGCGATTTGGCGGTAAGGCGAAGCTCGCGGGGGGCGAAAGCCTTGTACTTCAAGTCCGGGCGGTCGGTTTGTTCGTAGATGTTAAACAGACGAGGAAGATTTACCGGACCGTCAACCCGAAAGACTTGCCACGATTCGAGACCGAAATTGGTGCGCAGGCGATCGATAATCTCCGGATCGGCACTGGCTTCGATTTCCAGGCGCACAGCATCGCCCTTACGGCGATTGTGAAGCTCGGTGCGGACGGATTCGAGCAGATTGCGGGATTCTTCTTCCGCCAAGTAAAGGTTGCTGTTGCGGGTGACGCGGAAGGCGGCGGAAGAAACAATGTCGTAGCCGTTGTACATCCGCGCCGCGTGATGAGAAACCAGGTCAGCGAGAAAGATGAAGTCGGTCGTTTCTTTCGAAGGCAGCCTGACCAAACGCGGCAGAGCGCGTGGGACGGTTACCACGCCGGTGTAGGTGAGAGAAGAACGGCGTCGGCGGCGCAGCAAAAATGCCACGCACAGCGCCTTGTTGATCACGCGCGGAAAGGGATGCGCGGGGTCGATGGTTACCGGAGTGAGCAGCAGGTCAAGTTCGCGCTCGCAGTATTCTTCGACAAAGGCGCGGGCGTTTTCATCCAGTTCGTGCAAGCCCAGGACACGGATACCTTTGGCCGAAAGCTGCGGCCGAAGCTGTTCATTCCAGCACTGGTACTGCTCGTCGATGAAGCGGTGAACGCTTTCGGAAACCGCCTCGCGTTGATCGAGCAGAGTCATACCATCGGGTCCGGCTTCGGTGTAGCCGTCTTCAATCTGTTGCACTAGACCGGCAACTCGCACTTCGAAGAATTCGTCGAGGTTGCTGGCGCTAATGGACAGAAATTTCAGTCGCTCGAGGAGCGGATTGTTTTCATCTTGGGCTTCTTCGAGCACACGGCGGTTGAACTGGAGCCACGAAAGCTCGCGATTGATGTAATAAGCCGCGTTATCCACTGAGATTCGTGCCATGGCTGGAGGTCAGGAGGAGCTGCTCAGGCCGCCAAATAGGAGACGAGGCGCGACCTGAGACAGTATAAAGCACCCCTCTCCCTCGAATATCAACAGGAATGTACCTGGAGAGTGTTAAAGGAGTATGAAAATTTGGCAGACGACGATCATTTAGCGGCTGTGGCGGGAGCAGTTGAATCGAGACGCGCGATTTCTTCAGAGAACAGCGGATTCCGGGGGAATTGATCATGCAGGTTGGTAAGCAATTCGCGGGCGTGCGGCTTATCGTGATCACGGACGTACGCGATGGCCAGAAGAATATCGGCGAAGGGTGCCAGGTAGTGACCGCGGTCCGCGACCAGTTTCAGTTCCTGAATTCCCTGCTGCTTGTCGCCGTTCACTCCGCCAAGACGCACCAGCCAGCGCACCGGCGCGGCCATGCTGCCAATGATGTACTTGCTGATTCCGCCGGCGATGTGGGCATCGTAGCAGTCGTGATCGACAGCCAGGGTTTGGCCCGCCCAAACCGTGGATTCTTTCGTGTAATGCAACGATTCGAGGTTGCGCTTTTCAACCAGCGCGGCATAGTCGGCCTCGAGACCATTTGTCAGGGTCATGGCGAAAAGCGCGTCTTTGTCATTGGAATTTCTTGCCAAGCGTGCGTGGGCGGCGGCCTGAGCTTTTTGGATTTCAGCGTCAAATCGCGCGCGGACGGCCGGGTCGGGTTTTAGCTTGGGGCGGCTTTGAAACTTCTTGTCATCCTCAAAGAATTGCGATTCCAGAACGCCGAGACGATGAAATTCGGAAAAGAGCAAGCCGGCAGCATCAAAAGTGGGGCCGAGCGGATCATCAGGATGATTTTGCTCCCATCCCGAAAAAATGTTGTGTGCCTTATCGAAATCGAGGTTGTAGAGGAGCTGAAATCCGCGATCAAGCGGCGGCACTGACATACTGGAAGTCGCGCCGACGCAGGGAAGCGAGAGCAACACGAGGACGGCGACCTTTGGCCAAATTGGCGCTCCCATATGCATTTCGAGCCGTACAAGTATAGATGCGATTCTGGTATTTTGTTCCGTCTATGGCGTGTAAAAGAGTTGTCAATCAGAGCACTAAGATGCGAACACCGGCGACACGGTGGAGTTGCGGGATTGCAGGTTTGACCGGCACAAAGCGCGTCTGCTAAGGTCGGGGGTTTGTTCGTCCCTAATTTCCTTTCGTGCGCCTTCGTGGTTTTCATTTCTTAAATGCATTAACCACGAAGGAACCAAGGTGCGCGAAGGGAAACTTTCTGGGTGCTCAAGAGAATCGAGTTCCTTATGGCCATAAAATTTCGCGGAGTGGATTTCATAGATTTTGACATGCTGCTCAATGACGATGAGCGTCTGGTTCGCGACACTGCGCGCAAGTTCATTGAAGACAATCTCATTCCCATAATTGAAGAGTGCAATCGCGCCGGGCGGTTTCCACGGGAACTGGTGAAGCCCATGGGCGAACTGGGTTTTTTCGGCGCCAACCTGAAGGGTTACGGCTGCGCGGGAATGTCGAACGTTGAGTACGGCCTGGTCACGCAGGAACTTGAGCGCGGCGACTCAGGTCTGCGTTCGTTTGTAAGCGTGCAGTCGGCATTGGTGATGTATCCCATTTACGCATTTGGCAGTGACGAACAGAAGAACACCTGGCTGCCAGCCATGCAAAAAGGCGAGAAGCTGGGTTGCTTCGGACTGACGGAACCGGATTTTGGGTCGAATCCCGGCGGCATGAGAACCCGGGCACGGAAGTCCGGCAATGAGTATGTGCTGAACGGCGAGAAGATGTGGATCACATCGGGGTCAATCGCGGATGTCGCCGTGATCTGGGCAAAAGTGGAGGATTCCGAGTTCCCTGAAAACGACAACAAGGTCCGCGGCTTTTTAGTTGAAACCGACAGGCCCGGGTTTCGCGCCGAAGATATTCATGGCAAGTGGTCGCTGCGCGCGTCGGTTACATCTTCGCTCTCTCTGCAGGACGTGCGCGTGCCGGCGTCGAACTTGTTGCCGAAGTCTGGTGGGTTGAAGTCTCCGCTGATGTGTTTGAATCAGGCGCGATATGGGATTGCGTGGGGAGCGGTGGGTGCAGCGATGGCCTGCTATGACTGCGCGTTGCAGTATTCGTTGTTCCGTAAGCAATTTCACAATGAGCCGATCGCTTCACGCCAATTGGTGCAGGAAAAACTGGCATGGATGATTACGGAGATCACTAAGGCGCAGTTGCTCGTCCTACAAGTGGGACGGTTGAAAGACCATGAGAAGGTGCAACACCAGCACATATCAATGGCTAAGCGCAACAATGTGTGGATGGCGCTCGAGTGCGCCCGCATGTCCCGCGACATATTGGGTGCGAACGGCGTGGCCGATGAATATCCAATTTTCCGGCATATGGCGAATCTCGAGTCGGTCAAGACGTATGAGGGAACACACGATATTCACACGCTGATCATTGGGCAGAGCGTGACTGGGATTGATGCGTTTTGATGGGTGGCTTGACAGTTCGCAAATTGCGAACTAAGATGTTCGCAGAATGCGAATTTCCCTTGTATGCACGTGATTAGCCGCAAGCGGCTCAAAGAAGCGGCCATGCGGCATCCCGAACTGGAGCCCGCCCTCGATGCCTGGTTTCGCATCGCTAAGAAGGCGTTATGGCAAAGCCTGATGGATGTGCGAAGGACGTTTGCGAGTGCGGACGTGGTTGACAAATGGACGGTATTCAACATTAAAGGGAACAAGTATCGTTTGATCACAGAGATCAATTATCGATACCAGCGCTTGTATGTCCGCGATGTGCTGACGCATGCCGAGTACGACCAGGAGAAATGGAAACAGTGAACACCGCAACCAGCCGGCCGGAATACGCCGATCTTCTAGCTAGAACATTGCCATCTGTGGTTCATAGTGAAAAAGAGAATGAACGCCTGCTGTCGATGCTTGAGGAACTCGACTCAAAGTCGAAGCTTTCGCCTGCGGAGCAACGGCTGGCAGAGCTGCTAACGCTCTTGATCGAGGATTTTGAAGAACGGGCGTACGCTCTCAAGCCGACGAATCCGAGTACGATTTTGAGCGAATTGATCGAGGCCAATAATCTACGGCAGAAGGATTTAATTGATATTTTCGGGACTCCCAGCATTGTCTCCGAGGTCCTTAACGGGAAACGCGGGCTAACGATCGAGCACATAAGAAAGCTCAGCCGGCGGTTCCACGTCTCTCCGGAGGTTTTCATCTAGTTGGGCAAGGTCCTTCACAGGCTGACTATTTGGCCGAGGATGACAGCACTTGGAATCCTTTAGGGTTTCGCGAGCGCATGGTCTGCGAACGTCAGTCGCGGGCGAGCGCGCCCGCGCCACGGGGAGGGTTAAGGCCAGCGCGGGGAAAAGCTCTTGGTCACCGGTTTTGCGGGAGCCTGTTGGCTCGGAGCAGGAGCAGACGGCGAAGCTGCGGCTGCGGAGGCCTTAGGGGGCGCAACGGTTGGCTCATCGGCATCCAGGATCGAGGCGTCATCGTCGTCGTTTTCTGCGAGCAGAGGGGCGACTTCGCGAAGTTTATCCGCCACCTGCTGCAACATCTCGATCTGCTTGCCCAACTGGGCGTACTTGGCCTGCTTGCGACGCAGGACCTCGTGGATGTCCTTCATGACAACCCCCTGAATAGAAATTTAAGAAGGGCCATGTGTGAGGGTCAATCACAATGGGCAACAGGTAGGTTACGCGAGTAATCGTCGCATCTTAATTCGGGCTGAGGGGGAGAGCGTCAACGATAACTGGATGGGTAAGAACAGGAAGCCCCGCTTTGCAGCGGGGCTTCTGAGGCAAGTAATTCGTTCAGGAAAAATCAACCGCGGAGTCTGCGTCGAACCAGTCCGGCGAGTCCGATCAGGCCTGTGCCGAGCAATCCAAGCGTACCGGGTTCCGGGGTGGTGACGACGTTGAAGTCGCCGCTAACCACACCGGTCTTGCTCACGATGAAGGTGAAACCAGCCAGAACTGGGGTTCCGCCGTCATTGGCATGGATCGTCAAAACGCCGCTAGAGTCGGTGACGGTCCCATCGAAGCTGCCCTGGAAGATCAGGGTGCTGCTGCTGTTCCAGACCTGAATCATGCCTCCCGAGAAGCACAGGCCACTGGAACAACTGGAAAGCGTGCCGGTAGTAACGGTGACAGTCCCGGATGCGGAAACTCCGTTGATATCAAACAACTGGGATGTGATTGCGAAAGTGTTGCCGGATGTCGCTGACCCGGACGTGCTGGCGGTACCGCTATTCAGATTTCCGCCAAAGGCGAAGTCCATGCTAGTTGCAAATGCAGCACTTGGCAGAGCTACTGCCAAAACGGCCAACAGAATTACTCGTCTCATAATGCTCCTCCACTACCTGAGAAACCACGGTTAAAAAGCTCGATGTGAGAACCTGAATGGCTGACGGCAGCCAGTCCTCAACCCTGACACTCCGCCTGTTGCGGGGTACTACTCTGCATACTGGTTACCAAAGTATGCGTTATTAGCATTCGTTGAAAATAAACGAGTTACAGATAGCTGAGCGCACCTTTTCACATTGCCATATGCAAAGCACTGCACATCTACTGAAGCTCCTCAGCTCAGGGAGATACTGTACATCGCGGTAAAACGAATGGAAATGGCAAGTTCGTGACAAGCCTGTGGATATCTTGGATGCGGCGGATATGGCGACCCCGGAGGGACTCGAACCCCCAACCCTCGGTTCCGAAGACCGATGCTCTGTCCAGTTGAGCTACGGGGCCGTGAACGCTCGAAAGTCAGTGTACACCGCAAAGGGTGGATCGATTGAACTAGTGATTGGTCGTCGGGTGATCTGCGGCTCATGGCAAAATTGATGACCCAGAGTCTGGTCTCCAATTTATTTACCGAAGCCTGGAGGATTTCCGATGCGGAGATTTCATGTTGCCATCTTCTTCTCAGTAGTCTGTCTGGCCGGCATATGTGGCGCACAGCAGCCAGTCGGCGAATTCACTGGCCACTCAGATGTCGGCAATGTGCTGCACGCGGGATCGACTACTTATGACGCGAAGACAGACACATACACTTTGCGTGGTAGCGGGACGAATATGTGGTCGACCGAGGATGGATTTCAGTTTGCGTGGAAGAGAATTTCAGGAGACGTCGAGCTGACGGCGCTCGTCAGCTTTCTTAACTCAGAGGGGAACGAACATAAGAAGGCGGTGCTGATTTTCCGGCAATCGCTTGATCCGGATTCGGTTTATGTGGATATTGCCCTGCATGGAAATGGGTTGCTGGCGCTCCAGTACCGCGAGGAGAAGGGTGGGATTACGCGTGAGGTTAAATCAGCAAAGGCGGGAATTCTTGAAAGCATTGAAACCAGCAATGGAAATGAAAGTCATGACAGAATTGGCGCCGCCCTACTGGGGCTGACTCGACGGGGTAATTATGCGTATATGTCCTTTACGCAAGCGGCGTTTGCTCACTACGTCTCGATCGCGCAACACACGTGGAACGACCGTCCTTCATATGATGGCGAATCGATCCGCATCCCGCTCGAGGGCGACTTCTACGCGGGAATCGGCGTGTGCGCGCATGACAAGGATGCAATTGAAGAAGCAACATTTTCGCATCTACACCTGAAGAATTTGCCGCCTTCCACTGGGCAGCCGGTTTTGTACAGCACGCTGGAGACAGTTGCGGTGAGTTCCAGCGACCGCCAGGTGGTGTATTTTGCGCAGGGACGATTCGAGGCCCCGAACTGGGCTCGTGATGGATCCTATTTTCTGTTCAACCGCAACGGACATTTGGAAAAGCTTCCGGTGGCGGGCGGAACACCGGCGGTCATGAGTACGGGTTTTGCCGACCGGGTGAATAACGACCATGGGATTTCGCCGGATGCCACGCAGATCGCATTTAGCGACAACTCGCAAGAAACGAAATCGGGGAGCGGCGCGCCGGGACATGATTCGCTCGTTTATCTCGTGCCGATTGCGGGAGGCACGCCGAAACGAATGACACAGCGCGGGCCGTCGTATTGGCATGGGTGGTCGCCGGATGGAAAGACGCTGGCGTTTGTCGGCCAGCGGGACGGAGAGTTTGATATCTATACGGTTCCGGCGAGCGGGGGAGATGCCAATGGTAGCGAGACGCGTCTGACAACTGCGAAGGGCTTAGACGATGGGCCGGAATATTCGCCCGACGGCGAATACATCTACTTCAACTCTGAGCGAACTGGCCACATGCAGATCTGGCGGATGAAGGCCGATGGCAGCGGGCAGGAGCAGGTTTTTTCAGACGACTATAACAACTGGTTTCCGCACATTTCTCCGGATGGAAAGTGGATGGTGTTTCTGACGTATGAGAGAGATGTGAGCGGACATCCGGAAAACAAAGACGTGATGCTGCGGCTGATGTCGCTTCCCGATAAGAAGATTATGGTTCTTGCGAAATTGTTCGGTGGGCAAGGGACGATCAACGTACCCTCGTGGTCACCTGACAGCAAGTCCGTAGCATTTGTGAGCTATCAGTTGGTGGCGGCGGAAGATGCATCACAGTAGTCGAGGTATGTAGCGGGCTTCATGCGCAGGTGGATGCTCATCACGGTACCGTTCTTTGGGGCGGCAAGTTTGCTTGCGGCGCAGACGCTGGAAGTAAATCCGAGCCGCATACTGATGGACGAGCAGGCTATGATTCGCGCAAAGGGCTTGCAGCCAAACGAGCCCGTCACGATCCAGGCGCAATTGAGGGATGGCGCGGGAGAAATCTGGAAGTCCGAAGCTGAGTTCGTTGCCGATATCGATGGGGTCGTGGACACGTCGAAACAAGCGCCGGCCAAGGGTTCGTACGGCGATGTTTCCTCGATAGGGCTGGTGTGGTCGATGATGCCGGCCGAAAAACACGTGGCGACCTATGGGTCGCCCCGCGAGCTGCAGCCGCAGGTCATCAACTTTGCACTGCTGCGGAAGGGGCGGCAGGTCTCAACCGCTCAACTTGAGCAGTTGCAAGTCGCCGATAACGTTGGGCGTATAACCTTAAAAGGCCAACTGCACGGAGTACTTTTTCTGCCCGCGGGTGGAGGGCAACACCCGGGTGTGCTGGTGCTCGGAGGATCGGAAGGCGGCTTGTCGTTGGCAAAAGCTGCGTGGCTGGCTTCGCATGGATTTGCTGCGTTGGCGCTCGCCTATTTTCGATACGAAGACTTGCCGCGCGATCTCGAGAATATTCCGCTCGAATATTTCGGGGAGGCGATTGCGTGGATGATGCAGCGGCCGGAGATTGCGCCTGAGCGGATCGCGGTCATGGGTACTTCTCGCGGCGGAGAGCTTGCGCTGCAGTTGGGGTCGATGTATCCGCAACTCAAAGCGGTTGTGGCATACGTACCGGCGAATGTGCGCTACGCGGCATGCTGCGGTGGAACGATGGTTCCCTATGCCTGGACGTGGAAAGGACAACCCCTCACATACGTGATGGCGAGGATGGCCGACTCGCCGCAGGCAGAGATGATGGCAGGGATAGCGGTTGAGCACACGCGAGGGCCGATTTTGTTAATTGGTGCGGAAGACGATGGCGTCTGGCACTCGGCCTCGATGGCGCAGGCAGTGGCCGACCGCTTGCATCGCGATCACTTTGCCTATGATGTTGAACTGCTTAAATATCCGCATGCCGGGCATCGTGCCGGACGGCCGGAAATTGTACCCGTGTGGCACGGAACGATGAGACACCCTGTCTCAGGCAGGGAAATGAACCCAGGCGGGACTGTAAAGGGAGATGCGGCATCTTCCATCGATGCGATCCCGAAGGTGTTGAAATTCCTGGAGACGGCGTTGGGAAACACAGAATTGAAGTAATGAGTTCGGCATCCAGGATGTGATTCGACGCGCGCGAGATCCCCTCGCCGCCGCTGGTGAGTGCACGGGATCTCGTGATGACAGCGCATTTGATCCATGCGAGAGATCGCCATTCGTCTGCTTCAGGCATCGCCGACATTCATCGGCTGCCCTGAAGACGCTGGGTTGAATCCAACCTTCTTTCAAGCTCATCTACCAGCCATGCTGGAATTTTTATCTACAGGCCCAATCTCAGGTGAGCCGATTCTGGAATCGACGCCAGTTCATCCTGACACGACACTCCTCGATGCTTACTCCCGCGCGGTCATCTCAGCGGCGGAAAAGGTAAGTCCATCGGTCGCAAAGATCGAGGTGACTCAGACCGCGCGAGGCCGGAACGGTCAATCGCAGGAACGGCAGGGGGGTGGTTCGGGATTTATTTTTACTCCCGATGGCCTGGTCCTAACCAACAGCCATGTTGTTCACGAGGCAACCAAGATTGCGATTTCACTTTCCGACGGTCGCCGTCTTCCGGCCCAACTGATCGGCGACGATCCCGCCACCGATCTCGCCGTTGTTCGCATTGACGCTCCAAATCTGACCGCTGTTCCACTGGGTGACTCTCAGAAGTTGCGCGTGGGCCAGCTCGCGATCGCGATCGGAAACCCTTATGGTTTTCAGTACACGGTCACAGCCGGCGTGGTCAGCGCATTGGGGCGCTCCCTGCGCTCTTATTCCGGTCGCCTGATCGAAGATGTAATCCAAACCGACGCATCATTGAACCCCGGCAACTCCGGTGGTCCCCTCGTTTCTTCGGATGGTCAGGTCATCGGCGTGAACACCGCGACCATCATGGGCGCACAAGGGCTCTGCTTCGCCATCGGCATTAACACCGCTAAGTTCGTCGCCAGCCGCTTGCTAACGCATGGACGTATCCGCCGAGCCTACATTGGCGTCGAGGCACAAACTGTTCCGGTACATCGCCGGGTGGTCCGCTTCTACGATCTTCCTAAAGAAACAGGAGTAATCGTCGTCGGAGTCCAGGATGCTAGCCCGGCACAAATGGCCGGAGTTCGCGAAGGGGATGTTATCGTCTCATTTAATGATCAGCCAGTGGCCGGAGTCGACGATCTGCATCGTCTTCTGACTGACACGCAGGTGGGTGCTGCGGCTTCGATTACATTGATCCGAAGAACGGAACGTTTGCACCTGGTCATTACTCCTGAGGAATCGCGGCAATCGAACTGAGTAGGGCAGTATCAGTGGCTGTGAAGGTCGCGAACAACCTTCCTCTGTTCATTGCAACTCCCTTTTCCGTATGTTAGTTTCTGAAACGGAAGGGATTCACTTGCCGGTCAAAGTTCCTGCCGGTCTGGATCGCAAGGAAGCCGAGATATACCAACGGCTCGATCCGGAACGGCTCCCACAGCACATTGCCATAATCATGGACGGAAACGGCCGCTGGGCCCGCAAGCGCCATTTGCCGCGAGTCGCCGGACACCGCGCCGGAGTCACCTCGGTGCGTTACGTGGTCGAATGCGCCTCGCGCATCGGAATCCCGTCGCTGACTCTCTATGCCTTTTCGGAGGAAAACTGGAAGCGACGTCCCAAGACGGAAGTCGATTTCCTGATGAAACTTCTGTCACGCTATCTGAAGCAGGAAGTCCCGACTCTGCACAAGAACAACGTGCGTTTGCAGTACATCGGCCGCCTCCACGAGTTGCCGGAATTCGTGCAGGAAAAAATGGATTGGGCACGCGAAGAGACTTCCCGGAACACCGGCATGTTGCTGACCCTCGCACTCAACTACAGCGCGCGATCGGAAATTGTGGACGCATTTCAAGACATGCTGCGCGCTGCTGCGAATAACGGCGGAATCGAGCACCTCACGATCAGCGAAGAGGCGGTATCGCGGCATCTCTACACCCGGCATCTTCCCGATCCCGATCTCGTCATCCGAACCAGCGGCGAAATGCGGTTGAGCAACTTCCTGTTGTGGCAGCTCGCCTATGCCGAAATCTATGTCACGCCGACGCTTTGGCCTGAATTTCGCGGCCTGCACTTGCTCGAAGGGATAGCCGAATATCAGAAACGTGACCGCCGTTATGGCGGACTCAACGACTCCCAATCTGCGCGGGCTCTGCGGAGCTAGGCCGATTGGAACTGCTCAAGCGAGTACTCACCGCGCTGGTTCTGATTCCTATAGTTCTGCTGCTGGTCTTGCGAGCTCCCGCCGCGGTACTCGTTTTCGTCGTCGCGGTCGTTGCGCTGCTTGCGATTCGCGAGCTGCTTAAACTTTCCGAAGCCTACGGAATTCGTCCACTTCAGACTGCGACCTATATCTTTGCCGGAATATTCTTTGTTCTGATTGCCTTTAGCTCAGGCCCAACTCCTGCGATTTCAACATCTGGATTTGCATTCATCTCGCTTTCGGCGGCGGCCTTAGCGCCCTTTATTTTTCTCGTTGTCGCCATGCGTCGGGAAGAGTTGGCTTCTGCGTACCCCGCCGCTGGCGCGTCCGCATTTGCCTTCGTCTACATCGCGCTTCCCATGGCCTGTCTGGCTCAAATTCGCGGGCAGTGGGAAGGCAGTTTTTATCTGCTTTATCTTTTGCTGCTCGTCTGGGCAGGAGACATCTTCGCATATTTTGTCGGTAAATCAGTGGGGACTCACAGGATGTCCCCGCGCGTGAGCCCCAATAAAACCTGGGAAGGCGCCATCGCCTCGGTGATCGCCAGCATTGCCGTCGGCATGTTGATGTTCCACTACGCCGTGCCAATCTCAATCGCACTGTTGCGTGCCCATTTGATCGAACGACGAGATGGTGTCTTCAGTGAGCCGCACTCGTTGATTCCCATCGTTGTTCTTTCGATCATCCTCAACATTGCTGCCCAACTTGGCGATCTCGTCGAGTCGCTGATCAAACGCGGCGCTGGAGCCAAAGACTCAGGCGCGATTCTTCCCGGACACGGAGGCATGTTCGACCGCATTGATGCGCTGCTCTTTGCTGCTCCCGTTTTGTGGTCCTACATGGCGTACCACGTTCTTGTTGAAGCGAACTTTGTGAACTGAATTTCGTCTAGACACGCCTCGCGCGAAAGAATTCCTGTAGGAGCTCGGCGCATTTGCCGGCCAGAATTCCGCTGCGAATCTCCACTCTGTGATTGAGCGCCGGATGGTTCAGCACCTGCATTGCGGAACGCACTGCACCTGCTTTTGGGTCGTCAGCCCCATAAACCAATCGGCGAATGCGGGCGTGAACGATGGCGCCGGCGCACATTGCACAGGGTTCGATGGTCACGAACAGGTCGCAACCGCTGAGGCGATGATTGCCGAGCGTAGTTCCGGCTTCCCGCAAAGCGACAATTTCCGCGTGAGCTGTGGGATCCGAATCCGCAAGATTGCGGTTGAACCCGCGTCCGACGATCTTGCCTTCATAAATGACGACTGCGCCGATTGGGACCTCGCCGCCTTCCAGTGCACGCTGCGCCGCGCGCAAAGCCTCGCGCATCCAGAGTTCGTCTGCGCCATCCACACTGTTTTGCGCCGGGGCTAATGTATTCAAGCCAGGTGAGCTTCCAGTTCTTCCAGCGATTCGGTGCGGGGCAAGCCACGCTCGCGGTAGGCTCCCGCAACATCAAACAAGACTGCCTTCATGCCGAAACGTGTTGCACCCAGGTAATCGACGGAATAGACGTCTCCTATGTACACGCTCTCCTCCGGAACGACCTTCAAACTTTCTACTGCAGCCCGAAAGATTGCCGGATGCGGCTTCTCTGTGCCGATGATTCCTGAATCCGTAATGCTTTCGAACAGGTCAGCGATTCCGCAGCGGGCGAGCACCTCCGCGATCTTTCCGTCCGCATTCGAGATTACCGCGATGCGGTGTTTCGCCTGCAAAAGCTGTAAGGCCTCACGGGTACCAGGCCGAATCTCACACCAATTGGCGGAAACGCGCGTGCGTCCGACGAGATCAGCACAGATGGAGTCATCTGAGATGTTCAACTCTTGCAGCAGCCGCGAATAGAACATTTCCCAGAATCCATGGTCGACCGACGAATTTTTCTCGAGCAGTGAATCGAACTCCCGTTTCGTGCGGCGCTCAATTTCCCGAAGCAGATCTTCAGAAGGGAATACCTGCCGCTCATGCAGACAGCGGAGCATCTGCTTACGGTTTGGGAAAAGCAGGGTATTCCCGACGTCGAAGAAGAGAGCTCGGGCACGCATGCGTTTTCAGTCTACAAGATCGGTGGTTCGTGGTTCGCGAATCGTGCCTCGTGCCTATGTTGAATATAAGCGGTCAGGAGTTGGACGAAACAAACAGAGAACTAATTACGCAGCACGAATCACGAGCCACGATCCACGGCCAACGAACACTGAACACTGACCACTGACCACTGTTTTTGCGCTATCATTCACCAGTGATGGCAAAGAAGTCAGTCCTCGAAGTCACCTGCCCGTGTTGTGGCGACGTCATGAAGGTGGACGCCGGAAACGGAGCGGTCATCTCCCACGTCGCTCCGGTTAAGCCGAAGACGTTCAACGATCTTGATGAAGCGGCGCGGGCAATGAAAGAGCAGGACAGCCGGCGCGATTCGATTTTTCGCCAGTCGGTGGAGGCACAAAAGAATGCTGCTGACCTGCTGGAAAAAAAATTTCAAGAGGCATTGCGCAAGGCAAAAGAATCGCCTGATACCGGCAGACCCATCCGCGATTTCGATTTGGATTGATTAAAGCACCAAAATCAAAGGGCCGCCAATCGGCGGCCCTTTTCCTCAACTGCCCAAGCTTTTAAAGGGTGGATTCGATTTCAAAGCCCCAAGCCTCAAGCAATGGTTCGGGAATGTACTTTGAATTCTTGTTCCGCCTCGCCCACTCGCGCAAACGGGTCGAACGCAGATATTGGTCAGGGGTCAGCTTGTACTCCTTTACCACCTGTTCAAACTCCGTGACCGTAGGAACAATCGGGCCGATCGGCTCCGGCTTGCCCCAGTTCGGATTGCCGCGTCTTTTTGCCATGCCTATTCCTCAACACAAGATTTTACGGTTTATAAGCTATTTAGATTCCGGTCTCCAAGGGAAGGATTCCGAAATCCCTATTACATTCCACAGAAATTCAATAAGAAGAAGGCTACCCAGGACCGCACGCAGACGAATGAAAACCTACCGGAGCGGTCATTGTCACGTAAGCCTGGTTTCAAAGTCAATGATCAACCAGGAGCTCAGCACATAAAGCTATGAAAAGTCAGGACTTAAATGGAACCGATCATTTCGGGAAATCAGTTTGTCATCAACTGGCAACAGGTTACCGCAGTAACCAGCGATATATCCGTAAGTATTTGAGCCACAATGGTTAACCTGTTACATTGCCGGTGAGGAGCGTTGTGTCTTCACTCGCGCAAGCCGCACTGCAGTCTTTGCTGCTGTGCTCGGACGACAAAGTGGTCCGGGTGCTTCGCCGCGTTTTGACGGATTTGGAGGTTGGGGTTGAGCATTGCACCGATCTTGATGCTGCCGTTCAAAAGCTTACCCGCCAGCGCTTTGAAGCCGTAATCGTCGACTGCACAACCAAGCATATTGCTTCAAAAATCCTGAAAGGCATCAAGTCGGCCCCCGCGAACAATAGGGCCATCGCGGTTGCGATCATCAACGGTCAGGAAGACCTGAGAAGCGCATTCGAACTCGGAGCACACTTTGTGCTGATCAAACCGATTGACCTGGATCGCACGAAGGCAAGCTTCCGTTCCGTACGTGCCTTGATGAAGCGTGAACGGCGTCGGCACGCCCGGATTCCGGTTGAACTCTCGGTGAAGATTCACCTGGAGAACGCAGCGCGCAACCTGCAAGTAGTGACGGCCGACTTAAGCGAAAATGGAATGGCCATCAAAACCAAGGTGCAGTTGCCTCCGTCGTTCCGGGTGGAATTCGAGTTGCCCAGCAAAGGCGGACTGGTTCAATGCCGAGGCGAACTTGCCTGGGAGGGGAAACCGTTCCAGGGTATTCGCTTTTGCGACGTGTCCGACGAGGCGAGCAAACACCTTAAAGCCTGGATATCGCGTCAACTGTTAAGCCTAGATGCCGACGATCCGCCGGTGAACTGCCGCCTGACCGATTTGAGTTTGAACGCCTGCTACCTCGAAACTGAGTCACCATTCCCGGTACGTACCCGTCTGCAGATTGCCATGAAAGTCAGCGATCTTGAGCTGCAGACGGAAGGCATGGTTCGCGTGATGCACCCTGGAACCGGTATGGGAGTGCAGTTTGCCTTCAAGGGGCCGGATGATACCAGCAGACTGGAGCACTTTATTCAGACTCTTGTCTCCACGGCAGGCGCAATGCCCGCAGTGGAAGTGAAGCCGGACACAATCGACAATAGTCCAAGTGCATTTGCCGAGCAGCAAACCGGCAATGATAACGGAGATTCACTGCTGGGACTGTTTCGAATGGGAGCAGAGCTTCCTCCCGATGATTTCCGTGCCGAACTGAAGAAGCAGCGCGGGGCGGCACAAGCGGCAAGTGCCTAAGCATTCCCCACGGATTCTGTTCGAGCCAGACTGCTGGCCAGGAAACCAATCACGAATGTCACCGATGTTCCGATCGCAACCCACCAGGTCCACGGCACAGCGGTAAATTGCCACAGGTAGAGTTCGGTGGCGAATCCGCAGAGCATTCCAAGCATGCTGCCGTTTTGGTTGGCGCGTTTGGTAAGCACGCCCAGCAGAAAGACTCCGAGTAACGCTCCGTACGCGACCGATGCAATTTGCAATCCGACCTCTACCACGCGCCCGATTCCGTGCAGGCAAAGCAAGGCCAGAATAAATAAAACACTTGCCCATGCAACCGTTGATATTCGTGAAAGGCGCATTCGCCGTTGTTCATCAATTTGTGTTCGGCGACGCAAATAAAGATCCACAATTGTGCTCGATGAAAGCGAGTTCAGCGCCGCACTCAGGTTCGACATCGCCGCTGCAAGTATGGCCGCAATCAACAGTCCGGAAATCCCATGCGGCATTCGAGTCACGATGAACGTGGGATAGATCCTGTCCGGCGTGCCGAAAGTTTTTGATGGAAGCATGTAGTAGGCGAACAGCATCACTCCCAGCAACAGAAACAACCAAAACTGAAATAGGATCGCCGCTCCGCTGGAGATCAAAGCCGTTGCTGATTGCCGCTGGTTCCGCGCGGCAAGCAGTCGTTGCACGATGAGCTGGTCCGTGCCGTGCGTGGCCATTGTCAGGAAGGTGCCCCCGATCAGTCCCGCCCAGAATGTGTAGGGCTTCCAGAGCGTCCAAGCGAAATCGAATGTCTGGAATTTGTGTCCCGCAGCCGCTAGTTGCTCAATGTGAGCCCAGCCGCCCGGGACCAGATGCACGATGGTCACGAGTCCGATCACGGTACCACTCACGTAAATCGCGGTTTGTATTACATCAGTCCAAATGACGGCGGCTAAACCACCTTCGAACGTGTAAATCAGCGTAAGCAGGGTGATGATTGCGATTGATGAGATTTCTCCTGTCCCGAGCGCGAGCGAAACCACAATCGAAACCGCATACACACGCACCCCTTCGGCGGCAGCGCGGGTGAGCAGAAATAACACCGATGTGAGCGTCCTCAGGCGGGGTCCGAAACGCTTTTCGATCAACTCATAGGCGGTAAATAACTCGCCACGAAAATAGTGCGGCAAAAGGACAAAAGCGATCAGTATCCGCCCGGCGACGTAGCCCATGACGACTTGAAGGAAAGTGAAGTTTGAATCGTAGGCGAGGCCGGGAATGCTGATGATGGTGAGCGTGCTGGTCTCTGCGGCCACAATTGAGAGTGCAATAGCCCACCACGGGATATTTCGCCCGGCAAGGAAGTAATCGCGCAAGGTTCGCTGTCGCTTGCGAAAGCGAATGCCGAACAGAGTTATGCCAATCAAGTACAGGGCAATAATGATCAGGTCGATGCGGTTCGGGCCCATTCGTAGGATTTAGCCTAGCGGGAATTGTGGGCTACCGCATCAGATTGCAACCAAAGGAACCTAGGAAGTGATTAATACCTATGTGGCGGCCGCTTTAGTTGCCATCTCTTCTGATTGATAGATTTTTTTGGCAACGTGTTTGACTGCCAACTTCCGGTGTTTGATCGCAACCGTTAGACAAGACAACGTGCCGCCGAGAATGAACCAACTTCCCGTGAGGAGGAATAAGACAAAATACAGGCCGGCGAAAGAAAGCATCTCAACCGCCGATACTCGAAGTGACATGGGGCGTGAATATTCTATTCGACCGCGAATTGCATCGGTCTGAGCAGCGCGAAAGGTGAATAAGTTTCGTAAATGGCGAACGTGGACTGCCAATTGAACACCTACCAGCATGCCCAGGATGAAGAGGTACATCTCAGGAACTGCAGCACGCGTGAGATTCCAGAAAGCGTACAAGAACACAGACATGATCAGCAGAACGGCGACGAACCTGGGGCTGATGAGCCTTAAAGAGTCGATATCTTTTTGGTAGAAGGGGGTGAGTTCGTAACTGCCCTCGATTACAATCTTGTCCCTGACGGCCATCGCGTAGAGTCGTGCACAGAACATGGTCAGCGTATAGTCTGAAATATAGAGAGCAACCCAAAGTAGCAAACCAGCCCAGAAGTGTTGGAAAAAGAAGTTCGGCAATGGAGTGATCTCAACTTGCTTAGATCTTACTGAATCCCGGCGTCGCGGGCGCCGCTATTTGCCTGGCGGGGTTACATCCGTCACGGGCAAATCCCAATGTGCGAGAAGAATTTCAAACCTGCGCTGCTCCTCGCGTTTGTATGTTTCCTGATCGGGCCAAAGCTGTTGAATCAACTTTTCTTCTTCGGGGTTGGCGGTCGTGGCCACGGTTGAGTTCTTAAACTTGATCGTAACGCGATAATCCCAGCGCGCGTCTTCCGTCATATGATTTGCGGGAGTTTCGATCTTCACCGACAACGCACGTCCGCTCGCGATGATTTGTTTGAGCAACGGATAGTGATTTTTAAGAAATAGCTGAAGGAATTCCTGCTGATGTCCCCACTGAACCTTGTAGTAGTACTCCATCGTATACGGTTGGTCGGGGGCGCCTTGCGGCGGAGCGCCCTGGGCGGACAGCGGCAGGGCGATCAATGACAGTACGAGGACGGCTATGGCATTTCGCATAACTCCTCCGAAAATCAAAATCCCCACCCTGTCGCAGACTACGCGACAAGGATGGGGCACCCACTTACTTCCAAGGACGGCCTATCCTGCGACGGCTTCTTTCTCTACGTCTTCGAGGATGCCGAAGACGGCATCCATCATTTCCTGATCGACCCGGCGGTTGGTGCCGGTAGCTTCGGCTAGGGGTACAGAGACGATTTTGTTTCCACGCAGTGCGGCCATTCTTCCGAACTCACCGCGATGGACCATGTCGATAGCGCCCAACCCGTAGCGCGTTGCTAACACGCGATCAAATGCGGTTGGTGTTCCGCCGCGCTGCACGTGTCCCAGGACTACGGTGCGGGTTTCGAATCCAGTGCGGCGTTCTATCTCCTGCGCCAGGGCGTTCCCGATTCCACCCAACCGAGCATGACCGAACTCGTCTTTTTCTTCGTTTACTTTGACGTTCCCGTCGCCTTTCTGAGCGAATTTGGCACCCTCGGCGACTACGACAATACTGAAATAGCGTCCGCGATCATGACGCATGCGGATTTTCGCGGCGACCTTGTCGATATCGAACGGTTGCTCAGGAATCAGAATCACATCCGCGCCGCCGGCGATACCGCTGTAGATGGCGATCCAACCTGCATCCCGCCCCATGACTTCGACCACCATGACGCGATTATGTGCTTCGGCGGTGGTGTGTACTCGGTCAATCGCTTCCGTCACGATATTTACTGCTGTATCAAATCCGAAGGTGAAATCCGTGCCAGAGAGATCGTTATCAATCGTTTTGGGAACCCCGACCACCTTCACACCTTTGTCATAAAGCTTGGTGGCAACCGACAGAGTGTCGTCGCCGCCGATGGCAATCAGCGCGTCAATCGCATTTTTCTTAAGAGTCGCGATGCAGGTGTCGAGCCCGTCAGATTTTTTGGCCGGGTTGGTACGCGAAGTCCGCAGAATCGTCCCGCCTCGTGGCAGAATGCCGGCAACGGCTTGCAGGTCGAGCGGCATGGTTTTGTTTTCCATCAGACCGCGCCAGCCTTCAAGGAAGCCGATGAACTTGTCACCGTGATGGAAAATTCCCTTGCGGACAGCCGCCCGGATCACCGCATTTAAGCCGGGACAATCGCCGCCACCTGTCAACACCCCAATCTTCATCGCTGGCTCCTATTTTCTAGAAAATGATTTTCCGTTACTCAGAATCGGATGCCGAGTCTGGATACACTGAGCGCACGGTCATCATGGGACGGAAACACTAGACTACCATTCCGTGCAGGTGCGTAAAAGCCGCGAGCGTATCAGAATTTCTAATCACCCGCATCGTTCTTACGGCGGATTTACAGAGTAAACCAAGGGGAGATGAGCTGCACATGAAATGCAGTACACTCGTCGAAGCATGCGCGTCATGGGAATCGACTGCGGCACCGAATGCACGGGTTACGGTGTGGTTGACATTGACCAGCGCGACCAGTTGGCTTGTGTCGCCTTTGGAGGAATTCGGCTCTCGAATAGAGAACCCTTGCCGCAAAGATTGTCGGCGGTATTTGCGCGATTGTGCGAAGTGATCGAACGGCATCGTCCGGATCGCGTCGCAATCGAAGATGTTTTTTATGCCGTCAATGCGAAATCGGCGTTAAAGCTGGGGCAGGTCCGCGGAGTCGCGATGCTGGCGGCATCTTCCCAAAAAATCGAAGTCTCCGAGTATGCGCCGCTCACAATCAAATCTTCAGTTGTAGGATATGGTCGCGCGGAAAAAGAACAAGTGCAAATGATGGTCGCCCGGCTGCTTGGGCTTGTTCAGATACCTGAACCCGCCGACGCCGCCGACGCCCTGGCCATTGCTATCTGCGATCTGCACACGCAAGCCACGTTAGGAAAGCAAAGGGCAACCCTCGGGGCTTGAGAACCGCCACCGCACGGAATCTCAGAGATATTGTTTAAAAAAATCCGTGACATCCGTGAAAATCCGTGACGATTTGTTAAAGTTACACGCTCTCGATCACAACCGACTGCAGCACCACATCCTTGTTCGGACGGTCGTTGCGGCCGCGAGCCACATTGGCGATCTTGTCTACTACATCCTGACCCTCGACGACTTCGCCGAAGATGGTGTGCTTGCCGGTGAGCCATTCGGTCGCCGCTACGGTGATAAAAAACTGCGAGCCATTGGTGTTTGGGCCAGCGTTGGCCATGGCAAGCTTGCCTGGCTTGTCGAACTTGTGGGGCGAGTTCCGCGTTTCATCCTCGAACTGATATCCCGGCCCGCCGAAACCGGTGCCCGCCGGATCGCCGCCTTGTACCATGAAGTTTGGAATCACGCGATGAAAGATGGTCCCATTGTAGAGCCGGTCTGAACTTTTCTTGCCAGTGCTCGGATGTTTCCACTCGCGCTTGCCTTGCGCAAGGTCAGTAAAGTTCTGCACAGTCTTCGGTGCTTCTTTTTCAAATAGGCGGCACACGATTGTGCCTTCTGAAGTAGTCAATGTTGCGTATGTACCTGGCTGACGTGGCATTTACTTTCCCTCATTTCAAGAATGTCATTCCGAGTGGACTTCCACGAGAAATCTGCTGTTTCCGGGGCGAAAAGCAATTCTTCACTGCTGAAGCCGTTCGGAATGGCAACTACTGTTGTTTGCTCGTTTTCGGTGCTGCCGGTTTCGGCGCGGGATGATGCACCGGCGCATGCGCTGCGCCGTAATGAAGAATCGTGATCTTCACAATCTTTGGCGGATCATCCGGACGATCGTTCGCATTTCGCGGAAGTCGCGCGATCTTCTTTACAATCTCCACGCTCGGATCATCGCACTGCCCAAAGATCGTGTAGCCGCCGTTCAGGCTCGGATAGGGGACTTCGGTGATAAAAAACTGTGAGCCGTTTGTGTCAGGCCCGGCATTGGCATATGCAAGACGTCCGGGGCGATCGAACAACAAATCCGGCGATGTTTCATTCTTGAATTTGTATCCCGGGTCACCCATGCCGGTGCCCATTGGGTCTCCGCCTTGAATCATGAACTCTGGAATGACGCGATGAAAGATGGTCCCGCTGTAGAGAGGAACACCGTGCATCTTGCGTCCGGTGGCTGGGTTCGTCCAGTCCTTGGTTCCACGCGCGAGGCCGACGAAATTTGCGACGCCGATCGGTGCCTTGTCAGGAAAAAGAGTGCAGGTCATATCCCCCGCCGTAGTGTGGATGATAGCGGTAGGCGGGCCGGCAGGGGCCGCGGGCTTGGTCGCTGGTTTCGGCTTAGTAGCCGTAGTTTGCGAAACAAGTTGCAGGGAAGAGAATAGGATCAGCACGTTCAACAGTTTGCGCATTTTCACTCCTGGGCGTGGAAAACGGAAACAGCATTGTACGACATGAAGGGGCAATCGCGGCCAGCCCCGTATCTCTCGAAGATGTCTTTCCGGAACGGCTTTAGCCCTGAGGGGCCTGCTTCTCCTTGAGCGATCTGCTTGCAGTTCGTACACATTCTTCGAAGGCTTGATCCGTATCGATCAAGGTTTTCGGAAGCCGGATCTCCTCGAATCGCGCCTTCACTCGCTGATATAAATCAAAATTTCTATTCGCCGCTGGATGCGACGAGTCGTTCAGCCGTTTGCGCGCAGTCTCCTCACTACATACGCATTCGAGAATTTTCCACGGCTGGCTCAAAGCTTCGGCATAGCCAATGGCACGCTTGAGCTGATATGTCCGGGAGAATGTTCGGCCGTCGAGGAAGACAATCCGCGATGGATCCTTTCGAAAAATGTACCCCGCGACCTTCAGCATAACCGCCATGCAGAAGTCGTCTTGCTCGGTGGAATATTCAATGTCGGCAGGAGAAAAGAATGCAGCGCGGATCTGATCCTTGTCGATTACCGTTCCGTGTAGCTCAGCTGCAAGCGCTTGGCTGAGCGTGCTCTTGCCACTGCCGGGAAGCCCGGCCATCAGGACCAGCATTGATCAAAGATAAATCAGCAGGCAGCATTCAGCACTCAGCCCTCTTCACTTGAACTGAAATGAGCGCATGGGGCGTAGACAGGAATAAAAGACAAAAAATCCCGAACCTTTCGGTTCGGGATTTTCGAATCAACCCTAGAATCTTCTACTGCATAACAGGTGCAGGCTGTTCGCTGGCCGCGGATTGTTGAGCGTTCAACGAAGTCAAGTCTGGAAGCCCGACGGTCACGATCTCAGAAATCGTCTTGTCCACGTCAGCCTGCTCGGCGAAAAGATGAGTCGCGCGCCATTGATCATAGCCACCCGCAACCATGATGTGAAAGCAGTACTGACGGCGTTCTTCTTCCGGTTCGACCAGCCCCATTTCCTTTAGCGGACGAAGGTATTCTTCCATCCACTTTACTTGGGCCTTGGTCATGCCTCGGCGTTGCAAATCGACGGTGAGGCCGGCAAGGTGCGACGAAGCCGTCTCGCCCTTTTCGGGTGCTGCATTGCGGTTGTGCCGACGAAGTTTTTTCTGGACCAAAACAGTCCGCACTGCTGAGTTGACCTGGATCTGCTGATGAAACTGTTTGTAGTAAGCAGCGCTCAGATCGGTCACGAAGTCGAGCGTCCACGTCCGGCAGAAACGCCGGGCCGGATCGAGTGAAGGCTGAATGCGAAGCGTCTCGTTGGGAACGATCGGGACCAGGTCTCCACTGAGTTTGAGGCGCTCCAGCTGCTTATCGTCATAAATGCGCGGGAGGTTTAGCCGGTCGATTTCCTGGTTCTGCAAAAGCAATGATTCGTGCGAGGGCTTGAACGCCGGGTTCCATGGAATGCGGTGAATACGATGCATCCGATGATAACGGGCCGGCATAACTGGACGCACGGCGAAAGCCTGGCAGCTCAGGGCCAGAGTGGCGAAAATGATTAAGGCGCGCTTCTGAATCCTCATCGGCGAAACTGGCAGCAGGAACACAGGCGTTCATTCTAAAGCAGTTCTCAAAAAAGCCAAGCTCAAAAGTGAAGATTTGGCGGTTACTTTGGAGCCGGAACCTGTAACTCCTGCTGGTTACCTCCTGATTACGAAGTCTGGCGAACGCCTATTCACAATGCAGCTAAGATGCCGTTCTAAGTAGCTGGTTGGCCGATGAAGATCTTCTTTGGATTCAGTGCTTAGTGAGGGCCGTATTGGGCGGGCTAGCTTACGCGCTTTTGGCAGGGCGGATTGAAGAACGAAAAGTGGCAAACTTTTTCGGTCACGTTACGAAATGTGTCAATCGTAACCAGGGTGTGTGGCGCGGGCGTCCTCGCCCTCGCTTTCAAGGCGCTTAACCGCAGAGCACGCAGAAGGTCTTCCGGAGTTCACGGAGAAGGCACCGCTCGGGGTTCTCGGCGCCTCTGCGATCTCTGCGGTCAAAAGCTTTTGGTTCTTTGCGGTTTACCTTTCAACGACGGAACAGATCCCCGATCGCCTGCTTCATCACCGCCCCGCCGACTTCGGAAATTGAGCGCGTCAGGGGAATGTCCTTCGGACAGACTTCTACGCAGTTCTGCGCATAACCACATTCCTGGATTCCGCCATCTCCCATCAGCGCTGCCAGGCGATCACGTTTGAGAGCGGCACCAGTCGGATGCGTGTTGAACAGCCGCACCTGCGAAATGGTTGCTGCCCCGACGAAGTTCGTATGCTCATTGAATTGAGGGCAGACTTCCATACAGCAGCAACACGAAATGCATCGAGAGAGCGGATACGCCTGTTCCTGCTCATGCATGCTGACCCGGGGACCTGAGCCGAGATCGTAGGTGCCGTCAATCGCGACCCAGGCCTTTACGCGCTTTAGATTTTCAAACAATACGCTGCGATCGACGGCGAGGTCGCGAATGACAGGAAATTTTGAGAGAGGCTCAAGCGTGATCGGCTGGTCCAGTTTGTCAACGAGCGCTGAGCATGCCATCCGGGCGCGGCCGTTGATCAGCATCGCGCACGACCCGCACACTTCTTCGAGACAATTCGAGTCGTAGGTGATCGGCGTGGTCCGCTTGCCGTCGCGGGTAACAGGATTGCGTGCGATCTCCATCATCGACGAGATCACGTTCATCCCCGGATGCCAGGCAAGCTCGAACTCTTCCCAGCGAGGTTTCTCGTTGGGAGAGGCTTGCCGGCGAATTTTTAAGAAAACCTTTTTTTCAACCATCGTCTTAAATCAATATTTTCTCGCCCTCGGCGGTATCAAACTCACATCCACCGGTTCAAATTCGAACTTTGGCTCGTCAGCATCTGGCGCAAAATAAGCCTTGGTTGTCTTCAGCCAGTTCTTGTCGTCACGCTCGGGGAAATCCGGTTTGTAATGCGCGCCGCGAGATTCATCCCTCATTCGCGCTCCCTGCGCGATCACTCGTGACAACTGAAGCATGTTGTACAGCTGCCGCGTGAAAGCGAAAGAAGTATTGGCCCACAGAGAGCGATCGCTCAAGTTGATTCGCTGAAAGCGTTCGAGAAATTCGACCAGCCTGGCGTCGGTCTGCACAAGATTGTTGTTGTACCGAATGACCGTGCAGTCTTTGGTCATCAGCTCGCCGAGTTCACGCCAGATGCGAAACGGGTTCTCATTGCCTTCGGACTTCATCAGGCTCGCATTAATTTCTTCCTGCCGCTTGCGCTCAGAATCAAAGTGGCCATTGCCCTGAGCGGCTGACTGATTCTTCGCGTAGCGGAATGCATTCGGTCCGGCCGTGAATCCTCCGAAGATGCAAGAGACCAGCGAATTCGCGCCGAGACGGTTGGCGCCGTGATACTGGTACTCGCACTCGCCCGCGGCGAAAATTCCGGGAATGTTTGTCGCCTGGTTGAAATCGACCCACAAGCCGCCCATGGTGTAATGCATGCCGGGAAATATTTTCATCGGCGTGTCGCGCGGATCGTCGCCAACGAATTTCTCGTAGATCTCCAGAATGCCTTCCAGCTTCCGGTCCAGTGTGGCCCGATCGATGTGCGTTAGATCGAGATAAACCATCGGCTTGCCGTCGATTCCGAGGTTGTGCTCATACACAACTTTGAAAATCGCTCGGGTCGCAACGTCGCGCGGAACGAGATTGCCGTACTTCGGGTACCACTCTTCGAGGAAGTACCAGCGATCGCTCTCGGGGATGGATTTCGGGTCCCGTTTGTCGCCAAGCTGCTTCGGGACCCATACCCGACCGCCTTCGCCACGCGCGGATTCTGACATCAAGCGAAGTTTGTCTTCTCCGGGGATCGAAGTCGGATGTACCTGGATGAATTCACCGTTTGCGTAGTAGCACCCTTGCTGATACAGCGCCGATTGCGCTGATCCGGTGCAGACGACAGAATTCGTGCTCTTGCCAAAAATCGCCCCAATTCCCCCTGTGGCCATAATGACCGCGTCGGCCGGAAAGGTGCGAACTTCCATCGACCGCAAGTCCATGGCGCAAATGCCACGACAGATGCGCTGCGAATCGAGTACGGCGGAGAGAAATTCCCATGATTCAAACTTCGTTACTCTGCCTTCGGACTCGTAGCGGCGAACCTGCTCATCGAGCGCGTAAAGAAGTTGCTGGCCCGTAGTAGCGCCAGCGAATGCAGTGCGATGATGCAATGTCCCGCCGAAGCGCCGGAAGTCGAGCAAACCTTCGGGAGTACGGTTGAAGGGCACTCCCATGCGGTCGAGAAGATCAATGATTCCTGGGGCAGCCTCGCACATCGCTTTAACGGGAGTCTGATTGGCGAGGAAGTCGCCCCCGTACACCGTGTCATCGAAATGCTGCCATGTGGAGTCGCCTTCGCCTTTCAGATTCTTCGCCGCGTTGATTCCCCCCTGCGCGCATACGGAGTGCGAGCGCTTGACCGGCACGATGGAGAAGAGATCGACGTGGCCGCCCATTTCAGCGATCTTGATGACCGCTGCAAGACCTGCAAGCCCGCCGCCAACAACGATGATTTTGGGATTAGCTGGCATTTAAATTCGACTTACTGATGCTTCATCCCGTACACGGAATTGAGAAACTGTGTAATTGAGAAATTGAGTAATTCCAAACACTGCTGACTTCAAAATTTCCCAATTACTCAATTTCCCAATTACAAAATCCGTTTCACCGCATCGTGAACGAATCCAGGTCGCTTCCTGCGGGCTGCACCGGCTGCTGTGGTGTGCTCAAAAACGAATACATTGTGATCGCACCCACCGCGATGAATCCCACGGCGATCACGAAACAGACGTATCCCCACCGCCTCTGCGCAACCGGGCCTTGGAAAATTCCCCACTTGGCTGCAAACAGCCACAGCCCGTACGCAAAATGCCACGAGGCGCAAACGATTCCCACCGCATAAAACGCGACCGCCCACGGATTGTGAAACTCCATCTGAACTTTGCCGAAGGCCGATGCCGGATAAGTAAGAATATGCACCCCGGTGAAGCGCAGGTGCCAGGTGTGCCAGACCATATAAAAGAAAGCGACTTCGCCGGTCCAGCGCTGGGCGGAGTACATCCAGTTGCCCATCCACGGATAATCCGTCGCGTTTCCTTCGCCGCGATACCAGATGTAAAAGCCGTACAGCGAGTGGTAGAGAATTGGGAGCCAGATTCCGAATAATTCCAAACCAACAACAAATGGGAAGCTGCTCAGGAAGGCGACTTGCTTGGTGTAAGCGCCAGGACCTTTGGTGGCGAATGCATTTGAAAAGAAATGCTCAATCAGAAAAAGACCGACCGGCACGATGCCGGTCAACGAATGAAGTCGCCGCAGAAAAAACGAATGTCCCTTGCCAGCCCGCAAGGGGGCTACGCCGCGATGAGTCGATGAAGTAGTCGCACTCGACGATGATGCCACGCGTCTGATTTCTTCCTGAAGGTCGGTCGAACTTTTTATTATGTTGGCCGGAATTGCAGCAAGTCAAGGAAGCGTCGGAGCCGGAGGAGTGCTGGAGCGCACCATGCACGATTGCTTTCAAAACTTCTGCCTCTCATACCACGCTAGAAACGATCGAAACGCCGCGCCGCGATGGCTGTAGTTCGCCTTTTCCCCCGCGTCCAGTTCCGCAAACGTCTTTTGAATCGAAGGGAAATAAAAAAGAGGGTCATATCCAAAACCATTTTCTCCGCGTGGCGCGTCCAGGATCATGCCCTCAGCCTTTCCTTCAAACGCAGCCAGGGTCTTACCATCGCGAGCTGCTGCAATCCAGCACACAAAACGCCCAGCCCTGTTTTCTTGCGATAGCTTGCGGAGTTCACGGATCAACTTGGCGTTGTTAGCTTCGTCATCGGTATTTTCTTCCGCGAGATGCGGTTCATCGGCGGCGTAGCGGGCTGAATGGACGCCGGGAGCACCATTTAGCGCGTCAACCTCCAGGCCCGAATCATCGGCGATCACCAGTTCGCCGGACACGTATTTGCTGTATTCTTCGGCTTTCTTTCGAGCATTGGATTCGAACGTCGTTCCATCTTCAACGACAGGCGAAAGGGAGGAGAAGTTCGGCAGTTGTTTAATTTCAACTCCATACTTCGCAGCCGCCCCGGCGAAGTCGCGAATTTTGCCAGGATTTGAAGTCGCGATGAGAACTCTTTTCGATGGCATTGGTTCTGTGGGCTACAAAGCTGAAGGTGCGAACGATCTGCGAAGGGAAAAACTCCACGCTGCAAGGGCGGCCACCGCAAGAAAAGAGCAGACAAGTCCCAAGGTTCGATTTTCCCCTTTAACGATGGTTATCTCAACCCGGCTTTCGCCTTTGTTGACAGGCACAATCATCTGACGGGTCTGTGACGTGCTGCCAGTCCCCACCTGCTTTCCGTTCACCGTCGTCTTCCAGAGAGGATAATTAAAGAGTCGTAGGATTAGTTTTCCCGGCGCGCTTGCGATGACTGTGAATTTTCGTGTTTCAGCACGCCATTCCTGAATTTGGATTTGTGCTGTGCCTCCGCCATCATAGTGGACAGCGGATGCGTCCTTAACAAGAGCGTACGGGTCTGCCCCCGCCGGAACATATTCGTCTGTTCCTTCATTGCCGATCCCGTCGTGCTGGTTGTCCAGCATTTCCTGGATGTCTGCGGCAGTGTCCCACCACGGAACTTGAACCCGTTGCCACACCACGAACACCATCGCAAGAGAGAGCGCGCACACCAGGCCGCGCAACCACCAGCGGCGAATGACAAACGAGATGGCGAGAGCAAATGGCACACTCAGACAGAGCAGCCATCGCCAGGGAAATTGTACGAAGCGCAATTCGGGAAGGTGGTCCCATAATCCGAGGGTGGGGCGAAGCATCAGAACCACACAAAAAGTTGCCCATACAACTGCAAACGGCCACAGGCTATGTCGCTTGAAACGCCGCCAGAACATGAGAGCCGCAGCGGCCAACGCAATCTGCCATACAGCAACAATCGATACCAGCAGGTTGAAATGGTTGTGGTCGGCATCTTCAGTGTAAGTAAAAAGAAAATTGTCCGACGGGCGCACCCCCGGCGCGAGCACCTGCCCAATGTTTACCCAGCTCTGCTCGTGATAAGCCGGAACCAAATAGAATCCCGCAAGCATCGCCCCCAGAACTGCTGCCGCGGCGGCATATCCAATGACCACGAGCGACTTGCGTGAAAACGCAACCGCTATTGCCAGGAGGATCAGCGAATAGTTCATCATCACTGCGCTCGGCAGGTTTGTGAGCCAACCCGCTGCCATTACGAGGCTGAGGCTGAGGGGCACAAGCACTCTCCGACCCCGCGTTTCACCTATTCGAAAAACCAAGAACAATAACAGCGGAAGGTAAATCGCCGCCATCAGCTCGGCAAACGCACTCCGCCAATAGACGATGACCAGGTTGTAAGGATTGGCAAGGTACAGCGCAGCGGCAAAAATTGCGTCGGCATAAGGCAGCCATCTCCTCGCCAATAGAAACATTGAACAGCCCGCCAAGGTCAGCACGATCCATATATACGCAGCAGGAACTAACTTCCAGGGCAGGATTGTTCCGAGCGCAGCCCCCAAAGTCCAGGAAAATGGCGGGTAAAAAATAAAGCGAGCTTCGCCATATCCATAGTGAGCTAAAGCATCCCATTGCGGATAGAAATTGCGCTGTTTCCAGTGGTCGACTACTTCAATCCATGAATTCAGGTGAAACTCGAAGTCGTGGCCGGAGGGAATTCCGAGTTTAAGAAATGGAAGAACAATGCAGAGTGCGACGGCTGAAATGACCAGTACTGCAATCGCATTGGAGCGCAGCCGTGGGTTCACGATTCTGATTGCATTGAGGATACAGGAATCCACGATGTCTGAAGCTCACTGAAGCGTGCATAGTTCAATGAAGCCTTTCCCCCGCAAATGGAATCGAATGTAGCCTGAGCCAACACCCCGCACGATGAGTTCTCAGGCGCAAGCACATCCCGAGATCAATCCGTGGCTGATCGCCATTGCAGTTATGTCCAGCACTTTTATGGAAGTGCTGGATACGACGGTCGTAAACGTTTCTCTGCCGCACATCGCCGGCAACCTTTCCGCAACCACCGACGAAGCCACCTGGACACTGACCTCCTACCTCGTCGCCAATGCGATCATTCTGCCGATGACCGGCTGGCTGGCCGGCCGCTTCGGTCGCAAGAATCTCCTCATGCTGGCGGTTACAGGATTCACCGCAGCTTCTTTCGCCTGCGGCTTGGCGCCGTCGCTCGGAGCGCTGATTATTTTTCGCGTGATCCAAGGCGCTTGTGGCGGTGGTTTGCAGCCTCTTTCGCAGGCCATTCTGCTCGAATCGTTTCCTCCGCAAAAGCGTGGTCAGGCTATGGCCTTCTGGGCGCTTGGAATCGTCGTTGCTCCAATGCTCGGTCCGGTCCTGGGGGGCTGGCTTACGGATAACTATAGTTGGCGCTGGGTCTTTTACATCAATGTGCCCATCGGTGTCATAGCCATCCTTCTCACCCAGGCATTCATATTCGATCCGCCATATTTGAAGGCGGAGAAAACTGGCATCGATTACTGGGGAATCGGGCTATTGGTAGTCGGCATGGGGTCGTTGCAAATCATGCTCGATAAAGGCCAGGAAGAAGATTGGTTCGGCTCCCATTTCATCGTGGTGCTGATGGTGCTCGCCATTATTGGATTGGGGGGGCTGATTATCCGTGAGCTCAAGACACCTCATCCGGTTATCGACCTCAGCGTTTTCAAATATCGATCGTATGCGGTGGGCACCTTCCTCATGACCATCGTCGGGTTCGTGCTCTACGGCAGCACCGTCCTTTTACCGCTTCTGATGCAAGAGTTGCTAGGTTACACGGCAACCCATGCCGGGGTTACGAACCTGCCACGTGGGCTGGCGTCGTTCCTGTTCATGCCGGTGGTGGGGATTTTGGTCGGGAGGGTGGATTCGCGCAAACTTCTGTCTATAGGTCTACTTGCCACGGCTGGCGCCATGTTTATGGTGTCATTCTTTAGTCTCGATGTTGGCTTCTGGAATTTTTGGTGGCCCCTGATGCTGCAGGGTGCTGGATTAGGTTTGATTTTTGTCCCGCTCACGACTGTGACCAATGATCCGGTCCCGCGCGAAAGAATGGGAAACGCGACCAGTATCTTCAACCTAATGCGCAATATCGGCGCCAGCGTGGGAATTTCCAGCGTGGAAACCCTGCAGTTTCGGCATATGCAGGCCCACATTAACTACTTGGGCCAGCACATAAATAACGCGAGTCCGCAGACGCAACGGGCGCTTGATGGTTTCCAGCAGTTATTCATGGCGAAAGGCTCGGATGCCGTGACCGCGAGCCGGCAAGCTCATGGAGCAATTTGGGGCATGGTGCAGCAGCAGGCGGCAATGCTCTCCTACAACGATGTTTTTCGCTTCCTGGGATGGATGTTTATATTGATGCTGCCATTGCTTTTACTTATGGAAAAGCCGAAGGGGGGCAAAGGCCCGCCGATGGCTCACTGAGCAGTCCTGATGGTAGATATGGTTTTTCGATGGTGACAATTTGAATTTTGAATAGTAACCGGCGGGCGTAATATTGACAGAATCCCTGGGCGGTTTCTATCATCTAAGCGCTATATGAAGTTCTTCCGCCAAATGTGCTGCGAGTGTTGTAGCTGTTGTTGTACGTGTGCGCACGCTGGCGCGGGAGAGCTACTGACCTAAAAGTTTAGAAGTAACCGGGTACAGAAGAGCCCATCGTCAGCGCAACCTGACGATGGGCTTTTTGCGTTTGCGACAAAAACAATGTTTCCAATTTTCCTCAAACTCGAAGGACGCCGATGCCTGGTGGTTGGAGCAGGTACGGTGGCAGAAGGAAAGATTCGCGGGCTGCTGGACGCGGACGCGATTGTACAGGTGGTTGCCCCTGCGGTCGTACCGCAAATTGAGAAATGGGCATTGGAAGGCGCCATTACATGGCGGCCGCGCAAGTTCCAGGCCGGAGACCTCGACGAGGTTTCGATCGTTGTGGCAGCAACGTCTTCCCGCGAATTGAACAGGCTGATCTTTCAGGAAGCCCGTTTGCGCAATGTTTTGTGCAACGCGGTAGACGATCCGGAAAACTGCGATTTCTACTATCCCGCCGTGGTACAGCGGGGCGACCTGCAGATTGCGATTTCAACCAATGGCCGGAGTCCGGCTCTTGCGCAGAGGCTGAGGCTGGAATTGGAAGAACAGTTTGGACTCGAGTACGAGTCGTGGGTTGCTGAACTTGGCGAGGTGCGCGAGCAACTCACATCTACGGTGCTGGACAACGAAGCCCGCAAGAAGCTTTTGCACGAACTGGCCAGCCGCGAGGCCTTCAACAAGCGAAATTCGCTGGAGCGCGGGAGGAGCAATTGAACCTTCCGGGCAAAGTTTTTCTGGTGGGAGCAGGGCCGGGCGATCCCGATCTGCTTACGCTTAAGGCGGCCAAGGCGCTGCGCTCGGCGGATGTGGTGCTGCACGACGAACTGGTAAGTCCGGAAATCCTGAGATTGATTCCTCGAACCGCAGAACTTGTGAACGTCGGCAAACGTTCCGGGAAAGCGAGCACGGCACAATCCGAGATCAATCGTTTGCTGGCGCATTATGCTTTGCTGGGCCGGCAAGTTGTGCGGCTGAAAGGCGGCGATCCCTTCATCTTTGGAAGGGGCGGAGAAGAGCTTCAGTTCTTACGAGAAGCCGGAGTTGAAGTTGAAGTCGTCCCGGGAATTACTGCGGCCTTGGGCGCTGCCGCGACTACCCAGATTCCGCTGACGCACCGCGAACTTTGTTCTACGCTGATTCTTGTTACCGGCCAGAGCAAACAGACAAATCACATCGCCAACTGGCCCGATCACCTACCGTCAAACGCCACAGTGGTCGTCTACATGCCGGGCCACGATTTTGGCGTACTTCAGCGGCGCTTGCTCGCGTCGGGCGTATCGCCCGAGACCCCGTGCGCAGTGATTTCAAGCGCCACGAGTGAAGCTGAACACATTCACATCACAGTTGTTGAACACTTAGCCAGCACGCCTGCCTTGCCCGCGCCGAAGTTGTTGGTCGTAGGCGAGGTAGTCAGGTTTGCCAACCCTTCTCGCTTGAATGAGCAATTCAGGCAGTTCGGAATTTCCACCGCGTACAGCGAAGCCAGCCCAAGTACGGAGAATGATCAGTGAGAGCCGATTTCGAGAAACTGAAGAACGTCGCTGAGAATTGGACGCCGGAAGAAATATTGGTGTGGGCATTTTCAACTTACGGAGATGACGTCGCGTTGGCGACGGGAATGGGCGTGGAAGGCATGGCGTTGTTGGATATTGCCTGGCGGCTCAATCCTGAGGTTAGGGTCTTCACCGGTGACACGGAATTTTTATTCCCCGAGACTTACGATTTGATGGACCGGGTTGAAGACCGGTATGGAATAAAGATCGAGCGGCTGTACGCGGACCTGACTCCAAAAGACCAAGAAGCCGGGTACGGGAAAGAGCTGTGGGCGCGTGATCCCGATCAGTGCTGCCAATTGCGGAAGGTCGAACCGTTGCGAAGGAAGCTAGCCACTCTCGATGCATGGGTGACAGCGATCCGGCGCGATCAGACCCCGGCTCGCGCGAGTATTCGAAAAGTGGATTGGGACACGAAGTTCAATCTGGTGAAGATCAGTCCGCTTGCGGATTGGAGCCGCAAAGAGATTTGGAATTACGTGATCAAGAACGGCGTGCCTTATAACGTTCTGCATGACCGCAACTATCCGAGCATTGGCTGCACGCATTGCACACGTGCTGTGCTGCCCGGGGAAGACCAGCGTGCCGGAAGATGGTCCGGATTCGGCAAGACCGAGTGCGGTCTGCACGCGCCAAGTTCACGCCCTGCGCAACCGGCAGTCGAGTTGGTGCAGCTCACGACTGCAGCGGCAGGCGACGATTAAGGCGAGTGGTCAGTTGTCAGTGATCAGTTATCAGTGGGTGCATCAAGTCACTCTTTCTGGTTACGTATTAGTTACTGCGAATTAGGAACCACGAACCACGCCAGCCACTGACCACTGATCACTGACCACTGATCACTGACCACCGACCACTGATCACTAGCACTGACCGCTGACTGTATAATTCCCGCAACCATGGACTTTGACCAACTCGTCACCTTCATGGAAGTGGCCAAGCTCGGCAGCTTCTCCCGCGCCGGGCAGAAAATCTTTCGCTCGCAATCCGCTGTGAGCGCGCAAATCCGGCAACTGGAGCAGGAATATGGCGACCGGCTTCTCGACCGGGCCGGTAAAGATGTCACACTCACTCCGGCGGGCCGCGTTCTCTTCGCCTACGCCGAGCGCATGTTGCAAATGCGCGACGAATCGTTACTCGCGGTCGCCGATCAGGGTTCGCAACCGCGCGGCACCATCACCATCGGCGCCAATGAGGCAACCTGCCTCTATGTGCTCCCTGAAGTCTTTGCGAAATACTCGAGTCTCTATCCGGGTGTGCAAATCAGCATTTATCGCAATTTCAGTTACAAGATTGTAGAGAAGCTGGAGAACGGCTCGATAGACGTTGGCATTGTGACCATGCCGGTCAAAAGCTCCAGTCTTAAGGCGCATCCGATTTTCCGCGATCAACTGATGTTGATGGTCAACCCACAGAATCCGCTGGCCAAGCTGGACGTGGTTCCGGTGAGTGAAATCGCCAGGCAGCCGATGCTTTTACCAAAAACGGGTTTCAGCCGGCGCGTGATGGACAAATTATTCCGTCCCTATGCCGACAAACTGCAAGTTCGGATGGAACTGCCGAGCGTAGGCATGATCAAAAGCTTTGTGGCTGCCGGCGTAGGCGTGTCAATTATCAGCGCCAGCTTTGCTCGCGATCAGGTGCTGGCCGGCCGCGTGAAGCTGATTCCGATTAAAGGCGAAGAACTCTGGCGCGAACTCGGCGTGGCGTATCGGCGAGATCGCACTCTTACGCGCGCAACCGACACTTTCATCAATACCGTCAGGCAACTGGCGCCGTCGAAATAACCAGATCAGACACTCCTCGGAGGAATTGTGAAGAAGGGATACTGGGTGAGCATCTACTATTCCATCTCGGATCCGGTTGCCTTTGCTGAATACGGCAAACTGGCGACATCCGCGATCCAAGGCCGAGGCGGGCGTTTTCTGGCGCGGGGGATGCCTGCGCAGGTGTACGAGGAAGGTTCGAGAGAGCGTGTGGTGATCATCGAATTCCCGAGCGTCGCCGACGCCGTCTCCGCTGTGGAGAGCGCTGAATATCAAGCCGCGAAGAAGGTGCTGGGCAATTCGGTCAAGCGCGAAATCAGGATCATTGAAGCCACATAACGGCGTCGCGACCGGTTTCGATGCGGCCCGATAATATTTAACGGTTTGGTATGTATTTACCGTGAGACATTCTTCTCCCCATTCATTTTCCTAATCGCGCCCATCATAATTTCCAATATCGCAAGGCCCGCCGAACTTGCTAAGGTAGAGATATCAAGTTTGAAAAGCGCGGAGGTTGAAATGACAGAGCTCGAGACGAAAATCAACAACATTCTGGAAGAACATCAGCATGAGAGCGGGCTGCACATGATTGGCGGTCGCCGCCGTCTAATCGAGCGTCTGGCGCAATTCCTTGAGGAAGACCGTCAACAGAGTCAGCAAGCTGCGCCCAGTTCGCGCGAACATTAAGATCTAGCCCAACGCTCCTCCTGAAAAAAGCCCGCTGTGTGAGCAGTGGGCTTTTGCTTTTTCACAAGCCGGTTTTCTCCGAAAACACCCGATCGCCGGATGCGGTATCCTTCCAACGTCCTGAACTCTCGATATGTTAGGAGACCATTGTGATCAGGTGCCTGATTTGCGCTTTAGCTCTGCTATTTTCTGTTTCCGCCCTTGCGGAAGATCAAAAACCTGCGCCGACACTAAAGAGCATTCTGCTTGAGCAACTGCGTTCTACCCACAACAATGCAGAGTGGTTTGTCCCCATCAACACGGCTGTCGAAGGGCTGACCGCGGAGCAGGCCAATTGGAGTGACGGCAAAAATCATTCCGTAGGCCAATTGGTGAATCACCTGCTCTACTGGGACAAGCGCGCCCTGGAGAAGTTCAAGGGCCAGCCTGAGGACAAATACAGCGGGAATAATGACGACACATTCAAATTCGAGCCCAAGCAGTGGAACGATTCTGTCAAAGAATTGGACCAAGTGATGACCGATTGGGAGAAGGCGGTGGAAGCAGCCGACGATGCCAAGCTGAAGGATTCATACTCAACCATCGCACACATTGGCACGCACAATGCGTATCACATCGGCGAGATCGTTATGGTGCGCAAAGAGCAGGGCTCATGGAACCCGGAGAAGGGCGTGAAGTAGTCTCCTTGTTCATTCCAGCAATCCCCAGTATGTTTAGTGGATGGCACGTTCGTTTCGTCTAAGTGTGCTCCGCTCTTTAGCAGTAATGGTTGCGGCGCTACTGCTGGTTTCCGGCGCCATCGCGCAAGACATCCCGAATTCGCAGCAAACCGCGCCTTCATCAAGCGAACAAAAGCCCAGGGAAAAAGCAGGACAGCGGCAAAGGCCTGATTCCGACGCCGAATCCGGCAAGCAATCGGAATCCGATTCTTCCAAATCCGAAACCAAGATCACGCCCGAGCAGGCGCAGCAGCTTTTTAGTGACGTCGATACCATCCTCGATTTCGCCAGCAAAGATACTGACCTTCCTATCAAGCGCGAGGTAAAGCGACGGCTAGCGAGCCGCGAAGAAGTCGTCAGCTATCTGCAGAAAAACATGGCTGAGGACAAAGATGTCCAGAGGCTGAAGCGTACAGAGCTGGTGCTCAAAAAATTCGGCTTGCTTCCCAAAGATTTCAACTTGCAAACCTTCCTGGTCAGCCTTCTCGAAGAACAGGTTGCTGGTTACTACGACGCAAAAACCAAAACTGTAAACCTCCTCGATTGGGTTGCCCCTGACCTGCAGAAGCCGGTGTTAGCGCACGAGCTCACGCATGCATTGCAGGACCAGTCTTTCGGACTGGACAAGTGGCTGAGACGAGGCAATGAAGATTTAGACAGCAAGAAAGACTTGAAGCCTGAGGACATCACCAAAGACGAAAACAGCGAAGCTCGGCAGGCGGTTGTCGAAGGACAGGCCATGGTCGTGCTGGTCGATTACATGCTCGCGCCGGTGCATCGCAGCGTAGCCAACGCGCCCGAAGTTGTGGAGATGCTCAACGAGGGAATGGCGGCCGGCACTTCGGACTCCAAGGTCTACCAGAACGCGCCAGTATTCATGAAAGAAGCGCTTACCTTCCCCTATCGCTATGGTGTGGAGTTTGAAGCGGAACTGGTACGCGAGCAGGGGAAAGAGAAGGCGTTCACCTCGACGTTTGAGAATCCGCCCCAGACCAGCCGCGAGATCATGGAACCGCACACTTACATTGCAGGCGAACGCGTCCAGCCGCTTCCGCTGCCTGACTTCAAGAAAATCTTTAAGGACTACGAACGCTTTGACATCGGAGCGATCGGCGAATTTGATGTTGCGGTGCTAGCCGAGCAATACGCTGGGGCAGACGTTTCCAAGCGCATCTATCCAAACTGGCGGGGGGGCTATTACTACTCAGTCCATCCAAAGTCGAATGCCTCGGCGCCGTTGGGATTGGTGTTTGTTTCCAAATGGTCGAGTCCGAAAACTGCGGCAGAGTTCGCGGCCGTCTATGCGAGTGGCATGCAGCAACGATATAAGAACGTGAAGCCCCCATCGGATACGAATCTTCCCGCCGACTTGAAAGACCTGAAGACAATCGGCGGCGACCACACCTGGACAACGGAAGAGGGCGCCGTCGTGATCGATGTGAAAGGCGACACCGTGCTCGTCACCGAGAGTCTGGATCCAGCACTTACCGAACAATTTCGGAAATCAGTTTTTACCGGCGCTACTCAATAGCAATAGGCGCCAGGATGTTTGCGCCTCTTTGCTCCGGTGAGTTAACGTAGCAATCGCAAATCATGGCTGCCGAAAGCTCCATTCTTACCACTCGCATCGACCCCACCTCTGCGCGCTTTGAGGCAAACATGCGCTACATGGCCGACCTGGTCTCGGCGGTGCGCAACGAAGAAGAACAAATTTCAGAGGGCGGCGGGCAAAAAGCGATCGAGAGCCAGCACTCCAAAGGACGTTTGACCGCGCGAGAACGGATCCAGCGGCTGATTGATCCCGGAACATTTTTTGAACTCGGAGCTTACGCCGCTTACCGCATGTACGAAGAGTGGGGTGGCGCACCTGGTGCGGGCGTCGTCACCGGTTTAGCCCGGGTCGAGACGCGCATGGTCATGATCATTGCCAATGACGCCACCGTAAAAGCGGGTGCATTTTTCCCGATGACGTCTAAGAAAGTCATTCGTGCGCAGAACATCGCCATTGAGAACCGGATTCCTGTCATATATCTCGTAGATTCGGCCGGAATTTTTCTTCCGCTTCAGGAAGATGTTTTTCCCGACACCGACGACTTCGGCCGCGTGTTTCGCAACAACGCGGTCATGTCGGCGATGGGAATTCCGCAGATCGCCGCCATTATGGGCATGTGCGTTGCCGGAGGCGGATATCTGCCGGTCATGTGCGATCACGTGCTGATGACCGATGGCAGCGGGCTGTTCCTCGCTGGCCCGGCTCTAGTGCAGGCCGCGATCGGACAGAAAGTTTCTGCGGAAGAACTGGGCGGCGCCGCTATGCACTCGAGCATCAGCGGCACCGTCGATTTTCACGAGCCGAATGACGAGGCTTGCCTTGCGCGAATTCGGTCAATTATCGAAAAGTGGGGATACCGCAGGCAGTCACCCTGGGAACGCAAAAAGCCGGTGCCGCCGGCGTTGCCAGCAGAAGAGATTTATGGAATTTACGACTCTTCCCCCACGCGACCTTACGATATCCGCGAAATCATCGCTCGCCTTACCGATGCCAGCAAGTTCGATGAGTACAAAGCGGAATACGGAAAGACATTGGTGTGCGGCTATGCGCGTATTGGCGGCTTCTCGGTTGGAATCGTTGCTAATCAGAAACTTCACGCCCAAGCCACCGACCGCGAAGGCCACAAGCGGGTTGAGTTCGGTGGAGTGATTTACACCGAGTCGGCGGAGAAAGCGGCCCGCTTCATCATGGACTGCAATCAAAACTTGGTGCCGCTCATTTTTTTGCACGACGTGAATGGGTTCATGGTCGGTCGCGATGCCGAGTGGAGTGGAATTATTAAAGCCGGCGCAAAAATGGTCAATGCGGTTTCAAATTCAGTCGTACCGAAAATCTCCTTAATTATTGGAGGATCGTTTGGTGCAGGGCACTACGCCATGTGCGGCAAGGCGTATGATCCGCGATTTCTTTTCGCCTGGCCGACAGCAAGATATGCCGTGATGAGCGGAGATTCCGCAGCCAACACATTGGTTGAAATCAAAATCCGCCAGCTTGAGCGTGGTGGTAAGCAATTGAGCGAAGACGAGAAAAAGGCTTTATACGAATCGGTGAAAAGTACGTATGACGAACAAATGGACCCGCGATACGGCGCAGCCCGCCTTTGGATCGACAAGATCATCGATCCCATGGATACTCGCGAAGTCATCACCACCGCGCTGGAGGCGGCCGCGCTAAATCCCGACGTGCCAGAATTCAAAGTTGGAGTTTTGCAAACATAATTAAGAACCGAATCGTCGATCAATGGAACCGTGGTCGCTCGTTGGTGAAATGGTCGGTCGTCTTGCACTGATTCAATGACTGAATGCCCTAAATGGTCCGATCTAAAGTTCCCGCCGTAATCATCTACACGGAAGTTGGGATTGTCACCGAATCTTTGCTGTGCTAGGGTATGTAGCAACTCACGCCGTCAGCTTCCACCAGCGCCATTTTCGTGTGGGGCCCGCAACCTAGGGCGTGTCGCAGGTGTGCAATGAAAGATACAATTCCAGCCGTGCCGCTAGATCGCCCGATCTCAAAAGAGGCCTTTGCGAACCGAAAGTTGATTCGCCCATTGCTGAATCACAACAATCATTCGGGCCCAGTCGCGGGGGAAAGGCGGGAACGTTCGGAGCGTCCTCTTGAGCGTTCAAACGGAGCGCGCAAATCCGCGCCGCCGGAACAGACGAATGCCGAGAATTTTTATTACCAGAAGCAGATGCAGTCAAAGACGCCCATGGTGATTGTTTTGACCGACGGCGAAGAAGTTCACGGTTGCATCGAGTGGTATGACAGGGCGTGCATCAAGGTAAACCGAACCGGCGCCCCGAATGTGATGATCTACAAGCCTTCGATCAAATATATGTACAAGGAAGGCGAGGGAAGGAAGTAGCTGTTTGTTGCCTGAAGCCGCAATCGTAAATTCTTCAGTCCAGCAATCCCATCTACGCCTGCGCGGGTTCCATCTTCATCGTAAGCTTCCTCTCTCGTTCGCCCATGCGAACGACCTCGGATTGACACGACATACGGTCTTGGTCGGCGTTGCCGGTAACTATTAGCGATCGACCCACGGCCAACGACCCATGGGCTACGACGATCTCACAACTTCGGCAACACAATCCCCTTTTGCGCCTGGTACTTGCCTTTGCGGTCGGCGTAGCTGGTTTCGCAAACTTCATCTGACTGAAAGAAGAGAATCTGGCACAGTCCTTCATTGGCGTAAACCCGCGCCGGAAGCGGTGTTGTGTTTGAAATTTCGAGCGTGACGAAGCCTTCCCACTCGGGTTCAAAAGGGGTCACATTGACGATGATGCCGCAGCGGGCGTACGTCGACTTGCCAACGCAGATTGTCAGGACACTCCGAGGAATTTTGAAATACTCGACGGACCGCGCGAGAGCGAAAGAGTTCGGTGGGACGAGAATCGAGTCCGCGCGGATGGTCACAAACGATTTTTCGTCAAATGCTTTGGGATCGACAATCGCGGAATTGACGTTAGTGAAAACCTTGAACTCGTCAGCCACGCGCAAATCGTAGCCATAAGAAGAGAGTCCGTATGAGACAACGCCTTCGCGCACCTGCTTTTCAGAAAAAGGATTGATCATCCCTTGCTCGAGGGCCATTTTGCGGATCCAGCGATCGCTTTTTAGCATGAAGCTCCTTGGACGGATTTGTTAATTGAGTAATTTCGTAATTTGGTAATTTGAACCGCGCAGGTCAAAGGAGATTACAAAATTACCCGATTACCAAATTACAAATTCTGGGCTGGATTGATCAAACGCGGGCTGACTACGAGCATCTTACGGGATCACGCCTGCAATTGACAATCTGTCTTATCTCTCTTAGCATCAAGCACTTGAGGCACTTCTTCGACTCTTACGCAACGAGGCAAATGTGATCAAGCTCGACATTATCAACGAAGTGGTGAATCGGACCGGAATTACCAAAACCAAAGCTGAAATGGCGGTTGAAACCGTGTTTGAGAGCATGAAGCGTTCGCTCGCCCAAGGCGATCGCATTGAGCTGCGCGGCTTTGGGGTTTTCAATGTACGGCCGCGAAAAACCGGAATCGGCCGCAATCCGCGCACCGGAGCTGAGGTTTCCATCCCTCCCGGAAAAGCTGTGCGCTTCAAACCCGGCAAGGAACTGCAGACGATAGAATAGGCAGAGGGTCCCGAGCGAATCTCGAACTTCGCTTTGGGGGATGCGGTCGATCCGACGCAGCAAGCGTTCTCCCGCCAAGTAAAGATGTCAACTCGAAATTCCCCTGAAGTTTATTTGCCCAGCGAAGTTTATGCTCCGGATGGAGCAGAGGTGCTGATTGAGCCTCGCCCGAGCCAGCGATACTGGATTCATTTACTGCTTTTGATACTGACTTTTTTTACCACCCTCGTGGTAGGCGCGCGGCTTCAGTTGAACTTCTCGCTCGGACTTCCGCCCTTCACCATGGAAGACGGAAAGATTTTTCCAGTGAGTTGGGCCCTGCACGGGCACAATCTGTTGCTCGGGCTTCCGTTTGCGCTGACGCTGATGCTCATTTTGCTGGCGCACGAGATGGGGCACTACTTGTATTGCGTGCGCTACGGCGTATCAGCGACGTTGCCATTCTTTATTCCTTTTCCAACACTCATCGGGACTCTCGGCGCGTTCATCCGCATTAAGTCGCCGTTGCGTTCGCGGGCAGTGTTGTTTGATATCGGCATCGCGGGGCCGATCGCGGGATTTATCGTGGCGTTCGCTGTTCTGGTTGCTTCTCTTGGTCTATCGCGCGTAGCGCCTGCGGCTGCAGGCCTGCCCGATATTCAACTTGGATATCCGCTGATCTTTCATTTCGTGCGCCACTTGCTTATTGCAGCCGGCAGAGCGCGGGCTATCGGAAATGTTCCGTTAGATCGTGTTTATCTGCATCCAGTCGCGATTGCTGCATGGGTAGGAATGTTTGCAACATCGCTGAACCTGCTTCCGGGAGGCCAACTCGACGGGGGTCACATCGTGTTTGCAGTTTCACCCCGCGTTCACAAAACCGTGTCGCGCGTGACTATCCTGGCCCTAATTCCTCTGGCAGTTTATTTCTGGACAGGTTGGCTCGTTTGGGCTGTGCTCTTGCGGATCAGCGGTATGAGGCATCCTTCGGTTCCAGTTCGGCCGCAGGTCGGAGCCGGCCGGCGCTGGCTCGCAGTTTGCGCACTGCTGATGCTGGTGCTTACTTTTTCGTATGAGCCCATCTCATCCGCTAGCATTCGCCAGACCGGCAATGCTCACAAATCCCACACCAATAGCCTTTACTGCCTTATCGCGAGATGTGATGAATAAGCGGGGCATCTTCTCTTGATCTCATAATCCAAACTGCGCTCTCGAATCCAGTTCCCGGCAACAAGTTATCTCCTGGAGGAGCTGTCAATCATCCGCAGCCTGCGCTGTCATTTCTTGCACGGGCTCGCCGCCGACCATCTGCTGGGCGATGATCAACCGACGCGCTTCGCCGCGAATGCGTGGCAGACGCTGGCCAAATATCGCGGCACCCCCGATACATGCAACCGCCCCCATGATCACTGCTATAGGCGCATTTAAACGGTCGGCGATGGCACCGGCGATGAGTGCACCGAACGGGCCCATGCCCATGAACATCATGGAGTAGACGGACATGACCCGACCGCGAAGATGGTCCGGGACCATGGCTTGAATCAGAGTGTTCGATGACGACATTTGCAACATCATGCAAAAACCGACTGGGACCAGAAGAAGCGTAGACAGCCAAAATCGGGTTGATAGCGCGAAAGCAATCAGAAATACCCCAAATCCCCCGCAGGAAAAGGTGACCCAGCGGCCGAGTCCATGCACACCGGTTCGTGTGGCAAGGGTGAGTGCTCCGAGAAGCGCGCCGACGCCAGTTGCGCCCATCAGGATTCCCAAACCGCGAGCACCGCCGTGAAGAATCTTGTCTGCGAATATGGGCATGAGCACGGTGTAGGGCATGGCAACCAGGCTCACTAATCCGAGTAGAAGCAGCAAAGCACGGATCGGTGCTGTCTCGCGAACGAAGCGAAATCCCTCGATGACGTGCTCGAGGGGAGAACCCGCAGGCTTTATCTCCCGGGGCGCTACGTGCATCATCAGCAGCCCCACGATCACGGCGATGTAGCTCACCGCATCGGCAAAGAAGCACCAGCCTTCGCCAATTTTTGCCACCACGATTCCGGCAATCGCCGGACCGACGATGCGCGCGCCGTTGAACATGGAAGAGTTCAGGGCGATCGCATTCATCAGGTCTTCTTTGCCGACCATCTCGACGATGAAGGCCTGTCTTCCGGGAATATCGAATGCGTTGACAATGCCGCGCAGGATGGCGAGGGCAAAAATTTCAGGCACGGTAATGCGGTGCGTAAGAGTCAGCGCCGCGAATACAAAGGCGAGGACCATTGATGAGATCTGCGTGCCGATGACAACGCGATGACGGTTGTAGCGGTCAGCAACCATGCCGCCGAGAGGGGCGGTGAGGAAGACTGGAATCTGGCCGGCAAATGCGACCGATCCAAGCAGGAGTGAGGAGCCGGTCAAGCGATAAACCAGCCAGGCCTGTGCAACATTTTGCATCCAGGTGCCGATCAGGGAGATGAGCTGGCCGCCGAAGAAAAGCTGAAAATTCCGGTGCTTGAGCGCACGAAGTGTGACGGTCAGACTGATGCCGCGAGTGTTTTCGGCTCTCTTAGGCTTTCTGGAACTCGGCGGCGGCACGGAACTCACGTTTCATGGTGCGATCTTGCACCATTCCGATGCAAATCACGAACGAATGGGTATATGCGTTCTCTTTTTGCTTCCACGCGGGATGTTCTTAGGGTAGAGTGATGGGCCTGGAGGGTTACGCCCTCGAGGTTCAGATCTGAGGTTCACAAAATGACGAGCGCTGATCAGAACCGTATCGAGCGTCGTTGCGGACAGCGCTTTCCTTACCAGGTTTCCGTCCTGCTCAGAGTAATCAACCAATCCCAAAGCGGTTCAGGTTTTACGCAGGACCTGAGTTCACGCGGCGCCCTGGTGTGGACTGATCTGCCATTGGCGGAAGGCGACATGGTCGATATGACGCTGGTGATGCCGTCAGAGATCACACTGGCCAACGATATGAATGTTTGCTGCCGCGCCCGCGTGGTCCGGCGCGAACAGGCAGATGGAGGGAAACCGGCCGTCGCCGTGCACATCGAGCACTACGATTTTCTCTATCCCGGTCTGCCGCCGCTTGATGAATCAGAAAAGGAAATCCCTGCCGCGCGTCCGTAGTATTCAAACTATAAAGAATAGTGAAAAAGCTTAAGGCACGGGTCGTATGCCCGTGCCTTAGCAGTTTCAAGTTGTCTCACGCTAAATCCGGGCGCAGATTGCCTTGGTTTGCAGGTAATTATTCAGCGCGTCGTGGCCCATCTCACGCCCCCAGCCGGACTGCTTGTAACCGCCGAACGGCATGGCTGCGTCGAAGATGTTGTAGCAATTGATCCAAACGGTTCCGGCCAACAGGCGCTCCGCCGTGCGGTGGGCTTTGCTGATATCGCGCGTCCACACGCCGGCTGCGAGCCCGTATATGTTGTCGTTAGCGCGAGGCATTATCTCTTCCGGATCGGAGAATGGCATAGCCGCCACCACCGGCCCGAAGATTTCCTCCTGCACGACTTTCATGTTTTCTTTGGTGTTCACCAGAACGGTGGGCTCGACAAAGTAACCTTTGTCGCCCTTCTTCTGCCCACCGGCCAACGCCTTCGCGCCTTCCGAAAATCCCGATTCCAGATATCCGCAGACGCGATTCAGTTGTTCCTCGGAAACCAGTGGTCCCATCTGGGTTGCGGGATCGAGGCCCGAACCGACGCGAATCTTCTTTGCATTTTCGGCGATGCCTTCGACGACCTGGTCATAGACATCTTTCTCGACATAAAGACGCGACCCCGCGCAGCAGCACTGGCCATGATTGAAGAAGATGGCGCTCGCCGCTCCCGGGATGGCAACTTTCATGTCGGCATCTTTGAAGATGACGTTCGGCGATTTGCCGCCAAGTTCGAGCGTGACTTTTTTCAGATTGCCGGTTGCTGCGTGCACGATCATCTTGCCGACTTCAGTCGAGCCGGTGAAGGCGATCTTGTCGACATCCATGTGCGCGGCAAGCGCTGCTCCGGCAGTTTCGCCATAGCCAGGGACGATGTTGACGACACCTTCAGGAAATCCGGCTTCCATGATCAATTCGCCTAATCGCAAAGCAGAGAGTGGCGTTTGCTCAGCGGGTTTCAGAACCACAGTGCATCCAGTCGCCAATGCCGGGCCGAGTTTCCATGCCGCCATCAGTAGCGGGAAATTCCACGGAATAATTTGCCCGGCAACGCCGATCGGCTCACGCAATGTATAAGTGTGGTATTTGGCGTTCGGCGTGTACGGCACTGAAAGCGCAATGGTGTTGCCCTCAAGCTTGGTGGCCCATCCCGCCATGTAGCGGAAGAGTTCGGCCGCGAGCGGAACATCGGCCGCGCGGGCGACCGTGAGCGGCTTGCCGTTATCGAGCGACTCAAGATAGGCGAATTCTTCCAGGTGCTCTTCGATCAAGTCACCGAGCTTCCAGATCAGCCGTCCGCGATCGGAGGCGGTCATCTTGTTACGCCACGGGCCAGTGTCGAACGCCTTGCGGGCAGCTTTCACCGCGAGGTCGATATCGGCCTTGTCGCCTTCCGCCACCTGCGCCAGAACTTCTCCGGTTGACGGATCGTAGGTCGGGAATGTTTTCCCGGAAACCGCATCCACCCATTTGCCATTGATGAGCATTTGCCGCGGTTTTTCAATGAAACTGAGCACGCGGGGATCGACTTGCGCTGCAGAAATCGTCGCCATCAGAACCTCCTTTAGATTCAGTGCTGGAAAGAATGTTTGTGAGCGCGCCTGACGAACGGGTTCATGCTAGTCCTGCGGGCGGCGGAAATCAACGTGGGACCAGTAGAGGGGCACGCGGTACCCAGCAGGTAACCTCCACCACCAGTTTTCTACCGAGTGTCGCGGCGCAACATTTCTTTACAGTCCGGGTTCTCACGCCTAAGCAGCTCGTCAAGCGAGTCTGCAAAACATCCGATCGAGGAGAAAGTATGCGTTCCGTTCTGAAGATGTTCTTTGCAGCCACGCTGGCTGCGCTAGCTGTGCCTGCATTTTCGCAAACCGCACCCACAAGTCAGACGATTCAGGACCGCAAAGAAAATCAGCAAGACCGAATTGCCAATGGTGTCGCCGACGGACAGTTGACTGCGCACGAAACCAAGACTTTGGAGAAGAAAGAATCCAATCTGAACCAGGAAGAGCGGGATATGCGCAAACTGGACAACGGCCACTTAACTGCCGCTGACAAAGCCACACTAAATCAGCAGCAAAATCAGCTTTCGAAGCGGATCTATAACGACAAGCACAACGGGCGAGTGCAGAACACGGCACCGAAGAGCGAAGTAGGCAAGCGGCAGGAGAACCAGCAGGACCGCATTGCGCAGGGCGTAAAGAGCGGCCAACTGACCCCGCGTGAGACGGCTCACCTGGAGAATCGGGAAGCTGCGGTGAATCACGAAATCCGCGCCGACCGTAGAGCGAATGGCGGAAAATTGACCGCGCAGGAAAAAGCAAAAATCAATCGCCAGGAAAATCGCAACTCACGCGCGATTTACCGCGACAAGCACAACGGACGCCATCAGTAATTGGCATCCGCAAGTCTGGCCCCGGCTCCGGCCGGGGCTTTTCCTTTTTCCAGAAATCCCCCCTCGCCGGCCCCCAAATACCTGCACTGCATTGAAAACAAGCCATCTATTTCGCTTGACATTATTGCATATTGCGATATAAATGTTGCAAATAGAGATATGAAACTGGCCGAGAAAATTCGATATTTGCGCGAAGTCGAAGGCTCGCTGCGCGGGCTCGACCGTCCGATGACGCAGCTGGAAGTGGTGAACGCGGTGCGCAAGGAATCTGGCAAGAGCATTAGTCAGTCGTATATCTCGCAGATTGAGAACGGATCGCGAAGGCACATGACGCAATCGTCGCGCTCGCTGCTGGCGAAATTTTTCAAGGTGCATCCGGGATTCCTGGTTGACGATCCGGATGGCTATCACACCGAGCTGACGTCGGACTTGCGGACCACCGAGGGGAGCCTGGACGTTTGGCTCTTGCATGCTTCTGAGCGTTTTGCCGGCGACGAAGAGCTCAGTAACGTTTTGATCAAACTCGCCCGCGAAAAAGACACGCGGAAATGTTTTTTATTGCTGGGCGCGATTCTCGACACGCCGGGACTCGCCGACCGGCTGCTGGAAGCGCTGCATCCGCAGGCAGCAACGCCCTCGAACGGAAGAAAAGGAGCACGGCTATGACCTGGGCAGATTTTTATCTGGTCTGTTTTGTGGTCGGATTCTTCCTGAGCGTGGTGATTTTCTTGATTGGCGGCGCGCATTTGCGCTTGCCGCACTTTCATTTCCAACTCGGCGGTGGCGGAGTGCACGCGCCAACCGGAGGCCATGTTGCGCATATCTCGCCGTTCAACCTGATCACGCTGACCGCGTTCCTGGCCTGGTTCGGAGGCACCGGATATCTGCTCGCCCGCCATTCCACCATGTGGTTTCTAACCGCATTAATCGTCTCCGTGCTGAGCGGGACCGGAGGGGCGGCGATTATCTATTTTTTTGTGACGCGCGTGCTGAGTGCGCCGGACGAAGTGCTCAACACAGCGGATTTCGATATGAACGGTGTTCTGGGAAAGCTTTCGGTTCGCATCAACCAGTCAGGAACTGGCGAGCTGATCTATTCGCAGGCGGGAACCCGCCGCGTGTGCGGAGCCCGTTCCGAGGATGGTTCGGCGATACCGAAGGGAACCGAAGTCGTGGTCACGCGCTATGAGCGGGGGATCGCTTACGTGCGTCCATGGTCGGAAATGGCAGGCGACGTATTGGAAGAAAAGCTTCCTGCAGCCGGGGATGAAACGAGGTTGCAATGAATGCCTCTGTGCAAACACCGCGTTCGCCAGCGCGGTTCCTTGCTCTAGTCGCAGGCATGTGGCTGGCTCTGCCCGTCATGGCCTACCGCTATTGGAGCGTGTGGGACCGGCTGCCGGCGCGTATGGCAACACATTTCGGCGCGGATGGCCGTCCGAATGGCTGGATGACGCCGCCGCAGTCTTTGCGCTTTAGTCTGATCTTTTTGACGGTGCTGCTGACCGTATTCACCGCGATATCTCTATACACAGTTCGCCGATCAAGCCAGTTGGATGCGGCTGCGTGGTCATTGCTTGGCCTGTTTTACGTAGTGCTTGGCCTGATGACGTATATCTCGGACGCGGTGCTGCAGTACAACCTGTCACAGGCGCCTATTTCGGTCGCAGGCATTGGCTTGGTGCTGTTGCTGTCGACCATGGCTTTCGTGGTGATTTTCATAACCTCAAAGCGAGGCGCCACTCTTTCGTTCGGGAGTGTGATCTCCGAAGAAACCCACGCATCGGCGACATTTGCTGTCATCTGCCTCATTCCGGCTGCCCTCATGTTGATGTTAGCGGCGAACGCGGTAGCGACTGGGTTGAGGCTGACATTTGGGGCTGGGGTGATCGTCACTCTGGCGTGCGCAGCAATGGCCTGGAGTGGCTTCCAATATGTTTTCACGCCGGCTGGAATCGAAATCCGAACACTCGGATTCCGTCTGCGGTCGATTCCGTTGAGGGACATCAAGAGTTATGCGGTAGATCACTGGAGAGCACTTGGCGGCTATGGCATTCGCGGTGTTGGCGACACGCGCGCCTACGTGTGGGCGAATAGCGGAGTCAGGATCAAGCTGAACGATGGCGAAGTTTTTCTAGGACACACGGAGCCGGGAAGAATCATTCACGATTTGGACGTAATGATGAGCCGAAAGGCAACTAGCAACGAAGGGCACCCGCCGGCTTCTCTCGAGGCAGGCTTTGGTACACGAAGTTCTTGAAGGAATTTCCTTCGTGTGACTTCGTGTCCTTCGTGGTTGAACGATTTTGACGTTAACAGGAGGCGGTTATGTTCGGCATAGCAAACGAAATCTGGGTCATTGGCGGCCTTGGGGTTTTGGCCCTCGTCTTGTTGATGAGCTGGCTCGCAAGTCTCTACAAAAAAGCTGGTCCGCATGAAGCGCTGATTGTTTACGGCTTCGGTGGAACGCACGTAGTGGTCGGTCACGGCAAAGTGGTTTTTCCCATGGTGCAGGTCTGCCGCGAGCTCTCGCTCGAGCTAATGTCGTTCGACGTGGCGCCGCAGCAGGATCTCTACACCAAGCAGGGCGTCGCGGTAACGGTGGAAGCCGTGGCTCAGATCAAGGTCAAGTCGGACAAGGAATCCATCCTGACTGCGTCTGAGCAATTTCTCACCAAGGCTGCGCCCGAGCGCGAGGGGCTGATCCGGCTGGTGATGGAAGGCCACCTGCGCGGCATCATCGGCCAGTTGACGGTAGAAGAAATCGTCAAACAGCCAGAGATGGTTTCCGAGCGCATGCGTTCGACCTGCGCCGATGACATGAACAAGATGGGACTGGAAGTCATCTCGTTCACGATTAAGGAAGTGCGCGATAAGAACGAGTACATCACTAACATGGGCCGGCCTGACGTGGCCCGCATTAAGCGCGATGCCGACGTCGCCAATGCGGAAGCCGATCGCGATACCGCTATCAAGCGCGCGCTGGCGACGCGGGAAGCCGCTGTGGCCAAAGCGCAAGCCGACCAGGAGAGAGTGCTGGCCGAAACGCTTTCATTGGCGAAACAGGCGGAAGCTCAACGCGACCTGGAAGTGAAGCGCGCGCAGTACGTCGAAGTTACGAAACGGCAGCAGGCGCAGGCGGACAAGGCCTACGACATTCAGACCAACATCATGCAGCAGCAGGTCATCGCTGAGCAGGTGAAGGTGCAGCAGATTGAAAAAGAACAACAGGTCAAGGTGCAGGAAGCGGAAATTGCCCGCCGGCAGAACGAACTGATCGCGACCGTGCTGAAGCAGGCGGAAGTTGAACGTCAGCGGATCGAAACACTGGCCGCCGCCGAAAAACAGCGCCTGATGGCCGAAGCCGAAGGACGTGCCGCGTCCATTCGCCAGCAGGGCGAGGCCGAAGCGGAGATCATCTTCAAGAAGGGCGAAGCCGAAGCCAAAGCCATGAACGTGAAGGCCGAAGCTTACCAGGAGTACAACCAGGCCGCGGTCGTCGACAAGCTGCTCACAAGTCTCCCGGAAGTGGTGAAAGCGATGTCCGCGCCGCTCGCCAACGTGGACAAAATCACTGTGGTCTCGACCGGCAACGGCGATGCCACCGGTATGAACAAAATCACCGGGGACTTCGCCAAGATGGCGGCGCAGGTGCCTGCGCTCTTCGAATCGCTCTCGGGAATGAGCATGAGCGAGTTGCTCGGCAAAGTGCGCGCCATCGGGGATAAGTCGTCCAGGCCCGATGTTCTGCCTCCGGCGAACGGCGGCGCGAAGAAGTAAGTCAAAATCCCCACCCTGTCGCAAAAAAGCGCGACAAGGGTGGGGCAACCTCGGAAATAGGATTTGACGATGAAACGACCATCCATGCAAATCGGACTTGGCATCGCGCTGGGAGCAGGAATCGGAATCGCTATCGCCGTGGTCCTCGGGACTGGCGGCGCGTGGCTGGCGGTTGGTATCGCGATCGGCGTTGCAATCGGCGCTGCAATGGCGAAGAAAAAGCAGGTTCCTCACCAATCCGCATGGAGCGGGCAGGGTCGGAATCACAAGCATTTTGAGCTAAGAGCTAAAAGCTAATAGCTAAGGAGCTGAATATGGCACTACTAGAGCGGGTTTCAACCTTAATACGCGCGAATCTTAACGACCTGGTCGACAAGGCCGAAGATCCTGAAAAGATGATCAAGCAAGTGACGCTCGACATGCAGAATCAACTTCTGCAGGTTAAGACCCAGGTGGCAATTGCGATCGCCGACCAGCATCTGCTGGAGAAGAAGCACAAAGAGAACGAAGACAAGATCAGCGAATGGACGCGCAAGGCCGAACTCGCCGTCAACAAGAAAGAGGACGATCTGGCGCGTGCGGCGCTGCATCGCGTGGAAAGCTACCGGGAGATGGCGGCGAATTTCGCGCAACAGGTGAACGACCAGAAGGCGCAAGTTGAAAACTTGAAGACTGCGCTACGCAAGCTGGAACAAAAGCTGGAAGAAGCGCGAGCAAAGGCTGATGTGCTGATTGCGCAGCATCGCCGCGCCCGCGCAGTCGGCAAAGCACATGACGCGCGCACCGCAATCGGCGACGGTTCCAAGAGCGCGGCATTCGATCGCATGAAGCACAAAGTCGCGCACAACGAAGCCGTGAGCCATGCGAAGTCGGAACTTGGGACCGACGATGTCGAGGACCGCCTGACCGCGATGGAGAAAGAAGATCGCATCGAGCAGTTACTGGCGGAGATGAAGGCGAAGCGGGCGTGATGTGCACACTCGACGATCTGTCATCCTGAGCGGAGTGAGTTCATTCGCTTGCGAATGAACCCACGGAGTCGAAGGATCTCGGCACTTCTGGCCTCGCCGGACGCTTCAGGGAGTCCTGAGGACAAGCTCAAGGATTCGATTGAGAATGTGAAGCAATGGCGCTTGAAGCAAGTGCATAGGTCCTTCGACTCCGCAAAAACGATTCGCACGCGAATCGTTTGACTTCGCTCAGGATGACAGGTTTGAGATAAGGGGGGGAGCTTGATTCGACGTAAAGTTAGTCCATTTATTCCGCCAGGTTTGCTGGCCTTGTCAGCGAGTATCATCTTGCGCCTGTTCGTGGTTCATTCTGACTTCATCAGTGGGCTGCTGGCCGGCGCGTCTGTCGTTTTCATAGTCGCCGGATTTGTGCGGCGGCCCCGTTGTACATAGTCGTCCGCGACCTCCGAGGCAAGGGGAGGACAGACGCTGAACTCGCTGTCTTTGCTAGGATAAATTGTCTTTGTAAGCCCATGCGCAAAGTCTTCCATTTCGACTCCTCTCCCGATCAGTACATTGCCGACGCCGCGGTGCTCTGCTGCTTCGACGAGCGCATCCGGCACACGGTGCAGAAATTTCTCAAGAAGCAGGGAATCCTGCGTCCCGACATGGTCATTGTTGCGGGCGGCGCGAAGACGCTGGCATCTCCTCGCAACGACTTCGAGCGCGATTTCATTCTCGAGCAGGTTCGCATGTCCATTCTGCTCCACAAGAGTCCACGCGTGTACCTGATGAGCCATTCCGATTGTGCTACCTACGGCGGATTGGCGGCGTTCGAAGGCGATCGCCAACGCGAGTCCGAACATCATAAGAATGAACTTTGCCGCGCGGCGGAACTCGTCAAGGAGAGATTCCCCGACGTGAACGTCGAATGCTTTTTTGTCACTTTCGAAGGAGTGTTCGCGGCCTGCGGCGAAAAGCACGATCGCGCTGCATAGTCTGTTAGGAAGATACGGAGTTTTAGCTGCGGTATTGCTCCGGCAGCGCGCTTTCAATCGTGACGCGAACTTTTTCCATCAGTTCTTCGCGTGTGCCAAAATCCGCGGGCTCGATGGGCGGGTGAAATGTAAGGGTCACCAGCTCAGGCTTGATCGAAAACCGTCCTTTCGGCATGGCCTTATGAGTTCCAGTAATCGTGACCGGCACGACTGGCACGTTGCATTCTTCCGCCAAATAGAATGGACCTTTTTTGAACGGCAGTAGCTTGCCATCGTACGAACGGTGGCCCTCCACGTATATGGTCATGTGGATTCCTTGTTTCACAACCTCAGTTGCTGCTCGCACCGCGAGGATTCCCGCGTCACGATTGCCTCGGTCGACTGGGACCAGCGAACCCAGCCGCATTGCCCGTCCAAGGATCGGAATTTTGAACATCTCTTGCTTGACCATCACCGAAGTCCGGCCCGGAATGCGAGGGATCAGAATTGGCGGATCGATGTTCGAAACATGATTTGACATGAACACGTAAGTTCGCGAACGGTCCAACTTCTCAAGATCCACAGTTCGTACGCGCAGGCCCGCGAGTTGCACTCCGGTTTTGCCAATCCAGGTGCCGACCTTATACAACGCGCGCACATCACCGGCGATGAACGTCCAGGGGAAGAAAATAATCGCGCAGATTGGCGCAGTCAGTGCCCAGAAGCCGAGCATGATGAGGGTTCGGATCATTTGCTCGAGGCGGAATCGCTGAAAAGCCAGGCTGCGCGCCGCGAACGCTGTCGAGCTGTCAGGTCTGACACATCTCGCAGGCGATAGACTTTTTGCTGGCGGCTGCCCACGGTCCATTGCAGATCGCGCTGCATCGCTTCGCGAATTATTCTCAGGTGGACGGTACTCCCGGGGATGATTTCCGAAAGCACTTTTGCGAAATCACGTCCCGCCCGTTGATTATTTATTTGCGCGATCACGTCTCCTGATTTCAGGCCAGCACGTTCCGCCGCGCTGCCTGCGTCGACTTCTACAACCGTTGGCGGCTGGTCGAAGTTGCGTTCGGCCTGAAACCCGGGGTCCGCAAAGGTCACCTCATTCGTATCAACCTCAAGTCCCACCCCGCTAAAAAAAACGCCCCAGGGAATTTCATCGACTCCACTCACATATTTTTGGAAGAATTCGTCAAAGTCAGCGTTCGTCAGCGTGCGCGCAGTATCTCGAACGGCCGCCGAATCGGCAAAGAATTTTCCATTTTTTGCGTAGCGTTGGTTCATCCATTGGAAAAGATCGCGCAGGGAAACGTGGTCGCCAGTCGCTTCGCGCATTTTCAGATCAAGAAGCACTCCCAGCAGTTCGCCTTTGTTGTAATAGGAAATGCTGCGCGCCGGTAGATTGTAGTGAGGATATTTTTCGAGCCATGCATCGATGCTCGACTGCTCAACTGATTGGGTGGTGTGCGCGGTGCGGATTTCGAGTTCGGTCAGCTCCTGCCCGAGGTGATCGAGATAGCTGTGTTCGTCAAGCAAGCCCGCGCGTAACAACATGTACTCGGAGACTGTGCTGTCCACGCCTTCGCTGAACCAGAGTGCCGGAGTGTAATCTTCCTTCGTGTAGTCGATCGGTTCGAGTGACTGGGGGCGAATCCGCTTCACGTTCCACAAATGAAAAAATTCATGGGCCGTAATCTCAAGAAAACGAGGGAAATTCCTGGTGATGTCGAGCGTGGGCAACGTGATGGCAGTGCCATATGCGTGCTCCATCCCGCCATCGCCGGGCAAATCGGAGAAGTGATAGATGAACATGTAACTACGAAACGGTGTGTCGTTCATCCAGCTGGTTTCGGCGGCAACGATGCGCTTCAGCGAAGGGATGATTTTGTCGAGGATTGCTGAAGCGCCATCGGAATCAACAATCACTCGATAGATTGCAGAGCCTGAGTCGAAATCGCGCTCATCGAAATTGCTGATCTCGACGGGTGAGTCGACAAGCTGGTCGTAGTTGTTTGCCCAGAAAACGTTGCCTTCCTGCTTGAGCGGCGTTGCGATTTTCCATCCGGTGGGAACGTCGTTGAATTCGACGTCAGCCGGACTCGCGCGCTCATCATCGATGTAGCAGAGAATTTCCGCCAAATTGAAGAATGCATGATGAAAATCGAGTTGCGCCCCATAGGGGCCGGGATTGTCGGCAAAAACTTCATACTGCAATCGCCCGCCATTCTCGGTCCCGGTGATCTGCCAACGACTTTTGTTCAATTGAGTAAATCTCCCGCCGCCTTCCACGCGAATCCAATTTATGAATTGTGAGAAATCGCGCACCTGGTAAAGTGCGTTCCACACTGGCAACTGCAGTTCGCGCTCACTCTTGCCAGGAGGAATGGTGATGGCGACCTGTACCAGATGTTTCCCAGGATCCACGAGCGAGATGTTGTAGTGAACGTGATCGGCGGCGAAAGCGGAAGAGTAAAAGCAAGCGACAAGTGCAGCCAACCCGAAGAATGTGTGGTTCTTCATTTCGGCGCGCCCGCATCGACCGGATTTCCCGATCGCAACGATTGCAACTGCTGCGGGAGTTTTTCGTAAATTCCGCCGAACCCACCATTCGAAAGGATCGCGACTACATCGCCCGAGCGCATTTCGGGTGCAGCGAGTTGAACGATGCTGTCCACATCGGCGATGACCCGCGCGTGTCTGCCCAGGCTCTCAATGTCCTTCGCGACTACTGCAATGTCGAGCCGTTCCGACTCAGGAATCGATTCTGACCTGAAGACATTTGCCAGGATGACTTCATCCGCGATAGCCAGGCTTTTGGCCAAATCTGCCTGGAAGACGTTTCGGCGAAGTGTATTCGAACGAGGCTCGAGGATTGCCCACAACCGCCGTCCGCGATACCGCGCACGTAGAGCGTTCAAGGTAACCGCGATTGCTGTGGGATGGTGCGCGAAATCATCGATGATGGTGATGCCATCAATTTCAGCCTTCACTTCCAGGCGGCGCTTCACGCTCTTGAAAGTTTTCAGGGCGGTGGCGATTACATCGACGGGGATTCTGTAGTTCGCGGCCAGAGCCGCAGCCGCGGTCGCATTCCAGACGTTGTAGTCGCCGGCAAGAGGGAATTCGAACTGCGCCCAGGGCTTCCCTTCGCGCAGCACCTTCCAGGAGGTTCGAGTGGGATCTAGCTTAAGGTCTGCAACCTGCCAAGTGGCACGGTCGCTGACACCATAGCGCTCAACCGGGCAGAAGGCTCGTGCGATGCAGCGCTCGATGCTTTCCCCAGAGTCGAACGCGAGAATGCGCCCGCGGCGCGGAACTAGATTTACCAGCCGCTTGAACGAGGTTTCGACGGCTTCGAGATCTTTGTAGATATCGGCGTGGTCGAATTCGACGGAAGTGAGAATTACCGAGTCGGGGAAGTAGTGCAGGAATTTCGGGCCTTTATCGAAAAATGCGGTGTCGTATTCATCACCTTCGAGGATGAAATATTTGCCTTCACCAAGTTGGAAGCTGCGGCCAAAATTTTCTGCGATTCCGCCGATCAGAAAAGATGGATGAGTTCCGGCATGTTCGAATATCCAGGCGAGCATCGATGTCGTTGTGGTTTTTCCGTGAGTGCCAGCAACGACGAGCACTTCTTTGCCGCGGAGAAATTCATCGTGGAGAAGCTGCGGCAGGGAGCAGAAGGGGATTCGCTGATCGAGCACATGCTCCAGTTCAACATTACCCCGTGAAATAGCGTTGCCGACAACAACGAGATCCGGAACTGGATCCAGGTTCTCCGCCGCGAACGGTTGCGAAATAGGAATTCCGAGTGACTCTAAAAAATCCGACATCGGCGGATAAGCTGCGGAATCCGAGCCGGTGACTCGAAAGCCGCGCTCGGCGAGCATTCCGGCGAGGGATGCCATTGCGGTGCCGCAGATGCCAATCAGGTGAATATACTTTTGAGAAATCATTTGTTCGTGTGTGTACTCTGACGTTTTCACGTTCTTTTAACCACGAAGGGCACCAAGGAAAAACCCTTAGACCGTTGCCGGCTCTAAAATTTCCAGGCTTACTCCGGAACCGCCAACATTCAGCAAAACATCAACCCCGATCGGTAACGTGATGTTCTGGCGGGAAACGTGTCCGGAGCGCAGGCCATAAGCAATAGGCACGCCCAAGTCCCCGACCACCCGCATAACGATCTCTTCCAGCGTGTACCCTTGCTCGTGGGTCTGAAAACAATCGAGCATTTCACCGAAGATGATGCCTCGAATTCCGTCCAGTTTCCCGGCCAGCTTCAGGTGCATCAGCATGCGGTCGATCTGATAGGGCTTGGTGGCTACATCCTCAATAAAGAATATCGTGCCGTCGGTGCGAATCTCGTAAGGAGTTCCGAGCGATGCCACGAGGATCGAGAGACAGCCCCCATAGAGCACGCCCTCGGCAGATCCCTGAACCAGCGGCTTAACTCCGGAACCGGAGTCGAAGCCGAGCATCCAATTGTCACGCCCGCTCAATGCTGCCAGCCACGATTCAACGTCAACGCCGTCTGGCTTAGCGAAGTCTTTGCTCACCATCGGACCGTGAAAAGTAACCATATTTGCCGCATCGCAAAAGTAGGTTTGCAGGCTGGTGAGGTCGCTGTATCCGATAAATGCTTTTGGTTTTGCGCTGATCTTTTTCAGGTCCAGATTCGGCAAAAGATAATTTGATCCATAGCCGCCGCGCGCGCAAATAATTGCCTTTATGTCGTCGCGGAGGAACATGCTCTCCAATTCGCGTACGCGACGCGCGGTGCCGCCGGCGAAGTAGAGATCTCGCTCGAAAATGTTCTCGTCGAAGACCGGTGTATAGCCCATCTTGCGCAAAGCGGCGCAACCATTTTCAAAGTCCTCGCGGTTGAAGTAACTTGCGGGCGCAACGATGCCGATGTTATCTCCTGGCCGAAGGGCGGGCGGTTTGACGCGTTCGCTTTGTGGGCGGGCCGGCATTCAGAATTAGAGCAGAAATTCCCCACGACAGATAAGTTGAGCTGCTCCGCGAAGAAAGATTTCCTTTTCCCAACGCACAATCTGTACACCGCCAGGAGCATGAACGCGCACCGGCGACTGTGCTTTTTTGCCGAAAATGCTGGCAACTGCCGCTGCGCACGAGCCAGTGCCTGACGACTGCGTCTCCCCCACTCCCCGTTCGTAGAATCGCACCTCGATATTCTCAGGATCGCGGACCAGAACGAACTCAACGTTGATCCCGTATTTGAAATCGTGATGCTTGCCGATCTCGGCGGCATCGGCCTGCCAGCCGGGCGAGAATTCATCGACGAAAACGACGAAGTGCGGATTGCCCATGGAAACAGGAATTCCGCGCACGTCTCCGAACGCGACCTTGATAGAAAACTGATCTCCGACCTGTGGTTCGCCCATGGCGATTTCGAATTCATTAGATTGCCCGGTACTGTCAATGAAAGTGCAGGTTTTTATACCGGCGCCGGTTCGAATGTTTATCTGCCCTTGGGGATTTTGAGAATGCAGGTATGCTGCAACGCAGCGGGTTCCGTTGCCCGAAATTTCGGCCTCTGAGCCGTCGGCATTGATCAAGCGGGCGCGGATATCCGCATCCTGCGCGGGGAAGAGCCACTCCACGCCGTCGGCACCGACACCATTGTGGCGATCACAAATGCGACGGCTGAAGGCGGGCAAGTCGGCGGGCGCGTGCAGGCCATCGATGATCAGGAAGTCGTTTCCGCAGGCGCTTGCCTTTACGAATGGGATTGTACCCACAGTTGCTTCGGATGATCCTGTCATTCGGACTGCACCGGGCCTAAGGCAACGACGGTCTCGAATTTTCCCGAAGATTGCAGGCCACGCAAAACGAGTTTCTGTTCCCGGCGAGTACCGGCGCATTCGAAACGAACGCGGACGTGCCGGGGAGTAGGCGCCACTTGCACATTAACCGGGAAAAAGTGCAACGGTTCCAGAACCTGATTGAGTTCCGTCCGGGTGGACTCGGCGCCAGCGCCGGCAACTTCGTATGCCCACACCATCCTCTTCAGGTTCATGGTGCGCTCGAGGGCCCCTAAAAATAGAAGGACGCCGACAACAAGAACCGTGGCCAGGATCGCAATCACGTACATGCCGCCGCCGACCGCCATTCCCACGGACGCGACCACGAAGATGGTTGAGGCCGTGGTAACGCCCGTGACCAGATCGGAGCGGGCATGAATGATCGAGCCCGCGCCGATGAAGCCGATTCCCGGGATGATCTGGGCCGCGATTCGTGTGTGATCGCCAGTGTGCAACCCCGCAAGCTGATCGGATAGCAGCGTGAAGATTGCCGCGCCCATGCAGATGAACAAATTCGTGCGCAGGCCCGCCGGGCTATGTTTGATTTCGCGTTCCAGCCCGATCAAGCCACCGAGGGCGGCGGCCAATGCGAGTTTTCCGAAATCACCGACGACGAGAGACATTATGGTTTTGAGCGGATTTGGTCGGATTCTACCATTGCTAAGTGCAGCTTCGAGTCTTAGAGGTCCGGCATCAGTTAACGCGGCTGATTACTCTTTAGGGTCCGGTAAATCGCGGCCTGTGGTTGACCCGTGACATGCAGGACTTCGAGTGGGACTAGTTCTTTCTGATTCACCGCCGATGCGACTGGGTCGTTGTCAAATGCGATCACGAAGTCTGCGTATTGTGCCGGATTGGCCAACGCGCGTTCCCAAAGCCCGCCAGGATCGGCGGGATGTTTCCAGGTGCGATGGTTTCCTTCGTTGATGACCTGGGAAAGCGAAATGCCGGCGCGCTGAAATGCTCCCACGTGGTCCCCCAGGTACATGAGGAAGGTTGAATCGGGAGGCATGAGCGCCAATGTGTTTGCGAGCGACTTTTCAAGGGCAATGCGAGATCGGGAGTTGATCACTGCTTCCTGAAAGCTGACCGGTCCAGCCCGCCAAACTTGTGCGTAACTTCCCGCAGACAACGCGACGAACACGATTGCGATCGCCAATCTTGTTTTTGTGCTCGCGGCGAACCGAATCAGGCCATAGGCTGCGACAGCAGTGAATATCGCAAACGCGGGCAGCATCTCGATGCCATAGCGAACGTTGTAGTGCGAGAACGGCCACCAGGTGGGAACAAACATCGGGACGCCGCTGTAGGCGATGGAAAGCATGTAGAAGGGAACGGGTACCCAAAACAAAAGCAGGGGCCAGAATTTCCTTTGGAACAACAGGACAACGGCGGTGCCAAAAAGAAGAGTACAGACCCAAAAGACTTGCATTCTGCCGGGAGCCACGTTCAACTCGGCGGCTTTGAAAAAATAATGAAATGCCACCGGCAAGTTGTCTGTTCCAGGGTGGGGAGGTGTTCCTGGAACAGCAGTTTTTTGCTCTATAGCTTTTGCAGAATATGGGCCGCTGGCGAATTCCAAAGGATTCCCGTAGACAGCGGCGTTGTAGGCGAGCCACAAGGCTGGTGCTGCGGCAGCCAACAGCACGAATTTCCTTGCGCCGGAGCGCAGCGCGGCAAAGCTTCGACGTGAGGCTAGGGCAAAAATCACGATGATCAATGTTGCAGCCAGGAACCAGCCGTCGTAGCGGGTGAGGCAAGCAGCGGCGACACAGAGTCCGCATCGCACTAGCGAGGTCTGGGTGTTCTTTCGGTCGCCGGAGCGACAGGAGGCCAGAGCCTGGCAAAAGAAAACCAGTGCCCAAATGAAAAAAGCCAGATAGATCGGCTCGGTCATGGCCGTGGTCTGCAAATACATCAAATTCGGATTGAACGCAAAGATCAGTGCGGCAAGCCACGGCGTAAAACGGATCCCGGCAGCATTTCCGCCCGCGGAAAACACGACTAGGGCGTGGACCAGCCGAAAAACTCCGATCACGCTCAGAACGTACGCGAACAGCGAAGGAATCGACCCACCAACTCCCGATTGCCAGAGCCACCGCAGCGTGAGAAACGGCAGCATCAGCAGATGCGGAAGCGGGAGCCAGACGGTCCCCAGTTGCAGCAACCCCGGAGTTCGCGAGTCGAAAACGCGGCGGGCAATGTTGATATGCGCGACGGCGTCGCCATAAAGGAGCAGGTCGCTGTGCCGCAGATAAAAAGAGAATGCCGCGATCGAAGTGATGGCGGCGATCTGTCCAACCAGCAGAATGTGGCTGGCGGGAGTGTTCGTTTTTTTCATTCCAGGTGCGTGAGTTCGCGGAAAATCTGTAAGCGGGCGTCAATTTCCTCCCGGCTGAGCGACTGCAGCCGTGCCGTGCCAAATTGTTCAACGGCAAATGATCCCATCACGCTTCCGTAGAATAACGCTCGCTTGATGATTTCGCGGTTTATGTCTTCCTGCGAGGCGATGTATCCCATGAAACCTCCGGCAAATGAGTCGCCCGCGCCGGTTGGATCCTTCACCTCTTCGATCGGTAGAGCAGGAGCTCGGAACGGATGCCGGCCCACGCCGAAGGCGCCTTCGCGGAAGAAAATCGTCGCGCCATACTCGCCATGTTTGATGACCAGCGCCTTTGGTCCCATGGCGAGGACCTTGTGGGCTGCGCGCGGAAGATTCGATTCACTCGCCAGCATCTTGGCTTCGGTGTCGTTAATCAGCAGGATGTCGACTAATTTCAGCGTCTCGCGAAGCTCTGAATTCGTGCTGCGAATCCAGTAATTCATGGTATCGCCGCCGGTGAGTTTCACGCCTGAGAGTTCACGGCGAACGGTGGCTTGCAGCGTGGGATGAATGTTCGCAAGGAAGAGGAAGTCAGAATTTTTGTACTCAACTGGAATGCGCGGGTGAAAGTCTTCAAAAACATTCAGATCAGTGAAGTCGGTCTTGGCCTCATTGATGTTGTCGAGATATTGACCGCCCCAGCGAAACGTCTTGCCTTTCGCGTGCTCGATGCCGCGGGTGTCAATGCCTCGTTTCTTGAGCACGGTTTCGTGCTCTCGAGTGAAGTCCTCGCCGACAACTCCGACTACCCGAACATCGGTGAAGTAGCTGGCGGCCAGCGCGAAATACGTGGCAGCGCCGCCGAGAAGATTGTCCGCTTTGCCGGATGGAGTGGCGACGTTATCGAATGCAACAGAACCGACGACAAGTATGCTCATGAGTTTGTTTTGAAATTATCGATCAGAGATATTTTTTGATTATCAGTTTCAGCTTCTCGCGCGTAGTCTGCGGAATTTTCGCACGATCGGTGAGAATGGCATGGGCCAGCGCCGATCCGCACTTGCAGCTACGCTCTCTCGGCATGGCGGCGACTGCTTCTCGTACCACATTGCAGGCATTCTCGGCATTTTTGGTCAGTACTGCGACGATCTGATCAACGGTTACTGAATCGTGGTGCGGATGCCAGCAATCGTAGTCGGTGACCATCGCGACCGTGACATAGCAGATCTCAGCCTCGCGCGCCAGTTTCGCTTCCTGCAGGTTGGTCATGCCAATCACGTCCATGCCCCAGGAGCGGTAAAGGTTCGATTCCGCCTTGGTCGAAAACTGCGGGCCCTCCATGCACAGATAGGTTCCGCCTCGCTTGCCGACCACCCCGGCCTTCTTGCACGCCGCTGTAACCGACTCCGACAACTGCGGGCACACGGGATCGGCGAACGCGATGTGCGCAACCACACCCTCCCCGAAAAATGTATCGACACGATGGCGCGTGCGATCGACGAATTGATCAGGAATCACGAATTCGAGCGGCTTGTGCTCTTCCTTCAGCGAACCGACGGCGGAAACCGAGAGGATACGCTCGACACCGAGCTGTTTGAACCCATAGATATTCGCGCGAAAATTGAGTTCGCTGGGAAGTACCCTGTGCCCGCGTCCGTGACGCGCCAGAAACGCGACCTTGCGGCCTGCAAGATTGCCTAGCACATAGGCGTCAGAAGGCGCGCCAAACGGAGTTTCAAGGGAATTCTCGCGAATGTCGGTGAGGCCGGGCATGGAGTAGAGGCCACTGCCGCCGATGATTCCGATTTCTGCTTCTGCCAAATTTTCTCTCGCGCTTGGGATGAAGACGAACGGAAATTATACCGGACGAAATTTGTGCGTAGAAAACTTAAGGCGCGACTTTTGCCGCGCCTTCGATCTTGCCTAGAGGAGTTTACTTCTTCTCTTCCGGCTTCAAATTCAGCGCCGCGGAGTTCATGCAATAACGCAGCCCCGTCGGACGCGGACCGTCATTGAAGACGTGCCCGAGGTGCGCATCGCACTTTGAGCAGCGAGCCTCGGTCCGCCGCATGCCGTGCGTGACATCCGAGTGTTCTTCAATCACGCCTTCAGCAACTGGCTTGTAGAAACTTGGCCAGCCGGTGCCGGATTCATATTTCGTCTCTGAACTGAACAGCGGCTGTCCGCAACAGACGCACGTGTACGTGCCGGCGTCTTTGGTCTTGTAGTACTTGCCGGTGAACGCGGGTTCTGTTCCGGCCTTGCGCGTGACGTAGTACTGCTCGGGGGACAATTCCTGCTGCCACTCAGAATCTGATTTTGTGATCTTCTCAGCAATTTTTTCAGTCATAGTAGAAAGCTCTCAGCTCTCAGCTTAAATCAAGGGCCACTAGTTTGATCCCTTCGGGTCGATATTGGATTCATTCCTGCTCCCCCCAAGCAGGATCCGCCAACCTATTGCTTTTCCTGACGCCTCATAGCTTAAAGCAGGCAGCTAAGTTACTTGACTTCGCCTTCTTTTCGCCTAAAATTGTCGGCATGGCAATCACCAAACGTCAGCGGCAGGTCTATGATTTCATCGCCGAGTTCGTCCAGCGGAATCAATATTCGCCTTCGTTTGAAGAAATCGGCGAAGGCCTAGGCCTGAGTTCGCTAGCAACGGTTCATAAGCACATCTCAAATCTTGAGAAAAAAGGTTTGCTCAATCGCGATTACAACCGCAGCCGCTCCATTGATTTGCTTCCCCCCAAGGGCCGCCTGAAGCAGGCGATGTCGGTGAATACCGGAATGGTGCTGCCGCTGCTGGGAAGAATTGCGGCCGGCCAGCCGATTGAAGCCATCGAGCGCCCCGAAACCATTTCACTCGCCGATTTTGTTCGCTCGAGGGAAGCCTTCGTCCTTGAAGTTCGCGGCGACTCCATGCAGGACGAAGCCATTCTCGACGGCGACTACGTTCTGGTTGAGAAAACCAAGATCGCGCACAACGGAGAGATCGTTGTTGCGCTGGTCGAGGGCACTGATGCCACGCTCAAGCGCTTCTACCGCGAAGGCGACAAGATCCGCCTGCAGCCGTCAAACGCAAAGATGAAGCCGATCATGGTTCCCGCTGCCGACGTGCAGATTCAGGGGAGAGTGATTGGGGTGCTGCGCAAATACTGATGATGAGCAATCGGAATACAAAAACGCCCGGGCCTGAAACCGGGCGTTTTCTCAATCCTGATTAGGAACTCGCTCAGCTGATGTGCTTTTCCAGACGCTTCTGGATCTGGTCTTTTGGAACGTAGCCGACGATCTGCTCCTGCACCTGGCCACCCTTGAAGAGCAGCAATGTGGGAATCCCGCGGACGTTGTAACGCATGGGGGTGGAGTTGTTTCGGTCCACATCCATCTTGCCGATCTTGACCTTGCCCTGGTACTCCGAGGCCAGCTCTTCTACGATGGGCGCGATCGCGCGGCACGGACCACACCATGCCGCCCAAAAGTCCACCAGTACCGGAGTTTCCGATTTCAGCACATCGTTGTCGAAGTTCGCATCTGTCACTTCAATGATTCCGTTTCCTGCCATGGGTCCTCATTCCTCCAACGCTTGTGCGCTGTCGTTATCCTAACACCGTATATTGGATGCGGTTGTGGCAAGAAGGTCGCAAGGAGCCCTCAGCCTTCAGCAAACCTCCCGCGGTTGTTAGACGACCGTTACTATTAACGACAAGATGCGTCGATGATCTCTTGCAAGTTCTCGGGTGCGGGTCGGAGGGAGATGATGGCCGAAATGGAGGTTTCTAGTGATTGATGACTGACGACTGAAGGCTGACGGCTAAAATTAAAAAAGCGCCCTGAACATTGTTCAGGACGCTCGGCAGCCCTCCCCCAGAACTGCCTCGAACGACTCCGATACTAGGGGAACGCTGCGGGAGTGTAAATGTCACTTCAGTAATTGAGCAGCACAGCAGTTGGTAATCAAGAAAAGTGCCTGATGGGCTACTTTAGTTGCCAATTTTTGCCACTATCGGAAGTGACCCAAATCTCGCCATTTGCGGTGCCGATCGAGCCATTTGAGGAATCGCTGAACGTGATCTGGGTGATATCGGAATTGAGTTTGTGAGTCCCAACCGCAGGTTCGACCTTCGTCCAATGTTCGCCCTGATCACCCGAGTGATACAAAGCGCCGGCGTTCCCGCCAACCCAAACGGCAAAGCCAATCGAGTTGATGACACGAAACGAGCCACCCTCCACCACAGGTATTGTCTGCCAGCTCTTTCCTCCATCAAGGGAACGTAGTACTCCACCTCCTGGTGAAAGCTGCCAGCTCGGAGTTGCTGGAACGGCGATCTTGGATTTCACGCCATACTCCGTATTTATCGAAACCGCGGGGGCGGTGCCGAAATAGACCTGTCCCGATTTGTCGAATTTCATCGCGGCCTTAGGCTTCGCGGTCATGTGCTTTAGAGGCGGACGGGATTTCGGCGGTGATTGGGTCGAAAAAGTGTCCTTTTCCGCGGTCAAAGAAGTTGCGCCCTGCTGCGCTGACTCACTTGCCGGTCCCGGTGAATTGAGCGCCGTTATCGCATTTTCACCTGAGTGCCTTGTAAACAGACCACGGTTGCTGATGAAAACACTTCCAATAATCACGAGTGACGCGGCCAAAGTTGCCCACCGGATTGCCAGCCGAGGACGCTTTCGCGAAATGGCAAAGCCAGGCTGAACCTCTGCGACTTCCGGCATCGCCAAATACAGGACTTCGCGGCAATCGCTGCAGGCTGCAAGGTGAGCCAGGAGAGAATCACGGTTTGACTTCGTCAAGCCGTTCTCTGCAAACGCTGCCAGTAGATCCGGATCAGGGTGAGGCTCGGAGCGTTGCGCTTGTAGCCATTCGGCAACGAATTTCTTAGTTTCCCTCATCTCCGGTTCATCCATTTGCTTAGCCACGCCCTTCCCCGGCGCCCAATTCTTTACTGGAGAACGCTCGAGTGACCGAATCTTGCGCCAAACTAGAGCGGATATCCAGCCGCAAGTCACGAACGTCAGTCGTAAGCGCTTCTTCGGCCTGTCTACGGCTCATTCCGGCGGCAAGCAAGTTTTTAAGGATCTGTCTCTTGACACTTTTTGTCAGTTTCTCGACCTTTCGACTGATGGTGGATTCGTGTACCGAGAGCACACGCGCAATTTCAGCCAGCGTGCGCTCATCGAGAAAGTACGAGGCAAGAATAAACCGGTCTTCGGAGGTCAACGAGCGTAGTACTTCATCCGTAGCTTGCTCCACTCGAGTATCGACCGGCGCGATTTCGGTTGCTGGAGCAGCAGGGAACTGGGCTCCTTCTTCGCACTCGCGATCGAGGCTCACTAGCCGCCGCTGTTTGCGATAGTGGTTGACATACTCCTGCGCCAGCACGGTGCGCAGCCAGCCTGCCAGTGATCCCCGTCCGCTATACGAAGAGAGTTTCGAGACGCGCTGTCCGTTGCGGGTCTGCGTTCCGTAAAGGTCGGCATAAACCGAGTCGGCCAGCTCTCTGCCGATTGAATCGTCGCGCGTGACTTGTCGCGCCGCATCGTAAAGCCTCTCTCGAAATCGCCCCATAAATACTCGCCACGCGTGTTCATTGCCTTGCGCACAGCCGCGAGCAAGCGCCAGGTCTTCGAGATGCAATTTCGCCCAGAATTGCAGCTTCTCTGCGGCCGATGCTTTTGGACAATTGCGAGTACCAATGTCATCCAGAATTGCCGCGAACCCGCCGACGTTAATCCCAAACTCTTCCGCGTGCGCGGAACGGTAGAGCTCCGCCAGAGATGGGTCGAGCTCTGCAGAGATGGCAAGATGTTCCAGGTTCTTCGGGGCCATGCCTTTTTTGAATGCTACCAATAATTAGACGCAAGAAGATGAAGTTGTGGTGTTTGGATCCAAGGCGGTCTGCGTGTTGGATCACGGAACGGCAACCTGAACTCGCCTTGAAAACCAGCCATCGCCATCCTGCACGAAACAGAGTGCATCTGAACTCCGGACAAGGACCGCGACGGCTTGCCGGCACAGACAAAGGCGAAAAAAAAGCATCATAAGAGGCAAGGCGACGATTTTCTCAAGCGGGAATTCGACCGCTCCGAAATTCTTCGTATCGTGGCCCTTGTTGCCCTTCTTGCATTTGCGACCCTCATTCTGGCGGGACTTTTCGCCCCTGGGCCACGCTACGCTCTCGCAAATCCGCCTCAGTCTGGCGTTGAAACGTCTGCCTTCCTCGACGAACTAGAGCCGCTCGTTAATTCGAAGATTACGCGCAACAACAGTTTTTATGTGCTCGAGAACGGGGAGAATTTTTATGCTGCGGAATTGGATGCCATGCGCCATGCGCAGCACAGCATCGATCTCGAGGCCTATATCTTTCATAAGGGCAAGCTAACCCGCCAGGTTGTGGACATTCTGACCGAACGGGCAAAGGCCGGAGTGCATGTCAATCTGGTGATCGACTCTATGGGCAGCTTTTCGACACGCAAGAGCTACTTCAAGCGGCTGAAAGCTGGGGGTGGAAAGGTCGAGTGGTATCACCGGTTGCGGCTGCACAATTGGTTCCTCAGCAACAATCGCACCCACCGTGAGATCACAGTCGTGGACGGCCGTATCGCATTCGTAGGAGGCGCTGGCTATGCCGACTGGTGGGCATACGCGTCGAAAGACGAACCGCGCTGGCGTGACACCATGGTGCGCGTGCAAGGCGATGCGGTACGAGCAATTCAGGGCACGTTCAGTGAAAACTGGCTTGAAGCTTCGGGCGAGATTATCGACGGGCCAGACTATTTTCCGCCTCTTCCCAACGATGCCGGGCACACGACGGCGCTCGTGATCACCAGCACTCCATCCGCGGGTGGTTCGACTCGGGCGCGAGTCCTGTTTCAGGTGATGTTTGCAGCTGCTCGGAAATCCATTTTCATCAATACGCCGTATTTTCTTCCCGACCGCAGCATGCTCGCCGACCTGGAGCACGCGCGCCGCCGTGGCGTGACCGTCAGGATCGTTGTTCCCGGTAAACATGCGGACCACACACTGACCCGCAGTTCAGGGCGTAGCGCATATGGTGACTTGTTGAAGGCGGGTGCGGACATCTACGAATATGAACCGTCAATGATTCACGCCAAGATTGCCATTATTGATGGAGTGTGGAGCATCGTCGGTTCAACCAACATGGATTCACGTTCGTTCGGAATCAACGACGAGATCAATGTCGCGATACAGAATCCGGAAATAGCGGCGCGGCTGACGCAGGTGTTTGAAGAAGATGTGTCGCATGCGCGGCACGTCACGTTGGCCGAGTGGAACAGCCGCGGCCTCATCGAACGCGGGCTCGAAGACATTGGCTGGGTCTTCGCACGCCAGCAATGAATGGCCACAAATGAGAGGCCGGATTTGTATAGCTACCTACAACGTGCACAAATGCCGCGGGCTTGATCGGCGTACCCGGCCCGAACGCATTGCCAAGGTCATCTCCCAACTCGATGCCGACGTTGTCGCAATCCAGGAAATTCTGGATGTGCGGGACGGACGACGTGAATTTGACCAGGTGCGGCGAATTCAGTCTGTGCTGGAAGGCTACGAATTCTGCTTTGGCGAGAACCGCACCCTGCACGGCGGCGGCTACGGAAATCTTACGATAACTCGATTTCCAATAAAAAAATGCGAGAACTACGACATCACCTGGCGGCATCGTGAGCGCCGCGGATGTTTGCGTTCTGATCTAGTTCTTCCGAACGGTGGCGTGCTGCATCTTTTTAACGTTCACCTCGGCACGAGCTGCGTGGAACGGCGGCACCAGGCAAGAAAATTACTGAGCAACGCGGTGCTGAATCGTCGGTATCCGGGTCCCAAGATCGTGGTCGGAGACTTCAACGAATGGACGCGCGGCTTGGCCTCTCGCCTGATGGGAGAGGCGTTCGAGTCGATTGAACCGCGTACCGTTCTACGATATCCGCGCACGTACCCGGGAATCTTCCCCGTGCTGCACCTTGATCACTTTTATTACGACCAACAGCTTAGGCTGGCAAGTTTCCGTGTTCACCGCAGCCGCGCAGCGCTGGTGGCTTCCGATCACCTTCCGCTCGTGGCGAGGTTTGAGATCAGCTAGTGGCGGCCTCGGGGTCACCGCTTTACTTCCTTTCGTGCTGCGCGTCTGAAATAATAAATTTCGATTTTCTGCTCTTCAGTAGCGTGGGCGCGTAGCTCAACCGGATAGAGCATCGGATTTCTAATCCGAGGGTTGCAGGTTCAAGTCCTGCCGCGCCTACCAGTCCCCGACCGTGGTAATGTTCCTCCAGTCGAAGTTGGCCAATAGACTTGGACGAAGGAATACACCATGCGAACTTTCGTATCTTGGCTCGCGCTCTTCGTGGCGGGATTATTGATTGGATTTATCCCACAGTATTTAAAAGCCCGCGATCTTAAGCGGCAGGTCAATGTGTGCAACGCCGCGTTCCAGCTTGGCGAGGCCCGGCGACTGGCGACCCTGACGTACGTTTCAGCGACTCAGTTGAACTATGGCAATGCTTCTGGATATGCCAACCAGTTTTTCGACCGCGTACGTCAGATCGCCGCTTCCACCTCGGACGCGAGCGGGCGATCCATGCTGACGGATGTGCTTTCCGCCCGCGATAAAGTAATGGACGATCTTTCTAAAGGAAATCCGCAAGTCGTAAGCGAATTGCAGCCGATAGTGCTGGAAATTGAGGGTGCGAAATAGTAAGTAGTCGCACTTAACGAAGCAGGGCCGTGAAGCCCGCCTGCTCGAAATGACGATCGTGCGTGATTGCTGCCGAGGTCGAACTCTGTTCCATGATGTCGAAACTCGCACAATCTGTAATGCTCCAGCTTTTGTCGGCTGCTCTCCGGTATCGATGCAGCGCATTTTCAAATTGATGCGTAGTCTGTGGTATGACTATGACCTGCCGATTTGATCGGAGCGCATCTACTATCTGAATTGCCTTTCCTCGCATGTATTCACCAGAACTGGCAAACCCATTCAGTATTTCAACGAGAACCATCTCAGTCGTCACAATCTGATGCCCTGCAAATCGCCGAGCCAGCGTTAGAGCTTTTTGGTGCAAGTCGTCATGGGGATTCAATAAAGCGATCCAGTAGCTTGAGTCCGCGAATACTCGCATCATTTACCTGTCTTCATCTTGTACAAGTAGCGGTCAAGATTTTTCGAAAGATCAGAAGGAATCTTCGCCAATTCACTTTCTGGTATCTCATTTGCGATCCGCAGGATTACATCTGCAATGGGGGTGGTTTCCGTCGGCGTTACATTCGCTTGGTTCTTGCCGATGTCCCGGGCATAGCGAGTTTCAAACCCGAGCCTTTCGAGAATGGCGACAGCTTGGTGAGAGTTTGTTGGATCGTTGGGGGCTACACCAGCCGCTTCCAGGACTAACGGTCGGGCGGGCAACTCCCGATTACCTATTACGACCCGCCATTTCGGCATTTTCTTCGTCCACCGAAAGCCGCTGGCCGTTTTTAGAACCTCCTCGCGTGAGAGCTCTTTAGGGCTTCGCATCATAGTAATATTAAACTTATTATTATTATTGTCAATTGAGAGCCGTTTCGCGCTCACGTGTGGATACTTAATCCTTCAACGGCACCAGCAACTGGTCGCCGCGGCAAAAGGTTGCGACCCGCTCGAGCTCACCTCTGCGGTTTGGAAGGGTCATTACCGGTCCATAGCAAAATACAGCATGACCAGTGCGGGCAAAGTACCATTGCCCGCGTTTGTGTTGCGCGCTGGTCGCCTGCTGGAGAAAGTGGGGCTCAGGCCGGGATTGTGCGGCGCGTGGAACCTGGGAGACGGGAAGAGAAGCCAACAGCAAAATTGCGACTTTCATTTGTACCTACCTGAACCAGCTACCTAGATCGAAAAATTCACTCGCCTCTGGTCAGACGGATCGGTCAGCTCAGCGGGGGGCGGTAATGGTTTCTGTGTTTTCCGAGCCTTTCGATCAGTTTTCCCATTGGCGTGCGGACCGGGCCGGCTCGACTGAACCTGATCTGTTTGCACCGGCGTTGACTGCACCTGATTTGACTGCGCCTGATTTGAGCCACCCTGAGTTGACGGAGCCTTCGCTGCAGAGCGTCCACTGGCCGAGCTTCCAAATTCAACGGCGATGTCATTCTGACTGCTTGAATGCTTTGGTAGCGTTGCCGCGTGCCTGTGGAGCTTGCTCAAGGAGATGTTGTCCGCAAACAAGAGGTGAATCAGGCTGCGCTGTGAGTCGATGGTCTTGTCTTGCATGAGGACCAGCTTGATCAGCATTCCGTATGAAATCGCAAACAGCACGACCAGCAGTGGAAGCGCGGTGAGCTTGCGTTTCCCTTTATCTGACGAAGATTCGGCTAGGCCCATTTCACCCTTCCCAACGGCGCTCCCCTGGTAAAGCAGCTTGGGCACCGATGCGTGCACGCGGCCCCCGTCTTAGAATCAAGGCTTTACGGTTGAGTTGCTGGGCCCGGAATCCCATGAAATGCAACCCGTTTCACATAGATGGTAACCAGGTGTGTTACGGCGGTAAGTTGTGCTCTCTGCTGCCCACGCCGGCAACCTTGGGTAAGCGGAAATCCGGTTTTGGTTTATTGCGGCGATCAAAAATTGCGATTGGACAGTCGCCGCCGGCCGCCAATACCGTCTAGCTATGGGTCCTTCCATTCCTGCTGAAGATTCGCGCGTGGATGTGCTGCACCATACTGTCAGCCGTATCGCTGCTGCTGATGGTTTTCATCAGGCACTCGACCGGGTCCTCGATTTTGCGGTCGAGGTTGTGAAATGCGATTCCTGCTTCATTTACGTTCTTGAGGGACCGGATCTGGTACTGAGAGCCTCCAAGAACCCACATCACGAACTGGTAGATAACCTGAAACTCCGCCTGGGACAAGGAATAACCGGCTGGGTTGCAGAGCATCGAGAGCCTGTCGCAGTGTTTTCTGAAGCCTACAAAGACCCCCGTTTCAACCGCTTCAACGAACTGCCGGAGGACCGGTATGAAGCTTTTCTCTCGGTACCGCTGCTATCGAGGGGCAAAGTGGTTGGAGTCATGAACCTGCAGCACCGCGAGCCACATCTTTACAGCCCGCGTGATATTCGCTTGCTTTCGACCATCGGGTTTCTCGCCGGAGCAGAAATTGAAATGGTTCGGCTCGAGGCGGCTAACTCCAATCTTTCACAGCAGCTTGAGACGAGAAAACTGGTTGAACGTGCCAAAGGCATTCTGCAACGCGATCTCGGCCTGACTGAGGAGCAGGCGTACCTGAGCATTCAACGTCAGAGCCGTCAAAAACGCAGGACGATGAAGGAGATTGCCGAAGCAATTGTCCTGAGCGAAGAAGTAAAAAGCAGCTCGCGGGCCAAGTAAGGCCCTGCATTTTGCAAACATTGAGCTGTGTATTGAGAGTGCGGTGAAATTAATTTTTATTTGCGACCTTCGCGGTTAAAGTCTTTACCGCAAAGGTCGCTAAGATTTCGCAAAGCCCGCAAAGGGTTGCTCATTGTTGCGGCTGCGTAGTTTGGGTTTGCACGTCAGCTCGCTGGCCCACAAACGGCACCTGTGGCATATGGGTCACTTGCGCGCGCTCGGCGTCTTGTACCAGAATCCCCGCGTTTTCAAGGAGCAGTCCAGTAGCGCGGTCTAGTTCGACGCGTGACTTTTCGTAGGCGGCCTGTGCCGAAACCAGAGTCGATTCGGTGCTCGTGAGAGACGCTTGCATCTGCAACACATTGGTCGGGTTTGAAACTCCCGCCTGCAGTTTCTTCTGCTCGGCGTCCAGAGTTTGCCGTGCCAGGTTCACCGCAGCTTGTGCCGCGTCTACACTTGCCCGGTTCTGTTGCACGTCGAATTGCGCATTTCTCACTTCGATGCGCACCTGATTTTCAAGCTGCTGCAAACGCACCTGCGCCTGGCGCAGTTCAAGCTGGGCGCGCACCTGGTTTGCCTGCGCGGTCCGGTTCAGAATGGGCACGTTGAGCGTAATTCCCATTCCTTTATCTGGAGCTGTCGAACTCGTCAATTGACTCAAGGTGTCGCCGTAGCCTACGGAACCAGAGAGAAATTGCGAAGGAATGCGGTTCTGGTTGATGCAAATCCCCGAGCTGCCGGCTCCGCCACCGGCCGGGCAGAAGCTGGCATTGGGGCTCAGGCTGCCGCCAAGCCCGCTGCCTCCGTAGTACGCATACAGGCTCAAGCTGGGCAGCATGGCGTTGCGTACAGCCTTGTTGCTGATGTCTCGATTCGAGAGATCAATGCGCGACTCAGCCAGCTCCGCTCGGTGTTGAAGTGCTTCGTTAATCAAATCATCGGTCGGTAAAATCGGCTCCTGCTGAGGCAACTGAATCACCGAAGTAGGAACTACCTCTGCACCGGCCAGAAGAGAATCCTGCAGATTTCTGCTTAAGGCATTTTTCATTAATAGTTCCTGCAACTCGAGATTGGTTTGCGCGACGGTCAGCGCTTCGCGGTTGCTGGCAACCGTGCTTTGCGCGCTCACCACCTGGATCGGCGGCATGGTTCCCACCTGCACCGCTTTTTCATTGTCATTAAGAGTCTTCTGCGCGAAGGTCAGCGCCTCCTGCTGCACGCGCACATTCTCAAATGCGTAAACCAGGTTCCAATAAAGATTCTCGATCTGATCCACGGTGGTGATTACTTGCAGCCGGAACGCCACGTCGGAAATCTCACGGTTGTTCTTGGCAATTCGAATAAAGCGCGTGTTTGGCAGAAATCCGAAACCCTGCAGCAGCTCCTGCGTCACCCGAAACTGGAAGTTAGAGCCGATCGTGGGACTCAATGCGCTGAGGGGATTGTCGGTCGTCACGTGATTGTTGTTGAAGCCGACGAGCAGGTTTGTGCCAGTGTGAAACGCTTGCTGGTAAGAAATGTTGGCCGTGCCTGTGTTGGTGTTGGTGACAGCCTTCCCGCTTAAAGCGCTGCTTGAGAGCGTGTAGTCACGGTCCATCTGAAACGTCCCACTTATCGATGGATCGAAGCTCGGAATTGAGGGGCCGATTCCGAGTGTCGAGCTGACCAATCCGTTGGTGCCGGTGCCCGCGCCTCCAGCGGCGATGCTGGTGCCTCCGGAACCTGAACCTACGGTTCCACTTAAACCTCCTACTCCGCCACCTGGCGTGTTCTGAATAATGCCAGTATTCACGCCCAGGATGTTGGAACCCGCTCGCGCGCGCAGAATATCGGTATCTGCAATGTTCAGGTTGTAGCGGGCGAGTTCGAGGTCGAGATTGTTCTCGAGCGCGAGAGCGATGGCGTCATCCATGGAAAGATACAGCTTGCCGTCGCGCATGAGTTGATCGATCCGGGGACGATTCGCCAGGTCCGCTTCGGGCACGCTGCGCGATTTATAAGGAGCCAGCACATTGGGAAAAGGCTTGACCGATTTTGAATAGTCATGCGCGCTGTACGACTGCGGTTGAGGCGTTGCAGGTTGTTTTGCTGCTGGACTCTCGGCCGCTGATGGTTGCTGTGACCATGCGGGCGGAGCAAGCACAAATGCGAACGCAAAAAAGGGAATCACGCGGAGGTTGACCTTCAAGCCTGACATGGAGATTGTTCCTCTCATTGAGCGGGTCTTTTCAGAGTTTTCGACCAAAGTTGGATGCAGGAATTGGACACGAATCGCAAACGCGTTCAGCCAGCACGACCTCAATCGCGCTATTCGATTTCGCATGGATGATAGGTATCGTTGCTGTCCACAATGCTGATACAGGGACATCTCAGTGTAGATTCACTGAGCGGCGAGCGGACTGTAAAGAATTATAAAAACGGCCAGCGCTGGAGCGCTGGCCGGTTATGAAATTCCACTTTATGTTTGGCTATGGCTGCTGTGACGGTTGCTGAGCCGACGGCTGATTGTCGTTAGTCGAGGACATGACCGAGCTCGCATCCTGTCTTGGCGCCACGAAGGGAACTTTCGGCATGTGGCTCACTTCACCCTTCACTGCGTCGTCCATGACGATTCCGGCGTGTTCGAGCAGCAATCCAGTGGCTCGATCAAGTTCCACCTCAGCTTTCTCATAGGCCGCTTCGGCTGATACGAGTTGCGACTGGGCAGTCGCCAACTGAGATTGATAGTTCAGCACGTTCGTGCTCGTCGATGCGCCCAAATTGTACTTCTTCTGTTCCGCTTCAAGAGATTGCCTGGCCAGGTCAACAGCAGCTTGCGCGGCCTGCACGGAAGCGTGATTTTGGGTCACGGTGAATTGCGCATTGCGGACTTCAATGCGTACCTGATTTTCAATCTGCTGCATACGCATCTCAGCCTGGCGATATTCGAGCTGGCTGCGGACCTGCAACGCCTGTGCTGCACGGTTGCGGATCGGGATGCTTAGCGTCACCCCAATCCCCTTGTCGGGAGCCGTGGAATTCACCAGATCGTTGAGGGTAGAGACATATGAGGTTGGAGGCACCGGTGTAAAGGTGCTTTGACCCGTGTTCGGATCTTTGCAGAATGATGAGTTCGGCTGCTGTACGCAAATATAGTTCGGGTTCTGCGCGCCGCCGATGCCAGATCCGTCGTAGTAAGCGAATAAATCAAGGCTGGGCAACAGTGCGTTCTTAAGCGCACGAGCGCTGATGTCCCGGTTCACAAGATCAATTCGTGACTCTGCCAGGTCAGGTCTGTGCTGCAAGGCTTCGTTCACCAGATCTTCGGTCGGAACCACCGGCTCCTGCTGCGGTAATGCCATAGTTGTGGTCGGGATTACTTCCGCATTTGCTAGTTGGGGGTCCTGCAGGCTGCGGCTCAAAGCATTTTTCATCAGGAGCTGCTGAAGATCGAGATTGGTTTGCGCCTGCACCAGATTTTGCTGGTCTAACGCCACGGTATTCTGCGCCCGCACTACTTCGATCGGCGCAAGGCTGCCGATCTGCACCTGCTTCTGGTTGTCGCCGAGTGTCTTCTGCGCGAATGCAAGCGCTTCCTGCTGTACCTTCACGTTCTCGTAGGCGTAAACGAGGTTCCAGTAAAGATTCTCGATCTGATCGACGGTGGTCATGATCTGCAGCCGGAAGGCAACATCAGTGATTTCGCGGTTGTTTTTGCTGATACGAATCAAGCGGTCATTCGGCAGGAATCCAAAGCCCTGAAGGATGTGTTGCGTCAGCTTAAATTGAAATCCGGAGTTGATTGCAGGGCTCACTGTCGTAAACAGGCTGTTTGTGGTTTGTCGTGAGTTTGTGAATCCCACAGACATGTTCGTGCCCCACTGAAATCCCTGGGCGTAGCTCAAGTTTGCGGTCTGGGTGTTCTGCGCAGTACCCACGAAAGGACTGGTTGGAATGAAACTCGCATGATCAAACTGCACCGTCCCGCTAACGATTGGGTCAAAGCTGGTAATGAATGGACCGAATCCCTCCGAGGTGCTGACGATTCCAGAGGTTCCAGCGCCAATTCCTCCTGCACCGGGGGCCGTACCTCCAGGGCCGGATCCCACGGTGCCGCTCAAGCCTCCAACACCTCCTCCGGGAGTGTTCTGCACGACGCTGGTGTTTACGCCAAGAATTTGGTTTGAACCTGACTTGGCGCGCAGCACGTCCGTGTCGGCGATCCCGAAGTTGTAGCGGGCAATCCCGATATCCAGATTGTTTTCGAGGGCGAGCGCAACCGCGTCATCCATCGAAAGGTAAATCTTGCCGTTGCGCATTAGCTGGTCAATGCGTGGCGTGTTGGTCAAGTCCGGAGCAGGAATGTCCCGCGAGGTGTAGGGTGCGATTACGTTCGGAAAGGCGCGCTTCGGCTTCGAGTAGTCGGTCACGACAAATTGGTGTTGGTTTGAACTCGGCGCCTGCGGAAGCGCGGACTGCTGGGCCATTCCACCCTGGCTCGGTGTACCCGCGCTTTGCGCGTCTTGCGCCCAAAGACTCAATGGGAATGCGGCCAGCAAAATCAATGCAATAAGACGTTGGAAGGCACACCTCAACGAAGACAAATACATTCGGTTCTCTCCATTACTTCTCGTGGTGTTGCGGACGCGGAGTCCTGGGTCTGCAATCTCTTGCTTACGAACCTTGGTCATTCTCTAATACGACAAAATTTCCATTGCGGTTCCAGGTTTTGCCATCCGGTCCAAGGCGCAAACGGGTTAGAAACTGCAACGGGAGCCATGATTTGAAGTGAACGCAACAGTATAGCCGAGCATTCGCGTCAGCTATGTCCAACTGAGTTACACACTTAGTTGTAATCTTGGATGCAGCTTCACCTCTGAAGATTCGATTTCTGCATGCGCAATTTCAAACTGACGCTAGCCTACGACGGCACCGATTTCTCTGGATGGCAGGTGCAGCCGGATGCTCAAACCGTCCAGGGTACACTCGGCCTGGCAATTGGACGGGTCACGGGCGAAAAAGTACTGCCCCAAGGCTCCGGACGAACCGACGCGGGAGTGCACGCTCTCGGTCAGGTTGCGACATTTGAGAGTATGTCGGTGATTCCTGTCGTCAACCTGGTGAGTGCGCTGAACGATATTTTGCCGGTATCGATCCGCGTAATCTCTGCCGAAGAAGTCGCGCCGGATTTTCACGCCCGGAAATCGGCGAAGGCGAAAAGTTACCGGTATCGAATTCTCCGTGAGGCGATTTGTCCACCATTTCTGGCTCGCTATGTTTGGCACTATCCCTATCCGCTCGACGAAGCAGCGATTTTTGGAGCTGCTTCGGCGATTGAAGGCGAGCATGATTTCACTTCATTTGCAGCCGTCGATCCGGAACGCGGGCGAGGAGAGCCTGTGTCGAATGTACGCCGCATTTTCTTTTCCCAGTGGCGGCGAGAGTCCTCCGAATTGATATACGAGGTTCGAGGTAGGGGATTTCTTCACCATATGGTGAGGAATCTGGTTGGGACCTTCTTGCTGGTGGGAAAGGGAACACTAAAGAAAGCAGATATTGTAGATATTCTTGCCAGGAAAGATCGCTCGGCAGCCGGTGCAACTGCTCCGGCCGCCGGCTTGTATCTCGTCAGCGTCGAGTACTAAACAGAACCAAAGACCGTTGTTTTTAGTGATGCTGCTCGTAGTAGCGTTCGCCCTCCTGCGTTTGCTGGAGCGCCTCATCCACCAGTTGCATGGCCTTCTCACGATAGCCGCCCTTGTTGGCTGTGGCCTTTTCCAGTTCTGCTTTCGCCTGCTCCAGGTGTCCGATGGCGGCGCTCATATGCGGCTCATGCCTCGCCATCTCACGGGTTTGGGCATGAACTGACGAATACCATCCAAGGCCCATCAGTAGTACCAACACACTCAATCCAGCAATCAATCTGTCGCGCATACTTCCTCCAGTTCGGAAAATTGAACGCGCTGTGAGACGGTTCTGTCCATGCGCGGGTTGCTTCTGATCAGCGCTCTCTTGAGTGTCTGCTACACTGTCTCGCTCATATTCCACTCAGGAGAAGTCTTAGAGATGAAATACGTTGTGGGAATCGATGTTGGCACGGGGGGAACGCGCGCTGTGCTGGCGGGACCGGACGGCGAAATTGTCGGCTCTGCCACTTGTGAGCACGTGCCATTTGCTTCGCCCAAGATTGGCTGGGCAGAGCAGGACCCACGCGACTGGTATAAGGCGACCGGCACGGCCATTCGCGAGGTCATCGCCTCGGCTCGGGTAGATGCCAACGATATAGCCGCCGTGGGTCTCGCCGGACAAATGCATGGAGCCGTGCTCCTCGACGAGAATGACCAGGTCCTGCGGCCAGCACTCATATGGTGCGACCAGCGCACCCAGGCGCAATGCGAGTGGCTCAATTCGAAGATCGGCGAGGGGAAAATCATCGAGCTCACCTGCAATCCTGCGCTCACGAATTTCACTTTGACGAAACTGCTTTGGGTGCGCGACAACGAGCCTGAAATCTGGAAACGCTTCCGGCGCGTTTTGCTTCCCAAAGATTACGTCCGGATGCGCCTTACCGGAGAATATGCAATGGATGTTGCGGAAGCATCCGGAACGCTGATGCTCGATGTGGCGCGCCGCCGCTGGTCGGAGGAGATGATGTCCGCGGCGGGTCTTCCTATGAGCTGCCTGCCAAAGCTTTACGAGTCATCAGAAGTCTGTGGCCGCATTAACGCGGAGGGCGCTGCCCATACCGGGCTGAAGCAGGGAACTCCCGTGGTCGCGGGTGCTGGGGACCAGGCGGGTGGGGCAGTAGGAATGGGGATTGTTCGGGCCGGAGCGGTGAGCGCAACCATTGGGACTTCGGGTGTAGTCTTTGCCGCAACTGACACCCCAGCTATGGATCCCCAAGGTCGTGTTCATACTTTTTGCCATGCCGTCCCCGGGCGCTGGCATGTGATGGGCGTCACGCAGGCTGCGGGATTATCTTTTCGCTGGCTTCGGGATCTGTTGCGCAGCTCCATCAATAGCCTCTCTTACGACGACCTCACCCGCGAAGCCGCAACCGTTCCGGCGGGCTCCGACGGTGTGCTTTGGGCGCCGTACCTGATGGGCGAGCGCACTCCGCACCTCGACCCTAACGCCCGTGGAACTCTGACCGGACTTGCAGCAAGCCACACTCGTGCACACGTTACGCGGGCGGTATTAGAAGGTGTGGCGTTCAGTCTGAAAGATACGTTCTCCCTGTTCGAAGAAATGAAAGTTCCCGTCCGGAAGGTTCGGCTGGGCGGCGGCGGCGCGCGTTCGCCGTTGTGGAGACAGATCCAGGCCGATGTCTATGAGCACGAAGTTGAGATATTGGCTGCGGAAGAGGGCGCTGCTTATGGCGGCGCGCTGCTGGCGGGTGTCGGCGCCAAGTTCTGGAATTCGGTCGATGAAGCGTGTGACGCAGTGGTGAAAGTCCAGCAGCGGGTTGCTCCGAACTCGAAAGCCATGAATGCGCTGAACGCTCAGTACGAGAACTTTCGCCGCCTCTATCCCGCATTGAAGCCGTTGTTTGCGCAGATAACCGCGGGCGCATAGGCGGACTTCGCCTGTTATCGTTAATTATGGTTGAGGTAGCTTGCAGTGGTCTGCTCTTTGATCTCGATGGCGTGCTGGTTGACTCCACTCCGGCCGTAGCCCGTGTATGGGCAAAATGGGCGGTAGCCCACGGATTTGATCCCGAAGCAATCGTTAAGAAGGCGCATGGCCGGCCGAGCATTGCCACCATTCGTGACCTTCTGCCTGGATGTGATGCCGTCAAGGAAAATGAGGTCGTTCTGCGCGGCGAAATTGAAGATACCGAGGGTGTAGTTCCTCTTCGCGGTGCGCGTGAGCTGCTGAACTCCATCCCCGACGGCCAGTGGGCCCTGGTTACGTCCTGCTCCCGGCCCCTGGCTGAAGTGCGTTTACGAACTGCGGGACTGCCGGTTCCGATCCGTATGATCACAAGCGACGATGTGCGGAACGGGAAGCCGGATCCGGAGCCTTATGCAAAAGGGGCTTCGCTCCTCGGCGTTCCGGCGGCGAAATGCGTTGTATTCGAAGACGCACCGGCCGGAATCCGTTCCGGCAAGGCGTCTGGCGCGCTTGTGATTGCACTCACCAGCACGTCACCTCCAGATGAACTGGAGGAGGCTGGGGCGGACTGGGTCATTTCGGGGTACGACCAACTCTCTCTTGCAGTGCTGGACCACGGGTCAACTTCGCTCAAGCTTATGCTGCGCCAGTAAAGCGCCCCTCGATCGTCCGCTTTCTTGTAAAAAGATTGTCAATCGAGGGGGTACGCTGCCAGCCCAAGGCTAGCAAAGTAGTACCCTTGAATGTAGTTCTCCCAACTCCCGGGACCGCGAGAATAAAAGGGGCATCGATGCTGCGCTTGGCCGAGAATCCAACTTCACCTTCAATCCAATCCAACCCTCACAAATTCCAGCAGCGCATTGGTTCCGTGGGCGCGGAGCGAATTTTAGTGGTCGAGGACGATCAAGCGGTACAAAAGGCCTTACGCCGGTTGTTTGAAGCCGAAGGCTATGCAGTACAAGTGGCGCCCGATGGGAATGCCGCGATCGAGATATTCCGCGGGTCGGCGCCTTCGGCGGTTGTGCTCGATCTCCGTCTTCCCGGTCTCTCCGGGCGCGAGGTTTGCCGCGAGTTCAAACAGCATTCGCCGGCTGTTCCTATTATTGTCCTCAGCGCCACAACTGACGTGTCCGACAAGGTGCTCCTCCTGGAACTCGGCGCGGATGACTACGTAACGAAACCGTTCAGCCCTCGCGAGCTGCTGGCGCGCATGCGGGTTGCGTTACGCCGAACTGTTCACCCCGTCGCGACCGAGAAGTTTTCGTTCGCGGAAATTTCAATAGACTTCACCAAGATGGAAGTGATTCGCGAAGGCAAGGCGATTGCTCTCACCGCACAGGAATTCAAAACGCTGAAATTCATGGTGCAAAACCCTGAGCGCGTAATCACCCGCGACGAACTGCTGAACGAAGTCTGGGGCTATCACAACTATCCCTCCACCCGCACTGTCGACAACCACATCCTCAAACTGCGTCAGAAGCTGGAGAAAGATCCGGCGAATCCTGTGCACTTCCGCACCGTGCATGGAGTAGGCTATAAATTTGTTGCCTGAATCTTCTCCCCGCGCAAAGGTCTTATGGTAACCATCCGGCTGAGAACCAAATTTCTGTTGTCCATGGTTCTGATCTCGGCCGGCTTGACCTGCCTGAGTCTCTTATTGGTCAGGCAGAGTTTGCAATCGCAGGTTCGTGACGACATCTTTACCGAGTTGAGGAATTCTGTCAGCACATTCCAAAGCTTCCGCCAGGAGCAGGAAGTCACATTAAGCCACTCCGCAGATTTGCTGGCTGACCTGCCGAACCTTCGTGCCCTGATGACCACAAATCACGAGGCGACCATCCAGGATGCGTCGATTTCCTTGTGGCAGCTCGCAGGCAGCGACTTGTTCATGCTTGCCAATCGTGACGGCAAAATTGTGGCCCTGCACACGAGTGCCCGCGATTTTACCTGGGACATGGCGCAACACTCATTCACCGGGTCATTGGAGCGCCAGGAAAGTTGGTGGTTCGGTGCGAAACATTTGTATGAAGTCTTTCTGAAGCCAATCTATTTTGGTCCCGCTTCTGCTGACCGGTTGCTTGGGTTTCTAGTAGTGGGGCGTGAGATCGATCAGCATGTGGCTGCGCAAATCGGACGCGTGGCAAGCAGCAAGGTTGTTTTTTACTACGGCGACATTATCGTCACCAGCACGCTCTCGCCGACCAAACAGATGGAGTTGATGCGATGGACGTTGCCGGCTTCCGAGACTTCAAGGCCTGAATCTTTGGAGCTGGGGAGCGAGCGTTTTCTTGCCACCACCGTTGACCTTCCTCCCAAAGGTGATCCCAGCGTGCGCCTGGTCGTCCTCAAATCGTACGATCAGGCAACCGCGTTCTTACGGCGCATCAACCGCTTGCTGCTGGTGCTCGGCCTCATCGCCGTCGCGATCGGCAGCGGTCTGGTGTTCTTCATTTCCCACACTTTTACTCAGCCGCTTTCAAAACTGCTGGCCGGGGTTTCCGCGCTCGAACATGGTGACTTCACCTATGCACTCGACGCCAAGGGCGGAGATGAAGCCGCCGAACTGACCCGCGCCTTCGACCGCATGCGCGAGAGCCTGGCCCGTACCCAACAGAACCTGCTTGAATCGGAACGGCTGGCCACGATTGGACGAATGGCGAGCTCGATTTCTCACGATCTACGGCACTCCTTAGCAGCCATCGTGGCCAACGCCGAATTTCTTTGTGAGCCGCACCTGAGTAGCGGACAACGGGAAGAGTTGTACCAGGAGGTACGGGCGGGCGTGGTGCGCATGACGGAACTGATTGACTCGCTGCTCGAGTTCTCCCGCACTCCCGCTTCCCTGCGACCCATCTACGGCGGCCTGCAGAACACAATTAACGCTGCTATTGAAACCGTGAAGTCAAATCCTCAATTTCGGGAGATACGTATCTCTGTCAAGCGCAGCGGAAATGTCGAAGGATGGTTCGATCATCGGAAGCTGGAACGCGCCTTTTTCAATCTTCTTCTCAATGCGTGCGAGTCTGTGGACAGGCAGACCGGACGAGTGGATGTGCTGCTTAGCGAGCTTCCCGACAGCGTTGAAGCGAAAGTCTCCGATAACGGGCACGGAATTCCAGAGCCGGTGCGCACTACTTTGTTTGACCCGTTTGTGAGTCAAGGCAAAGAAAACGGCACCGGTCTGGGGCTGACAGTCGTACAGAAGATCGTCCAAGATCACGGTGGAGAAGTGGTGGTTGAGAAGACATCGCCGGAAGGCACTACCTTCCGCGTAGTTGTTCCGCGTCCGGCCCCGACCGCGGCAGCCAGCGAACCGGGAACCGGAGAAGAGTCGATCCCAGCAGCTCAGGCTGGCGTAAACTCTACCAAACCGTTCTAATCCCGCCTCGATTGCGGCCACGGTTTTCGGGAGGGTGAACTTGATACCACGAAACATCTCTCTCAGTCGTTCCAAAATTGCGGTGAGCATTGCGCTGCTTGCAACGTCATTTCTTGCTTCGGCGCAGCAGACGACTGTTACGGATTCTGATTTGTCTAAATCGATTCAGGAATTGCGTGACCAGGTCCAGCAACTTCGGGCCGCCGTGTCGGAAATAAAGTCAGAGGCGGCAGAATACCGTGCCGAAAACCAAGAGCTGCGCAAAGAGTTGGAAACGATTCGCGCGACCCCCGGTCCCTCACAAGCGAAGCCAGCGGAAGCCGGTTCAGTCCCCGGTTCAACAGTGGCAGCGGGTGCGACGGCCGAAGAACGAGTCTCTTCTCTCGAGGAGAACACACAACTTGAACAGAGCCAGTTGCGTACTCTCTATCAGACGAAAATTGAAAGCGCTTCGAAATACCGCATGCGGCTTTCCGGAATGGTGCTGCTGAATCTGTTCCACAATCAAGGCCCGGTTGACAATCTGGATGTCCCCACCTACGCGAGCCCGACGGGTCCGTATGGAATCGCTCCCACCTTCGGCGCCACCATGCGGCAGTCTGAACTGGGGTTAGAAGTCTTTGGACCGCAAGTGGCCGGCGCAAAAACCCGGGGTGAGGTGCAGATGGATTTTGGGGGTGGTTTCCCTTCAGGCGCGCTGGATGGAATCAACACTGGGGTTGTACGCTTGCGTACTGCGGACCTGCGTCTTGACTGGCAGAACACCTCCATCGTTGCCGGCCAGGACAGCCTTTTTATTTCTCCCAATTCGCCAACCTCATTTGCCTCTCTTCTTGTGCCGAGTCTGGGCTATTCGGGAAATCTTTGGGCCTGGACGCCGCAACTTCGGGTCGAGCACAAATTCGATATCGCAGAAGGCCAGAACATTTCTGTAGCCGCGGGAATCCTGGACAACGTCACTGGCGAAACTTCTTACGGGTCTCATCGGCTGCCGCAGGCCGGCGAAAGCTCAGGGCAGCCTGCCTATGCAGTTAGAACTGCGTGGAATTCAACCGTTGGTGACAGGCCGCTCATTCTCGGCGCCAGCGGATATTACTCGCGGCAGAATTGGGGATTTGACTGGACAGTCGATGGTTGGGCGGCGTCCGTGGATTGGCGTGTGCCTCTGCCGTCGCGTCTGGAACTCTCGGGCGAGTTTTATCGCGGCCGGGCGATTGGCGGGCTTGGAGGCGGGATTGGGCAATCAGTTCTGTTCAGCGGAAGTCCCTCGAACCCACTATCCGACTTCCGGCCGGTGAATTCCGCGGGAGGCTGGTCTCAGTTGAAGCTTTCAGCCACTTCGCGTCTGGAGTTCAATGCCGCGGCAGGCATCGACAATCCTTTTGCGAGCGATGTTCGAGCATACACGTCGCCAATTGGAGTTTATCCCTCCGTCTTGGAGGCCAATCGTAGCGCAATGCTGAATTTTGTCTTTCGCCCGCGCTCCGACCTGTTGTTGTCAGGTGAATATCGACATTTACGCACCTCTCAACTTGGCACCTTCTTTGGCGCGGATAACGTTAATCTCACTATGGGAGTGCTGTTCTGATGATTTTTCGCTCTGGTGCCGTGACCTGGTTTTTATTGCTATGCGCCGTGATCGCTTCCGGCGAAACAATCACCGTTTCAGGGCGCGTTGCGCTTTCGGGCAACACTACCGCTACCCAGTCGTCACAGTTACAGGGGGTCGTTGCCTGGTTGACGCCGGTTGGCGGACAGTCCAGCCCACCATTCGTGCCTGGCCAGCCTTTGCGCCTAACGCAGCACAACAAGAGCTTCGAGCCACATCTGCTGGTGGTGCCGGTGGGAGCGAGGGTCGAGTTCCCCAACCGCGATCCCTTCTTCCACAACGTGTTCTCGCTTTTTGAAGGGAAAAGGTTCGATCTCGGACTCTACGAAGCCGGTACTACTAGGACCGTAAGCTTCGATCGTCCTGGAATCTCCTACATCTTTTGCAATATTCACGCGGAAATGAGCGCCGTGGTGATCGCTCTTGAAACTCCTTACTATGGGATCTCAAATAAGAAGGGAGAGCTTGTCATTCCCGATGTTCCATCCGGAGACTACACGCTCCGAATTTGGGCCGAGACCGACTTGCCAGAAAACCTGAATGCGCTTACGCGTCAGGTGAAAATATCGGCGAGCAATCCAACGCTTGGCATCTTGCAGATCAACGCGGGCCTGATTTCCACTGCCCACAAAAATAAGTTTGGAATGGATTATGAGCCGGCTTCGCCCGATACCCCAGGGTACAAACAGCCGTAGACGGGTGACAATAAATTTACATGCCTGGGACGGCTCTTTGACACGTTCTCACAAGCCGGGCCTAGCATTTCCTGAATGAACGGGTAAGAAATCCTTTCAGCCCGCTTCTCGTGTAAGGTCCTTTTTGTTCTGCCGTGGTGGTTGGCGCGCAGGCTTGGAGGACCTTTAATTTTTGTCGCCTGCCGGGTCGGCATTGTTATTCCTCCAGTCTCCTCCTGCTTCCTTAGTTCTTGTGCTGGCGGCGCGATGTGAAACCCGAAGCGCATTCCCATTTTTGGAAACTGTCCTATTTACACACACTTCCGTGTCCAAAGGGACAATTACTTCGCGTTACTTGTGTACCGTTTATGCCCCCGTGGTTCTCAGAGACAATCTTCCGAAGGACTAAGAACAGATGCGCTCTCATAACACGCGCGGATTTTCCATCATCGAGATGATGATTGTCATCGTCGTCGGGCTTATTGGCTCAGCCATAGCCATTATGAACGTGAGGCCGATTCTTCAGTTGGCCCACGCCAACAATGCTTACAACATCACTTTGGCAGCTATGAGGCAGGCACGCGAGCAGGCCATTGGAACCCGGCGAGTCTATATCGTTGCGTTCAACAATGCGGTAAACCCGAACAAGATCACGATCACTCAGGGAGATAACGGGGCGCTGATCTCCACTTATACGCTGCCCAGTGATACCGCGTTCCTGGCGCAGGCTGGTTATCCCAATCCTGGACCGGACACTTTCGGTACCGGCGGGACCGCGATTGATTTTGATCAAAACGTTGCCGGTGCATCGGCAGCCGACAAAACCTCTCTTTACTTTTACCCGGACGGGTCAGTTCAGGACATAAATCAAAACACGAATAATGGCGTGATCTATATCGCGCGAAGCGCCGACCTGGTAACACCTCGCGCCATCACGGTATGGGGAGCTACAGGCCGTCTGCGTGGCTGGAAGCTTACCCCGAACGGCGCTACCAGATACTGGAGTCAAATGTGAAGCTATCCAAACGCAATTTGCCACGCATCAATGCCGAGGGGTTCACGCTCATCGAGGTTCTGATCTCGATGTTCATTCTGACTATCGGCCTACTGTCGCTACTCGGTGTGTTCGGGTTGGCTGTCTCGGCAACCATGACCTCAGAAGAGGACGGAATTGCCAAGCAGTTGGCGCAGGATGCCTTCGAAAGTATTTATACGGCGCGGGACAGCGCGAACCTTCAGTGGACTGACATCGAAAATGCGGGTGCGAACGGCGGCATTTTTCTCACCGGTTTTCAGCCCATCTATAACTCGGGCAACGATGCAATCTACGGCACGGCTGACGACTCAGCCGCAGGTGCGCAGACACTGACGTTGCCCGGTCCGGATGGAATCGTGGGAACTGCGGATGATGTTACGGTCTCGCTCACGAATTTTCAGCGTCAGATCACAATTACGGACGTCGTCAGCGGTGGAAGTATTGTGCCGAACTTGAAGACAGTCACGGTGACCGTCCAGTACACCGTTCCCCGGTCACGCTGGCCGAAGTCGTACGTACTCTCCGGCTTCATTTCGCAATATCGATAAGGGGCAACAGGGTGCATAGCAAATCCAAATCGCGCGGTTTCACAGTGGCCGAAATGTTGGTATCGCTGATTGTCGGCACCATCGTTTTGGGAGGGGCCGTCGACATCTTTTCCCGCAGCATGGCAGCGACCTGGGTCGTTTCTCAGAAAGCAGAAATGCAACAGGACGCCCGGGCGGCCGTGACCCTGATGACAAAAGACATCCGCATGGCGGGTGGCGGACTGCCTTCGGGCGGCGTAGCCCTGGCTTTTGGTGCGGGAGTCCCGCCGGCTTATGGCCTGGACTATACCGGCGCAGGCCACCTGGGAACCAATAACAACGCGGGAGTCAATTTTCCTACGCAGGCCGTAGGCGCGAACAACATCCCATATCTGTATGGCGCGATTCCGGGCTGCGGTAAGGGAATCACGTTGAATGCCGGCGCTGGCGCGACCGACATAATCACTGTCGTATACACCGACTCGACATTGCCCCTGCAGGATTATCAAGTCACGTTCAATAACTCAAACGGGACGTCTGTCACCTTTACCTCTACAGTAGCGGGCGACCCGGCAGTCAATAATACCGGCGTCGGGTTGCAACAAGGCGATCTCGTGCTGTTTCAAGCCCAGATCGGAGCTGGCGCAAACGCGACCACAGGCTATGCGATCGGCACCGTAACGGCTCCCGCTGGAGTCGGCGCCGGCCCAAGCTACACCGTGCTGTTTAATAATGCCGACGCGCTTAAGTTAAATCAGACGGCGGCAACTTCTGGCGATGTGAAGCAGATCGTCAGCAACGTTGGGGCTGTCGCGCCGAACACAATTGCCAAACGTATTTGGGCAATCACTTATTACCTGTGGAACGAGCCGAACCCTGCCGGCGGTACCGCCATTCCGGTATTGATGCGGCAAGCAAACGCTCGCCTCCCCGTGCCGTTAGCCGAGAACGTTACTGATCTTCGGTTTACTTATGACAGTTACGACACATCGGGCAACCTTGCGGCCGCGGCCTGCGATGCCGGCATTTCCGCCGGAGTAAGTCCGAATGAGATACGCGCAATCAATATTAAGCACCTCACGATTCGCAGCCAGCTCGCCGGGTCGAGGAGCAGCTACGTCGCAACGAAAGGCTATCAATCGTACGACATTCATGAATCGTTAAGCGCGCGCAATCTCAGCTTTTCGCAGAGGTATCAGTAAGTCACGTTGGCGGACAACAGCTCGAGTTTGCCAAAAAAGGTATTGGGAGCAGAAGGAGTTACGGGGATGAGAAGTCCTAAGACAAAAATGGAAACTTCAACCGGTAAGCGGTTCGTTCGCAGCAGTTCGTCGAAGCGGGGCTTTACCTTAATCGCTTCGCTCTTGCTGTTGCTGATTTTGTCCGGCATGGCTATTGGTCTGTTGATGATGATCAACACCGAGCAGAAAGCCGGCGGCAACGACGAACAGAATACCCTCGCATATCGCGCTGCCGAAGGCGCGATCGAAAAGATGACTTCGGACCTCTCCAATACTTTTTCGCAGATCCAGGCGCCACAGACCAGCGACATCACCACTCTAAGTACATTAGCGCCGAGTGGCACTGGTGTCACGTATATCGATTACACGCTGACGCCTGCTACCAAAGCTGACGGAGTAACGCCGCTGACCAGCTACGCTCCGATTCAGACGGGTCCTTATCAGGGCTTGTCTGCACTGACCTGGCCGATCACGCTAAAAGCCACTGCCCTCGAACCTTTAGGACAGGAAGTCAGCATGATCCGCAACGTCGAAGTTGCGCTCATCCCGGTGTTCCAGTTCGGTGTTTTCTCCGACAGCGACCTCGGTTTTTACAGCAGCCCTGACTTGGATTTCAACGGGCGGGTCCACACCAACGGTGATTTGTATCTTGGCGTTGCGAATGGCAATACACTGACCTTCCACGACAAATTAACCGCCTATGGAAACGTAATTCGGCACAACCTACCTAACGGTCTGCTCGCCGCGAGCTACAACGATTCAGGAACGGTTGATATTCCCACAGCCTCGGGGGGATGCGATGCTGCGCAGCCAGCTTGCCGCGCCATAGGCGCAACCGAAGGTAGCGTGGTCGGGGCAGGCGGCAACCCGCCCCAGTCGGCTTACAACAGCGGTCCGCCGTCATGGCAGAACATCTCGAAGAGTACTTACAACGGGATGATCACCGACGGCAACTATGGAAATAACGTCAATACAGGAGTTAAACAGCTTACGCTTCCGTTTGTAACTGGAGCGTCCCTGACTAACCCGACGAACTCGCCAACTGCCTATCAAACGTTTGAAATCATCCGTCAGCCTCCAGCTGGCGAAGCGGCAAGTTCCGCGATTGGACAATCGCGCTTTTATAACGAGGCGCAGATCCGCGTCTTGCTGGTTGACGATCCCGCCGAGTTGCCGGGCGGCGCCGCCGATCCGCAGAACATCAGACTCTCCAACGGCCAGTACAACGGTGGTCCCGACTACAGCAAGGGTGTTCCAGCCGGGGTTCCGGCTGCATTGCCCGCTTTGGCTACGGGCGGTAGTTATACCACTTACTTCGCAGAAGGGTCTACGGCCATTCCGGATCCAGCGACGTGGAACAACACGCTGACTTCTTTGCCGCCGGATTGGGCAACACAGCCGGCAAATCCTCCTGCAGGCACCGTGACACTGGTTCCGAATCCGGGTTCTTCTCCATCTTCACCGCTATACGCACCATTGTTGACGAATGCGACAGGCGCGATTCCCGCCAGCATCAATATTTGCAAGGCCGTCGCTTGCAATGCATACCCTTACTTCACGCCACCAGCGGCCGCAAATACCAGCACCTGGAACCTTATCGATGGCTGGATACGGGTAGAAGTAGAGATCAACGGCGCATTTACTCCGGTAACAAAACAGTGGTTGCAGCTTGGGTTTGCCCGAGGCCTTGCTCCACCGACAGCACCTGGGACTAATCCGGTAAACCCCAACGCCATTCTTGTATTTCAACAGATCGCGGACCGGGTCGGAGACGGCAACATCGATACTGCTGGCGTTGCGGCCTCCAGTTGCGGAGCTGTTAGCTGCACCAAAAGCGCTCGACCTCCAGAGGACCAGCTTGATGGTTCAACCGGCAGGCCATACTACGGCGATAGCACAAAGCCGACAAGCGTTACCCGGAACAATTGGTATCCGATTAACCTTTACGATCCTCGCGAGGGTGAACCACGCGACACGAAGGCAGGCAACAATAGTTGCACTCCGAACGGCGTGATGAATGTTGTCGAGCTCGATGTAGGCAACCTCAAAAACTGGTTGGCCAACGATGCCGTGGGTAGCACGGTCAACTATACCGACAATAATGGTTACATCCTGTACTTCTCTGATCGTCGAGGAATGCTGCCGAGTCCGAATGGAACACAAGACCATCTAGCCGGCAGTAAGACGGGCGACTCCGGTTTAGAGGATGTAGTAAATGCCAGCAGCTCTACCGGTAACCCGGACGGTTCTCTTGAACCACTGCCTGCCGGCAAGAACGAGTCGCCGGAGGATACGAACAATAATGGTCGGCTTGACAACTTCGGTTCACAAAATCTTGGCTTAGGATTTGGGGTTGGTATTACGACCTCATCCACCACGGCTGTGAACACCGCCGTGAACGGTAATGCTCTGAAGCAATACGTGAGAATGAGCAGCTGCCTCAGTCAAGGCCGTCCTAATTGGGTTAGCGGAGCCCGCCATGGATTAAAGCTCGTGGATGGTTCACTGGGCAACGTACCTGTCATGCCGAACGGCCAGGGCGGTTTCACCGTTGCCGCTGAGAACCCCGTGTATATTGGTGGCGACTACAATAGCAGCGCTGCTGATCCTATGTGGGCCAACCCGAACGGAGCGGAGCCGGCGCACGCTGCGGCATCCATCGTGGCAGACGCTGTCACTCTGCTTTCGAACAATTGGACAGACATCGAAAGCTTTAATAACCCCAGCGATGCCAGTCAACGTCCCGCAGCGGCGAACACTTACTACCGTGTTGCCGTAGCTGCAGGTAAGAGCATCAATTTCCCATTTCCTAACTGGGAGAACGCCACCGACTACGGCTTCGGCACGGACGGCGGTGTCCACAACTTCTTGCGCTACATTGAGAGCTGGAGCGGCGATACGCTGAACTACAAAGGCTCGCTGGTCAGCATGTATTATTCGACTTACGCGACGGGCACGTTCAAGTGCTGTACCTATGCCGTGTATCAGCCGCCGGTGAGAAATTACATCTTCGACCCGCTGTTCTCGCAGCCTCAGAACCTGCCGCCAGGCACGCCGATGTTTCGTGACATCGATAACCTGAGCTACACGCAGAACCTGACGCCGCGCGGCGCTGGCGACTACTGATCGCACCGCGCAGTGAGTGCGCGTTCATAACAGCCAGGGCTCAGAATCGCTTCAGATTCTGGGCCCTGATTTTTTGCATCCTCGCTAGGCCGCCTGCGATTCCCGGCTGAGGACTTTCCGCAGTTGCTCGGGGGTACTTACCGGCGGCTTGCAATTCATGCCGGAGCATACAACAGCCGTCGTGCTGCCTGCCTTCACTGCCGGTAATTGCGGGATGGTCGTAGCCAACGACGGCGGGAGGTTCTGCTCAACCGCCTGGTTGAGTTTCAATCGGATCACGGTTCGGCCGAAAACAGCAGAAGATACCGCTTCCAAATAAAGCTGCTGCGCCGTTTCGTCCTCACCAATAACTACAACCTGAGAATGTGGAGAAGACGCATGCACCGCGGCAATTCCATAAGTGGCCGCAAACAATCCGTACTGTCCGGCAGATTCAGATAGGAGACTTAGCGTGTGTTCAACCTTCTCGCGGTAGCTCTCCTCGCCGGTGTATCCATGCATTCGCAGCAGAGCGATCGCTGCCGTCGGATTGCCTGCTGGTGTTGGAGAATCCTGGAAAGGTTTGCGCGGAGCTGCGAGTACGCCTAGCGCGGACCCCGCTTTTGGAGCAGAATCAAAAAAACCTCCGCCGGTTACATCGTAAAACTTCTCGATCATCTGGTTGGTGATCTGCTCAGCTTCGCGATAGTAGGTAAGATCGGCCGTGGCTTCGTAGGCGTCCAGACACGCGATTGCCATGCATGCGTAGTCGTCGAGGAATCCTTGCCCGTCGCGGTTCTTGGAGTTTGCGTCCCCGTAGGCGACCACGTGCTTAAGTCCGGTCTCCGGCCGCCAGGCTTCAGCGAGAATGCGATCTAGCGAGCGCAAAGCAAATCGTCGTGCTTCATCGAGTCCGAGAGCGGCGGCCGCTTTGAGATACGCCGAAATGCAGAGCGCGTTCCAGCTCACGTAAACCGTCTTGTCGATGTATGGTGCTTGCCGCTTAAGTCGTGCCGCGTACATCTTCTCTTTCGCCGATTGCAGGAGTTGCTGAACGCGCTCTGCTGGAAACTTCATCCGGGCCGCAATTTCCGAGATAGGGGCCCGCTCATATAAGACGTTCTTCGCCGGATTGTGGTGCATCTCGCCGATCTCATTGATGTCGTAAAAGAGAGCTGCGATCTGCGCTTCTTCATCGGTCAGAACTGCTTTCGCCTCATCAAGCGTCCATGTGAAGTAGTCGCCGTCATCATCGAGCGAGATGTCAGCGTCCTGCGAGGCGTAAAAACCACCATGCTGCCGGTCAGTAAGCCATTCATCCATCCACCGAATGATGTCGCGAGCGACATTGCCGAAGAACTCGTTGCCAGTGGCCTGATAAGCGTGAACGTAGATCTTTAGCAGCTCCGAATTGTCATACGACATTTTCTCGAAGTGCGGAACGATCCATCTCTCATCGACCGAATAACGGTGAAAACCTCCGGCGAGCTGATCGTAAACTCCGCCCCGCGCCATTTTCTCGAGTGTGACGGTAAATACTCGGAGCAATTCCTGATTGTGAGTGCGCAGGTACTGGTCGATCAGTAGATCAAGAATCGAGGGATGCGGAAATTTCGGGGCGGTGCCAAATCCGCCATTCGTCTCGTCGAACATCTTCAGTGCGGAGTCAACGATTTCCTGAATGACCTTGGGCGAGAACTGGCGGGGTTTGCCGGAAAAGGACTCCGAATGCGCAATCGCTCCTTCCACGAGATTTGCCTGTTCAAGTACGTCACCATTTTTCTCACGGAATGCATCTGAGATTGCCAGCAGCACTCGACGAAAGCTTGGCCGCCCGTAGTGATCTTGAGGCGGAAAATAAGTGCCTCCGTAGAATGGCCGACCGTCTGGGGTCAGGAAACCGGTCAACGGCCAGCCGCCTTGCCCGCTGATGGCCTGCACGGCAACCTGGTAGCGGCTGTCGATATCGGGGCGCTCATCCCGGTCCACTTTGATGGCGACAAAACGCTCGTTCACGATCTGCGCAATCTCGGGATCATCGTAGGATTCGCGGTCCATCACGTGGCACCAGTGGCACCATACCGCGCCAATGTCCAGCAGGATGGGCTTGTTCTCCTGCTTGGCTCTTGCGAATGCGTCTTCGTCCCATTCATGCCATTGCACCGGCTGGTGCATGGCCGAACGCAAGTAAGAAGATGACGCGTGGGCGAGCGAGTTCAAGCTTTGGCTGGACATCGACCTAGTCTAACTCGCCTTGCCACGTGTTTTCGCGTAGCCGCTCGCTGAGGAATGCCGCGGCTGACAAGCTGAGTAAAGGTCCGGCAACGTCGAAGATGTAGCGTCCAATTCCTCCACCTCCGCCGCCGACCGTGCTGTGGTAGGCGTTGAGCACCAGCGCAGTGATTGTGCCGAAGGCAACGGCTACGACCCAGGGACGCGGAAATCGCCTAATATCCGCAAGTCCCAGTGGCAAAAGCCAGGCCAGGATATACCAGGAGTTGCGGTCTACAAAGGAATGCGCCACGTTTGTCAGAAAGCCAGTTTGCGAATTCAGTGCGCGGGCGAAGTCCCATGGCCAGATTGCTTTGCCTGAGATTGCAGATTGCAGCACCATGATCGTGATCAATTCCGCCGCCACCATGCTGGCAATCCACAAGGCACCTCGCCGTTTCCGTTTGCCGGAAGCAATCCACCAGGCGATTGCCATCACTACGGAGAACGGGACGAAAGATTCTTTCGCAAGCGCGCCGAATACGCCCCAAACCGGAAGCAGTGCCCAGCGTTCACGAAACATGCTCGCGACCATCGCCATCAGGAAACAAGCTTCGGCAGCATCAACCAGTCCGGCGAGTTGCAAGTTTGCGATCGCGAAGTTGAGGAGATATAGCGCTGCGCCAAACAATGCGACCGAGGTGCTGGGGAGTTGCGCGGAACCGATCTTGAACGTCACGTATGCTGTCATGGCGACGAACATAGCGTTCACAACCAGGAAGGAAAACGTGAGCGGATCCCATGTTCCCGTGTGCCCATGTGCAAACCGGTTTACAGCGCGGGCCAGCAGCGGGGTGAGAACGCGGAACCGAAAGTGATTTTGAATGGCTTCAGGTCCGGAGTTGGCGAGTTGGGCATAAGCGGCCGCATCGGGCAACTGCTTTCGAGGGTCGTAACGGTTGAGCGTGGAGTAACCCAAGCCAGCGGCAATCAGAAAGAATACAAGCCAGAGGACAAAATTCCATAAAATTGCCCGTAGAGTTCTGGAGTGCGCAGCCATTTAATGGATCTTTTTTGCGATCGATGCGTACAACTCCACCGCCTCGTGTAGTTGTTTCTTCTCGATGTGCTCGCCTTCGGTGTGCGCAACGTGAATCGATCCCGGCCCAAGGAGCAAGGGCTGCCCCCAACTGCTCAACGCTGGGATGTCAGTCGTGAATGCCGCAACCATCGTGGGCAGGCCTTCGAATGTGCGCAGGTGGACGAAAGGAATTTCCAGCGTGAAGTCGACTCTAGCAAGATCGTCCACGGTTTCGACAATCTCGCGCCGAAGATCATCGCTCGGGCCAATCAGGCGATATAGGAGCAACGCGTGTGCTTTGTCGGGGATCACGTTCGGAGCGCGGCCCCCTTCGATCAACCCGATGTTTAGAGTGCAAGGCCCGACAAGGGGGTCGGAAGGAAGCTTTATCGCACGCAGTCGATGCAAGGCTTCGATCAGCTTGTCGATTGCCGATTCTCCCAACTCCGGATAGGCCGAGTGCGCCATGCGTCCGGTGGAAGTAAGTTCAACGCGTAGCGCTCCTTTTGAGGCAATTGCGACCTTGTTCTCGGTCGGTTCACCGTTGATGAGGAATTTGCACCGGTTTGCCCGTTGATTTGCGACCTTTGCGCCCAAGCTGTCGCGCTCTTCGCCGACCAGGAAAAGAAGGCCGGCATAGATTCCTTGCTGCTTCAAGCATTCTGCTGCGGCGATCTGCGCTGCAATGATTCCTTTTGCGTCGCATGAGCCGCGTCCGTAGATTTTGTGCTCGTCTTCTCTGGACGGAATAAAAGGCGGCACGGTATCCATGTGGGTAGAAAAAACAATTGCCGGATTAGGCTCCTGCGGAGAGGTAGCAAATATGTTTGCGCGCTCGCCTTCCGCAACCGTCCGCTCAACTTTGTAACCGAGTCGCTGGAGTTCTTGCGCGATGAAATGGCCGACAGGCCCTTCATTTCCGGTGATGGATTCGACGTCGACCAGTTTGCGAGTTAGAGCGACGACATCCATAGGGATGGAAAAGCATAAACCACGAAGGTACACGAAGGAAATTTAGTACGATCGCCGGCCATAAGAGATCTGCGACCTCAGCGATTTGAGCAGTGGCGCGAGCCACCTTTCGGCTACTTGGCGTCCCGTATACTGCCGCAATGCAATCCCAGGCGGGAGCGATTCGTTCGTTCTTTCTCGATGGCTATGCCGGCCAACTCGAAGCCCTATTGAATTCAGGCACGGAAAAGCCTACTCATGCCGCTGTCGTATGTCATCCGCATCCGCTGTTCGGCGGTACCATGCATAACAAGGTTGTCTTCCATGCAATGAAGGCCTTGAACAGCTTTGGGCTGCCGGTGCTCCGTTTTAATTTCCGCGGTACTGGCCTGAGTCATGGCGAGCACGACTACGGCAAAGGCGAAGCCGAAGACGTGAGAACTGCGATCGAATGGCTCGACTGCGAGTACGGTTTGCCACTCATTTTTGCCGGATTTTCGTTTGGAGCTGCAATTGGACTGCGAGTGGCGGCAGGTGATGATCGGGTAAAAGCTCTCGTGGGCTTGGGGCTGCCGGTCTCGCCGGTGGATGACCGCAATTACGATTTCGAATTTTTACAGTCTTGCACCAAGCCCAAGCTCTTTGTGAGCGGCAGCCGTGATCAGTTCGGCCCGCGCGCGAAGCTTGAAGCAACCATCAAGCCTTTTGCGGATCCGAAAAAGCTGGTCATCATTGATAGCGCCGATCATTTTTTTGAAGGCAGGCTTCGCGAAATGCGCGATGCTATCGAACGCTGGGTCTACGAAACCCTCAACTTGCAAGTTCAATGAAAGCGATTGCCGGTCATATTTTTGATCATGCCTTGCGCGAATCCAGCATCAGCCGCGCCTTCGCCCGGCATGTGCATTGCGATCGTGGCGTATTGCGTATTCGCGAAGACCTGTACGATCTGAACGCCTACAGCCGGGTGTTCGTGGTTGCAGTCGGCAAAGCGGCCCATTCCATGCTGACCGCGCTTCACGAACAGACCGGAGAGCGATTCGAAGGGATCGTAGCCAGTTCTATAGCGCCGGAATTCCACGTTCGCGGATTTCGCTATTTTCAAGGCGGACATCCGCTGCCGAATTCCGATTCGATTCGGGCTGCCGAGGCCGCGCTCAAGTCACTCAAGGCTCTGAATGAAGCGTCGCTGGTGATCTTTCTGGTGAGCGGCGGCGGGTCCGCCATTTTCGAGAAGCCTATCGACGATGAAATCTCGCTCGGCGACCTTATCCGCACTTATCAGACACTCGTGCATTCCGGTGGCTCGATCAGCGAGATCAACACCATTCGCAAGCATCTGTCGGCGGTCAAAGGCGGTCGATTGGCACAGGCTACATATCCTGCACAGCAGGTTTCGATTTTTATTTCCGATGTTCCGGATTCCACGCCGGACGCGTTAGCCTCCGGCCCGACCATGCCGGATGTAACGACCGTTGCGGATTGCCATGAGATTGCAACCAAATACAAATTGCTCGATCAATTTCCCGCATCTGTGCGCGAATTGTTCGAACGTGATGCGCTCGAAGAAACTCCCAAGTCCGACGATCCGGCCTTCATTCGCGCCCGCTGGTGGACCGTTCTTTCGAACGCGGCCCTGCTTGATGGGGCTAGGAAAGAAGCCGAGCGCCAGGGGTTCGCGGTTGAAGTCGACAACTCCTGCGATGACTGGGATTACGCGAAGGCTGCCGACTACTTGTTACAACGGTTACGCGAACTACGCGCGAAGGGCGAACGTGTTTGCCTGCTCTCCGGCGGTGAAGTCACAGTACACATGGAGGACGGAGGCGTGGGCGGCCGGAATCAGCAATTTGCGATTTATTGTTCCGCCAAAATTGAAGGAGAGAACATCTGCGTGCTCAGCGCTGGTTCTGATGGAATCGACGGCAACAGCCCCGCCACTGGTGCCGTGGTGGATGGAACAAGCGTGGAGCGAGCAAAAGCCCGCGGGCTCGATGTTGAGGCTCACACCCTCGGCTTCAATGCTTATCCACTGTTTGAAGCACTAGGCGACGCGATCACCATCGGGCCCACAGGCAATAATCTTCGCGACTTACGAATTTTGTTGGCGTATTAAGCAGTTTTTCTTTCAGCCGATGGCGGTGGCATTTTGGCCATCGCCTCTTGCATCGCCCGGTCCATTTCTTCCGGCGACATATCTTTGATGTGTGCGGCCAGAGACCACCTGTGCCCGTAGGGATCGGTGACCGTGCCGTAGCGATCTCCCCAGAACTGATCCATGAGCGGCATGGTGACCCGCGCGCCGGCGTCGGTTGCACGTTGAAATGCAGCATCAACGTTGTCGATGTAGATGTGAATTGCGACCGAAGAGCTTCCGCCCGAAAGCGGAGACAAAGCGCCGTATGCTGGCATTTCATCATTCAACATCAGATTCGAGTCACCGATCCGCAAAAGCGCGTGCATGACTTTCCCGTCGGGCCCACGGGCGACGTCGCCCTGAAGCTGCGCTCCGAAAGCCTTCTTGTAGAACTCGATTGCCTGGTCCGCATCGCGGACGATTAAGTGTGGTGTCAGGGTGTGAAATCCTTGAGGAACTGCTTGAACCTTCTCTGCCATGGAAACCTCCTCGGCGGAAGATTTTAGACCTTGTGAAGATTAAATTGTGTCAAAAAATTTTTGTGATGCCCTCGGGCAAAACCAGCACCCGGTCACGGATTCCAGCTTTTCTCGCCTCCTCGTCGAGTAGTTCCAGCGGCTCTTCCATGGGTTCATGGGAAAGACGAAACGTGCCATAGTGCATGGGGACCATCCAGCGCGAATTCAGGTCGAGAAAAGCGCGGGTCGCATCGCCGGGGCTGGTGTGAACGTTGCGAAACTGAGGCGGGTTATATGCCCCAATGGGCAGCAGCGCGACTTGCGGTGACAGTCTCATACCGATCTCCCTGAATCCTGAGAAATAGGCGGTGTCTCCCGCGTGGTAAACGGAATGTTTGCCGTCGCGTAACACATATCCTCCGTAACCTCTATGCGCATCGCGCAAAATCCGCGCTCCCCAGTGCCGCGAAGGGACATGGGTAATGGTCACATTGCGATGACGGTAGCTGTTCCACCAGTTGAGTTCCACCACATCACGAAAGCCGAGGTCTGATACCAGATCGAACACGTGCTCAGGGACGACAATGGTAGGCGCAGAGCCGCGGTATTGCTTGGTGTGATGCACCAAAGCGCGGAGAGAAGGACGATGCAGGTGATCGAAGTGAGCGTGAGTGATCAGCACCAGATCAATCGGCGGCAGATCGCGCACCTTCACTCCCGGCTGACGCAGCCGTTTCAGTACAAAGAGCCAGCGAGCAAAATTGGGATCGATGGCAATGTTTTCGCCTCCAATCTGCAGAAAAAAGCTGGCGTGGCCGATGAACGTCACTCCCATCTGCCCATTCGCAACCAATACGGGCTTGTGAGATTCCCCGACCCGCGGAGTCACTGCCGAATGGCGCACCAGACGCCCGAATTGACGGGCGCGCTTGCGCATTGCCGGACTCTTAATGGCTTGTCGGAGCATAGAGTGGTTAGTGGCTAGTGACTCGCGATCAGCAAAAATTCGTGATGCTAGTCGTCAGCAGCCATGACCAGCAGCCACTCGCAATCACTTGTCGCCATCTACATTTTACCTGCATGCGGGATTTTCTTGACCGTACTCCGCGCGTCATTTCTAATCCTGTAGTTCCCAATTTCAGGAGATCTCATGCGAGTTGCGTTTTTGGGCCTGGGCATTATGGGCCATGCCATGGCCACGAATCTGGTAAAAGCTGGTCACGAAGTCACCGTGTGGAACCGCACGCCCGGCAAGGATGTAGAAGGAGCTCGTTCTGCGGCTACTCCGGCGGAGGCGGCGCAGGGATCTGAGGTTGTATGGTTGTGCGTCTCTGATACGGCTGCGGTTGAGAACGTGCTATTCGGGCAAAACGGGGTCGAGCAAACGCTGACCCAGGGCATGATCATCAGCGATTCCAGCACCATCTCGCCGACAGCTACTCGAAAATTCGCCGAGCGTGTCCGCAGCAAAGGAGTCGAATACGTGGACTCGCCGGTGACCGGCTCAAAGACTGGAGCCGAAGGCGGCACCTTGCTGTTCATCGTCGGCGGAGATGAAGCAGTCATCGAAAAACTGAAGCCGTTGTATGCCGCGATGGGAAAGAAAATTTTCCGCATGGGTGAAACCGGCAAAGGGCAATCGGCGAAGGTAGTGATGAACCTGCAGATTGCGCTGATCTATGAAGGCTTCGCCGAGGCACTGACCCTGGCCGCGAAACTTGGAGTGAACACAGCAGAGCTGATGCCGCTGATAAATGCTTCGATGGTGAGATCAGGCGTAGTGGAATACAAAGCACCATTTGTCCTCAAACGTGATTTTTCTGTGAACTTTCCTTTGAAGTTGATGCGAAAGGACATTCGTCTCGCGCTCGAGGCTGCTAAAGAGTCACGGATAAAACTACCGGGGCTTGAGACCGTGGAAGAGATTTACGACATGGCCGTCGAGGATGGCCACGCCGATCTCGACTACGCCGCTACCCTTCTGTTGCTCGAGAAGTGGGCCGGAGTTGAAGTGAAGGGCGAAGCCGCCTAACGCTCCATGGCAGACTTCGTCGGCGCCATCGATCAGGGAACGACCAGCACTCGTTTTATCATCTTTGATCGCTCCGGCAACATCGTTAGCTTAGCACAAGAGGAGCACGAGCAAATCTACCCGCAGCCTGGCTGGGTCGAGCACAATCCAGAAGAGATCTGGCGACGCACGGAATCGGTCATCGCTAAAGCGATGCAGAGCGCGAAGCTTCAGCCAACTGATCTCGCTGCCGTCGGCATTACTAACCAACGCGAAACAACAGTCGTCTGGGAAAAGAAAACTGGCAAGCCTGTCTACAACGCAATCGTCTGGCAAGATACGCGCGTTGCGCCAGCGGTATCTGAGTTTGCAGCGCAGGGCGGGCAAGATCGTTATCGCGCAAAAACCGGCTTACCGCTTGCGACGTATTTCAGTGGCCTGAAAATTCGCTGGATTCTGGAGAATATTCCCGGCGCTCGAACACGTGCCGGTAGCGGCGAGCTGCTCTGCGGCACTATCGACAGCTTTCTCATCTGGAGTCTCACCGGTGGCGCGAGTGGCGGCATTCACGTTACCGACGTGACCAACGCCAGCCGTACCCAACTCATGAGTCTCGCTACGCTGCAATGGGATGAACGCATCTTGCAAGATTTCGGAATTCCAAAACAGATTTTGCCGAAGATCGTTTCCAGCAGCGAAACCTACGGGCGCGCGGTTGTTCCGGCGATTCGCGGTGTGCCGATCGCCGGTGATCTTGGTGATCAGCAGGCGGCCCTGGTCGGCCAGGTTTGTTTCAAGGTCGGCGAAGCCAAGAATACATACGGCACCGGCTGCTTCATGCTGCTGAACACCGGCGAGAAAGCCGTGCCCTCGAAATTTGGCCTCATCACCACTGTTGCCTACAAACTTGGGTCGCAACTGGCCCACTATGCGCTCGAAGGCAGTATCGCAATCACCGGCGCTCTTGTGCAATGGCTACGCGACAATCTCGGCGTTATCTCAACCAGCGCCGATGTTGAATTTCTCGCGCAAAGCGTGAAGGACAACGGAGGAGTTTATTTTGTCCCGGCATTCTCAGGCCTCTACGCTCCTTATTGGAAAGATTCGGCCCGAGGCGTCATCACGGGACTGACCCGCTACGCGAACAAGGGACACCTGGCGCGCGCCGTTCTCGAAGCCACTGCGTTCCAGGTCCGCGAGGTGGTCGAGGCCATGGCCAAGGACTCGGGCATTAACCTGGACTTCCTGCGCGTCGATGGAGGCATGGTGGCTAACAATCTGCTCATGCAGTTTCAGGCGGATATCTTAGGCATCCCTGTAGTACGCCCCCGCGTAAGCGAAACCACGGCTCTGGGCGCCTGTTACGCTGCCGGCCTCGCAGTTGGCTTTTTCAAAAATACCAACGAGCTCTGCGCGAATTGGGCCGTCGATCATCGTTGGCAGCCGCAGATGCGATTGTCTGACCGCGACCGCCTCTATCATTTCTGGAAAAAAGCTGTGACCAAGTCGTTTGACTGGGTGGAGTGAATCTCGTTACGACTTCTGGGGTGCGCAGCACTTGGAAAACTCGCGCAGATATCAGCTTGCAGATTTTGGGTGGAGCAGGCCTTCAGGCCTGCATTCTCATGACTAATTTTCTCGCCGCTGAGGTACTTCGTCCGAAGTACCTCAGCGGCCAATATTAAAGCTTCAAACTGTAATGCAGGCCTGAAGGCCTGCTCCACCCGTGCGCTGTAGAGTCCGCGACGCTGGCAGCACTGAAAGGAGAGGCCTAGATGCATGGACCATTCATGGGTGAGTTCATGGGCACGCTGGTTCTGGTTCTGCTAGGCGATGGCGTAGTCGCCAACGTTCTGTTGAAAAAATCAAAGGGCGAAAACTCCGGCTGGATCGTCATCGCGACCGCCTGGGGCCTTGCCGTAGTCGCAGGAATCAGCACCGCAGTCGCCTGCGGAAGTCCTGGCGCGTACATCAATCCCGCGGTCACGCTGGCTTCAGTTTTACTTTCAAGAAACTGGTCGATTCTTCTTCCATTCTGGGCGGCCCAGCTTCTAGGCGCATTCTCAGGTGCAATTCTGGTGTGGCTGGCCTATCTGCCGCACTGGAGAGAAACCCAGGATTCAGGGGCAAAACTCGGAATTTTCTGCACAATTCCCGCAATTCGAAATTTGCCGGCGAACGTCTTGTGTGAAGTCATCGCTACCATCAGCCTTATCGTCGTCGGCTTCAGCTTCGGCAGCAAGGCGTGGGCACCCACGCTCGCTCCCGGTTTCAACCCCTGGTTTTGGGGAATTCTAGTCTGGGTGATCGGTTTGAGTTTGGGCGGGCCGACTGGTTACGCAATCAATCCTGCACGTGACTTTGGTCCGCGAGTTGCGCATTTTATCTTGCCGATCAGCGGCAAAGGCGGTTCAGATTGGAAATATTCTCCCGTTCCAATTGTTGCTCCGCTGATCGGGGCCGTACTTGCCGCGCTCATCATCAAGGCTGTAGGAATAAGTTGATCGAACTCTCGAGGGCCTTGATTCCGAGTTTCGCAAGATTCCGAGTTTCATAATATGAATCGCTCAGAAGTGTGGGACCGCGTCCGCGGACACCCCAAGCCGTGGGACATTATCGTGATCGGCGGCGGCGCTACCGGCGTTGGTGTGGCCATCGACGCCGCCAGCCGCGGCTATGAAACGTTGCTCCTTGAGCAGAGCGATTTCGGGAAGGGGACTTCCAGTCGCAGCACTAAGCTCGCGCACGGCGGCGTGCGCTATCTGGAGCAGGGAAATATCGGCCTGGTGATGGAAGCGCTGAAAGAGCGCGGGCTTTTGCTGCAGAATGCCCCGCACCTGGTGCACGATCTGGCCTTCGTTGTTCCCAACTACGACTGGTGGGAAGCGCCCTTCTATGGGCTGGGTCTTAAGCTGTATGAACTACTCGCGGGGAAATATGGCTTCGGCAAATCTCGTCTGCTCTCGCGCGAAGAGACACTGAAGCGGTTGCCGACTTTGAAAACGGATGGCCTGCGGGGCGGAGCGGTTTACTACGATGGGCAATTCAACGACGCTCGCCTGCTCATCCACATGGTGTTCACAGCGTTTGAGCAGGGTGCGACGCTGCTGAACTATGTTGAGGTCACTGGCTTCACCAAAGATTCGCAGGGTTTTGTGAACGGAATTCTTGCACGCGATGTCGAGACCGGCGAACAACTGCGGGCATCGGCAAAGGTCGTAATCAATGCGACGGGCGCATTCAGCGACGGCTTGCGGCAGAAGGCTCTCCCCGCCGCTGTGCCCATGATCCGTCCTAGCCAGGGGATTCATCTGGTGTTCGGTCCGGAGTTTTTGCAATCAGAAGCGGCAATTCTGGTTCCGCATACGAGTGACGGTCGCGTCTTATTTGCAATTCCGTGGCACGGGCACACCTTAGTGGGAACGACAGATACTCCGGTTGAAAAGGCAGAACTCGAGCCAGTCGCATTGGAGCAGGAGATCGAATTTATTCTTGCCACCGCCAAGCAGTATCTGGAGAAGCCACCGCGCCGCGAAGATGTGCTCAGCGTGTTTGCCGGAATCCGGCCGCTGGTTCGAGCTCAGGGAGCCGGAAGCACGGCCGCGCTCTCGCGTGATCATGTGATCCAGATCGACACGTCCGGTCTGATGACGATCACGGGAGGGAAATGGACCACCTATCGACACATGGCAGAAGATTGCGTCGACCAGGCCGCCACTTTGGGGCAATTGCCTGAATATCCATGCATGACCAAGCATCTGCGAGTCCACGGTTATTACAAAGAAGCGCAGCAATTTGGCGAATTGGCGGTTTACGGGAGTGATGCGCCTGAAATCCAGAAACTCGCAGAAACCAGACCCGATCTGGGAACAAAATTGCATCCGGCGCTGCCATACATTAAAGCTGAGGCAGTTTGGGCAGTGCGTGAAGAAATGGCGCGCACCATCGAAGACGTTCTGGCCCGGCGCACACGGGCCTTATTTTTGAACGCCAAAGCCGCTCTGGAAATGGCGCCAGTCGTGGCGGATCTGATGGCGACCGAGTTGCATTGGAATGACAATTCAAAAAAGAGGGAACTCGAGTCTTTTTGCTCCACGGCAGAAAATTACCTGCTTAAGGAATGAACGGAAGTGTACGTTCCGGTATTTACCTTCGTTGACACTATTCTTGCGCGAAAGTTAGAATTATAAGTTCCAGAAATCCTTTCGGCGGTTCCTTAATCAGCAGAAAATATGGATGAGACCCTCAGACAAATAGGCGAATTACTGCTCGGTTCCATCCCGACCATCATTTTCTTTCTGCTGCTTTACGGCTTTTACACCTTTATTGTGCACAAGCCGCTGACGCGGATTCTGGCCGAGCGTCATGGGCGAACGCAAGGCGCGATCGAGAAGGCTAAAGCTGACATGGCGACGGCCGAAACCCGCACGGCGGAATACGAGCAGCGCCTCAGGGAGGCACGTCTCGCATTGTTCAAGTCGCAGGAGACGCGCCGGGCTAAGGCGGCACAGGTACGCGCCGATGCGGTGGCCGAAGCTCGCCGGAAGGCGCAGGCCCAGATCCAGGAAGCTCGCACTGCAATTGAAAATGACAAGAAATCTGCAATGACTTCGCTCGAGGCCGAATCCGGAAGACTGGCGTCTGAAATTGTTCGCGCCGTGCTCGAGCCTGCGGTGGCGTCGGCAGGTGGACGATGAAACTGTCTGCTCAAAAACTTCGTGTGTTTCTGCTGCTGTTCGCGGCGCTGTTCGTTTTTTCCACCGTTTTGTGCGCGCAGAATGCTTCAGAGCCGGAATCCGGCGGTTCCGCTCAGAATGCTCCCGCGAATGCGTCGCCGGAAGCAACAAAATCGAATGACGAGACGGAGCAGTTCAAGCACTCGGCATCCGTGCAACTCCTATCGCGAATCACGGGACTAAGCACGGAAGGCGCCTATTGGTTAGCCGTACTCCTGAACTTTGCGATCATTGCTGGCGTTATTGCCTGGGCATCGAAAAAGAACTTACCGGCGATGTTTCGTAACCGGACCGCGTCCATCCAAAAGTCTCTGGAAGAGGCACGCAAGGCCAGTGAGGATGCGAATCGCCGCTTGTCAGAGATCGAATCGCGGCTGGGGCGACTGGATAGCGAGATTGCCCAAATGCGCGCGAATTCAGAAAAAGAAGCGGCCGCAGAGGAAGAAAGGATTAAAGCGGCTGCAGCGGAGGACGCGCGGCGCATTGCTGATTCTGCAGGTCAGGAAATTGCCGCCGCAACCAAAGCTGCCCGCCGCGAGCTCACCGCCTACGCTGCCGATCTGGCGGTGAATTTAGCGGCAAAGCAGATTCGCGTGGATGCGGCGACGGACCAGGCCCTGGTGCGTCGCTTTGCTCAGCAGGTTTCAAATGGCGGTTCGGGGAAGAAGGCTTAGGGATGGCGACTGTCGTAAGCACCTACGCCCGCGCGTTTGCCGATGTGGTCACAGCCAACCGGCTTGACGCAGCAAAGACGCTGGCCGAGACGCAGCAGATCGCTACGATGGTGAAAGGAAGCAAGCCATTGCGAGAGGTATGGGAGAATCCGTCGATCCCGGCAGATCAAAAGCGCGCCGTGCTCGATGCGATTGCGAAGCGCGCGGGGACCTCGCGCCAGGTGCGGAACTTTGTCGCCGTGCTGATCGACAAGAACCGCGTGAAATTTCTGGCTGAGATCGTTAATCAGTTCGCGCAGGAACTGAACCAGCGGCTGGGCTTCGCCGACGCGCAAATCATAACCGCCCGGGACTTAAGCTCCCAGGAGCGCACGTTGCTCGAGAGCGATCTGGCAGCCGCTACCGGCAAGAAGATCAAGGCCACGTATTCGGAGGACCGCACGATCTTGGGCGGCGCCATTGCCCGAGTGGGTAGTACGGTTTTTGATGGTTCAGTGAAAGGACAATTAGAGAGAATCAGGCGGCAGTTGGTGAGTTAGCTTTCAGCCGTCAGTAATCCAATGACGGTGTGGCTGAGAGCTGACAGCTGAAGGCTGAGAGCATTTTTTATGCCCCAAATCAAAGCAGACGAAATTACACAACTAATCCGGCAGCAGATTGAGAATTACGAAACCAAAGTTGCTGTCGATGAAGTCGGCACCGTCATCACTCTTGGCGACGGCATCGCCCGCGTGCATGGTCTTGAAAAAGTTATGGCCGGCGAACTGCTGACCTTTCCGCACGATGTCTCGGGCATTGCCATGAACCTGGAAGAAGACCAGGTCGGCGTGGTGCTGCTCGGCGACTACACGGAAATCAAAGAAGGCGATGAAGTGAAGCGCACCGGCCGGATCATGAGCGTGCCCGTCGGTGATGCCATGATCGGACGCGTGGTGAATTCGCTCGGGCAGCCCATTGACGACAAAGGCCCAATTGCAACATCTGAATTCATCCCGCTTGAGAGGCTTGCCCCAGGGGTCATTGATCGCCAGCCAGTTCGCGAGCCGATGGCGACCGGACTGAAAGCCATCGATAGCATGATCCCGATCGGGCGAGGTCAACGTGAGCTCATCATCGGAGATCGCCAAACCGGAAAAACCGCCATCGCGATTGACACGATCATCAACAACAAAGGCGGCGACCTGATTTGCATTTACTGTGCGATCGGCCAGAAGCGTTCTTCGATCGCGCAGGTGGTGAAAATCCTAAGCGACTATGGCGCCATGGATTACACCATCGTGGTCGCGGCTTCCGCATCTGAGCCGGCGCCGATGCAGTACATTGCGCCATATGCTGCTTGCGCGATGGGCGAATATTTCCGTGACACCAAGCGCCACGCGCTCGTCATTTTTGACGATCTTTCAAAGCATGCGGCTTCGTATCGTGAGATTTCTCTTCTGCTGCGCCGTCCGCCTGGCCGCGAAGCGTACCCCGGAGACGTGTTTTATCTTCACTCGCGTTTGCTTGAGCGCGCCGCAAAATTGAGCAATCAGAAGGGCGGGGGTTCGCTCACCGCTTTGCCGGTCATTGAAACTCAGGCGGGCGACGTTTCGGCGTACATTCCGACGAACGTTATCTCAATTACTGATGGGCAGATATACCTCGAAACCGACTTGTTCAATCAAGGCGTGCGCCCTGCAGTGAACGTCGGACTCTCGGTTAGTCGTGTCGGCGGGTCTGCCCAGATCAAAGCCATGCGTCAGGTCGCGGGCAGCCTCAAACTCGAACTCGCACAGTATCGCGAGCTCGCGGCCTTTGCGCAATTCGGCAGCGATCTGGATAAGGCCACACAGGCCCAGCTCAATCGTGGCCAGCGACTTGTCGAAGTTCTAAAACAGCGCCAATACTCGCCGCTGCCGTTTTCAAAACAGATTTTGATCATTTTCGCCGGAACCAGTGGCGTGCTCGACGATATGCCAGTCGAGCAGGTGCGTGACTTCGAAGCCGAGCTTTACCGCTACGTCGAAGGAACGAACCCGTCGTTGCTAAGCACGATCATGGAGAAGAAAGTTCTCGACGACAACATCAAGGCGGAGATGACGAAGTTGATCAAGCAAGCAAAAGAGGCCTTCGTGCAGGAACGTCAGGCAGTGGGAGCGGGGAAGTAAGTCAAAGTTCCCGCCCTCTCCCGCCAAATACCGGCGACACAAGAATGGGGTGCCCCGGTTTTGATTTGGCTGAAGGCTGAGAGCTGACGGCTGAAGACTTGTTTTATGGCCAACATTCTCGATATCCGGCGGCGCATTCGCAGCGTGACCAACACGCGGCAGATCACGCGCGCCATGAAGATGGTGTCGGCGGCACGGCTTCGCCGCGCGCAGGACCGTGCTCTGGCGGCGCGACCCTATGCCCAGATGTTGACGAACGTTTTGAAATCTCTGGTATCGCGTGTCGATACCCACGACGCTGAAACTGGGGAGCCGTTGCATCCGCTGCTTGTGCGCCGGCCGGAACAGAACATTTTGTTGATCGTCGTTACTGGTGACAAAGGTCTGGCTGGAGCGTTTAACTCGAATATCCTGAAAGCGGCTTCGCGATTTTTGGATTCAAAAGCCGGCAAGAACATCGAGATTCTCCCTATCGGTCGCAAAGGGCGCGATTTCATGCGCCGGCGTTTCAAAAGCGCCGAGCCGCGCAAGCCTGACTCCTCTGCGCCGCCGCAAACGACGCTCATCGGCGAATACGTCGGAGTTCTGAACAAGATCGACTACTCCTTGGCTTCGGAGATTTCCGAGACAATCGTCGAGCGCTACACGCACGCGGAAATCGATTCCGTCTACCTCGTCTTCAACGAATTCAAGTCGGTTATCGCCCAGCGGCTGGTGGTTGAGCAGATTCTGCCGATTGAGCATATCGGCGCGCCGGAAATTGCCGAAGCACGGGAGATGCAGCTCGAAGAAAAGCAGCGTGCCATTGATGCGGCGAAAGGGACCGGGGTCGCTCTTCGCCCTGCTGACACAACCGAATCTGACAAAGCCGCTGCCCAGTTCGCCACCGCGCCTGTTGACTATATCTACGAGCAGCCCCCGCGCCAGTTGTTCCGTGCGCTATTGCCAAAGTATGTCTCGATACAAATTTTTCATGCACTACTTGAATCGGTTGCTGCCGAACATGCAGCGCGCATGACCGCAATGGAGTCGGCGACGAATAACGCAGGGGATATGATCGATTCGCTGACGCTTTCGATGAACCGCGTGCGCCAGGCGAAGATCACGCGGGAGATTATTGAAATTGTGAGTGGAGCAGCAGCGTTGTAGAGCGGCGAGGATCGAGCCGCGAGCGATGAGCAACAGGGTGCTCGCTCACTGCTCACCGCTGACAGCTCACAAGCTAAAGGCTAAAAGCTTCTTTTATGGAAAACATCGGACAAGTCATCCAAATCACCGGTCCCGCAGTGGACGTGCAATTCACCGAGTCGGCCATGCCGCCGATTTATCAAGCCGTGCGCGTGATCAGCGACGGCTTTAATGTTCCAATGCCGATCAATGTCATTCTCGAAGTGCAACAGCACCTGGGCGAAGGACGTGTGCGCGCCATTGCCATGGAAGCGACGGACGGCATGGTGCGTGGCATGAAGGCAGTCGATCTTGGCGGACCGATCTCGGTCCCTGTCGGTCATGGAACGCTTGGCCGGGTCATGAACGTCATCGGCGAGCCGGTGGATAACCTTGGCCCAATCCAGGCCAAAGAGCGCCATCCGATCCATCGCGCCGCGCCCGCGTTCGACGAGCAGGCAACCACCGCCGAAATGTTTGAGACCGGAGTCAAGGTCATCGACCTGATCCAGCCGTTTTTGAAAGGCGGCAAGATCGGTCTTTTCGGTGGGGCGGGCGTCGGCAAGACCGTGGTCATCATGGAATTGATCAACAACGTCGCTAAGCAGCACGGCGGCTATTCCGTCTTTGCGGGTGTCGGCGAGCGTACCCGTGAGGGCAATGACTTGTGGCTCGAAATGAGCGAATCGGGTGTGATCAAGCCAGGCGACCCGGAGAAATCAAAGGCCGCGCTGATCTACGGCCAGATGACCGAACCGCCGGGTGCGCGCTTGCGCGTTGCCCTGACCGGACTCACAGTCGCCGAGTATTTCCGGGACAAAGAAGGCTCGGACACGTTGCTCTTTGTCGACAACATTTTCCGTTTCACCCAGGCAGGTTCTGAAGTTTCCGCGCTCCTCGGCCGCATGCCGAGCGCCGTCGGCTATCAGCCAAACCTCGCAACCGAAATGGGTGAACTGCAGGAACGCATTACCTCCACAAAGAAAGGTTCAGTCACGTCCGTGCAGGCGATTTACGTGCCTGCCGACGATCTCACCGACCCGGCGCCGGCAACCACTTTCGCTCACCTCGATGCCACCACGGTTTTGTCGCGTTCTTTGACCGAAATCGGAATCTATCCTGCCGTCGATCCGCTGGCTTCCACTTCGCGCATTCTCGACCCGCGAATCGTTGGCCAAGAGCACTACGATGTCGCCCAGTCGGTGAAGAAGACCCTGCAGACCTACAAAGACCTGCAGGACATTATCGCGATTCTTGGTATCGACGAATTGAGCGAAGATCAGAAGCTCACTGTCGCGCGCGCCAGAAAAATTCAGCGGTTCCTGTCGCAACCTTTTCACGTGGCCGAGCAGTTCACCGGTGCTCCTGGCCGCTACGTGAAAATTGCCGACACAGTGAAGGGCTTTAAGGAAATTGTTGACGGAAAACATGACGACATCCCCGAGCAGGCCTTCTACATGAAGGGCACAATCGACGAGGTTGTGGAAGCCGCGGAGAAGCTGAAGGGAGCAGCGTAGAAATTCGTCGTTGGTCGTCGGCTCTCGGTCGTTGGCCTGAAACGGCGAAGCCAAAGTTTGCCGACGACCGAGGACTAACGACCGAAGACTCTTCATGCCTGACACTTTCCAACTCGAAATCGTAACCCCGGAGAAGCTGGTGGTGCGCGACCAGGCAGAAGAAGCGCAAATACCCGGCCTCAACGGCTATCTTGGGATTCTTCCCGGGCACGCCCCGCTTATCACCGAACTCGGCGCCGGCGAGATCAGTTATCGCTCTGGCGGCCAACTACATCGTTTTTCCACTGCCTGGGGATTTGCCGAGGTCCTTCCCGATAAAGTTACTGTGCTCGCCGAAACAGTGGAACGCGCCGATGAAATTGATCTGTCCAGGGCTAAGGATTCGCTGGTGAAGGCAGAAGACGCGCTGAGACAGGCGCAGACGGAAGAAGAAGTGGACAAAGATCTTGGTAAAGTGCGCAGGGCGCAAGCCAGGATCGACGTCGCTGAGCATAAACATTCCTGATCGTTTCTACAAAAATTTTTAATTCCGAGAAAATCGTTTCTGCGGTTAGCATTCCGCATTGGATTTTTGAGATCGTTGTGTCGATCCATGTCTATCCACGGAGGCTCCGCGTTGAGACTCGGGCGTTTTCTGTCGGCATGTACTCTTCTTTTTCTGCTTAGCTCTAACCTTTGGGGATTTGTTGCGCCCGAACTCGGCAGCAATGCCGGTGATGCCCAAGCGCAGCGTATTGCTGCCCTTGAACAGCAAACTGCGGACGCCAAAAGTTCAGCCGACAACGCCTGGATGCTCACCAGTTCAGCGTTGGTGCTGATGATGACCGGGCCTGGTCTCGCACTCTTTTATGGCGGCCTGGTTCGAAAAAAGAACGTGCTCTCCACCATGCTGCAAAGCTTCGCTATGATGGCCGTGATCTCCGTTTTGTGGGCGCTGTGTGGATATAGTCTTGCTTTCGGCCCGGGTAGTAGTTTCATAGGCGGCCTTCATCACCTCTTCTTGCACGGCGTGGGACTTCAGCCCGATGCGGCTTACTCCGCAACCATTCCGCAGCAGACCTACATGATTTATCAGTTGATGTTCGCCATCATCACGCCTGCGCTGATCACCGGCGCATTCGCAGAGCGGATGAAATTCAGTGCCATGCTGCTGTTCATGATTCTGTGGTCGTTTCTTGTTTACGATCCCATGGCGCACATGGTTTGGGGAAAGAGCGGCGTGCTGAATGCCGCGCTGGGCGGGCATTTCCCGACCCTCGACTTTGCCGGCGGCACCGTCGTGCACGTCACGTCCGGGGTTTCGGCCCTGGTATGTGCGCTCTATCTCGGTCGCAGACTTGGTTATCCGCATGAGGCCATGCCGCCGCACAGCGTGGTCCTCAGCTTTGTAGGCGCCTGCATGTTGTGGGTAGGCTGGTTCGGCTTCAATGCTGGCAGCGCCCTGGCGTCAGGCGGTTTGGCTACCAGCGCCTTCGTTGCCACTCATTTTGGAGCCGCTGCGGCAGTAATCGGATGGGCTGCGGCGGAGTGGTTGCGCAACCGCAAAGTTAGCGCGCTGGGCGCCATCTCTGGCGCGGTGGCGGGACTCGTGGCTATCACCCCCGCGGCCGGATTCGTCGGTCCCATGTCTGCCTTGTTGATTGGCCTGATTGCTGGCGCCTTCTGCTTTTGGATGGTCGCTGCGGTGAAGGCCCGCTTTGGTTATGACGACTCTCTCGATGCGTTTGGTGTCCATGGTGCAGGGGGCACGTTAGGCGCAATTCTGACTGGGATCTTCGCGTCCAGCGCAATCAATCCCATTTTCAAGGATGCGAACGGAAATACCCTTGCCTCCGGCATGATCGAGGGAAATTTCCATCAGATATTGAATCAATTGGTTGGTGTGGCGATCGCATGGGGGCTTGCCATTGTAGGAACCCTCGTGATTTTGAAGATCGTGGATGTCACCGTCGGACTACGCGTCAGCCAGGAGCACGAGGTGATGGGTCTCGATCTGTCGCAACACGGCGAGGAAGGATATTATTGGGAAGTTTCGGTTTAGAAATTCGCGCTGCGTGCACCTGCAGGACCGCAAAAGCCCGGACCACACCATGACAAAGATAGAAGCTATTATCCAGACATCGAAACTCGAATCGGTCAAGAACGCCCTTCATGAAATTGGCGTGGAAGGCATGACAGTACTCGAAGTTCGTGGTCACGGCCGTCAGAAGGGCCATACCGAAGTCTACCGCGGGCGCGAGTACACGGTCGATCTGATTCCCAAAATCAAGATTGAGATGGTAGTCAGCGACGATGCAGTCGAGAAAGTCACGCGCGCCATTGTTGCTTCGGCCCAGACCGGCAAAATTGGCGACGGCAAGATTTTCCTTTCGCGCATCGATGAAGCCGTTCGCATCCGCAACGAGGAACGTGGCGAGAACGCATTGTAAGATTTAGCTTGCGATCTGCTCGCTGTTGCAATCAAAAGACGCGGGTAAAATCCTCCCAAGTCCCAATCGCAAGTCGGACGCGAACGTCACCCGCCAGCCTCACGCGACCTTTCCTGTGCGAAATTTGCCAGGCTGGTAGTCGCCAGGAACCGTTCTGGCTGAAATGTTCAGGCGGTTCCAGCCATTGATGGTCACGACGGCCAGTGTAAGATCCGACAACTGCTTTTCATCAAACTGCTGACGGACTCTCTCATAAACTTCGTCAGGCACGTGGCCGTCGGTGATCAGCGTAAGAGCCTCTGTCCACTCCAAGGCCGCACGTTCCCGGTCCGTATAAAACGGAGACTCTCGCCAGGCATCTAGCGAGTAAAGTCGTTGTTCGTTTTCACCACCCGCCCGCAGGTCCTTCCAGTGCATGTCAATGCAGTATGCACACCCATTGATTTGCGAAGCGCGCAAGTCTATGAGGTTGAGCAGAGATTCTTCGAGGCCGCAGCCATGAAGATATTTCACCAAACCAAGCATTGCGTTCATTGCGCCTGGCGCAGCTTGGCCGTAGTTGAAACGAGCTTCCATAGTTCCTCCTTCAATTTTATCGTCAACGGTTTCGATGTTTTCCTGGGGCATGAGATTCACGAACCAATGCTGAGGTTTTCAACAGGACTATAACTACTTCCTCGGTGAGGCTTACTTTTTGAGGTGAGTGAAGAGGAAAAACAGTCCGAATAAGACCAGCGCCGCAAGCAGGAAGCGGAGGAACGAATTGTTGTTCGCGGGAATGATGGGCGAGCCGGTGTCGAGTTGCGAGTTGGAGAAGGACGCAGAAACGGGCGTGGCTGGCTGTAACGCGTTGGATGCGATCTGGTCCGGCGATTCAAGTGTGAGCGGCTGCTTTTCATCCCCAGCGGAAATCACCTTGGTACTCATATTAGTGCCGTGGCTGGTGGTGGTAGTGGTTGTGACCGTGAATTGCAGTTTTCCGTCGTGGGCTTGAGCTTTCAGTTGCTCGGCCAATTCAGGTGGAAGTTTTCCCTCAATAATGGCGGCAATATTTTTGGCGACCCAATTTTCGAGCGCGGGCTTGACTCCGCTTTCCATAGACTGTGAGACGTCAAGCGCGTCGGATTTGGTCGACGACTTATCGAGCGCAATTTTCAGGTTGGGGAATCGCGTGGCGAGTTGCGCGTTAAGCCTCTCGCGGATTTGCTGTTGAAGCTCTGCCTGAGTAGCGCCTTCGAGAGGCGGGACCGTGGCATCGCTGCAGCGAGCGATGTATCCACCGCCGGGCTTAGGCTCAATGCGCCATGAGATTTGCAGAGTTGTGTGCGCGATTTCCATCCGTTGATCTAATTTTATGGGGGCTGCCGTGGAATGCGGACGAACTTAAGTGGGTGTACTTGTGGAGGTAACCATAATCAACATCCCCACCCTGTCGTTCCAAAATCGGGAGCGACAGGATAGGACACCGGCCTTAGCAGTTACTGTTGAGCGGGCTGTTCGATGTGATCGATGACGAGAACCGGAACGCGGTCGGTCTTGGGTTGAAGCATGAGACCAAGTTGTTCTTGAATCGCGGTGAATAGTGGAGGGGCGGAAGAATTCGAATGACCAGAGTCGGGCGCGATTAATTCATCATGCCGCATGCGCGCCTGTTCGTCGGCATCGGGAGTCCAATGCAGAGAATAGGCATAGTTGCCCGCGAGGCCTGTTTTGTCAACGACGCTTCGACCGAGGCGCATTGACAACTGCGCTGCCAGTAAATCGAGTGGGGCCCCCTTCGAACTGAGCTCCCCCATTCCCATGTGCATGAAGCCGTGTTTGCCATCCGCCATTTTTTGCAGTTTGCTGCCACCCTCGGCAACGGTGAGTTCATATGCCGGAAGGTCTCGCGTTTCCTGATGCACTTTCAACTTGAACTGGTCGGCTAACAACCCCTGGAGCATTTGTCCGGCCAAGGCGCCGCGCTGATCTTCGCTGAGCTTCTGCCATTGGTCAGCTGCAGTTTTATCCACGTTTGCGTCAATGTCGAATTTTGCCGACTCCAACCAATCCGGGGACGCTACCAGTTGCGTGTCTTGCACGCGATATGCAAGTTGAATCAGGCTTTCGAGCGACACTCCTCTCGCGGTGAAGTTAGCATCTATCAACGAAATCATTACCTTTGCTCTGGTCATACCGTTGGGATCTTCCGGATGAGGTTTGATGGAAATGTTCACATAGCGCGGAGCAGTCCCGATCTCGGAAGCTGCATGCCCCGGAGTCGGGTTGAAGAGGCCATAGAAAACAGGGACAGCAATCGCAAGGCAGGCGGCGGTCCATAACAGCACTTTGCGAGTGGGATCTATTTTGCGGACGATGTGATCGGTCATGATGTGAACCATCCTTTTCTTTAAATCGGAACCGGTTACGCCGGAGACGCAGGTGAGCGGGGAACTCAGGCAAAATTCGCAGACCTTCAATATGCTTTCGGCATAGGTGTGACGACCGCTGCCCATTGCAATGACGGCTTCATCGCAAGCATGTTCGCGTTCGGCGATCAAACGCGAGCCCAGCCACCAGACGAGTGGATGAAACCAGAAGATGCTTTCAACCAGCATGTGCAACGCCGCGGCGAGATTGTCGCGGCGGCAAACGTGGCAAATTTCATGCGCGATGATTGCTTCGAGATGAGAGTCGTCGAGATGTTTGGCAATAGACTCAGGCCACAACAGAACCGGGCGGAGGATTCCGAAGACGCCAGGTTCAAGCGAGGTTGGCGACGATAGCAGCTCGAGACTGGTCGCAAGATTTGCTCTCTGCTCTGCGCGTCGCAGAGCAAAAAGTTCCCGTCCTTCGGAGAGCGCGGTCGCGTTCCGCCGTGCATTCAATACTCGCCGCCAGCGTGCGATCCAGATAGAAAGGACGACCATGAACCCGCAAAACCAAAGGGGCAACAAAAGTTCTTTCCAGGTAAGAAAGAATGCAGGTCCTTTTTTTACGATCACTGCCGCCGTTGAAATCGGCTGCGTGAATGGATTGGTGATCTGTTCGACGAAATAGAAACCGGAGCCTGACGTTACGGGGGCGCCTCCGGGAGCAAAATGGCTGCCGATTGCAACGAGCAGCGAGAACGGCACCAGAAATTTCAACGAAGCTGCCAACCACACGATGTAGCGGATGGCCGCCGATTGTCTATGCAATGTCAAAGTGAGCAGGGCAGCTCCCAATAAGAAGAGTGTCGATTGCCAGAGATGATCGGCCAGAAGCGGAAGCACCGAGTTCGCGAGATTGGAGAGAGGCGTGAGTAGCGGAGTCATTGTTCCTCCCGTTTTAGCCGGCGGAGGGTTTGCTCCGCTTCCTTCAGGTCGGCGGCGGTCAGCTTGCCGGATTCGATCAAGTGGGACATTACGGGCTGGATGCGGCCGCCAAACAGGGCCAGAAAGTCATCGACCAATTTGCGCTGCGCGATTTCGCGGGAAACTGCGGGTTCGAAAAGGTGAAAATTGCCGACTTTTTTCGTGCGGCGGACGGCGTTCTTGGCTTCGAGCCGATAAACCGTAGTCTGAATCGTTGTGTAGGCAGGGCGGCGTTTCTCCGGGAAAGTTTCCTGGACGTCTCGTATGGACGCGCTGCCGCGGGCCCAGAGTACTTCCATGATCTGGAGTTCCAATTTGCTGAGGCGGATATTGGCCATTTCGTCTCCTATGCGTGTATGCAGTATTACTACAAATGTAGTAGATGTCAAGGGAGAAATTACTCGGAGATCGCTCCTAACGTCGCGCTTTATCATTTCTGGGCTTTTGTAGGCACGACTAAGTCGTGCCGTTCGGCCCACACGGGCACACAAGCAAAGTCAACGCCGTCGGACAGGAGTGTCCGACCCCCACGAGCAGGAGTGCCAAACAGGAGTTTCCGAGTCACACGAGAAACATTGTCGGACAGGAGTGTCGGACCCAAACAGGAACTCTGACCGCAGGGGGGGTGAAATAACACAGAAAAGTTACACGGGAAGGCCACGAGCGGAGCGGTATAGTTTTAGAACAGCCACTCTCGACCAGGCTCTGCAAGCCAATCCACGCATAATCAGGAGACCCTATGTCCTCATCTTTGTCTGTTGCTGAACCCGAAATCCGCCCAGTAGCTCCGCAACCGCCTGACCCTGCACAACACTTACTGCAATTCGCTACCGGATATGTTCCTTGCTCGGCATTGTGGGTTGCGGCGGAACTAAAAATCGCGGACCTCATCGGCTCGAAATCAATGCCCGTTGCAGAACTCTCGAAGAAAACGAACACCAATGAAGACGCGCTCTTTCGTACGCTGCGTTTACTGGCGATGGTCGGCATCTTTACCGAAACCGAGCCTCGGCATTTTGCATTGACACCGGCAGCGGAACTTCTCCGCTCAGATCATCCACAATCGATGCGCGATACGGTGGTATGGCTCGCCGATCCCTTCCACTTTCAGATTGCCGCCGAGTTGCTGCATTCGGTGCGTACCGGAGAGCCGACGGTGGAACACGTGACCGGCAAGCCGGCCTTTGAGTACTTCGCAACCGACAAGGTGGAGTTCGACCGTTTCCATCTGGCGATGACGAACCTGAGCGCGATGGCGGTGAGTGCGGCGCTTGAGGCATACGATTTTGCCGGTTGCAAGAAGATCGTCGACGTGGGCGGCGGGCACGGATTTGCGATCTGCTCGATTCTGGAAAAGTATCCCGAAATGCAGGGCGTTCTTTTTGATTTGAAGGACATTGTGCCCGGGGCGGACCAGCGGATTCGCGAATTAGGCCTGGAGAAACGCTGCCGGACCGAGCACGGGGACTTTTTCAAAGCTGTGCCGGAAGGGGCGGACGTTTATTTCATGAAGCACATCTTGCACGACTGGACGGATGAGCAGGCGACAACGATTTTGCGAAACTGCCGGAACGCGTTGAACGGTCGGAGAGGAAGGGTTGTGCTCCTGGAATTCGTGGTGCCGCCGGGAAATGAGCCACACCCGTCGAAGGTGATCGACATTGAAATGCTCTTCTTCCCTGGAGGCCGCGAGCGCATGGAAGAGGAATGGCGTGCTTTGTTCGCGGGCACTGGACTCCGGCTGACGAGGATTGTGCCGACGAAATCTCCCTTCAGCGTGATTGAGGCGGAGGTGGCGTGAAGCACATGTTCTCGTCCTCTGAAAATGAACGCGACAGGTGAAACCGATCAGTAAAAGTGAAATCCCCGCCCTGTCTCGCAAAAATCGCGAGACAAGGACGGGGCACTCTCAATGGATCAGGGTCGCCGGATTCGACATACGATTGATGATGAGCGGCTGGCCGACCATTTCCACGTAAATGGTCCACGTGCCCGGAGGCACAAGAGCTGAAAGATCAAGCGTGCTGCTGGTGGCGGGAATGTTGGTCGCTGCGACATAAAGGTTGCCGCCCGCGTCCGCAAAGTAGACTGTGAAGTGATGGATCGTCGCGGGCGACGCGTAGGTGGAGTCCGAAGCAGTTAAAGACCAGGACAATTGATTGCCTGAAATCGAAGCGTTCACGGTGTAGCAGTTGTCGATGCCGTTTTCGACAGCGGTGCCTTCTTCGTAGTCATTCCAGGTGATCACCTGCACATAAGGAAGCTGAGGGTTTGCGCCGCCATAGTATTTCGAAATTTCCTTCGCGGTATTGAGCAGGACCTGGCCGCACTGCTGGGCAATCACCCGGTTGCCGCCCCATGAAGCATTGTTATCGTCGAACCCCTTCCAAATGCCTCCTATTGCGAGCTGCGACGGATGCGCGATTGCGGCGGCATAAAAGCTATCGAGGTAAACGGGAGAGGCATTGCTATTCGAACCCCACCAGAACTGCTGGGCGGTGCTGAATGCAGGCGGCTGGACCCAGGCGAAACGACCATTGTCGTAACCAGAGGAACTGAACGAACCGAACTGATGGATGTACTTAAAAGGAGCGGTGTAAGTGTCGGTGTGCGCTTTGACGGCTGACCAGATTGTGTCCCAATCAGTCGGGGTCAGGATGGGCCAAACCTGCTTGGTGACGAAGGAAAAAATGACGGGCTGACCACCATCGGTGAAATAGACACCACTGCTGGCGTAGTTGCTGTTGATGTAATCCATGTCAGCGATCAACGCGGATTCCAGGCATGCAACAGTTGCGGCCTCAGCCTGATTTGTAGTTGGGCAGCTATAGGTGAGCGCACCTTTGTCTTCCATGATTCCGAACTTCAAAGGGAAGCCGGCACGCGAAGCGAGATCCGCAAAAGCCGCACTGGTGGTCGCCAGATTAAACGTCTGATTGGAATTGAATGCGCCGTAGAAGTCGATGAGGTTGACGTCGCAACCCTCGTTGATCATGAACGAATCCTGGGCGGCGACCGTGGAGGAAGCGTTCTCGTTGTAGCCGACGCTGGCGTGGGTACTCATACCAAACCATGGTTGGTACTCGCAGAGCACTCGGCCGGTCCACCCTGGATACATGAGCTGCTTGATGCTGATGTTGGAGATGTGCCCGGGAGCGGCATCTGGCATCAGCGTTTGCGCACCCGCGTTGTTCAAATTCGTACTGAAGCCATTGAATGGCGCAAAGCAATAGGGCCAGTTACCCCCGGGATCATTGAGCGACGAGCACAAGCTGGAAAGGTTGGAGGTCTGCTGCACCAAAGTTCCGACTGGAGCCGGGCCGCCGACACCACCTGTCAATGTTGGTCCAGAGGACGTCACCTGAAACGAAGCCGTCGGAAACAACGCGCTATGGGAGACGGATGTCACCAAGCTGTAATTCGACAACGCGCCAGTCAATTTGGACGTGAGCGTAATTTTCGATCTTGAAACCTTGGCCGTTACTGGAGATGCGGAAGCATTCAATAGCGCCCCGAGAGTGGTCGCCAGCTGTGTCGGTGTTTTTTCAGAAATCACATGACCGTAGTTCGCGACAACAGTGAAATCAGCGACGGTGATCTGAATTTGTCCGGAATCGTAGGTTACGCATGACCTGCGTCCGCAGGGATAGATGGGACCCTGAAGTGTGCCCGAGAGCGCAACTGTTCCGCTTCCGGGTGTCTGAGCTAGTAGTGTGGCAGCGAAGGGGAGCAGGCACGCAAGGGTGGCCAGGAGTTTGCCAAAGCAGCGCATGGGAGACAGCCTCCAAATTTTTAGCTAAGTCGGGCTCAAAATTAGGCGGGATCCCAACGCGAGATGGCGACCCCGAAATCCTGAATAGATGATCGAAGTATCGCCGATAACTTTTTCAGTGGGAAGAACTTTGTTGGAACGATGGTCGATAAATTTCCAAAACGGCAACGATTTTTAAGGGGTTCTACTTAGAAAAAGCTGCCCTAGTCGAAATCGCAGCGGGATGGGTCGAGCGCGAACACTGAGTTCGTGGCTTGCGCTCGGCAAATTGAAAGGAAAATCTGGCGGAGAGAGGGATTCGAACTTGAGGCGTTTAGCGGGCGTCTGAGCCCGTTGCCGAAATCCCGAGCGAAGTCGAGGGACCTCAAAATTATGGCGGAGAGAGAGGGATTCGAACCCCCGGTGCCCTTTTGAGGCACGGACGCTTTCGAGGCGTCTGGTTTCAACCACTCACCCATCTCTCCGCGGCGAAAATGCGCGATTCGTGAACTGAGGGAATCTGATTGTGTGCCGGTTTTCGTCATCATTTTAACAGTAGAGGATTGCGATCAGGCAGTACAATGCTCAGTTTCGAAAAGGATAGCTATGAAACTGAACCGCTTAATAGTGCTCGCCGTGCTCTGCGGATGTTGTATTTCGTCAGCCGCGCAAGAGAAACGCAAGGTCATCATCGATCAGGATGCGGCAGGCCCGGGTGGGACCGATCAGCAATCGATGCTCATGCTAATCCAGTCGCCAAAAACTGACGTGCTGGGAATAACCGTGGTGACTGGAGATTCGTGGCTGCGCGAGGAGGTGGCGCATACGCTACGCATGCTCGAGTTGATTGGCAGGACGGATATCCCGGTATTTGCGGGCGCCGAGTATCCGCTGGTGAGACGGAAAGAAAGCACCGAATTGTGGGAGCAACGCTTCGGCTCGTTTGTGTGGCTGGGGGCGTGGACGCCAGGCCGATATCATGCGGCTGAGGACCTTGGCGAAATGCCGGAGGGGAGGCCCAAAACCAAGGCAGCAGATGAAGACGCGGCACATTTTCTGGTTCGGATGGTGCACAAGTTTCCGCACGAGATCACGATCTATGCTGGCGGGCCGATGACGAACCTGGCTCTGGCGCAGGCGATCGATCCGGAGTTCGCGGGATTGGCAAAGGAATTGGTATTCATGGGGGCGAGTCTGAATCCGCAGACCGACAATCCGGAGTTCGTGAATGATCCGCGGCGTGAGTTCAATTTATGGTTCGATCCGGAAGCGGCGCACATGGTGCTCACCGCACCGTGGAAGAAAATTGTTTGCACTACGGTGGATATATCGGTGAAAACAGAACTGACGCGTGACCTGATCGAGCAGATCGGAAAGAGCAGCACGCCTGCGGCGAAATACACTGCAAAGTATTCGCAATTGCGGGGCAAGTACGATTATCTGTGGGATGAGTTGGCTTCCGCGGCTTGGCTGGATCCAAGCGTGATCACAAAGAAAGAGATCAGATACATGGATGTGGATTTGGACAAGGGCGCGGGTTACGGGAATACGCTCAGTTGGTCAGACGAAGACAAACCGAAGGTTTCCGTGCAGCCGGTCGAGATTCAGGATGATCTGGACAAACAGAAGTTTTACAAGATGTTTGTGGATTTGCTGAGCGCGGAAACGCCTCATAGATAGATCAAAACTCGAAGGGTAACGAACAAAAGTCAACATCCCCAAAGTTCACTTACCAAACGGCTATGCCCCCGCCGGCTGGAAACCCTCCGCTACTCAGACTAAGCAGCGAGCGACGAAGGATTACACGTTGCGAGAATCCCTCGGAAAGTGGCAATGGTACGCCCTGTGGGGAATGTTGTTCCTGAACACGTCGGCGGGGATTTCGATCATTTCGCAGGCAGCGCCAATGGCGGGGGAGATCACGCACGTCTCCGCCGCGCTAGCCGCAGGAATGGTCGGAATTATTTCCATTGCCAATGGCAGCGGACGGTTCCTGTGGGCGTGGTTCTCTGACGGAATCGGACGCCGGGCGGTTTTTCTCATCATGTTCGTTGCGCAGGCAATACTTTTTGGGCCATGCCGCACGTTACTGGCTTCGGCTTGTTCACGACACTAGCTTTCATTGTTCTGCTGTGCTACGGAGGCGGGTTCGGCACCATGCCCGCTTTTGCTACCGACTATTTCGGACCGACGAACATTGGATCGATCTATGGCCTCATGCTCACGGCGTGGGGATTTGCCGGCGTATTCGGGCCGATGCTGATCGCGAACATTCGCGAGAGCAGCGGTCACTATGCAGGAGCTCTGAAGGTAATCGCGGTCGTGGTGCTAGTGAGTGCCGTCCTGCCGCTTATCACGCATCCTCCGAAGGAAGAGCAGAGTACAGAGGGCGTGAGACCGCGCGCGGCGTAAGGCAAAACTGGAAAACCACAAAGGACACGAAGTAACACGAAGGAATTCAAGTTTTACCTTCGTGTTCCTTAGTGTCCTTCGTGGCGATTGATTCTTTTAAGCACCCGCCATTGCCGGTTCCACAGCGTAGATCGGGAACCATGACGTGGCGGTCTTCAGCTTTTCGTTGACATTGGCAATGTTCTTCACGCCTTCGGTCTCAAGCCATTTGCGGAACGCGCTTGCGCCTTGCTTGGCGTACACCGGAATCCCATCTTTCCAGGTTGCGCGGCCGCAGAGGACGCCATTGTATTTCACGCCGGTTTCACCGGCGAGTTCCAGCGTTTCGCTGAATTCCGCGTTGCTCACGCCGGCCGAAAGATAAATGAACGGCTTGGTGGCGACACTCGCGGCTTTGTGGAACAGATCGATCGCTTCTTTCTTCGTGTATGCCTTCTGGCCGCCGAAGGATTTTGTTCCTTCGACATATTTCATGTTCACCGGAACTTCGACCTTCAGCACGTCGACGCCGTAACGATCTTTCGAGAATTCACGCATGCTTTCGGTCACAATGTGAGGCTTCTTCTTCGCGAATTCCAGTCCCTTTTCGTCTGCGCCTTCTTCGTAGCCGACGAACTCAAGGAAAAACGGAATGTCGTTGGCACGGCATTCGTCGCCAATGCGCTCGACCCACGCGTGCTTATGGTTGTTGATTTCTTTTGAATCATAGGGAGTGTAGTAAAGAAGGATCTTTACGCAGTCGGCGCCTGCTTCCTTAATGCGTTTTGCGGACCAGTCGCCAAGCAGATCCGGGAGGCGACCGGGGCCGGTCTTGTCATAGCCAGTCTTTTCGTACGCGAGTAAGAGCCCGGCATTCTTGGCGCGGCGCTTTGCGGCAGGCAAGCCCCACTCGGGATCGAGAAGAATAGCGCTGGCATGGGGCGTAAGAACTTCAGTGACCAGAGACTTGAACTCTTCCATCTCGCTATCGCCAACGGCCGAGCCCTTCTCTTTTGCCAGCGATTTCTGCAGTGAACCGCGCTGGTCCATGGCGGCGGCCGCGATCACGCCGCGCTTGTCTGACACGCGCTGCAAGCCCGCAAGTTTTCCGGGCGTTAATTTCATAGCTCCTCCAGATGAGTGCAGTGGAATGTACCGGCCAACAGAAAGGGGACGGCTAAATATTGTAATACGCCAGCGCGATCTGGATGAATTTGCCGGATTGAGCAAATTGCAACCCGCTAGCCGATCAGAGTTTTTTCCATCCACAACACATCCCAATATTTGCCGAATTTCCTGCCGACTTCAGTGAAGGTGCCGACCTTCTCGAAACCGAACCGCTGATGAAGAGCCACCGAGGCTGGGTTTGGCTGGGCGATCCCAGCCACAACGCGATGAACATCTTCACGCTCGAGCAACCGAAACAGGGAGGCATATAACTTGGTGCCGATACCTCGCGTGGTCGATTCGTGACTGCAAGCAATGCTTACCTCAACCGTTGTTTCATATGCCTCTTTCGTCCGGAACGAACCCGATGCTGTATAACCGACAATCCTGCCGTCGCCTTCTTCAGCGACCAGTATTCGGTGACGATGTCCGTCGGAGTGGTCGTTGAACCAGGCGACACGTTCCTCCGGCTGAAAGGGGCGAATATCAAACACTATGTGCGTATTCTGAACGTAGTAGTTGTGAATTTCTGTAAGGCGCGGCAAGTCGGCAAGAGACGCCTCGCGAATGATCATTGGCTCACTCCGTCACTTCGGCCTGGCTCCATTGGTATTTTCGAATATTTCTTCGATCCGCAGTTTAAAAAGTTCAGCAAGGCGAAATGCCAGGGGAAGACTGGGGTCGTATTTTTCCGTTTCAATGGCGTTGATTGTTTGCCGGGAGACGTTGAGCTGCTTTGCCAGATCGGACTGCGACCAGCCTCGATCGCTCCGAAGTTCGCGAAGCCGGCTCTTCACCGGTACCTCCAACGCGCAGCCAACAAACCGATTGTCCAAAAAACCGCCATTATCGGCCACACCCATACCCAGTTCACATCTGGCAGCCCGGCATTCTGAAGAAAGCCGTAGCTCAGAGTCGAGAGGGCGGTCGCGGCGAAGGCGAAGCCGAGCGCTTCGAGCTGAATTTTCTTCTGCAGTTCATCGAGGTTGCGGAAATACTCGATTACCAGCGCCGGCATCAGGAAGATCGGCAATACGGGCAAAATCGCAATCACGTATCGCCAAGGTAGAGCCGGCTGGCGATGAAGCCATCGCACACTGGCATAAGTTAGTGCCATATAAGCCGCCGCCACTACCAGCGTCCTGAATCTGTATTTCCTGCTAGCCGCTTTATCGACGCATTCTCCCATCATCATGACTACCCCTCCAATGTCAAGGGAACTTGACATGACAAACATACTTTACATCATGGCGGATGTCAAGCATTCTTGACAGGAGCGAGAAAAATGGTTTGCACAAGGCTTAATGGTTTATTAAAACCTTTCAATATCAGGTGATTCGAAGGAGGGGGCGTTCGTGAAAACTGGGCTTGAACCGCAGAGTTTTGTTAAAGGGCCGATCTCGCGTCGCAAATTCCTGGGCAAGACGGCAGCCGCGGCAATCGGAATATCGGTCGTCCCGCGGCATGTGCTTGGCGGTGTCGGGCATGTCGCCCCGAGCGACAAGGTCAACATCGCGTTCATCGGCGTGGGTTCGCAGGGATTCCGCGTGATGCTGAAATTTCTGCAAGAACCAGACGTGCAGGGAGTCGCCGTGTGCGATCCGAATACATCAAGCGCCAACCATCCGCAATGGGATACGCATGAGTTTTGCAAATCGGTGCAAGATCTTCTTGGCGTCAGCAGCGGGTGGGATTGGCTGAGCCCCGATACCCCGATTCAGTTGACTCACTCTTTGCAAGTCACAAGCGGTGTGTCCGGCCGCGAGCCGTCACAGAAGATCGTGAATGCCTACTACGGAACTCAGCAGCGATCAGGCAAGTATCAGGGATGCTCGGCGCATAACGATTTTCGCGAGCTGCTGGAAAAAGAAAAAGATGTGGATGCGGTCGTGGTGTGCACGACCGACAATTTGCACGCGGCGGTTTCGGCTGCCGCAATGAAAAATGGCAAACATGTTTTTTGCCAGAAGCCTTTGACTCATACGATTTACGAAGCACGGCGAATCGCTGAAATCGCGAAACAGACAGGAGTCGCCACGCAGATTGCGGTAGCCAATCAGGCTTCTGAAGATACACGCCTGCTCTGCGAATGGATTTGGTCGGGCGCAATTGGGCCGGTACGGGAAGTCAAGAACTGGTCGAGCAGGCCGTTCTGGGCGCAGGCAGTCGAACGTCCGAAAAATGGTGAGCCAGTGCCCGCCGGTCTTGATTGGGACCTGTGGCTTGGTCCGGCCCCAGAACGCCCGTTCAATCAGGCTTATTTGCCGTTTGTGTGGCGGGGCTGGACCGATTTCGGATGCGGCGCGCTGGGCGACATGGGTTCCTACAGCTTCGACACGATTTTTCGCGTGCTGAAACTCGAAGCTCCGGTGAGTGTTGAGGCAAGCTCGACCGATCGCTATGCGGAAACATATCCGCTTGCATCAATTGTGCGCTACGATTTCGCGGCACGTGACAATATGCCTCCGGTGAAATTCACCTGGTATGACGGCGGTTTGAAACCAGAGCGTCCGGAAGAACTGGAACCAAATCGTCCATTTAAAGGCGAAGGTGAGGACGGCGATGAAGGGCTGCTGTTCGTAGGTGATGGCGGCAAGATTCTGTGCGGGTTCAACGGCTCGAATCCAAAACTGATTCCGCAATCCAGAATGGACAGCTACAAGCAGCCACCGAAAACGCTGCCTAGGTCTCCCGGTAATGAACGCGAGTGGCTTGATGCCTGTAAAGGAAGCAAGGTGAAGCCCGGAGGCAATTTCGAATTCGAGGGCATGGTGACTGAGACGTTGCTGCTGGGCAACGTGGCGGCGTGCACTGGGCAAAAACTCACTTGGGACCGAGCGAACTTGAAAGTGGATTCCGACGCGGGACAGAAGTATGTGAATCCAGAACGCCGCAAGGGCTGGGAGTTGTAGAAGGAATGAATGAGGAGGTCACGATGTCCGGAATTTCCAGAAGAGACTTCGTTAGAACGGCTGCTGCTGGCGCGGCGGCAGGTGGGCTTCTAATGTCGAGTGCGGTAGATCTGAATGCCAATCCGCTGGGTTTGCCGATCGGTTGTCAGACATGGCCGGTCCGGGAGATGATCTCCAAAGATTTTCCCGGCACTCTCAAGCAGCTCAAAGCGGCTGGCTTTCAGAGTATCGAAATGTGTTCGCCGGTCGGCTACTCGGATAACGACTTCGGAGGCCTCACGAAGTATTCCGGCAAGGAGCTTAAGAAGGTCATCAACGATGCGGGGCTTAATTGCGTCAGTTCGCACTTCGGCATGGATGAGCTCCGCAAAAACCAGGAAGACCGGATAGCGTGGGCGAAGGACCTCGGCCTGACGCAAATGCTCGTTGCCAGCCTGGGTGGCCCTAAGAACCCCACCATGGATGATGTGAAGCGCGCCGCAGATGAATACAACCAGTTCGGCGAAAAAGCTGCCCAGGCGGGAATTCAACAAGGACTGCACAACGAAGATTTCGAGTGTTCAACAGTGGATGGCAAGCGCACATATGACGTGTTGTTCGAGTTGCTTGATCCGAAGCTGGTCAAGTTCCAGTTTCAGGTCTCGACTATCCAGCAGGGCTTTGACGCCGCCGAATACCTGACCAAGTATCCGGGGCGGTTCATCTCCATGCACGTTCAGGGCTGGTCGGCGACTTCGAAGAAAATTGTGCCAGTCGGGCAGGGCACGCTGGACTGGCACAAGATTTTTGCGGCGGCAAAAGTCGGTGGAATCAAAAACTACTTCGTCGAAATGAGCCTGCCGATGATGAAGGCCAGTGTGCCGTATTTACGCAAGCTGCAGGTTTGATTCGGTCGAGGTAGTTCGAGCTTTCCCATGAGAGGCATTATTCCGAAGCCCCGCGTTCTCACCAGCGGGGCGAGGAATCTAGCGTGGAGCGTGGTTGGCTGGACTGCACGCGAGATCCAATTCGACTCGCTGCTCTCGCTCAGGGGAGGCTAGTTCGTTCGGGAAAGCTGCGATTCGCTATACTAATAGTGCATGCCGATCCTCGAAAACATTGCCGCAATCGCCAAAGGTATGAGCATCACTTTCATGGAGATGTTCAAGCCTACCGTCGTCGAGAACTATCCTGACGGCAAGGGACCGTTGCGCGGGGCACGGTTCCAGGAACGGTATCGCGGCGTCCACGTGTTGCAGCGCGACGAGAACGGTCTGGAGAAGTGCGTGGCCTGTTTTCTTTGTGCGGCCAACTGTCCGGCCAACTGCATCTATATCGAAGCTGCGGAGAACACGGCCGAGAATCGCATCAGCGGCGCTGAACGTTACGCGAAGGTTTACAACATCGACTACAACCGCTGCATCTTCTGCGGATACTGCGTAGAAGCGTGCCCAACCGACGCCATAACTCATGGGCATGGATTTGAGCTGGCGACATTTAACGCAACGAATTTGATCTACCGCAAAGAGCAGTTGCTCGCGCCGAGGCCGGCGCACCTGGGAGCAAACCCGGTATTCAATACCGCAGAAGTGATCGGCGGAGCACCGGCAGAAGTGGCTCCGGGAGAGTGAAGGAATTTGGTCATTGAGTAATTTGTAATTGGGTAATTGAGGAGAACACGAAGTTCACAAAGGTTTATGAGCTTTGACGCCGGTCCGATACTTGGGCCGGCGTTTGTGTATACAAAGCAGTCGTTGGTTGTGGATCCCTTGTCCTTGGCGTACGTTGTGCACGGTTGCTTCGCCGACGACCAACGACAAACGACCAACGACGAGATAAGAACATGAAGAAAGCGCAACCTTATCCTCTCGAGAGAATTCTCGACCATCGTATCGCCATCATCGATGGAGCGATGGGCACGACGATCCGCACTTATGGGATGAAAGAGGCCGACATTCGGGGCGAGCGATTCAAGGATGCAAAGAAAAGTCTTTTAAATAATGGTGACTTATTCTCGCTGACCAAGCCAGAGATGATTGGCGACATTCATCGCCGATTTCTGGAGGCTGGCGCGGACATCATCGAGACCAATACCTTCGGCGCTACGAGCATCGCCCAGAGCGAATTTTTTGTTGAAGATCCGCGTGAGCATGGCGGCCGCAAGGATCCTGAGTTTTACTCGAAGATCATCGGCGATCCATTTCTCGAACAACTGGCCTGGGACATCAATGAACAGTCGGCGAAGCAGTGCCGTGAGTGGGCCGATCGTGTTGGAACCGCGACTTCGCGCCAGCGCTTTGTGGCAGGGGCCATCGGGCCGCTTACGGTTTCGCTGTCGAACTCGCCCGATGCCGATGACCCAGGATTTCGTGTTGTCACTTTCGATCAAGTGAAAGCTGCTTATGCTCAGCAGGTGCGCGCGCTGATTAAAGGCGGCGTTGATCTGCTGCTGGTCGAAACGATCTTCGATTCGCTGAATGCCAAGGCGGCACTCGTCGCAATTCGTGAAGTTCTGGATGAGCATGGAAAAGAGATTCCAGTAATGATCTCCGCCGCAGTGGGTCGTGGCGGAGAAACGATGATCTCGGCGCAAACACCGGAAGCATTTTGGAATGCAGTCCGGCACGTGAAGCCGTTGTCAGTCGGCCTCAACTGCTCTCTCGGACCCGATCTTATGTATCCATTTCTCGAGGAACTCTCGGAAAAGGCGAACGTGGCGGTCTCGGCTTACCCCAATGCTGGCCTGCCGAATCCACTTTCCGAAACGGGCTTCGACCTGGGTCCGCAAGACATGGCACGCTATTTGTCTGAATTTGCGGACGGCGGACTGATCAACATTGCGGGCGGCTGTTGCGGAAACACGCCGGAGCACATTGCGGCAATCGCGAAGGCGCTCGAGGGGAAAGCCCCGCGGAAAATTGGGGCGCAGCTTACCGATGAATCCTCCGCTCGCGCGAGCGAGATTGAGAGCCGGGTGTGAGCGCATCAGAGAGCGCAATTTCGGACCCGTCGAAGTGGAGACCACTGCGTCTTTCCGGTTCGCAGCCCTTCACTCAACAGCAAGGCGTGTACATCGTAATCGGCGAGCGGACCAACGTAGCCGGTTCGCCGAAATTCGCCAAATTTATAAAGGAAGCAAAGTACGAAGAGGCAGTCAGCATCGCCAGGCAACAGGTTGAGAACGGCGCGAACGTGCTCGATGTCTGCATGGACGAGGGGATGATTGATGGCGTCACCGCGATGACGCGGTTCCTGCAGGTCTTGGCAAGCGAACCAGAGGTCGCGAAGGTGCCCATCATGGTGGACTCCTCGAAGTGGGAGGTCATCGAGGCAGGCTTGAAATGCCTGCAAGGCAAAGGCATCGTCAATTCCATTTCGTTAAAAGAAGGCGAAGATATATTTCGCGAGCATGCGGCGACCATTCTGAAATACGGCGCCGCGGCGGTGGTCATGGCGTTCGACGAACAGGGCCAGGCCGCGAGTTACGAAGACAAAATCCGCATTTGCGAACGGGCTTACAAAATCCTGGTGGACGAAGTCGGATTTCCTCCCGAAGACATCATCTTCGATCCCAACATCCTCACCGTTGCCACCGGCATGGAGGAGCACAATAATTACGCGGTTGATTACATCAACGCGACCCGCTGGATAAAAGCCAACCTGCCGTACGCGAAAGTGAGCGGCGGAGTTTCGAATATCTCTTTTAGTTTTCGCGGCAACAATGTCGTTCGCGAAGCGATTCACTCTGCGTTTCTCTATCACGCCATCGCCGCCGGCATGGACATGGGCATCGTGAATGCAGGCATGCTCGAAGTGTACGAAGAGATCGAGCCTGAGCTGAAGGTGATGGTCGAAGATGTCTTGCTGAACCGCCGACCTGACGCCACCGAGCGTTTGGTGGAATATGGCGAATCGCTGAAAGGCGCCGGCAAAGCGACCTCCGGGAAGAAGGCGGAAGAATGGCGCAACGGAACGGTCGAAGAGCGCCTTGCGCATGCGCTGGTGAAGGGGATTGATAACTATATCGAAGCCGACACGGAGGAAGCTCGCGTCAAATTAGGCCGACCGCTGGCGGTGATCGAAGGACCACTGATGGCCGGCATGGGAATTGTGGGCGACCTTTTTGGGGCGGGCAAGATGTTCCTGCCCCAGGTTGTGAAGTCGGCGCGCGTGATGAAAAAAGCCGTGGCTCACCTCACTCCCTACATGGAAGCCGAAAAAGAAGCGCGGGCTGCGGCCGGCGAAGTGGTGAGATCGCAGGGAAAAATCATACTCGCGACGGTGAAAGGTGACGTTCACGATATTGGCAAGAACATCGTTGGCGTCGTACTTGCGTGCAACAACTATGAAGTAATTGACCTGGGCGTGATGGTCCCAGCCGAAAAAATTCTTGAACGGGCCAAGGCAGTCAATGCGGATTTGATCGGACTCAGCGGGCTGATTACTCCTTCTCTCGATGAGATGGTGCACGTGGCGCGTGAGATGGAACGCCAGGGATTCAAATTGCCACTGCTGATCGGCGGCGCCACAACCAGTCGCAGGCATACGGCGGTCAAAATTGCACCGCATTATAGTGAACCAGTCGTTCACATTGTTGACGCCAGCCGAGCAGTGCCGGTCACGACAAGTCTTCTGAGCGAAGAAAACAAGCCTGCCTTTGTGGCGCAGCATCGGGCTGAATATGAAGCGGTCCGCAAAGCCCATGCCACCCCGAAACAGCCGACCATTTCTATTGAAGAAGCGCGCTTGCGGCGCACTCCCATCGTGTGGCGTGCCGAAGACATACCGATGCCCAGTTTCACTGGCGTGCGCGTGCTGGACGATTTTCCGCTGGCGACCTTGCGCGAGTTCATCGACTGGTCCCCGTTTTTTCACACCTGGGGATTGAAGGGGGTTTATCCGCGAATCCTCGAGCACGAAGAACAAGGCGCGCAAGCACGCCAGTTGTTCAAAGAAGGAAACGCGCTACTCGATCTCATTATTGAAAAGAAACTCATCACTGCACGCGCCGTGTATGGCTTGTTTCCTGCTAACGCGGTAGGAGACGATGTCGAGTTATATAAAGACGACAAGCGCGGCAACGTTCACGAACGATTTCATTTCCTGCGCCAACAGGCAAATAAAGAAGGAAGCGAGCCATGCCGGTCTCTTGCGGATTTCATCGCGCCAAAAGAAGCAGGGCTGGGCGATCACATTGGCGCATTTGCAGTAACCAGCGGTATCGGGCTGAAGGAACTCTGCGACTGTTATCGCGCCAAGCACGACGACTACAACGCCATCATGGCCGAAGCCCTTGCGGATCGCCTGGCGGAGGCTTTCGCCGAATGCCTGCACAAGCGTGTCCGTGATGAGTGGGGTTACGGCTGTTCGGAAAACCTGAGCAAGGAAGACCTGATTCATGAAAAATATCGCGGGATTCGTCCGGCGCCTGGATACCCAGCATGCCCTGACCATACCGAGAAGGGCACATTGTGGCGCTTGCTCGACGTTGAGGCAAACACGGGAATTCAGATCACGGAGTCCTTTGCAATGTGGCCGGGATCGAGTGTGAGCGGCCTTTACTTTGCCCATCCGGAATCACGCTATTTTGCTCTCGGAAAAATTGAACGCGATCAGGTGGCCGACTACAGTGAGCGCAAAGGTATGAGCGTTCACGAAGTCGAGCGCTGGCTGGGACAAAACTTGAATTACGATCCTGCGGAGTAGTGTTTATAACGCCTAGTTCCTACTGAAACGCCTCACACTTTCCAAGGATTGAAGAGATCGACCCCCGCGATCCTGCAGAAAGTCTCATCTCTGCTTACGATAGTCAGATTATGGTGGATAGCAGTGGCGGCGAGCAGTCCATCGACAACTGGTATCGTTGAGCGCTTTGCCGTGGCGGAAATCTGTCCCCATCGGTCCGCAACCGCCAAACTTACCGGCAGTACGCGGCCCGAAAACCGCAGTACCAGATTGCGATCAAGCCACGCCTCCAGCGCGGCGCGGCGACTTCCCTCTGCGAGCAGGTGGATGCCCCTCCGGATCTCGCCGATCGTTAATACACTGAGGTGAAGAAGGTCCTCGTCCGTGTTTCCAATCCATTGCACAATCCTGGGGTCCGGCCGAGGCCGCGCCATTTCAGAAATCACGTTTGTATCCAGCAGAAATCCACTCACAAAAGGATGTCTCTGCCGGTGTCCTGGTCTCTGGTGAGGTCGAGGTTCGCTCCGCAAAGCGGGGACTTCCTGAAGAATTCAATCAAATTGTCAGGTTGTTTTTTTCTGGCGATCAGTTCGTCATACTGCTCCTCAGGAAGAATTACAACTGCTTCTTTCCCCGATCTGGTCACAACCTGAGGACCTTCCGAACGCGCCAGGCGAAACACTTCGCTAAAACGCGCCTTGGCGGTTTGTAACTGCCAGAACGCTTTTTTAGAGTTGGTTTTCATCACTCATGTCATCTAGTCAGACTAGTCTGATTATAGCCAATTACACGAGTTGGAATCAACTCGAATCATCCCGCCGCTAGTTCTTTCGCCCTCTGCGCCGCTTTGACCACGGCTTTGATCAGCGTTACGCGCAGCTTACCTTCCTCGAGCTCCATGATCCCGTCAATGGTGCAGCCAGCCGGGGTCGTAACCGAATCTTTGAGCAGCGCCGGATGATCGCCAGTTTCCAAAACCACAGTCGCGGCGCCGAGCGTGGTCTGGGCGGCAAGTAACGTCGCGATATCGCGGGGGAGACCCACCTTCACGCCCGCCTCAGCGAGCGATTCCAGGATGATGTAGATATATGCCGGGCCGCTGGCAGAAAGGGCTGTGACGGCGTCCATGTGCTTCTCGTCCACCACCACGGTGCGCCCGACGACGTTAAACAATGCGGCAGCCGCTTCGATATGTTCGGCGGTGGCGTACTGTCCTTTACACAAGCCGGTCATGCCCTGACCCAGCACGCAGGGCGTATTTGGCATCGCACGAACGACCGGCACACGCGTTCCAAGCGCCGTTTCGATTTGCGACGTGTGTACGGACGCAGCAACGGAAATGACGAGTTGATTCTCGGAGATTTTGTTGCTGATCTCTTCCATTAATTCCTGTACCACCTGCGGTTTTACGCAAACGAAAATGACATCCGCGCCCTCGACCGCAGTTTTGTTTTCAGTTGTCACTTTTACGCCGAGCTTGTGCGAAAGATCGTGAGCACGGGCTTCATGTGCGACTGTTGCGCGCACGCGCTCGGGGGAAATCTGATGTTTTTCGACGAGCGCCTTGATCAGGATACCGCCCATTTTTCCTGCACCCAAAACCGCGATTCGATTCTTCGAAAGGTCCTTCTCCATCTTCGCCTCCGCTCGAGCCTATGCAGTGCATAAATCGCAAGTGGCTCTCGCGTCATGATCAGGATTTGAATGAGAGTCGAAGATACCACACCGTTCAGCGTGTGACGGTGAGGGACACCTGGGAGGAATGTGTCACCGCACCGCAGGTTGCCGTCACAGTGATGGTGTAAGTTCCCGGCGGAGTTCCCGGGCTGCCACTTCCGCCGCCACCGCCGCCTTGCAGCCCACCGCCGCAGGAAACACATCCCAGAAGAAAGAAGATCAAGACGAGAGAAAGCGTATGCCGATGCCACCGGCCTTTTCGAGTTCGACGTCTCTTCCAGGCTAGTCCGGCGAAAGGAAGTATGGGAAGGAGCAAAGGAGGAAAGGAAATTGCCGCCGCGGAAACGGCAGCAGTTGTCGTGATTGTCAATTGAACGTCGGAATTCTGACTTCCTGCGCCGACCTGAACGGGATTGAAGGCACAGGTGGTGAGTGCCGGAAGTTTCGAGCAAGAGAAAGTTACGTTCGCAGGGAAAGAACCGGTGGTCGGGCTGACGTTGAGTACGAAAGTTGCAGGCTGGCCCGCCGGTTCAGATGCGTTTGGCGGCGTAACGCCCATCGTGAAGTCGAAACTTTGGGCCGGCGTGGCGGTGAACGTAACCAGTTGCGAATGGGTGGTTGCGCCTGAATCCGTGCCTTTGGCCACGATGCTGAAATTGAAAGCTTGAGAAACGCCGCTTGAAACCGTAACTGAGAATGGGGTTCCGGCGTATGAGGGCGTGACGCTGGTTGGTTTCGGCGTGCAGATTGAGGGTGCACCGGCTCCACAAGTGATATTCACGACACTGCCGTAACCGTTCATTGCCGTGAGTGCGCCATTGAATGAGGCTTGTGTTCCGGCGGCTGCGCTCAGAGAAGTATTTGCAATACTCATGCTGTAGTCGGGTGTATTGCTGACTACTAGCGTGAAATTCTGTGTTTTTGCAGGCCCCGCGCTGGTGGCCGCGCTAATAGTGACAGGAAATGTTCCGACGGGTGTGCTGGAAAGTGTAGTAACAGTAAGGTTGACCGAAGTTGAACTGCCGCTGGCGACGGAAACCGAAGATGACGGTTGGAACTGGCAGGTTGCGCCTGCGGGCAAATTCAAACAGGAGAGCGATATGGTGCCCGAGAAACTTCCCAGGGGAGAAAGTTGTAAGGACATCGAAGAACTGGGGGTTCCGGGTGCAACTGTAACGACGTTTGGCGCGGGAGGGTCGAGAGTGAAATCCACGATATGCAGAGCCAAAGGAAAATCGTGCGTAATACTGGACCCGTCAGTTCCAATGGCGCGCAAATTAAACAAGTAATCTCCCACGGTTCCGCCAACATTCAGAGCAAAGGGGGTTCCGGTCGCCTCTGGAAGCGGGGATGCGGGATTTGGAGCACAGGTCTGTGGCGGATTTGTTGGCCCCGCGAAACAGGTGAGATTGACGTGGCTGGCATATCTGTTCAACGCAAGAATCGTACCGTTGAAGGCTACGGTTTGAGCTGGAAACATGGTCAGCGGATTGTTGCTTACATTGATTTGAAAATCTGGCGTGGTGATCAGGTTCCATTCCCAGATTCCGCGGCCATAAGTTGCCGCCCGCAGGCGCTTCAGACCACCGGAGTTGAAAATCTGAAGCGAGGTAACAGCAACATTTGGCAGAAATCCGCTCTGCCCGGAACTGGGGCCAACCTCGATCCAATTTGCGGTACCGGTGCTGCTGGCGAAAACTCCGACATCGGTCCCGACATACACGGTGCCATTCGAGAGCGACGCACCTGAATCGAGCACAATTGCATTGACCGGCGCGTCGGGAAGGTTTGCGGTGAAATCCGTCCACGAAGCTCCTGCATCTGTCGTTTTCCACACATGCGACGTGTGAAAACCCATGATCGTCACATAGGCTGTTTTGCCCAACGGATCGGTCGAATCGACAGCAATGCTCGAAATGGGGAAGCCGTTAGGATTGATTTGCTGGGTAGCGTCCGACCAGCTAAGCGGCCCTCCGTCAGCATTCATGGTGACCCAAACGCGACCGCCTACTGGAGTAGTTGAAATCAGAGGTCCTTCGCCATTTGTGGAGGCATAAATTACCTGCGACAAGCCGTTTGAGTCGGTCAGCCCTCCTGCCGCTATTGCTCGAACTGTATTGATCGCGTCGCCGCTGCAGCTTCCGGTGCCACCGGTTTCAAAGTTGGGACTACGAAGAGAGAAACTTCCACCGCTTGTAGCGCCACTCCAGATGCGGCAAGTACCCAGAATCAGCGTTGCCGGATTTTGCGGGTCAAAAATGAACGGAAGATAAAAGGGTCCGGTGTCGCCGTCGAGGGCGTTGCTTTCGGCCACTTGGTCATTTGCGAAATCCTGAGAGTGGCAAGCAATACCGTTTGCACACCGAAACACATTGACGCCGGAAATTGAATTCGGAGGGGTAGCGACAAACCATTCCTGTTCGTTCGATGGATTCACTGCTGTGAAACCGTTATCGCCGGCGTCCACATTCACCCAACTGCCCAGGCTTTGCGCGAATGCCGTTGCGGGAGCGCCGTTGTCCTGTGTGCCGCCGAAGATCAGATTCGGGTCGGTAGACGATTGCGATAGAGAGACGAATTGGGTCATCGGCCCGAGTGTCTGGTTCAGATTGTCGAACTGGTTGGTCTCACCGCAGACCCCGGTGCTGAGTCCGGTATAGCCGTTGAGAGCGCGATCAACTCCGCCGTCGTTGGCAAAAAAAATCAATGCCACCCCGTTTGCGATCAGGAAATCCATTCCATGCTGATTAGGATGGACCCTCGCGATCTCGCTGCAGCCGTACGCATGAGTCAAATTCATGAACGTGTTATGGCCAGTGCCGTTGCAGGTGGGAAAAGAGTCTGTGATTGTGCATTTATAGATGTTGACTGCGCCAGCGTAGAGGTCCGTGGCAGCTCCGTTCGGCACCGCTAGCAGCGTCAAGTCGAAAGAGCCTTGGCCGGTGCCGCAGCCTCCAAGCACGTCACCACAATTCGTAATGCTTGAGTCATCAATCTGAGTCCAGCTAACGCCGCCATCAACGCTGGTCCAGATTCCCTCGTCAGCGTCATTGGCATCGACATACCAGACATACATTTCACCCAGTCCGGAGTGACCTGCGCGAGCAGGCACAACTGCGATCTCGCCGCGGTAAATCGGGCACACGCTTGGCAAGATTTCTTGCGAAGGGCAATTCCCGGCGCTCAGCCCGGCTCCCGGCTGATTTGGCAGCCGGGTCCAGTTCACTCCGTCGCCTGAAGAGTAGAAGCCGTGAAAGCGAATTGCGGCATAGAACCTGCCAGCCGCCGCATTGTATGCCACTGCTGTTGCAGAATCCGGGCTGATTGCCGCGCCCGAGTCGGAGACATTCGTTGCCTGCCAGCTGGCTCCGGCATCGCTCGATAAATAGAGACCACGATTGGCAGCAACTGGATCCTCAAGTCCCTCCAAGATGCCTTGCGATGCCGAACCCGCAGCGGCTACCACCAGACTTGGGTTTGTAGAGTTGAAAGCGATCTGGCTGAATCCAAGGCCGGCAAACGAATGTGTTCCAGTCGTATCTTGCGAGATCAGCCTCCAGGTCAGCCCGCCATTGAGGGAACGGAGAATACCGAGTCCATAGTAAGAATCGGTTGAGTTGTCAGTTTCGCCCGTGCCGGCCAGGACAATGCTGTTTGCAGAATTTGGATTCGACAGTTGTGGCTGAACGGCAATGCTGCCGATGGCGAGAGTTGCCTGACCGTCGGTGAGAGGTGTCCATCTCACAGCAGAGGGATCGAGGCTGAGCGGGCCGGCATTCGTGGATTTCCAAACGCCCGCGTAGGCTCCCCCGACGAACACCGTATTTCCGCTTGGGTCATTGGGGTCGATGGCTACTGCGGTGGCGCGTCCAGAGACGAATCCATAGTCTTGAATGCCAGTGCCGCTGGCGTCAGAAGGAAGAGCCGTGGGTCCCAAAGAGACCCAGGCGCCGGTCATGCCAGGAATCGAGGAAAGCGCTCTGATTTGTCCTCTCTGGCGAATCGCTCTCAGCCGCAGAGCCGCAGAATTTTTTCCGGCGACAACTCGCCCGTATCCCTGCCATTTCTGTCTTTCGGCAATGCTATCCCTGTAAAGCGGGGTCGATCGTGTTTGCTGACCCCAAGTCGGCTGATCCCGGGGCTGCTGCGCCGACGCCGCGACACTCCCCACCACAGCCACAGCAATCGCCAAGAATTTGCCTTTTGACTCCATTCGAATTTACGCGGTCTTCTTCGTTTGTTGAGCTGCAGAGATTTTCCCCAGACGTACCAACCGCGAAATAATGGACCCGTTGGTCCGGCTATGCAGTTGCGCAATCTGCTCGAAGCTCATCCCGCGGCGGAGTTCTTCGCAGATTTGCGCGTCCTCCTGGTTGGTCCACGCCTTACCCGCGTTCTTGGGCAAAAAACTTCTCACCCGTTCTCGTTCCTGTTGAAATTCCAAAGCCCCTAACGCACGATGCAATGCTCGGACTGCCTGAGGATGGTGATAGAGGCAATCGCCCGGCAGCACTGCGCCGGTATCCGGATGAACTCCATCCGCCAGCCTTCGGATTACAGTCAACGCTTCTTGAATTTCCATTTCTCATTCCCTGATGCACGCGCCAGGGCGTGCTGTTTCGCGGAAATATACAGGTGCGGCGACAAAGGTTTCTGTGACGAATGAACATTGCAGCGTCTTTTATTCCCGAAATGAAAAAAGCAGCTCTCGGAGCGATTACACTGTTGTGACCTATGGATTGGCAGGCATTTTGGCTGACTATTCGCCTCGCATCGGTGGTCACAATCGTGTTGCTTGTGCTGGGACTGCCGCTTGCCTACTGGATTGCCTTTTCACGCTGGCGGTGGAAATTTCTGGCAGAAGCGGTGGTGGCCCTGCCAATTGTCCTTCCTCCCACAGTATTGGGTTTTTATGTTCTCATCGCGCTCGGCCAACGGGGAATCATTGGTCGGTGGTGGGAATCGCTTACCGGACATACCCTGGCGTTCACATTTGAAGGATTGGTGATCGGATCGGTGCTGTACAGCTTGCCATTTTCAGTACAACCGTTCGCTGCTGGCTTTTCAGCCGTTGATTCCCGGCTGCTGAAAGCCTCAGCAGTTCTCGGCGCCTCAGGATTCCAGACTTTCTGGCGCGTGATTATGCCCCTGTCTATGTCCGGACTTGCCACGGGAATAGCCCTCACCTTCGCGCACACGATAGGTGAATTTGGAGTTGTATTGATGGTGGGGGGCAACATTCCGGGCGTGACTCGAACCCTCTCGATCAATATTTACGATCAGGTGCAGGACCTGAATTACGCAGCCGCGAATACCACCTCGCTGGTGCTGATCGCGATCGCCTTCGCGGTCCTTGCGGTGGTCTATTCAACCAATCGCAATCTCGGAAAATTGTGGCCACGACCATAACCAGGACCGATGAGTCGGTAAATGTCCAGCCGCTCTCCGGGGCGGGACTTCAGGCGCGCTTAAGCCAAAGACTTGAGAGCGATGCCGGAACATTCGAACTGAACGTCGAGTTTGCTGCGCCGAAGGGGTTCACGATTCTGTTTGGCCCATCGGGAGCGGGCAAGACCACTCTGCTGAATGCAATCGCGGGACTCTCAGTGCCAGATCATGGCCGAATCAGCCTCGGCGAAAGGGTCTTGTTCGATTCGGTGGATTCGGTCAATGTGCCGGCGACCGAAAGGCACGTCGGCTATGTGTTTCAGGATCTCGCGCTGTTCCCGCATCTCAGCGCAGAGTCTAATATCGGGTACGGGCTTGGAAGACTCGACAATGCGGAACGAAAGCGGCGAATTGAAAACGCGCTGGATTCACTTGGGATTTCCAATTTACGGAAGCGGCGTCCGGCTGAACTCTCAGGCGGAGAGCGCCAGCGTGTCGCGTTGGCGCGCTCCCTGGTTACGAAACCTCCGCTTTTACTTCTGGATGAGCCCCTGGCCGCGCTCGACATAGCTGTACGGATGAAAATCGCTGATGACCTGAGGCGGCTGGTTTCCGCTCTTTCGATTCCGGTAATTTATGTGACACACAGTCGCGACGAGGTTTTCATGCTCGGCGACAGGATGTTGGTGATCGAGCGCGGGCGAATTGTTGCCGAAGGGACGCCGCATGAAGTGATGTCGGCGCCCCGCAGTGAGACGGTCGCGCAGCTTGCCGGATTCGAGAATGTTTTCAATGCTCGGGTGGCGTCGGTTCATGAGCGACGTGGCACCATGACTTGTCTGGTCGGTGAAAAACAAGTGGAGCTGGAAACGCCTCTGGTGCGCGCGGAAGCGGGGGCAAGCTTAAGAGTGGCCATCAGCGCTGGCGATATTCTGCTGGCAGCCGCGTCCCCGACTGGATTGAGCGCGCGCAACATTTTGCCTGGACGGCTGCTTTCACTTGAACAGCGGGACATGATCGTAGTGGCGCGAGTGGATTGCGGAGTGGAAATGTCTGCGCATCTGACGCTCGCGGCGCGGGACGCGCTTGAACTCACTCCAGGCAAGCCGGTATGGCTGATTGTGAAGACGCACTCGTGTCATTTGCTGGCTCCATAGAAATGGAGCACGCGCGTCCTCGCGGCATGCGGATCAGAGTTTCAGCGAAATCCTGCTTCCTCAATGCGATCGAGTTGAACAACCCCCACCCACTGGCCACGCAGTCGTTCCACGTAGACGAGCGTTCCGCCCAGCACTGAAGCCGCTGCTTCCGGTGTCAGATCGACGTGATAGTCGAAATAGCGCGACTTCCATTCCTGCCACAGAGGCCAGCGATCCAAAATTGTGTGCGGCTGATACTTAGTGGAAAAAATCAGTGCCAGGTCGAAACGCGAGCGGTAGTCGGCGGCGGCGAGCAGTTGCTCGGCGGAGAAGTCATCGATTCTCACTACCTGGATTGGTTTGTTCACATAGCCAAGATATGGCCGCGTCAGTTCATCGCTTGCCGGCCAGGCGGTGAGCACATGCGCATTCGGGAACTTCTGCTCCAGGAAAGTTTCGGCTCCCTGATGTAAGAGAATGTAATCGCGATAGCCGAGATTGTCTTCGGGCGCGAATCCATACGGCGGGTTGATGAAGAGCGCTGATATAAATGCGAGGACGATCACGGCGAGAACCAGTTTCCATGCAGAAAGGCGGCGCCAGATTGTGGAGACGCAGACCAGAATGACAGGAGGAACTACGGGAAGCATGTAGCGGGCGAGAACAGCGCCTCCGATGACGGACAGTGCAATCAGATAGACGATGATGATGGCCAGAAATGTGTATTGGACAGAAAGAGCAATGCGCCGGCGCTCGCCATCCTTGTCTGTGATTGCCGGAAACATCATTGCCGCAACGCAAGCAAGGGTGAGAACGTAAAAATCGAGATATCCAACCGTTTGCCAAATTCGCAGAAGCAGCGCAAGAAAGATGCGTAACGGGTGCAGAGTTGATTGCACGTTATAGCGGAAGAATTCCGGATTGCCAAATACCCGCCCAGTGCGCAGGTAGTGGTAGGCGTACCAGAGCGCGAGAGGAATGGCGGAGAGGGCGAGCCAGATTTGTTGACGAATCGAAAATTCCTCAGTGGCAGAACCCGGTGAATTATCACCAGATTCCGCTTGCGTTTTTTCGCGACTGCTTTTGACGAACTGCAGATTCCTCGCTTCACGCTTCGCTGGCACTTCGGAATGGCAGAGTTCACGGGATGTGCTTAAGAACCGGCGGGCAGATTGGAAGGCGATGAGAGTAAATGGGATGAGGATGGCCGTTTCTTTGGCGAGGGCGGCCAGCGAGAACCAACATACCGCCGCCCATGGTACGGGCGAGGACGCCCGCGCCCCCACGATCGTGTTCCCATCTTCTACCCCAAAATACGACGCAAGGCCCCAAAAGATGAAGCCGGCTGCGGGGAGATCAATTTGGGCAAGAGAACTCTGCGTGAAAAAAACGGGATAGACTGCGGCGAGAATGGTGCTCGCGATCGCAACTATCGTGTTCGACGCGAGTCGTGCAAGGCGGAAGAATCCCAAAAGCGAGAAAGCTGCCAGAAGCAGCATTGCGCATCGCGTTGTTAGGGGGCTTTGGCCGAATATCTTCCAGCACAGCGCAATCCATGCCATTACCAATGGCGGATGAGCGTTGGAAGGGGTGGAGTAAGGAATCAGAGATCCTGAGAGCAGGTCGCGTGCGGCGGGTATGTAGTAGCCGGCTTCGTCCCAATAATAAGGTAGATGGAGCAGCGGGCCATGGAGCGCGATCAGTGCGGCTGCAAACAGCGCAAATAACCCAGCCGTTTTCGCAGGCCCGAGTTGTTGATGGCCAGACAGGGTTCAGTGCACCGGCCCGGGTGCTTGCACCCGTGGATCGAGTTTGATTTCCCCGAAAGTGCTTTCGTAATTGCTGACATTCTGCTGCAGAATCGCTGTGAGGGCCTTGGCCTGTTGCGGACTCAGGTAGATGCCCTGAAAGTTACGCACTTCTACCTGATTTTCTGCGGGCTGCTGCATGGTGCCAAAGACGAGAAAAAAGTCCCAGACGCTAACCCGCACCTGCACGCTGTTGGCGTACGTTTCACGATAGTCGGGAGTATTAACGAGATTAAAGTTCGGCTGCGTGGGAGTGATCATAAGGAAGACAGTTTAAACGGGAATGATGATGAAGGAAACTGGTTCGGCAAGATCGCTTTGTGAAAAGCAGATTCCTCGCTCGACGCTGCGCTATCGCATCGGAAAGACAGTATTCATTTCCTGCCAAGGGTCCTGGCGATCAAGCGTTATGTGTGCTTTGCAACCCACAACAGAATCGCGAAGATCACGACTGGAATCAGCGCCATTGCCACGTAGAACAAAATTTGGCGCGTTCGCGGCTGGCGACGAACCTTCCAGTTCGTGAGCTCTTCACGATCGGCGACGCCGACCGTTTCCGGATGTTGCAAATCATGCACAAACTCCCGTGCCGATTGATATCGCTTCCCAGGATCCCGTTCGATTGCCCGATAAATAATTTCCTGCATCTGGGGCGAAATTGAAGGATCGATCTCGCGCGGGGGCACAGGGTTATTCAATAGCCGGTCATTCATGATGGTGAATGCGTTTGATCCGGTGAAAGGGACTTTGCCGGTAAGCATTTCGTAAAGCATCACGCCAAGTGCGTAAATATCGCTGCGAGCGTCGCCCCGTTTACCCTTGACCTGCTCGGGAGAGATGTAGTCGGGCGTGCCCATCGTCTGGGTGAACTTGGCAAAAGTAAGGCGCTTTGAGCCGACGTTGGCGGCGATGCCGAAATCGATGAGCTTGATACGGTCGTGCTTGTCGACCATGATGTTTTCTGGCTTCAGGTCGCGATGAACCACACCCTGTGTATGGATGTACTCGAGCGCCCGCGCAATCTGGAGAGCGATGTTGATGGCACGTTCCGGCGGAAACTTTCTCTGCTCATTAAGAATCTGGCGCAGTAGCCGTCCGTCCACCCACTCCATCGCCATGTAGAACTGGCTGTGGTCTCCATTGGGGAATACCTTCATGACATTGGGGTGGTCAAGCTTTTCGCCGATCTGCTGTTCGCGTTGAAAGCGATCGTAGAAAACCGGATCAGCTTCCATCTCAGGGTGAGGAACCTTGATGGCAACGGTTTGGCCGGTACGCTCGTCAGTAGCACGGAAGATTGAGGCCATGCCACTGCGCGCGGCGACGTTCTCAATCCGGTAATCGTCGAGTTTGTCGCCGGTATGGAGTGCGGTCATTGGTGAGAAATGACGTACAGCCGGCGATGCGGCGCCACGCCATTCATATTCATGATGCCAGAATAGGCGTAAAGAGTGCGTAAATTCACGTCGTCCCCACGGGCTCGCGATCGCGCGAACAGTAAATGATCGAGAGGCTTCAGGGCAAATCCTCCTATTTCTTTCGTTCGGCAGGGAATACAATTGGCCGACTTTCGAATCAGGGATAGGAGGGTAGATGCCGGTTAAGCAGGGAAGTGTCGAATTGTTACAGCAACCAGCCTCGAAGGAATTGCTGCAATCAAAAATTCCGGCGCGCTTGGCATACGTTTGGATGGACGGCACGCCGAGAGTCGTTCCGATCTGGTTTCATTGGGACGGTCGGGAGTTTGTGATGGGAACCCCGCCCAAGGCTCCAAAACTGAAGGCTTTGGCTAAAAATCCCAAGGTCTCCCTCACGATTGACGACAACAACTTTCCTCACAAAGTCTTGCTGGTCCGCGGCACGGCGAAGTTGCAGCCGGTGAATGGAGTCGTTCCCGAATATGCGCTGGCTGCGGAGCGCTATTTTGGAGCGGAGCAGGGAAAAGCCTGGGTGGCGCAGCTCGGGTCGATGGTCCCGGGAGGAATGGTAAGGATTTCCATCACGCCTGAGTGGGTAGGACTACTGGATTTTCAAACGCGTTTCCCGAGCGCGTTGGGAATTTAGCCGCGAGGGCGAACGTCATCGCAGTTTGTACGGCCGGCCACGATACATGCCCACACGTTCGACGGACTTGATCCGGATGAGCTGGACACTGATGTTGTCGCTCCCGTCTTTGTCCCGGGCCAAAGCTACCAATTCAGTGGCAGCCTGTTTCAGATCGGGGAACCTGTTGGTGACCGTCGCGATTTCCGCTGCCGTTACGGGCCCGTGAAATCCGTCGCTCGAGAGCAAGACGAGGTCGCCCGGCAAGATCTGGTGTTCATTGACTTCGGCGTTGACGAACATGTTTGCGCCCAATGAGCGGCTCAGCACATGCCGGCGCTCGGATTCGGCCGCTTCTCTTTCTGAGAGCAACCCCATGCGCACTTGCTCACCGACAAGGGTGTGGTCGTTGGTGAGCATGTTCGCCTGCCCCCGCCGAATCAAATAACAGCGGGAATCGCCGACATGCGCTATGGTCACGCGATCGTAGCGAAGCAGGCAGGTGACGAGTGTAGTGCACATCGAACTGCCGCCCGGGCCGGTGGCGGCGCCAGTTTCATAAACTTTCAGGTTTGCGATCTGTGCCAGCCGTTGAAGAAGTGCGCCCGAAGATTCACCTGCCTTTGCATCGCAGCGAAAAGATGTGATGAGCGTTTCGACCGCTGTGCTCGAAGCGACTTCGCCTCGGTCCTGGCCGCCAACGCCATCAGCCAGCGCAAATAACCACCCGTGACTTCGAACCTCGGCTTGCGAGGCAGGCGCAAAATGACCGATGAAGTCCTCATTGTGTTCGCGTACTTTCCCGGGGTCAGAAACTTCCGCGAACTCGAGCTCAAGCATAGAAGTCCCAGAAAAGGCTTGGCCGCCCGGGTTGATTCGGGCGGCGGTGAACGGAATGCCTCTGTGATTTTGTAGCATGGTTCCGACTCAAAGCCTTGTCATTCCGAACCGCTTCAGCGGTGAGGAATCTGCTTTCTGGTTTGAACTGCAGATTCCTCGCTCCACGCTCCGCTGTCGCTTCGGAATGACACGGATCAAGTGTGGGGCGGAGGCGTGCATCCGCCCCCACCGCAACCACTATGCCGTTCTTGCCTGTTGCACCAGTGTGGTTCGGCCGGTTGCCTTGCTGGTCCGAACGAAATACACCCCGCCGTAGATGCCCCAGACCAAAGCCACACCCAGCGCGATCAGTGGTTCCATCTTGGTGCCGTAACCCATGAATGGCCCGATTACGTAGAACGCCATGCAGGCGAGATTGGCCAGCAAGCCAAATACCGGAATCACCAGGTGCCGGGTGAAGCTAAACTTCGGGTGCTTGTGAAAGCAGACAATGCAAGTTATGCAACTCAGCATGTACAGCAGGAACGTTCCGAAATTGGAAGACAGCGTTATAGCCAAGAAGGTGTTAGGTAGAGCAGCCATCTTGTCGTGTGTCGTATAACCGAAGCTCGACCAGAAGCCGTGTGGTATCGCAGCGATGGTTGCATCCTGCGGAGCCGCGCCGTCGCCAAAGAACACGATGACGGTGAGGCAGCCAATGACCGCGGAGATAAACGCCAGGGTCCAGATCGCACGATGTGGCGTCAGGTTGCGTGAGTGCAGAAGGCCCATCGAGTCGGGCAATTCTTTGTCTTTACCCATGGCATAGGTGACGCGAGCACCCGTATTCATGCAGGAGAGCGTGGTTCCAATCAATGCAAGGAACACGGTTGCAGCTTCGACCAGCATGAATATGCGGCCGCGTCCCGCGCCAAAGAGCGCATCGCCGACTATGGTCATCATGTCGCCAATCGGTGCGGCTGAGCCGGCCGCGAAAGACATCGGATATCCGCTGTTGACGAAGTAATTGGCCGCGAAATACTCGAGCAGGTAACAGAAGCACCCTTGCACGAGGAGAGACGTGATAACTGCGATCGGCACGTCACGCTTGGCGTTCTTAGCCTCTCCTCCCATCGAGGTAACCGATTCGAATCCGACCAGGATGAGAATTGCGATGGTCGCTTGCACGAACATCCAACCGAAGTTATGCATGCTAATGACCGACCTCGCATTCGGGTGCGAGACAAATGCTCCGCTGGCATCGTGCTCCGGGTAGCTGACGTGATAGGGCACCGGCTTGCCGGCGGAATCAAGCTTGGGCTGCGGCGTGCCGTCTGCGCTGCGAACAATAGTCTCCGTCGCCTGGCCATTGACCATCGTCGTGGTCGTCGCGAAGTCGTAGTTGTAGGCCGCGCTGGTCTGCGCATCGAATTGGTAAGCGATGCTACCCGGCGGATGGTTCATGCGATAGCCAAGCGCGATCACAGTAAAGACCAGAAGCGCGCTGATCTGAATTACGTTGATGGCGATGTTGACCGAGGTCGATCCATTCACGCCACGGTGCGCGATATAAGCGACGGCAAAGGAAAACACGATGGCTACGGCCATCATGAACATGGGCCCAGGATTCGATGCGCTCATGAAGTTCGGCCAGAGCGTCCCCACGAGATAGCCGGAAATGACGCCGATGACGCCGACCATCACTCCGGGATAGATCCAGTAATAAAGATGTGAGCCCCAGCCGACGATGAATTTGGCCAGGCGCGCATAGGGCCACGCGCTTTCATGGTTGAGAAACGATTGTTCGGCGAAGTAGTAGGAACTGCCGGTGCCAGGATAAAGTTTTGCCATCTCCGCATAACAGACTGCGGTGGCAAGGCAGAGTGCGGTTGCGAACACGAT
>DASRFL010000004.1:0-148149 GCA_035651555.1 Terriglobales bacterium
CGTACAGTATCCCGAAAACCAGGTCACGAACTTGGAAGCGCTCAAGGCCATGCCTTTGCGTGGAGCACAGATAACCACTCCCACTTATCTGGATCAGGTGGCGGACGTCAATCCCATTCTCACGCCTACTGAGGTCGATCATTATCAACTGGAGAGGAATTTCGATATTTATGTCTCTCCGGTGGGAGAGGACCTGGGCAAGATCTCCACGGCTATATCGAAGATCATCGCCAATACCAAACTGCCGCCCAACATCCGCGTCGATTTGCGGGGATTGGTTGTCACGATGAATCAGTCGTTCCGGAGCTTCGGCCTGGGTTTGTTTCTGGCCATTGTCCTGGTTTACTTAATTCTGGTGGCTCAATTCCGTTCATTTATTGACCCTTTTCTCATCGTCTTGGCGGTTCCGACCGGAATCCTGGGGGTAATTGTGACGCTAGCTTTGACCGGCACGACCTTAAATATTCAATCGTTAATGGGAATCGTGATGCTACAGGGAATGGTGGTTTCGAACAGCATTCTGATCGTGGATTTCTCTAATGTGCTGCGTGGTGAGGGCCACAGCGCGGCGGAAGCCGTGGCACGCGCTTGTCGCATCCGTCTCCGGCCGATTCTCATGACTTCACTGGCAACCGTGGTGGGGCTGCTGCCGATGGCCTTTAAGCTGGAGACTGGCAGTGAGGCTTATGCTCCTCTCGCACGTGCCATTATCGGAGGTCTGCTCTCATCGATTGTGCTCACGATCTTTGTGGTTCCCGCAGCGTACCTGCTGATCTACAGGCGTAAGGAACAAGGGATCATCGCCGCCCCGGCAGGTGAAGCGCGATGAGAATGGCTTCGAGACTATGGATTGCCTCCGCTGCAGTCGCGCTCTTCCCTCCTCTGGCCTTGGCACAAACGCCGCAGATGCTCACCCTGCAACAAGCGGAGCAAACCGCGATCCAAAACCACCCACAGATCCAGGCCGCAACGGCTCTGGCGTCGGTTGCTGACGCACAACGCCGCGAACTTCGAGCCGCTTATTTTCCAACCGCCACGGGGGCCATCAGCGGCGCAGAAGCAGACGATACCAACCGGATTGGTGCCGGAGTTCTGAACGCGCCGCGCATTTTCCCCAAGTTCGCGTCGGGCTTCCAAATAAATCAGCTGCTTACGGATTTCGGCCGCACACACCAACTTGTCAAAAGCGCGACTCTGCACGAGCAGGCACAACAGGAAAACGTGGTTACCTCCCGTGCCGATGTCCTCTTGCAGGTCGACAGATCGTATTACGGTGTGCTTAGAGCCCAGGCGCTGCTGCGGGTTGCGCAGCAGACCGTCAGCGAGCGGCAGTTGGTTTCCAATCAAGTGACGCAATTGGCTGCAAATCAGCTCAAATCCCAGCTCGATGTGACGTTTGCAAATGTGGAACTGTCACAGGCTCAGCTTCTGCTGATTCAGGCACAGAACAATCTGCAAACTTCATACGCTGAATTGACCCGAGCCCTCGGTTTTGCGGACCAAAGAGCCTATCAGTTGGCCGAACCAGAGCCGCCGGTCGGACCGCCAACCGATCTGCCCGGCTTGATCCAACAGGCGGTTATGGACCGACCCGAACTTGTCGGCGGACGGCTGGAGATCAGCGCGGCACAAACGTTCATGACGGCTCAGCGCGACCTCTGGTTCCCCAGCATCACTGCGGTCGGCGCCGCCGGACTCATTCCATTCCACGTCGTCACGACCTCCGCTGGTCTCAACGACCAGTATGCGGCCGCAGGCTTCAACGTGACTCTTCCAATTTTCAATGGGCACCTTTTTGGAGCGCTGCGCAACGAGGCCTACGCCCGCTTCACCGCGCAACAGCAGAACAACCGGGACCTGCTCGATCGAATCGTACGAGACGTCACTCAGGCGTGGAACGACGCAAAGTCAGGTTACCAGCGTCTCAGTGTCGTGGAGCAGCTCGTGAATCAGGCTACATTGGCGCTTAATTTGGCGCAATCGCGGTACCAGCTCGGGCTGAGTTCCATCGTTGAACTCACGCAGGCGCAATTGAACCTGACGCAGGCGCGGATTGACCAAGTCAATGCCATCTACGATTACCAGACGCAACTGTCGTTTCTGAACTACTCAATCGGTAACTTGCGCTGAGCCGACGGCGAAGGCGTTCAGCAAGTGGTTTCGCCATTTATAACAACATCAGGATGACTACAATAATCAGCAGTATCCCCAAGCCACCACTTGGGTAGTACCCCCAGCCATGGCTGTAGGGCCAGGCAGGCAGCGCCCCTATCAGCGCTAGAATGAGAATCACGAGCAGAATAGTCAGCATCAGCGAATTCCTTTGCAGTTAGAATGGACTGCCCCCTTACTTCATGAGATGGGAAAAAGCTGCTCAGGGGCTGGTCGCAAGGATGCTGCGACACCAACCGGCCATTTTCTTTGACACTCTCTGCGCGATTGTGTTAAATGCGCTTCGTAGGCACAATGCGCGATGTGATGTCGGCCCTCCCCGTTTTCAGGCGAATCCGACGTTCCTGCCCGGGGGATTTCGACTCAAAAAATGAGGTGACCTTTATGTCCGAATTCCGCCACGATTCCGATTCCGTCAGTGACAAACCGAAACCATTCCGCAAGCCGGTGGAGGTGAGTCGAAGATCGCTGCTGAAGAACGCCGCGGCTGCCGCTCTGGGTGCGGCTGCTGTAAGCCTCACTGGTGAAAAACGCGCAGTGGCGCAGGTAACCGGACTGTACACGACGAACGAGCCTCCCGAGATTCCGCTGGCGATGGGGGCTCTGACGTATCTGGATCGCAAGTCGTACATCCACAACATGGAAATCATCGCGCATCTCCCGGGAACCACCGTTACGGGCGGCGAACCGCTGTGCGTGATGTGGGCGCGTGGCAGACAGCGGCTCTTACCGGGCGGCGCCGGTTTTGTCGACATCAGCGAAGCGAAAAATCCAGTCGTTGTGAATAAGGGCGTCACACAGAGTTCGTTTGCCGCCGTTGCTTACAACACAAAACTAAAGAAGTGGATCATGATGGTCACGGCCGCGCAGCCACTCACCATGGAGACGCCCGAATATCCGCATGGCCAATATGACAAGGAGTTGCGTGACAAGATTCTCGCCTACAAAGGCCTGCGTGGCATCCGCAACTACGACGTCACTGATCCGAGGAATCCCAAACTCTTGCAGGAATACAGTACTGGAGTGAAAGGGAACGGCACTCACCACAATTTCTATGATGGCGGCCAGTATGCGTACCTCGATTGCGGCTGGGACGACCAGTTGCGCCTGGAGAACCTGGAGCGGCCTTATAGCAATGGCATAATGATCGTGGATATGTCTGACCCCGCCAATGTCAAAGAAGTTTCGAAGTGGTGGGTGCCGGGTCAACGGCTCGGAGAAGAAGCGGAGTACAAGAAATATCGCTTCGCGGGCGACCACGTCTCATGGACCGGAAATCACGGGGCGATCTCCGTACCCAAGCGCGTGGAAGACGGGGGGACGGTCGGCTACGGCGGCTTTGGAGCCTTCGGAATGTATTGCATGGACCTGAGAGACATCAAGAATCCGAAGCCGTATGGTCACGTGCAATACGAATTCGATACCTTCGGCACAATCCCTTTCCATACGTGTTTGCCCATAACTTCCGACGCGGCGCATCCCCGCTTACAAAATCTAGTGGTGGCCACACATGAGTCGGTCGAGGCGGATTGCCGCGAGAACTACCACACGCCCTACGTTGTTGATGTGAAGGATCCTCGAAATCCCAAGATCATAGGTTTGTTCCCACGGCCACAGGCGCCGCCGGACGCTCCATACAATGATTTCTGTTTCGCGCGCGGGCGCTTCGGGTCGCACAACACACAGTGCTGGCTCCAGCCCGGCGCCGCCAAACCAAACATCGTCGCCATGACCTGGTTTAACGCTGGAGTACGGCTATTCGACATTTCCGATCCCACCGCGCCAAAGGAAGTGGCTTGGTTTGTGCCGGCGCGCGATGGCGAGATGGATAAGTACCTCTCATGGTGGCGTGGAACGACCGAAAATGTGTTTGTCGAATGGGATCGCAATCTTATCTGGATCGGCACGCACGACGGAACTTACTGTTTATCGAGCCCCGCTCTGGGCAAACCCATTCTCGAGCCTATGAAGGTTCAGAAGTGGTCGATTCCCTTCTGCAACGTAGGCTGGGACGACCAGACGCCCACTGCTTTTTACTTTGGACGAGGAATTAACCAGATGGCCTAGCCACCTGGCGTTGTGTCCGAGCGGTCATTTCCACCGCTGCAACAGTGCCTGTTCTCGGGTGATTCAGCATCGAATGAGTCGAGCGGTCCAGTAATTCACGTAGGACTGAGGATGATTCGAGTTCTGGTTGTCGACGATAATCAGGAGTTTCGCGGCGCGGTTCGCGATCTCCTAGAGGGTGACCTACAAATCCGGGTGGTCGGCGAAGCTGCGGACGGTCTTCAGGCCATCAGCCTCGCGGCGCATCTACAGCCCGACTTGATTCTCATGGATATCGCCATGCCTCTGATGAACGGCCTGGAGGCTACCTCGGCCATTCGTGAGCGATGGCCAAAAATCATTGTAATCCTCGTCACCGCGATTCCAAGCAACTCCTATCAACAAATCTCCGATCGCTGTGGGGCCAATGCTTTCCTGCCCAAAGAAGAGATGGGCTCGCGACTGATCTCCACCATGCATCGGTTGGCGTCAGTCACACTGCCTGGTTAAGACAATTTCCTGCGATCGCTTGGCCGCCTGGCGCGTGAACGGTAGGGCTACTGGCCTGTCAGTGGAATAACTACGGGTTCTTCGGAACGGCAAATACGTAATCCGCGATGACTCCCAACGCGTACTCCGCAATCTATTGATTGACGACCCCTGACTTGTAGTACCTGCCCCACCGTCCCCCCTAAGCCGGTGGGGCTCTTTTTTGCATTTTGGAACTCCGACGTGCACCTCAGAGCACACCGGCGATGTGAAGGTGTTGGATCTGTTCGGCGGAGTATCCGAGTTCCGCGAGGATAGCGTCAGTATGCTCCCCAAGCTCCGGAATGGCCTCCATGCGAGGCTTTTCGCCATCGAGGAGAATCGGAGGCGCAAGCGCCTGCAACAGCCCTGCAGTTGAGGCGACATTTTGTATGCGCCCGCGGGCAGCATGTTGCTCGTGCCCGAAAAGCTCCTGCACGGAATTCATGTGCGAATGCGCAATCCCCGCCTTTTCCAGGCGGTCCGTGAGCTCCTCGAGGGTCAGCGTGCGAAAAATCTCCGAGATCATCGTCCGCAGCACTTTGCGATTTTCCGAGCGCCGGGAATTGCTGTTGAAGCGTGGGTCGGCTGCAACTTCGCGATTCAACAGCACGTCGGCACAGAATTGGCGCCACTCACGTTCATTCTGAATGCCGATGTTGATCTGCTTTCCGTCGCCTGTGAAATAGGGTCCGTAGGGCGCGATCGAGGCGTGTTCGGCGCCGGTTCTCGATGGAGGTGTGCCACCGTAGAAGCCATAGTACGCCGCAGGCAGAACCCATTCGCTTAGCGCATCGAAAAGTGAAACCTGCAAGATCGCTCCGCGGCCGCTTTTTTCGCGCCGATAAAGCGCCATCAGAATTCCGCTAAAGGCATAGACTCCCGCCGCTATGTCGGCTACGGAAATTCCCGCCTTGCAGGGTGTCTCCGGCGTCCCGGTAATGGAAACCAGCCCCGTTTCAAATTGCACGAGAAGGTCATAAGCCTTTTTATTCCGATACGGTCCCTCCGACCCGTAGCCGCTTATCTCGCAGACGATAAGCTTCTGATTGCGCCGCAAAAGCTCCTGACTTTTCAGGCCCAGCCGTGCGGCTGCTCCCGGCGCGAGATTGTGAATGAAGACATCACAATCCGAGAGGAGCTTTTCTATGACTGGCTTTGCCTCCGGGTGTTTGAGATCAAGCGTCAGGCTTTCCTTTGAACGGTTGAGCCACACGAACCAACTGGAGAGCCCCTTAACCTTATGGTCGTACTCGCGCGCAAAATCGCCCTCATTTGGCCGTTCAATCTTAACGATCCGTGCGCCAAAATCGGCCAACTGGCGGGAGGCGAGGGGGGCCGCTACCGCCTGCTCTACAGATACGACTTTGAGGCCGTCGAGCGGTAGCATCAATAGGTAAGCTTTAGCACGTTTAGGAGCAGCCGACCGTGCGCCAGACGTGATACCGCAGCCTGAGCACATGACGATGCGTCTACCGCGAGCCACTATTTTGCTTGATAAGCCAAAAGTCGATGGCCTCGCGGAATCGGAGATTCTAGCAGAGTTTCCCGGTCTTTTGAGCGCGCCCTGGATACCAGAAGGCTGCCTTTACGCGGCAATGATGTGATTCCGAATGGCGTAGCGGACGAGTTCGGTAACGGAGTGGCAGTCGAGTTTACGCATGATATTGGCGCGATGTGTCTCGGCGGTTTTTACGCTCAAGCCCAAAACAGCCGCGACTTCCTTGCTGCTCTTACCTTCCGCAAGCAGTTGCACGATCTCACGCTGGCGGCTGGTTAAGCGCAGGCTTTCGGGCTCGGCGTCGCCCTCGATCTTTTCTCTTGGGCTCTTGTCCAGATAACCTTCGAGGACCATCTGGCTGACTTTCGGCGTGAAGAAGGTCTTATTGCGGCGCAAGGCGTCGATTGCGGAAACCAGATCGCGTCCCGCATCGGATTTCAACAGGTAACCTCGCGCACCCGCCTGCAAAACCTGCTGGATCAATGGATCGGAATCGTACATGGTGAGAACGAGCACCTTCGTGTTGGGAACGGATTTAACGATCTGCCGTACCGCTTCCAACCCATTCAGCGAAGGCATGGCAATATCGATGACCACGACATCGGGCTTCAGCTTTGTCGCCTTCTCGACTGCATCACGCCCGTCAACCGCTTCGGCGACGACTTCCCAGCCGTTCTGCTCCTCCAGCAACGCACGAAGACCTGCCCGCACGACTTCGTGATCGTCCGCTAAGAGGATTCGGAAAGGCGCCATGAAATCACCTCCGGTTCATGTCACTGCCGCCCGCACCTTCGTGCAGGGATACACGCGCCCACGAGGCAACAGGGGTCGCTGACCTGTGACAATACTCAGCAGCGAAAACCTCTGGCAATACGGGATTTAACCCAAGTGTGAGGTATGGACTCCGTAGCAGCGCCAGGGCGGTACGGTTTTCAATGTATTAATGCTCCGAATGATGCGGGCCCGCAGCAACGCGAAGCAACACGCCCAGCCTCAACCTTCGCTGGCTGCTGTCCGGGCCGGCCGACCCGCTTACGGCTTTGCTGTTCCGACTGCGGCGTCTCTGATTTTGTCGTTAAAGTGCTCTTCTTCCGACGGGACGCAGAGTTCTTCGAAAATAGCTGCTTTCGCTCGCACGAACGTAATAGTTTCGCCAACCCAAGGCGCTGTGTAAGCCTTAGGGTCGGTGATAGTCATGTCCAGGGTCAAGGTGTCGGCGTCCGGATGGCGCCAGCGCTCGACCAGAACCATCTGGTCACTGTGGGGATTTCCGAAGTGATCGAGCCAAGTGCGATCGTCGTAACCCGTCGATGTGATCACGAACGTGTCACCTTCCCACTTACCGACCGAGTAACCCATCCAAGCCGGGTCGGGATCCTTGGGAAGTTCGCGACCATCGGTCCAAACCTGTCGCCATATATCGTGGTACTGCATGTGAATCAAAAGCCGGTCGGAGGTTTGAATGATTTCGAACGGGCGCAGATTTGCTTCGTAAAGATCGCGGGGATAGCCCATCGGATCGCACGTAGAAACAGCGTCATTACCCAGGCCGGGCGGAACGGAGCGCGGACCATAGCTCGGCTTGGTCGCTTCGAATTTCGCTTTGCCCCAGTCTGTCATCGGGGGAGGATACGTCTGCGAGCGCATCTGATCCGGGATGCTCTTGTCTTTGATGTCCAGCCATTTGTCATTCAGCGAATGCCTCTCGAAGTACCCCCGCCGTGTCGGCGAGGACCAAACGCCAGAAAAGTCGCGTGGATTGTATGGCTTGGGGTTCGACAATTCCTTCGGCAGCTCTTCAGGCTTCCATGCGCCCGGCGAATAGCCTTTTGTGCCGTAGGTCTGGGCGAAGGAAACACCAGAAAAGACCATGAGCACACCCATCATCCCGAAAAGACGCACAATACGATTTCGCATTTCCCTACTCCTTTGAGAACGGCGAACCTCCGAATAGCCGATTATGATAGCTACTGCCCAGGCTCGTCCGTCAGCTTAGCACCATTTCCTTTGTGGCCTTTTTCCGGCAGGGTTCGTCCATCGGCCGTCGTGAACTCCTGCAACTCGATGCGTGGCGCACCCGATTTCGCAGGGTGGCCGGTGAGAGTGATCTTATCACCAGGTTTGAGGACGTCCTTGCTGAGTCCAGACATAGATAAGGCGTGAGGATTGCCAAGTTCGGCGCCCCAGTGTTCGACCTCACCCTTAGTGTTTCTGACGTCAAATAGAATCCCGCAATGCGGGTTGGCCCAAATCCATTCCGTTACGGTCCCCTTGAGAATGAGAGTTTTTTCCGTATCGTAAGCGACGCCCGTGCCGTGATGCGCGAATATCGGTGCCGCCGCGCTGACTCCCGCCAGAATGACCAAGATGAAGGTTCTGAATTTCATCGTTTCTCCCCCTGAGCGCACCGCCTGTTCAGGCATTTAACACAGGTGAGTGGCGCAAGCAAGCCACTCTGCGCGTGGTTGGCTAGAGCTTGCATGGTCGGAAGCAGGAAACCGTCGCACGCTGAAGAGCCGCTTATCCTTTATACGCTGGGGCCGCTGTTTCGGTTACCACATATCCTTTATGGATTTTCAGTGCCGAGTGCACCGAGATTGAAGGTGACGACAAACGAGGCACAAAAATGGCGAGACGTAGACGCGGTTCGGATCAGATCGGCACGGCTGGCTTCAGCATCATCGACAACCCAACCGATGCCTCTATCGAGAATCTCGATCCTGACACGACTACCGGGAGAGTGCCCGCTCAAGACGATAATCTCGAAAAGGGACGGACGCGGAGGCGGCGCAAGCCTGCGGCAGGTGTATCAAAAACAAATCGGAAATAACGCGTCAAACGCGAAGGATCATCACTTCCGTTGACTTAATAAGCGCTGCAACGGTCTGCCCTTTTTGCAGGCGCATCTCGCGGATTGCGTCGGCCGTGATGATCGAGGTGATGTGCTGTCCTCCAATCGACAGCGTCACCTGAGCCATTAAACCGCTTGTTTTTATGTCCGTGACGCGGCCGATCAGCTGATTTCTGCCGCTGACGCGGCGAAACGTGTTACGACGTTCACGCACATCGCCGATCTCCGAGGCGCGGTAGAGGAATTTATCGATTTGCTGTTCCGGGATGCGATGGTGACCACCCGCGGTTTTGACGGTTCGAATTTTCCCTTTGTAGATCCACTGCTTGAGGGTGGGGTAGCTGATGCCCAGGACCTGGGCTGCTTCACGCGGGGAGAATAACTTTGCCGATTGCATGATGCGCCTCGACCCGATCAGGCCGACTGCAAAATCACGCTTTCCAAAGCGGCCCGCAATTTCTTCACATCCGCTTCGACGTGCAATTTCTGCTGCGCCAGTTCTCCCTCGCTCCGCCGCTTGAGGCTGATCTCCGGATCCTTGAGTTGGTGGCCTGTCAGTACAGCGACTACGTCGGCGCCTTCTTCGATCTTTCCTGCGCGGACCAGCTTTTGAATGCCGGCGACGGAAGCGGCCGATGCGGGTTCGCATCCCACCCCGTCCTTCGCCAAGGCGGCCTTGGCGTCGAAAATTTCGTCGTCGGTAACGGATTCGCACATTCCGTCAGTCAAACGCAGCGACCGCAGAGCCTTTCTCCAATTCACTGGATTGCCGATGCGAATCGCGGAGGCTTCGGTGCGCGGCTGAACGGGTACGATCTCGCTGGCGCCCGTCGCGAACATTGTATAGAACGGGTTCGCACCTTCCGCTTGAACGACGACCAGCCGAGGCAGCTTATCAATAAACCCGAGTTGCTGAAGCTCGCGCAGGCCTTTGCCCACAGCGGATACGTTTCCCAGATTTCCGCCCGGTAAAACCAAATAATCGGGTACGCGCCAGTCGCGCTGTTCCAGAATTTCGAAAACGATCGTCTTCTGGCCTTCGAGACGGAATGGGTTCAGCGAATTGACCAGGTAAAGCCCTAGTTCGTCGGTCAATTCGCGGAGCATACCGAAAGCCTGATCGAAGTTGTCGCCGATCTCGATGACCACAGATCCAAATTCGAGGGCCTGCGCCAGTTTGGCCGTCGAAATCTTCCCGAACGGCACAAACACGACAGCTTTCATTCCTGCTCTCGCAGCATAAGCGGCCATGGAAGCGGAGGTATTTCCGGTGGACGCGCAGGCAGTGACCCGGCTTTTGAGAATGGCCGCCTGGGTTATGCAGGCGGTCATGCCGAGGTCTTTGAAGGAACCGGTGGGGTTATTCCCCTGATGTTTGATCGCGAGCTGCACGCCTCCGGCCCATTCCCCGGCGCGATAGACGTCGATTAGGGGCGTACGCCCCTCCGAAAGGCTGACGACGTCGGTGCCAACTGGCACGAACGGCAAAAGCTCGCGAAAGCGCCAAACGCCGCTCTGGTCGACAAGCGCGCTGCTGCTCTTGCGCTTTTCCCAAAGTTTCCGCAGAGAACAGGAATCGATGGCCGAAAAATCGTACTGAACGTCCAGGAGTCCGCCGCACGCCCGGCATTGATGGGCTCTGGCGTCCAACGGATAGCGCTGCCCGCAGCTTTGCTCGATGCAATGCAAAAAGGCCGAATTCATGGAGTCGCGCAGATCGATGATCCTGCCGCGGCAAGCTAGGAAGCGTACTGTAATGCGGACCGCGGTCTGAAGATTATACGCGGCCCGCGAGAAACGGCAAACGCGACGGGAAAACTCAATAACGAATAGCTCAACTGATTTAGGAAGGGACCGGAGGCGGCGCGGCGACGTAACAGCCCAGGATCCGCACTTCCCTCGTACGCCGCCGCAACTCTTCGAGCGCGGCCCGCGTTTTCGGGGCCTCAGGCGGCGCGATCAAGTCGAGATAGAAACAATATTCGAACGGCTGGCCCACGATCGGGCGGCTCTCGATTTTCACCAAATTGATACCCTCTTGCGCGATCGGTTCAAGCGCCCTGTGCAATGCACCGGGCTGATGCAAAAGAAAAACTACCAGCGAAATCTTGTTCGCGTCTAAGGGCATGCTGGCCTGGGCGGAAAGCAGTACAAAACGTGTGTAGTTATGCCGATGATCTTCGAGGTGCGTTTGCAGGATGCAGCCGCCATAAATTTCGGCGGCGCGGCGACTGGCGATGGCCGCACGTTGCGGATTGCCGAGGCGGACGACTTCGCGGACGCTTCCTCCAGTGTCTTCCGCGGCGACGCGCGTGATATTGGGATGATCGTCAAAGAATCGGGTGCACTGCGCCAGCGCGACTGGATGCGATTGCACGAACCGGACCTGCTCGATAGTCGCACCCGGCGCACCGATTAAATTGTGGGAAATTGGAAGAATTACTTCGGCGATGATGCTGAGCTTGCTCTCAAGCAACAAGTCGTAACAGCGATAGACGGATCCGGCAAGGCTATTCTCGACCGGAGCGAGGATGAAATCCGCCGCGCCATCATCAATAGCGGCAAACATTGACTCAAAGGTGGGGCGCGGAACAGTCTCGATTTGTGCGCCCAGTAGCTTTACTGCCGCTTCTTCACTGAACGCGCCTGGCTCGCCCTGGAAAGCGACGCGAACTTTTGCCCCGGTGCGGGTCAAGTGCGATTCCGGCGTGACGCGATGTGGCTTTGGCGTGAAATCAGCCGGAACGGCAAAAGCGCTGGAACCTGTTCGGAGTAAGCCGCATAGGTCGCACCAAGCCGGTCACGCAGCTCGTGCTCTTCTGCGCGTATGCTAATCAGCGCGAGCAATAACCAGGCGACACTGACGGTCCACAATGGCAGCGCCGCGATGACAAGACAAGCTCCGAACACGCCTGCCATCATACCCAGATACCGGGGATGACGCACTCGCGCATACAGTCCGCGCGCAATCAGCTCGCGGCTGCCGGCGAGCTCGGAATGTCCGACGATTCGGCGGCTTCCCAGCGCCGCTTCGCACGTGGAAAACGTGAAAACATCGAATCCGATCAGGACCAGTGCTGCCGCCGCCACCCAAGACATGCTGTCAGGCAGGAAAAGCTCCCGGTGGAAGAGAAAAAGAACCGCATCGCCGATGCCCCACGCCGCCAGCACGGCCACAGGAAATGCACTGCGCCGGTGTTTGCGCCAGAAAGAGACTGGGCCATGCAGTACGAGCCAATAGACCGGGACGGGCATTTCAAAAGCAAGCACGAAAACAGCGACAAATCGGATCAGCTTCTCGAGGAGATTGGTCATCGACGGGCGATGGGCATTGACGGAACTTGCGGTTTGGCGCGACGATGCGAAGATTATCACATTCCCGAAGCCGGTGATGGAGAGGCAACGATGCAAGCAACCTCGTGGGAGAAGCTCGAAGGCGAGCAGCTTAACCAACTGATTTCGCGTCAAATGCTTAGTGGCGATAATGCCACCATCGCTCGCCTGTTAATGACCCGCGGCGCCATCGTGCCGCGGCATTTTCATGTAAGCGAGCAATTCTCGCTGATACTTTCGGGAGCGCTGAAATTCATCTTTGACGACCGGGAAGTGGTCGTTCGAGGCGGCGAAGTGCTTTACATTCCTGCCAATGTTCCGCATTCGGCGGTAGCGCTGGAAGACACCGTGGATATCGACTTTTTTGCGCCGCGGCGCGAAGACTGGATTCGCAAGGAAGACGCTTACCTGCGCGAAAAGCGCGCGTGAGCGGCTCGAAAAATATTGAGGTGAGTGCAATGGCTGGAAAAACAAATGGCCCGGGTTGTGCGCACCGGCGGCCGAACGGCTACGCGCCTGTTGCAGGCATTCTTTTCCTGCTGCTCGCCTCGGTTCTCGCGATTGCGCCTTCGCTACGTGCGGATGAGCCGTTCGCCCGCAACCGCGATTACGATCTCCAGAACGCACGCATCGAGTTGCGGTTCGATCTCGACAAGCGCGAGGTCATTGGGCAGGTTACGCATACGATCAGCACGCTCAAGGATGGGCTCCGCGCTTTAGATTTTGATTCCGTCGGGCTGACAATTTTGAGCGCCCGGCTGGACGGCAAAGAAGCGCGTTTCACGACTGACGATGCCAAGCTTCACGTCGATCTCAACCGCCCCAGCAAAACGGGTGAAAAACACGAGATCGTCATTCGTTACCAGGGCAGGCCGAAAAAAGGCGTGTATTTCATCCTGCCGAATAAAAACTACTCGACCCAGCCGAAGGAAATCTGGACGCAAGGAGAGGCCGAAGACACTCGCTATTACATCCCCATCTACGATTATCCGAACGACCGCACCACGACGGAGATGATCGTCACCGTTCCGCGCGATTGGGTGACCGTTTCGAACGGACGCTTAGAAAGCGTGGTCGATGCGGGAGAGGGAATGAAAACCTGGACCTGGCGCCAGGCGCAGCCGATCTCTACGTATCTGATTTCGCTGGTGGCCGGACAATTCGATGAAAGTAAGAAGACCTGGCGCAATATCCCTGTCGATTATCGAGTGCCCAAAGGTGAAGCCGATCGCATCGAGCCAACATTTGTACGCACGCCCGAAATGCTGAGCTTTTTCTCCGACCGACTGGGTGTCACCTATCCCTGGGACAAATACGACCAGACGGCCGTGGATCAGTTCACAGTTGGCGGAATGGAAAACGTGAGCGCGACAACCCTGACGACGCGCGGACTTTTACATCCCGCGCTGGCGCGCGAAAGTCTGGAAGGCGCCGATGGCTTGATCTCGCATGAGATGGCGCATCAATGGTTCGGGGATCTCGTCACAACGAAGGATTGGGCGAATCTGTGGCTGAACGAGGGATTTGCGACATTCATGGCCAGCCTGTGGGAAGAGCACCAATACGGCGTGGACAATGCCGCCTATTCGCGCTGGCGCTCACAGGCCGCCTGGTTCCGGCAGCGGCGACTATTTGCCGTGCCCATCGTCACCCACGATTTCCGTGACTCCCTCGACTTTGCCGGAAATATCTATGGCAAAGCAGGTCTGGTTCTGCAAATGCTCAGGGATGAACTCGGCAACGAGGCTTTCTTTGGCGCGATCAAGCATTACCTCGAAGTCAATCGACTGCAGAACGTGGCGACGGCGGACCTGATCAAGGCAGTCGAAGAATCCACACATGTTGACGTGGATCGCTTTTTCGATGAATGGATCTACGGAGCGGGCGCGCCGCGCTTTGCCGTCACAACCGGCTACGATGGCACTGCCAAACAGGAGAAGATGGAGGTAAAGCAGACGCAGGAAGTACGCGGACGTGTAAGTTTTTTCGATATGCCGGTCGAGGTGGAGATCACCACATCCACGGGCAGCAAGAGCTTCCCGATCACAATCTCCAAAGCGGATGAGACGTTCTCATTCCCGGCGGATTCACAGCCGCTGATGGTTTTGTTTGACAAAGGCGACAAAATCCTCAAATCAGTGGAATTCCACAAAACACCCGCAGAATGGCTCTATCAACTGCAACACGCCGAAGATGTTCCCGACCGCGCCGATGCGGCGCAAGCACTTGGCGATCTGAAAGGCAACGGCGCCGCTGTCGAGGCGCTGGGCCAGGCAGCGGCGCATGACCGCTTTTGGGGCGTTCGCGTGCAGGCACTTACCGCATTGGCGAAAATTGGCGGAGCTCAGGCGCAGCAAGCCGTGCTGTCCGGTCTTAAAGATGCGGAGCCTTGGGTACGCGAAGTCGCCGTGGAACAACTAGGCAAATTCCCCAAGGATTCTGTTCTCAGCGCCACACTGAGCGAGATTGCGGCTAAAGACAGCGCGTATCGCGTCCGAGCCTCCGCGCTTGTCGCTCTTGGCCAGAGCAAAAGCGACAGCGCCCTCGCGACGTTGGAAGCCGCAGCCCGGACAGATTCGCCTGATGACGTGATTCGCCGCGCTGCGCTGCGTGCCATGGGTTCGCTTGGCAATGATCAAGCCGCGCCGCGCCTCTTGGATTGGGTCGGAGCTGGCAAACCGATGCGCCTGCGAACCGCGGCCATCGATAGTCTTGGCAAGGTCGCCAAGAAAGATGAAGGTGTAGAGTCGCGTCTGATCGCGCTCTTGAACGATCCCGACTTCGACATTCGGCTCGCTGCCGTCTATGCACTCGGCGATCGGGGCGACCCCGCCGCCATAGAACCACTCGAGAACCTGCGCAAGAGCGGAGATATGGTATCGGGACAGGGGCCCGTCATCGAACGGCAGATCGCACGAATAAAAAATCCCGAAGGCCAGCAGCGCGAGCAACAATCCGATGCAAATGCCGACACTCCGCCGCCTGCTTCCTCGGCGTCTCTGGGCGCTGATCAGCCGATCGTTCAACGGCTCGATAAAATCGAGCAGAATCTCGCCGAAATGAACGAAAGACTGAAGAAAATCGAGCAGGAACAACAGCGGAGAGCGGATCCCTGACTCAGTCGGCGAGCAGTATGCGCAAATCCCGCAGGTTGTTTCCGGTGGGCCCAGTCTCGATCGCGTCTCCCAGCTTATAAAAAAAACTGTAAGAATCGCTTCGCGCGGCGAACGCCTGAGGATCTAACCCTGCCGCGCGCGCCCGTTCTAAGGTTTGACCATCGGCCACGGCGCCGGCTGCCGGGCTAGAGCCGTCTTTTCCGTCAGTCCCGATGCTTAAAAGCGCGATTTTGTCGCCCGCAATTCGTTCCACGCACTCCAGAACAAATGCCGCATTGCGCCCGCCGAGACCGTCGCCGTTCACAGGCGAACTGAGTTCGCCATCGCTGATCAGAGCCACGCGCCGGCCACAGTTTTCGCTGGCAAGCTGCCGAAGTTCCTTCAATAAGTATTCCGCGGCTTTAGGAACAGGCCAGTCGTCGGTGCAGTTGTCGCATTGTGTGATGAATCCTCGTGCTTCCGCGGACTGGTGAGCATGATGAAACAGATCCTGCATCGTCAGCAGAAGTGAAAAATGGGCGCGCGCAAATACGGAGTTCGCCGGTTTGGGAGTTTCCGGAATCAATTCGGGTTGGGCGAAAATGGCTCGGATGGATGCGGGCAGCTTCGAGTTGAGATTGTGCTTTTGGATCACCCGCAGAGCGTCAGAGACGGTGGTTGGATCGGGCAGCGTCGGCCCGGATGCCAGGGCTGATTCGTATCCGGCCGGGACATCGGTAATCGCAATGGTCACCTTCGTCGCTCCGCGCGCGACCGCCGCGAGCCTCCCGCCCTTGACCGCGGAGGCATGCTTGCGCACTGCATTGATCTCATTGATCGAGGCGCCGCACTGAACGAGCACGCGATTGAACTGCCGGAGATCTTCCAGAGTCACGCGAGAATCGAGCGGCAGTTCGAGCAGCGAAGATCCGCCGCCGGAAAGAAGAAAAAAGACCACCGTGCGCGAGCCGCAGTGCGAGAGCACATCAATGACAGTACGCGCGGCAACGATGCTGCCGGCGTCCGGAATCGGATGACCGGCGCCTATTGCGCGAAAACCAGCAACATTCGCCAAAGACTCGCGCGGCGCTACCAAAATGCCTTCGAAGGAAAAGTCGTGGCCGAGCAATTCGGCGAACCCGCGCGCCATGCTCACAGCCGCTTTGCCAACAGCAATCGCAACAACGCGATCATAGCCGGCGAGATCGATTGTTTGCGCGTCGAATTGAATGCGCGAGCCGATACGCGACAATTTCTGCCGCATGGCCAAACCGATATCAATGGCTGCCAGCGTTTCTTTTGCGATTTCGCTCGCGAACTGCTTCAGGTCAGACACGTTCGAGGGCGCGCGCGCCGGCCTGGGCGACGTCGACGTCCTGATCCTCGGTGCCATTGCTTACGCCGATTGCCCCGACACAAACGTCATCCACTTGCAGCGGCAGGCCGCCGCGCAATGGCAGCTGCTGGCCCCCGCTAGCGATGGAAATGCCCAGCGAGAGCACCAGGTTCACGTCGTTGCCGCTTCGCGCAGGGCCGCTAGGCAGCCGACGAATCGCGGCGCAGTGCGCTTTGCGAATGGCAATCTCAACCGAAGAGATCTTCGCACCATCCATGCGCGCGAAGGCCAGGAGATGCCCGCCGTCATCGACCACAGCAATGTCCATCGGAACTTGCAGTTCCGCGGCGCGCGCCAGAGCTGCGGCCAGCACCATTTGCGCGCCATCCAGCGTCAATTTAGGGTTGTTGCGAGTCACAGCCGGCATAACGTACCTCTTCTTCGAATCATTTTCTCCACACAGCGGGATTCACGAGATTCGGGGGACGATGCCCTTCAAAGAACGCGATCATGTTTTCGACAGCCATCATGGCCATTCTCGTGCGCGTCTCAAGCGAGGCCGATGCGAGATGCGGCGCCAGAACCACGTTGGGGCGGAGGAGTCCATGGCCGATCTGGGGTTCGCGTTCGAAAACATCGAGCGCAGCGCCGGCAATCCGATGGTTTTCGAGAGCGGCGACGAGCGCGGCTTCCTGCACGACTGGTCCGCGAGATGTATTGATAAGAAATGCCGTCGGTTTCATCAGTGCCAGTTCGCGTGGGCCGATGAGTCCTCGGGTGGATTCGAATAGCGGCACGTGCAAACTCACGAAATCCGCCTCACTGAGCACGGCATCACGTTCCATAAATTCCGCTCTGAGTTCGCTTTCCACTTCGCTGGCGGCGCGCACGGCGTCATTGTAAATGATATGCATTCCGAAGCCGTTGGCACGGCGTGCGACAGCACGTCCGATACGGCCAAACCCGAGAATGCCGAGCGTCTTGCCCCACACATCCGCTCCAACAAGCTGATCCAGATTCCACCCTTTCCATTGACCGGAACGCGCCATCGCGTCGCCTTCAATCAGGCGGCGCGCCACGGCCATGAGCAGCGCCCAGGCAAAATCGGCGGTGGTCTCGTCGAGAACGCCGGGGGTGTTGCTCACCGCTACGTTGTGGCGCGTGCAGACGTCTACGTCGATGTTGTCGAAGCCGACGGCGATGTTCGCTACTACGCGGAGTCGAGGCGCGGCGGCCAGCAGTTCCTCATTAATTTTTTCAGTGAGGAGGCAAATTAAGCCGTCCTTATCGGCAACGCGGCGCAACACTTCCGCTCGCGGCGGCCGCTCTGAGTCATTCCAATATTCGGCTTCAAAATGCTCTCCAAGTTTTGCTCGGGGCTCTTCGAACAATCGATGCGTTACGAGTATCTTTGGACGATCCATCAGCGCCTGTCTCCGACAGGAAACGGGAGATTAACACACGCGCGTTTGCAAACCGAGCTTTGCCGCAAGCTCGCATCCTGAGAAAATCGGCTTTGCTTTGCGAGCACCTTGTCCTCCTGCCCAAGGAACGATATAAACGTTGGCCGGTTCGCCGGCCCATTATGGGCTGCGAGCCCTCTGACCCGCGACGTTGGCTGGCGGCGATAGCTTCAGACGCGGAGACACAATGTTTCAGCAAACACTCAATCCGGCGGGCAATCTATGGCTGACCGTACTGATCGCCATGGTCCCCTTCGCCGCATTACTCTATATGCTGGCCGCGCTAAGACTTACGGCCTGGCTGGCAACCATAATCGGCGGCATCATCACCATCGTTCTTGGCGTTCTGGTGTGGCATGCGCCTGCGGTGGACACGCTGAAATCATATTTCTACGGAGGCTTGACGGGCTTCTGGGCCATCGACTGGATCACCTTCTGGGGCCTGATCATCTTCAATACGCTCGTCTTCACAGGAATTTTCGAAAGATTCAAAAAATGGATGATCCATCACGCCACGGCTGATATTCGCATTCAAACTATTATGCTCGCCTGGGCATTCGGCGCATTGCTCGAAGGGCTTGTAGGGTTCGGCTATCCGTGGGCTGTGGTCGTGCCGATTCTGGTGGGTTTAGGCATCGCTGATCTCGATGCCATCCGCGTGGCGGCGCTGGCAAATAATGCCCCCGTTTCTTACGGCGCGCTTGGGGCGCCAATTCTCGGATTGGCTGCCGTCACCGGACTTCCTTTAATGGCGCTGTCGGCGTCGGTCGGCAGCATCGTTGCCATCTTGGCGATATTGCCCCCATGGGTGCTGATCTATCTCGTCAGCGGATGGGGAGGAATGATCGAAGCCTGGCCGCTCGCGATCGTCGGTTCAGCTTCATATGTCGCCGGCCAGTGGCCGGTCGCTCGCTATCTCGGCCCGTACTTGCCCGACTTGAGTGGAGCACTCGTTTCTTTCTGGATCCTGTTCTTGTTCGTAAAAATTTGGCAACCGAAGAAGATTCGTGGCTTCGGTGGGGCGCCGCTCATCAGTGGCGCAAAAGTGCATGACGCGGCAGAAATCCACTTGGGTTCACCATGGGAAGCGTTCTCGGTTTGGTTCCCATATATCGTGCTGATTGCCGTTGTCGTCTCCTGGACCGGTCCCTGGTCTCATTTGCCGGCGGTCAGTTGGTTCAAATGGTCGGTGACAGCGAGCTCGTCCGTTACGCAGAAGCCGGTTCCATCGGTCTTTAATTTCACACCTTTTGCCGGTGGGACCTCCATTCTCGCCTCGTGGCTCGTGCTCCTGCTGATTTTGCGGCCGCGCGCGGAGCTCATCCGCCAGGTGTTTGCGAAGACATTCAAGCAGATGTGGGGCGCGCTGTTGGTAGCATTTTTTATCTTCGCGCTGGCGTATATCTTCGTATTCACCGGGATGGCCAATTCGCTGGCCTACGGACTCTCGAAGATCGGCGTGTTTTTCGTGGTCCTTGCGCCCATTCTCGGATGGATCGGCGTTGCACTCTCAGGCAGCAATACTGCGACCAACGCCATGTTCGGACCGGTGCAAGCTCTGACTGGGAGGCTCCTGAATCTGCCCGTTCTCCTGCTCCCCTCCTTTAATTCTGTGGGCGCCGAAGTCGGGAAGCCAATCGCGCCGCAAACAGCCAGCGTGGGCGTTTCCACGAGCAAACTGGTGCGCAGCGAAGGCCAGGTGATCCGCCATAATATGGGCTGGACGCTTGTGATGCTGGCGTACCTCACCGCAATTTCGGCATTGTTCTATTATTTCCTGGCCGGCTGGATGTCGCTCTAAGGAGGCGGGAAAGTACGGTCGCATTCGATTCTCGCCTGAGATGTGCGATGACGCGGATTTTTTTCGGCCACCCGTCAGGGTTTGGCTGCGCCGGCGGGATCACCCACTGCTTTCAGGTATTCAATAACATTCGAAGGAACGCAGAGCCTCTCTTCCATCATCTGGTTGGGTATCCATCGGAAATATTCGGTGCCGAGAGAAAAAGGTTTCGTATAAACCTTCGGATCATCAATAGTGGTCGTCAACTCCATATCGTTCAAATCGGTCCGCGTGAAGCGCTCTTCCACGCGCGCCTCTTCGCTGTGCGGATAGCCCAGTTCGTTCAGCCAGGTGCGGTCGTCCAACCCGACAGTTTCAACGACTAGGGTGTTGTTTCCTTCCCAATGCCCCACCGAATAGCCGTAATAGCGTGCATCTGGCGCGTCCTTCCCTGCTGCTCCAACATTCTTCGGAAGCTCTCGTCCATCCATCCAGATTTCACGCCATTGCTGCTGAAAGGCGTAGAGCACCACAATGCGGTTTGGCATGGTGGCAAACGCCATCTGCATGATCGAATAGTTATCCGCGCGCGGAAAGCCCAAAGGGTCGCAGGTCCTTACGACCGGATCATTGGTTCCCGCAGGCTCGTATTTCGCCAGTGTTTTGTTGGCGCTGAAGAGCTGCTGGCCAAGAGGGGTAAACGACGGCTGCTCCGCGGGTTTTGACGGCCTCACTCCTGCGCCGGAACGCGGACCCGCCCACGATCCGGTTAGATCGCGCACGGGCGCCGGCCCGCCCGTGCCTACGGCCCGATTGCGGCCCTCGTACTTCCAAATGGAACTGCCGGGCGCCACCTCCTGCGGCTGTTTCGTCCGGCCGAATGTTGCGCAGCAAAAGACCACGATAGCTGCTCCTGTGGCCACTGCGCCCGCAAACGACTTCCGCATCTGTTCGCCTCCTGCGCTTCAAAGCTGCCGTCAGCCGTTTGACGCGCGAAAATATCACGAAAACCACAGACCCGTTACAGCCGCTATAAATCTCTTTGCGTTTCACAAAACGAAAATAGGCGTACAATCGTGACAATTTCAGGTGCCCAGGGTCACGTGACCCGCACAAGGGGGCTTTGGCAAAATGCGCGTTTCTTCCCTTCTCAATCTTGGACTGATTGCTTCCATGTTTTCCTTCTCCGGTTTCACCTCCGCGCAAGAGGGCCCTTCGAATCAAGCCAAACAGCCTCCGCCACGGCCAGGATTAGAGATACCCGTGGTTACTCCGGGGCCAGGGTGGAAAACGTGTCCGTACTGCGAAAACTCGGCGCACAAAAAAGAGGATCGTGAGAAAGCCAACGTAGATACGCGCTCGTTTGAATCGCACGACATTTCGGGAATCTGGAGCGGCAATCCGAAGGACCTGGATGCCAACGGCACTCCTTTGAATACGGCGGCCATTCCGTCGTTTACTCCCTATGGGAAGAAACTGTGGGAGGCCAATCAGAGCGAATCAGTGCAGTGGAACTCGAAAGATCCGGTAAACATCTGTGATCCGCGGGGCTGGCCGCGTTGGCTGACCTACAATTTCGGTTTCCAATTCGTGAACTTGCCAGACCGGGTTGTGCAGTTCATTGAATGGGGCCACACCTGGCGCGACATCTGGACCGACGGTCGCAAGTTGCCGGAAAATCCGCCGATCCCGCGCTATCTCGGGTACGCCGTCGGGCACTGGGAAGGCGACACGTTCGTCGTGGAATCCAATGGTTACGACGACAGATCATGGCTCGCATCCACACCGGCGGGGCGTGCGGGAGTTGACAGGCCGGGAGGCTACCCGCATAGCGATGAAATGCGTGTCGTGGAACGCTACAAGCGGCTCAACTACGGTTTGCTTCAACTCACTCTCACGATTAACGACCCGAAGGTCTATACAGCGCCCTGGACCACCACCGCCACATTGACGCTGATTCCCAATACCGAACTCGGCGAGCATTTCTGCGTTCCGTCCGAAAGCATCGCTTTTGATAACAAGAACACCATTCCCACGGTTCCGAAATAATAAGCGATTCTTTACAGTTGCTATCACTATCAGAAAGAGGAGGGAAAGAAAAATGTCGCGAGCAATGATTTTCGTAACGACTCTGGTCGTGTCGGTTCTATGGTCAATGGCGCCCTCCCCGATCCTCGCACATCACGGCAACGCGGCATGGACAACAAACGAGGTCACCTTGAAGGGCACCGTGGTGGACTTCGTGTGGAGAAATCCGCACGTTTTGCTCGTCTGGAACACAAAAGACGACAGCGGCAAGACCGTGCAGTGGACCGGTGAAGTCGGCTCACCGGAATCCATGATGGCGGACGACGGCTGGACAAAGCAAACGTTCAAGCCCGGCGACGAACTGATTTTCATCGTTCGCGCCGCAAAGTCCGGGGTGCCGAACGCCGTCATCGACCAGATCAAGCGCACCGATGGCACCGTGGTCATGCGCTATTCGCGGCAAGCCGGTTCGGGCGCCTATGCCGGCCAATTGTCGAACGAGGATCAGCAAAAACGCCAGAAAGCCGCCGAAACCGAAAATCCGAAGAATTAATTGCCTGGGTTCTCGCGGCTTCCCGCCGCACTTGATGTAACTTCTTGTTTAAAAGGAAATGAAAATGAAATGGTTCGCCACGTTGGCTACGTTGCTGTTAGTCGCTCTTGTCTTTACCGCCGCTGCTGCGACACCGGTGGGCGTTGGGGTGCCAGCCGCTGTTCACTACATCGGCCACGATAAGGTCGCTGAGGTCATGGCGAAAGGCGGACCGATCATCAACGATCCGGGATTAATCGTGCTGGCCAATCGCCGCGGCGCGGGCCAGGTGGAATATCACGAACACACCAACCACATTTTCATCATGGTGGAAGGCGAGGCCACGTTCATAACCGGCGGCACCATGGTTGGCGCGAAGCGAACCAGCCCAGACCAGATGGTCGCCACTTCCATCGAGGGCGGCGAAACCCATCACCTCACCAAAGGCGACGTCATTACTATTCCAGCCAAAACTCCGCACTGGTGGAAAGAAGTCTCCGGCCGAGCAGTCGCGTATTACGCCGTGAATATCGAAAGTCAATAGTTCGGGATCACTTCAGATTCGCTTCGAATGGAGATAGAACCCGAAATCTAGCTGCTGTTCCAGATTGAAACCCGCTTTCCAACGTTTATCTTTTTGTCGCACCCGCAAATACCGTGCTGGCAGTGACGGCATCGTTGTATCAAGATGCAGCCATCATGATTACTCACACATCTCCCGAATCGCCAAATCCGACAATTCGACCCGGCAGTGAGCGGCGGCAGAGCGAGCGATATGGCTTTATCGGCATCGCGGAACTAACTGACCCCGAAGACGCCAAGTTGGTGTCGGGACGGGTCAGTCAAATCAGCCGCGGCGGATGTTACGTCGATACGCCAAAGACATTTCCCGTTGGGACATCACTGAAGGCCATTATTTCTCGGGATGAACGGACGTTTGTAGTCAAGGCCCGAGTCATTCACGTCCAGGAGCAAGTCGGTATGGGCATTGCCTTCCTGGATGCGCCTCAGGATCAACTCAGTATTCTCGATTCGTGGATTGCCGAAAGCCCTAGTGCTTCCGAAGCCTCCAGTATCCGGCTGGTGGGTAACCGCTAGCGCCAGCACTTATATCGCGCTGGCAAGTTCAGGGCGTAACTCCTCGTCTGTGATGGGTGGTTTGCTGAGTCCACTTGTATTTAATCTGACATAAATGCTTTTAAATGAGCAGCTTGAACCACGTTCCGGCAAACCGATCAGGCCTGTTTGAACTTGAGCAGCGCGATTTCTGGGTTCGTCCCCACTCTCATGGGAGGACCCCAAGTGCCAACGCCCCAGGACGTGAAGACCAGAAGCTTGCCGAATCGGTTCAGGCCATGAACGTAAAGACCATAGATTCTGGAGGTAATCCAGGAGGCCGGCGGAAATTGTCCACCATGCGTGTGTCCACAAACCTGGAGCGAAAATCCCTGCTTCTTCGGCAATAGGCAGCCGATGAGGCGCATGGACCAGCAAAATGCTGGGCCGTTTGCTGTCGATCGAGGCGGTCTGAAGTATGGTGCGAAGCCGCCGCGGATCGACAGTTTCGCGGTAGTGGACGCCAACGATTTGCATGCCTTCGACGTCGATTTTTTCGTTATGTAAGACGCGAACACCGGCGTTCGCCACCGCTTCCAGGTACTGCGCTCGGTTCATAAATTCCTCGTGATTGCCGGTGACGTAAAGAGCGCCAAGCGGCGCTGAAAGGGTGGACCACGAGTTCGCCAAACGCTGCACGTTGCCGACTGTTCCGTCGTACATATCGCCCGCAATTAAGACGACGTCCGGATGGAGGCGATTGAGCTGAGAGACTACACGCCGCATAAATCCGACATTCCGGATGTGCCCGAGATGCGTGTCGCTAACCAGCGCAGCAACGCGGCCGTGCCACGCGTCCGGCAAATTGGGCAATCTGATAGTTACGCGGTTTACGCGAATGACCGCGCCATTGATTACACCATACAGCCCGATCAGCAGAGCGGCAGCAAAAAGCACATCGGCGATAATATCAGCTGGGAGTTGTGCTCCCGCGAGCTGTGTCGCGCCAAGCACGATCCAGGAAAGCGCTGCCGCGAAAAGAAAAAAAGTTAAGAAGCCCACCCACACGGCTGCGGCCGTATAAAACGCCCGCACGATAGGGTTGAAATACCTCCACGCAAGTAACGAGGCAACGACAAAGCTTATGGTCGCAAGAGGAAACACAACGCGTAGTGCAGTGAGTATTGCCGGTCTCAGCGAAGGATGAAACCAGGTCCATGTCGCGTACAAACACCAATGCGCCAGAAGCAGGATCGATTGAACTATGAGGACGAGCTTCCAAATGCGCTGCAGCCGCGAGCGCGCGACTTGGCGCGATTCCGGTTTTTCGGCGATCGGGCGGGCCGCGGCTTGCGATTCCAGAGAAGGGTGCGCGTTGCTCATATAGAGCTAGAATAAACGGACGGGGGAGTAAAGCAATGGCAGTCGCAGGCGCCCAAAAGCGGGTTGTCGGCACGGTGCAGGGATGGCATGAAGTTGTAATTCGTCCACACCGTTACGGCGGGTTGGAATTCCGGCTGGGTAACCGCGAACTAGGCCATATCCACGGGGATGGATGGGTGGATATTCCATTCCCGAAGCGTATTCGGGATGAAATTGTTGCTGCGGGCGAGGCGGAGCCGCATCACATCCTTCCGAATTCCGGATGGGTAAGCGTGTTCCTGGGAAACGATTCGGACGTAGAAAGAGCGATCGCTCTGCTGGAACGCTCGTTTCGACTGGCTATCGAGCACCAGACAGCAGCAACAACCGGCAGATAGAAGACTGGCTTTGAGGCTCAGCGGTCCTTTTCTACTGCTTTCTCACTGCTTTCTTACTGCTTTTTCTTACCGCCAAAAAGACCGCCTAAAGCGTTGCCCAAATCTTTGGTGTTCGACGGTATAGGCGCAGTGCCGCTCTTGAGTCCGTTGGCGACGCTGCCCGCTATTCCGCCAAAATCGGGAAGGATTTGAGGATTTGAGGTCGTTCCTTGGACTTTGAACGGAATGCCACCGGCCGCGCCGGCAGTTGTGGCTTGACTGGAAGAATTGGTCTGGCGGCCCAAACGCGCGATCATCTTGAAATCGAGCCTGTGATCAGCGGATATGGTGCCATTGCCGGTCATTGATCCTATCGCCGGCACAACGATGTTGAGGTTGTCGCTGCGAATCCCTTCGGGCGCGACACGGAAATTGGAACTAAACGTCTGAATATCGGTGTCGCCAACACTGCCGACTTTGCTTAGAGTACTTAGCGCGCCCATCTTTGAGCCCAGATCAAAGCCGGTCAACTTGGCGTTCGAGAGATTCACCGGTCCCGTGATCACCAATTTGTCAACGGGACCGCTGATGGCGAGGTTGGCATTCAGCGTCCCCTGCTTAAGGGATGCTCCTGAAGGAAGCGTTACTCCGACGGCGGGTAAGACGGACTCCAGGTCAGCAGCAGGCATGTTTTGCCCGATCAGCTTCATTTCCACCGATGCTACAGGGCCGGAATTATTAAAAGTGCCGGTGAGCTCGGCGGTCGCCTTTCCGATGTGTACGTTGCCTGACCGCAGTTGTCCGGTTTGCGGCTTAAGTTCATAAGCAGCCTGATAATCAAGGGTCACCGGCTGTGTGGAGGGCGACCCTGCTGGCACAACTTGCAGACGCGTTGCCGTAACTTTGCCGTTGGTAGTAGCTGTGTGCCCGTCGGAATTCAAAGTGCCGTTGAAATCGACAACGCCGGAGATACCCGCCGAAGGATCGACGAAACCGGTGGACTTCAGATCAAGATTTTTGATTTCGAGGTTCGCGTTCAACGGAGTGGCCGCTGCATCTTGCGAATTCAACGGGCCCGCCTTGCCAGTAAGTTTGATAGCGCCGTTGCCAGGCGCCTGCGCGGTGAGCTCGAATGGGAATTGGGTCGTGTAAGAAAGGTCCGACGCTTTGATATTAACCTTCTCGTAGGTATGGGTCCGCGTCTCGCCGCCAGTTCTGCCGACGATCATCGTTCCATTCTTAAGAGAAAAGCTGTGGACAGAAAGATCAGGATTCGAGGTGCTGTTTACCGTCGTAGAGGCGCTGGCGGTTTTCGTCTCCGTTTGCTTTGCGCCCAGTGTTGAGAAATTCCAAGTACCGGAGGAAGAACGAAGCAACGTTACGCTGGGTTGGTCAATGGTCAAACCGGTGATGTGAATTGCACGGGAAAAAATTAACGGCATCAAGTCTACATTGACGTTGAGTGACCTGGCCTTAAGGAAAGGACCTTTGTTGAAAGCAGGATCATCGGAAATGCTGATGTTCTCGACAGTAATTCCGCCGGAGAGGATCGACAGCCGAATATTGCCGATCTCTACTTTACGATTTAAAGCCGTATCGAGCGAAGACTCGATCTCGGGACGGAAGCGGTTTGCATCAATGACGAAGGGCAGCACCAACACCACGATCAACAGAGCTACGACAACTCCCCCGACGATGTAGATCAGTTTGCGAGCCATCTGTGCCTCCGGGCTCAAATTCAATCAACAATGTTATCGCGAACTTTGCCGGTCGATACCCGATTGCATGCAGGTCGATACTCGATTCCATGCACCGTTAGAACACCGAGTGTCCAGAATGGCCTACTCCTTACACAGTTTCCCTGATATTGTCTTACTCCACCAGACCCAAATATTCGGAGGCAAAAGAAATGCGCTCGGTAACACTCTCTAGATGGATTTGTGCGCTTGCCGTTCTCACGCTCTGTGGCTGCTCATCAAAAACGAGCAGCAATGGCAGCCCGGCCGACAATTCGAATCCATACGGCAGTCAGGCTGCGGCGCAGCAGCAAGAGCAGGCGCCGCCTCCACTACCGCCAATCGTGGTGAAATCAGGAACGAACATCAGGGTCAGTATCGACCAGTCCGTCAGCTCGAAGGATACAAACGTCGGAGACCGGGTGGAAGCATCAATAGCGGCACCGGTCGCTGTAAATGGCAACGTGGTGATCCCCGAAGGATCGAAAGTTACGGCCGAAGTGACGAACGCGAAGTCCGCGGGCAGGTTCAAGGGTGATGCCGAACTCGGGTTGACGCTCACCTCGGTCGCCATCTCCGGCGAGAAGCATACGATTCACACCAGCACATACAATACAGCCAGCAAGGGGCGTGGGAAGCGGACGGCGGAGACAACAGCGATCGGCGCAGGCGCCGGAGCACTGATTGGGGCATTGGCGGGCGGCGGTAAAGGAGCGGCGATTGGCGCGGGCGCCGGAGGCGGAGCAGGTCTGGCTGGCGGCGCCTTAACGGGGAATCGAGAGATCTCGATTCCGGCAGAGACAAAGCTGGATTTCAGGCTGACGCAGCCTCTCGAAATCCAGCAAAAATAAGCGAGCGATTTTACCGTTTGCGCCAGTTTTAGCGCGCCAGCGCGGTGTCCGCCGGAGCGTCAGGTGTAAAGCCGGTCGGTCTGGGCCGATATCCGTTTCTGGTTCGGATGCGCAAGCCCTTGAATTTCTCTCCGATCAATTTCACTGATATCGTGCGCCATCCGCGGTTCGGATTCGGCTGCGGATAGTAGCTCAGCGAATACAAGTGTGAGAGATCTTCACGCACCGAAGCGAAAGCTTGCTGCTGTTCACTCCAGTTCTTGGCGAAATACGCCTGGCCACCGGTGCTGGCACTAATACGCTCAAATACGGCGGTGCTGACCGGATCCTGTTTAGCCTCGCGGGTGCTGATCATGTAAATCGGAATTCCTTCCGATTGCGCCAACTCCCCAACGCCTTCAGGGGGGACCATGCTGGCGTTGTCCGGCCCGTTCGAGAACACTACGATGACCTTACGGCCCGTGTATTGGCCGGCGTCACGGAGCACCAGCAGCAGGGCGTTGTAGAGAGCTGCATCCGCACCGGCGACCGTGGACCGCACACCTCGCAAGACTTGGGTGCGATCCGAGGTAAGCAAGGCATCGCGAGCGACATCTCGACTGTAAGAATAAAAGGCCACTTTAGCGGAGCTGTCAAGCGAACGCACGAAATCCGAGATCGAATCCTGTGCGAAAACGAAGCCGCGATACATATAGTTGCTGGTGTCGAAAAGAATGAAAACGTTCGCTCCCGCAGAAGCCGATTGGATCGGCTCGGCAGTCACCGCACCCGACGCAGGAGCATTGCTGGGGGGCTGAGCAGAGGTCAGTAAATTAATTGGCCCCTGGTTTCCCTCTTCAAAAGTAGCGAGCTTTTGAGGAATCGTATCTTCAACTATATGGAAATCCGACGGCTTGAGGCCGGTCACGTAATTTCCTTTTTTATCGATCACCGCTACGTTCAGCTGCACCATATCGACATTGACGCGGAAGACCGTGCCATTGTCCGCATCGGCGAGCGAGGAATCCGGAGGCGGAGGGGGCGGCGCGCTCTCCTGGGTGCGGACGCTGGGACTGAAACTCAGAAGCAAAAGCAAAGCGCTGCAGACTGGTAACAGGTGATGTCGTTTCATCATCCCTCCGACGCGCCAGGGCTAGCCCGGCAAAGTTTTTCTCAACTGCGGCGGCCGACTAAAAGCTGCTAGCAATTGCGCTCTTCGGCAAAGGAACGACCTTCCCGGCTCGGAAGTCTTCTCCTGTTTGCCGCATAGCGCGTAATACCGCAGGCCAATCTTCAAAATGTGTAGCAAAAATCTTCTCAATCATTCGACGCGTCAACTCTGGAACCAGGCGGTTCAACATCACCGGGGAATAGCCCATCTCATCCGCCAGGCGGGCCCAGTAGAGATTATTTGATTCCCACGACTCCGCCATAAGGCGGCTGGAATAGCCCATCATGGCGGGAAAAGGTTTCAGGTTAAGCAATTCGCGAGCGTAGGTTTGCGCGAGCGCGGGATGCGGCACGCCGAAATCGTGAGAGAGCCGTTCCCAGCTAACCTCATCCGGATATCGCGCGGCCAGCGATTCCAATTCCTTTCCTGAGGAACGCCAATAACCGCTTTCGCCGGGATACCGGCGGCGAAACTCGGCTGTGAGATAGAAGGTTTCCGCAGGCGTAATTTCACCGAGGAGGCGCTGAGTCGCCCCGGAACGGAGGTCGCTTTCAATGATCTCTTCTCGCTGTGGCAGTATGCGATCCGAAAAAATCTTCAAGACACGCTGGCGTAAATCCGTGTCCTGGGCCGCAGAGGAGAGAAGCTCTTCACCAGCACGCTGGTAAAGGGTTACGGCATGCAATTCGGTTGGAGTCACATGCCACCACCGCGGAAGAATCGCGCTGGTGAGCAAACTAGGAACGAGATCTTCCCAAACAAGCGCTTGCACGTTTTCCGGAACGATGAAGTCCTGCTCGGTCTGCGCAAGGACGTAAGGCAGGTCCGCGAGCGATCCAACCAAGTGAGCTCCGCCTCCAGCCGCCCACCCACGACCGAACAACATGGGCGTATGCCAGGCCTGATCGCTGGCGACCACGGTCAAGCCGGCGAAATCGTGGTATCGGACAAACAGCGGATTATTGTGGAGCATTTGGGCTCCGGGGGGCTCATAGTAGGCGTAATTTAAGCCGACCAATGTGTCCCTCAGAAAGGGCGCGAGTTGGCCGCGCGCCTCAGCCAGTTCTTGCGCTGAGCGGGGTGACTCGATAATTTGGACCAAGGTTCTGCCGGTTTTAATCTCGGTTTGCCGATTGTCGTAGAGGCCGCCCGCCCACGCCGTTCTTTCGCGATTCGTGAACATCGGCCTCGGCATTTCAAATTCGCGGAGTTCGTTAGCAACAGGGACGAGGGCCTCCGCAGTGGTCTTCCCTTCTGACAATTGTGTCAGCCCGTTCGCGAGCGAAAAGAGAGTATCGAGCGAAGCCAGCCGCTGTGATTCCATTACTGCGCGCATACGATTTGCCAGCAATTGGCGAACCTGACGACCTTCTGCGGTCGTTTGCTCGGGTCCTGCAAGCAGGACGATCAAGTCGCCTTCCGAGAGATCGCTTGAGCTGCCTGCGTCGCGGACGATTCCGGTCAAGGATGCGCGACCGGCATCGAACACTTGCGTCGCCGTCATCGCACGGGCAAACGGATTGAGCAGGCGTTGCCATGAGTCATTCAGATTTCCGGTGGGAATTTCGCCTTGCCGCACGAGGATTTCCCACAAGCCTATGTTTGCCTGTAAGGTGCCAATGGCATTGGCGCGGACGGTCCGGTCGGCAATATGATCGAGGGCCTCACCAATCGTAAGGAACCGCGCGATGGACTGATCATCAAGCTGATGGAACTCAGAAAAAATCGGGTATTGGTCGCCGAAGGTGGCAAACTTGTCGGCCAGGAGCCGAACGGTTTGGGGCGTGAGTCGCTTCTCATGAGCTCGCGCGCGATCAATCTCCGACACGGTGAGGAACACCTGTAAGGGGCCATTGTTGATTGCGCGAGAAAGTCCAAACATGCCTTCGAGAACCTGTTCGGGATTGTTCCAGCCCCCAGCTCTGTGAGCCCATTCCCCCGTGAGCTTGGAAGTCGGGTGACGTCGTACGATCTCCTTCCAAACCTGAACATTTCCAGGGATCAGGGGTTGATCCTTATTTTCGACCGGCAGCCGGGTTATCAGTAGCGACAGTCCCGGATCAGGCCGAAAAACGAGGAACTTGGCGGGACCGGGATGCGGATCTTCCCCTCGCAGAGCCTGGTAAAAACGGGGCAGTCGTCGACCATCGGTGAAATAAGCTACTTGGCTCGCGCTAAGGCGAGAGAGGGCGTCGAAATAGGCCGCTAGCCAGCCTTCATCCTTTGCCCACAACTTCAGCAAGAACTCGTCAGGGCTATCCGGCCCGACGCCAACCAACTGCTTCCATCCAGGTTCCGCTGAGGCGCCACCGGGAACGACAACGCGGCCGGAACGAATCGAAAGTTCCGCGCCATAAAAATCAAGTAACGGAGTGAAGGGCACAAGCTTCGCCAATCCAGGGGCTTGCCGAAGCGAATTCCGGGTCTCGGTATCCATTCGGGACAGAGCCCAGTAGAGGCGCGCCTTCACAGGATCCTGCACGAGGATCTTCAGAAAATCGCTTTCCTCACTCTTTTCGCCGAATTTCCAATCTTCCGGCTTGAAGATCAGCGGTACAGGTGAAGAAGGATACGGATATACGAATGGCTTGCTATCCCGAACCGCCTGCTCGAATTCCACCAGAGGGAATCCTGAATCATTGGCGATAAACGCACGGTCGGCATCGGAGGCCTCCAGCTCGCTGTTGGGCCCGCAGCCCTGCTTGAGACGATAGCCAATGATGGCGAGTAGCGGGGCTGTTTCCTGGCAGTTTGACGCACGCAGGGTTTCCTGAGGGCCGGCCAATTGTTGCAATTCTGTCGCCTGCTGGATATAGCGCCGCAATAGCAGAAGGAATTCAGTGGGTTTGGGATCCTTGTCGGGCGCTCCGCGATAACCATCGATGACCACATTGCGCGCTAGTAGCGGCAGCACTTCCTCTGGATTTACCTGCTGGCTAATGGCAGCCATGCGTAGGAATGGTTTCAGGGGGCCTGGAATGGTCACACGTGCCGGTTGGTCGGCTGTTTGCGCCGGTTCCGACGCCCTTTGAGCCGGCCCAGGGTGAGCCGCCGCCCAAATGGCCGAACTGCAAGTCACAGCTATGCAGAGAGAGAACTTCTGAAGTAAAGCAGGGCGGCCGGTAGAAGATCGCATGGGCCGAAACCTCCAGTAAACATCCGTTTCAACAGGACGGAGCTACAAGCAATTGCCCGCGATTAATGCAATGCCGACCTGTGCACGCCGTCCTTTGTGGGCGGGAAGGTTAGATCAACTTCCGCCCGGGGTCAATCCGTGCGAACCCCTAACTAACAAGCCGGCGTTAGAGAACAAAACCTCCGGTTGGGATGCCTGGAAGTTATGAAATGGCTGGAAAGCTGGGTGATGAGCATCACCGCGGAGGAATGGGAAAAGGACTAAGGAATAAAGAGGAAAACGAGACGCGGAACGACTCGGAACGCACCGGAGGTAAACCAATGAGAGTGTTACTGGCGACAGATGGTTCAAAGTTTTCTGAAGCGGCGCTGCGGGCAATTATCGGCCACTTCGAACCGAAAGAGACGGAAGTGAGGGTCCTGAATGTTGTCGATCTGCCTTTGCCAATTCCCACACTTTATGCTGAAGAATTTCGCGAAGAAAGCATGAAGGAAGGGCAAGAATTGGTTATGGAAGCCAAAACGCGATTAGCGAAAGCGGGATATAGCGTTCAGACCGAGGTGAAAACGGGGGACCCAAAACGAAAGATCGTTGAAGATGCGACTCGCTGGCATGCAGACATGATTGTAATGGGTTCACATGAACGGAGGGGCATCGATCGCTTTCTCATGGGCAGCGTCTCAAACGCGGTGGCCCGGCATGCGCCGTGCTCAGTGGAAATCGTGCGGCTCACCGGAAACGTGAACGGGGAAAAGAGGAATGAGCAGGCGTAGTAGGGCGGCTTCCTCGAACGCGAGCAAAGGCAGAAGGCCGGAAGTACCACATGCCACAGGGGATGCGGCGAAGTTATGGGTACAGTCACATCGTGGATGCTTCAGATCAGAACTCAATTAACTGAGGACGGTCGCGCTGCCCTCATCCAATCTGCCCGCATCAAATGCTACCGGACCACCAAATCGGCCCGGGTACGCGCGCCTTATGCTTAATTCGCGCTCTATCGCCTTCAGGGACTTCCGAAATTTGAATCTGCTGGGATTACTACGCCGGTATGTGCGGCGGGAGGCTCTGGAACCGCTGGCGGCAGGGAGCATCGCACCTGCCATCGAACTCGAGGATATCGAAGGTCAGAGGAGAAACTTAGCGGAGTCTCTAAGAGACGGCCCAGTACTGGCTGCGTTCTTCAAGGTGAATTGCATCACGTCGCAATTCACCTTTCCGTTTCTTCAGCGTATACACGCGAGATACGGCGGGCAAAAATTCAGGGTCTGGGGAATTTCGCAGAATCACCTGAAGGATACGCGCGAATTCGTCAAAAAGTTCGCTATCACGTTTCCAGTTCTCCTTGACGGCACAGGGTACCCGGTGTCCAACCGGTACGGGCTCACAAACTCGCCTACGTTATTCGTTATCTCGCCGAGCGGAGTGATACAGATTAGCTGCATTGGTTTCTCGAAAGCCGACCTGGAGGCGATTGCCGGCCTAGCAGGTCGCGCCTCTGGCCGGGTTGTCACAGCACTGTTCGAAGAAGGCGAAGTGGTGCCGACATTCAAACCGGGCTGAGTGGCACGCAATTAGGTTCCGTGTGAACCTTCGATATTGGCGCGAGAAATGAGGGCAAATAACAGATGAGGCAATCTCGTCCCGTTTTTGTCCTAGAGTACAGTTTCACTACCCTGCCGGGTCAACTTAGACTCGCGCGCCATGAAAAATCACCCAGCGAGCAATTATGTCGCCGATGTACCGCATCAGAGTTCTCACCGTCCACGGCGCGCATGCCGACGCCGGTTAGCGCTGTTTGTTGCTTTACTTACCCTCGCCGCAGCCGGTACGTTTTCCGGTTGCGCATCTCAGGGGCTCGCCGGCCTCTCAGGTTCATCAGTAAGTAACGCTTTGACCGGAACCCAGGGTACTTCAAATTCCGGCTTGTCTTCAGCGCCTAGCCCATTTAACACGCCGGGCCTAGCTCACGATGTAAGTTTGACTTGGAATCCGAGCGCTTCGTCGGGGGTCCTGGGATACAACGTGTATCGAGGGACCGGTTCCGGCGGACCATATACTAAACTCAATACATCTCTGATAGCCGCGAGCAGCTATACGGACCGTGCCGTCCAGGCAGGCCAAACATATTTCTATGTTGTGACGGCAACCAGTTCAGGGGACGTCGAGAGCGTTTATTCGAACGAGACGTCGGCAGCCGTTCCGTGAAGTACGCTGATGTTAGATCTTGACGCGATGGTCTGTTGTGGCGAGCCGAACGGGAGCGCCACATAACTGCAGCCGATTATGGTGACGCTGAGCTGTGATGCTTGAATTAGTCCGGCTTGCGCTCCATATAGGTGCCTGAGTGACCGCAGTTCCGCGCTGTTGTGCATTCCCTTTGCGCCTTCATTGCGCTGTTATTGTTAACGCGCCCAAAGTCGCTGTTGCCGTTCCGGACTGAGCTTGGACGTTGAAATTCACTGTTACCGGAATGTTCGAGCCGGTATTCCCAGCAGCACCATTGTTCGCATTGGCAGCCGCTGATGGACCTGAAGCACCGGCACAAGAGGTGAGCCCAATCGACAGCGCGAGCACCAGCGCTACGACTGCGATTCCGCGCAGCAGAATCTGAGCGCTCCTCTTTCCGCGTCGCGATGCGGCGATCATCAGCAATAACAACGACGCGACACACAGGCCTGCGAACATGAGGGCGCGCAAAGCAAACAAACTGAATTGCGGATAACGCAAAGAGGAGGCGGTTGGCTTGGATACCACCGTCACCGTTAAAACAGAAGAACTACTCGCTGTGGACGATGCGGTCACCGAAGGAGGGTTGAAAGCGCATTGAATCCACGACGGCTGGCCTGCGCAGAGGAAGTTTACATTGCCTGTGAAGGGCCCGGGATTGATGGTGACGTTGAAGTTTGCCGAAGCTCCCGTGGCGATGGTAGCTGAAACCGGGGTGACCGAACCCGCAGGACCTGTTGTGCTGAAGTTGACCATAACCCGGTGTGTCGTCCCGCCACTCGTACCGTTGATCGCAAAAGGATATGTTCCGGCCGGCAATTGCGCTGGTATCGACAGATTCACGGTTGCGGAACCGCCTGGATTGAGAAGGCCCGAAGCTGTACACACAAAATCGGATCGCCGGACAGTTCCGCCGTGACTTGCCGCAATCGCTGGAAAGTCATTGCAGCCGAGCGTTATCGGGCTACTGAAACTGCCTACAGCTTGCGCAGTCACGGTAAACGTAACCGTTTCGCCGGAGTATGCGGTCGGGGTACCCGGGTTGATGCTAATGCTGAAATCCTGGGGAGGAGTCGCCGCCACATTCGCAACGCTAACGTCGATATTGGCTGACGAGCCCGGATTATTCACCCAGGCGATGTTGGGATTGAGGTTTGTCGTGGAATTTGTATCCAGCGCCATCTGAACGGTCCCGCAAGTCGTCTTGTCGGGCGTGGTGGGCGGCGCGCCGCCAGAAGGAGTCGCAGGGATGCAGAGCACAGAAGCATTGGCGGAAGTTGCCGGTTGAACCGGCCTTATCGTGGGGAAGGTATTGCCTCTATCCTTCGAACGGGCGAAGAAGAGATGGAACGTATTGCCGCCGCTCGCTGTGATCGGCTGATCGGCTTGCTCCCAAACGACATTTACATTTCCGCTAGAGTCGACGACAACCTGTGGGTAGGCTGGCGAGATCGCGCCCGGTGGGCTAATGACGGCGGATTCGGGTAGAGCAAAACTCGCGCCGTCGTTATCAGAACGGTTGAAATAGATACCTTCGGTGTCAGCCGGCGCTTTAGGTCCGGCCGCGTAGACAATGTAGAAGTTTCCGTTCGAATCTGTTGTGACGTTTGGAGCGCCTGCTCCTTCGTCACCGGAGGTTCCGATGGGAAATGAAAATGTCGGTGAACCATTTGCGGCGAGCGGAGTGGTGGCGGTACTGGTCAGCAGATCCTCGATCGGTGCTTCGTCGGCCCAAAGCAGGTGAAGGTTATTGTTCTGATCGAAAAACAACTGGAGATTGTCATAAGAACAGCCGTAATAGCCGTTGGGATAGCTCACGTCAGTATGTACGTTTTTCCAGTCGGTATTCGAAAGGCTCCTGGTGTTAGCGGCATTCGGACTCGTGCCAGCCTTTGTCCAGTTGAAATAATAATTGCCACCGGAGGAATTGTTGTAAATGGTGACAACTCCACCACTATTCGTCGTTCCCGAGGGCTGAGTGCAATAATTTCCGGATTGGTTTTGAGTCTCAGCGAGCCGATCGGTCCAAGCGACAAAGACATTTCCGCTTTTGTCGACGGCGATCCTCGGACCACCCGAATCTTGCGCGGCGATTGACAGTTTGATTGGTGCACTAGCAAACGTGACGCCATCGGCGGCAGATTGGCTGATCCAGGTCTCAGTGTTGCCCCAAACAACGTCGACTGCTGTACCGTCGAACGCTAAACGAGGGGAATCAGCCAACACCGCTGCAGTGACGATCGGTGTTGTAACCGGGGTGAGCGTGCTGAGATTGAGCTGAGTTACAAAGACGTCGTAGCTTCCCGCCGATGCACCCGCGGCCGTGCTCGGCTTAACCCAGGCGATCTCAACGATGGTTGCCGTGGAATTCACTACCATTTGCGGCTGAAAGGCAGCGCCGACGCTGCCCGCAATGGTAATTGGCGCAGAGAACGATAGACCGGATGTCGTTGAGGTTGTCGCGCGCCTGAAGTTGATACCCGAGACGCTATCGACCCACGCTATGTCTATGCTCCCGGCCGAATCAACGAAGATGCTGGGATAGGATGAGTTCGAGACAGGATTCGAAAGCTCCTGAGGAGTGGAGAAAGTCTGAGCCTTAACACCAGGTGTGTGAAGGATGACGAAAAGAGCGCTAAAAACCGCCGGATAAACAACGCGACGCAAGCGGCGAAATTTGTCGGACATAGCTCCCTTTCGGCAGGCTGGAATGCCAATCAAGACTAAGGTTTTCGGTAAAACAGTGGGAAAGACTCTGGCAGCGTACAAAGAAGCGGGTATCGGGGGAATACGGCTGGTTGCGTAGAGAAAGGTCAGATTCGCCCGATAACGAGGAGAGTATTCTACGGGAAAGCGCTGAGGGCTTGAGGGTTTGTTTCAGGGACGAGATGCAGCGTAGTCTGAGAAGCGACCCAGCACGGAGAAGTTTACCTGTGAGGAGACAACATCACGCGGTGAAATTCGGGGTACGGAATCGGAGCCTCGACCACTTCCGTACCCGAAGGCCCGGTATTTCCGAGCTTGCGAACGCGTCCTTAGCGGCAGTCTGTTATGCCGTTCGAGCCAAACCTGAAATCGAGCAGTCGTTCACGGCGTTGGTTCTGCATTGTTGTGGGAACGTGCCCAAGCACCCTCCTGAAACGTAGCTTTGAATGTGGTGTTCGCGCGTTCTTTGATTGCGAGAATTCTGCCGGCAACCGCTGGGGAAGCAAATTCGGCACCAGCGACAAAGCGCATTAGAGGTCCAAAACTCCAGGCTGCCGTGGCGCCCACAAAATGCAAGCCCGGAAGCGTAGTTTCAAAGCCTTTATCGAGCACAGGGAAGCCGGCGACGCGTTCGATCTTTCCCAGCACTCTGGAGGACAGAAACGGATATCGAGCGATGTCCACCTGATATCCCGTGCCGAGCAGAATATGATCGAAAACGCGTTCGCAGCCGTCATTCGAACGAACGCGCACCTTTTCTCCTTCCACGCGGGCCCGGACAACAAATCGGGATGTGTGAATCGGCACATTCGAAGCGCGGGCCATGACCCAAGATGAGGCTGCCGGCCGAATTGAGCGAGGCGCCCATTTATCTTGAAGCGTGCGCGGCAAGCGACGATAAAGATCGGGGCGCTGCACCAGCAGGCTGACTCCCGCCGGGCCTACATCGGCGCGACCATAGAACATCCAGCTGAACATTTTGCTGTGCATCCACTGGTGTTTGATTCCGAGCCAGCGCACTGCTGGTTGGCGCACAAACACCTCCACACGAGCTCCGGTTTCGTTCAGCAGGATGGCCGATTCAAGGGCACTTTGACCGCCTCCGATTACCAGCACCTCTTTGTCGCGAAACTTGCCGAGATCATTGTGTTGTGATGAGTGCGAAACCAAAGCAGCAGGCATATCCGCAAAAGTTTTCGGGATGCGTGTGAAGGGCGCGATTCCCGCAGCTATGATGAGCTTTTTGGCCTCCAACGAGCTGCCATCTTCGAAATTCAGCGCAAGCCCTCTGGAATTGACGTCTATTCGTGACACTTTGCGTTGATCAAGTCGAAAACCGGCCTGCTGCACGAACCACCGGCCGTATTTTACGAAATCTTCGAGTGGAACCTTCCTAGCCATGTCGAGCGCGTAGCGTTCCTCGACCATGACAGCAGGCATTTTGACCGAGAAACGTCCCGTGGCCGCTTCGTAGGCATCGAGAGTAAATCGCCGGTGCGGATCACAAATGTGGGAAGCCACGCGCGGAGAGCGTAGAAGCATGCCCGCGGGCATATGCTGCTCCCAAAAGGACATGGGCTCCCCAACTACGCGTAAATCGAGTGATTTGCATTCAGAGAGATGCGCGGCCACGGAAAGGCCGTATGGTCCAGCTCCCAGGATTGCTACATCGCACGTTTCCATAGGTCAGACGCTCCTCGACATCTGTGATAACGGAACCCGAGATCTGCTCAGCTGAATCCGAGCCGCCAATTACCGCTGGAACTATCTCGCGAGCACAAACAGGCTGAATCCGCCCAACAGCCGGGCCGCTAAATCTTCGCTAACAGCGGAGAGCAGCATTCGCGGCCAACGGACGATATGTCCTTTCAATCCAACCGGAAAATCCAGGCCAAAGGGCGCGTAAAACGATTCGATGATTTCATAGCCTTCGTCAGCCAAACTTTGGAGAACCAGATCTTTGGTGAAGTAGTGCAGATGTCCATACGTTCGCCGTCGCATCATCAAGCCGTCAGCTCGCACTAGGGACTGGACCGAAAGATCCAACGGAAAATTGAAGATTTTGTCGCGAGCGAGGGGTTTCACGTTTCGGAGGAAGGCGAAATAGTCTTCGACGTGTTCCACGACATCGAGAATGAGGAGCAAATCGAAATAGGCGTCGGGCTCCTGCAAGATATCCGCCAATTTCACGTGCAGCCGTTGATTTTGACGAGACCGCGCAAGTTCGATCGCTTGAGGCGAAATGTCATAGCCGGAAAAAATACAAAGCGGGTCCATATTCAACTGTAGCTGGCGCAGTACTTCCCCGGCACCGCAACCGACTTCGCCGATGGTCCGGGGCGAGAGTTGGTGACGCTCGAGAATCTGCAGTACGTGTCGCGCTTTCCACCCGGAAGCATAAACGTGCCAATCGGGATTCTTTTCGAGATGTTCGCCATTGACGTAAACGTTGCGGGACATTTGAGGCTGGGCTCGGCTTCGACGCGTTTGTTACTTCGCCAAGACAAAGAGGCTGTAGCCACCTAACAGGCGCACGGCGAAATCCGGACAGAGCGCAAAAAATACGAGCCGCGGCAACTGCAGGATTTTTCTGGTGGCGGTGGACGCGCGACGCAGTGAACGCGACACATAGAACCAATCCAGAATTTCGTACTCTTCGTCACGCAGGCTCTGCAGGAACGTGTCTTTGGTGAAAAAATGCAGATCATCGGTGCGCCGGCGACGCTCGGACAGATTCGCTTTTCGCAAAACGGCCTGTGCGGAAAGATCCAGAACCGCGTGGAATAGCTTGTAAGGCGCGAGGGGCTTTGTCTCGCGGAGAAAGTGGAAATAATTTTCCTGGTGCTCGAGAACGTCAAGCATCAGAAGCAGGTCAAATCCTGGGTTCGCCTCTCTGCGAATGTCCGCGAGATGGCACTGCAAACGGTCGTTCTGGCGAGTTCGGCTCAACTCGATGGCTTGCGGTGCGATGTCATACCCGATGAAAATGCATTGTGGTTCCATCTTCAGTTGCAGTTGTCGAAGCACCTCGCCAGTACCGCACCCGACCTCAGCAAGGACCCGCGGCGAAATGCCATTTCGTTGAAGCATCTGATGAACACACTCGGCTTTCCACACCGAGTCGTCGGTGTGCCAATGGGGAACCTTTGCCAGGTATTCGCCGGTTAGAAATGTGTTCTTCGGCATGTAAGTAACCCTTATAAAAACGAACCAGGGAAAGAACCTGTGGAGCGATTTGGCGGAGGCACCCTTAGCGCGCCGGTATGACGGCTTTGATCTGGTTTGAGTACAAACTCTCTCTTCCTTGACCGTCGACGGCGGTCACCATGTAGAAGTACGCATGGCCGCTCTGGACGGTTTGATCTGTGTATCTCGTCTCCACGATAGGAACTGCAGTCAGTTTCGCAAATGGTCCCGCAGTTTTTTCCGAGCGATACACGTTATAACGAACGCCGGACGTAGCACTGCGGCTCCATTTCAAGTCCACCGAATGGGGTGGATTGCGATCCTGAGGAGCACCGACTCGATGCGCGAAACGAGAAGCGGAAAACGCCAGAACAAAAAATACAACACACAGCGCGACAGTCGATGCTCTGCGAGTGAGTTGCATTAATCGCGTCACGACAACCTCGACCTTCAGCCATCGAGTCTACTCCATCATCTCAGGTCGAGATGGCGACGAAACATGCAACCACTGTCCCAATTTGCCCTTTATGCCAGTTGTAGAGGCCTCCTGCCCTGTGGAAAGATCTCCTGCCTAAGTGGTTCGCTGTACGTAGTTTGCTGTAAGGAAATGTTACGACAATGTGGCAAAAGACATGTTTCCGGCTCTGTGGCTTAGTAGTTCTCTTAATCCCCGCCGCTCTATATGGACAGCAATGGTCTGGAATTCTAGACCCGAGCCGAGCAGTAAACTGGGCGAATGCCGGATTGTCGTCGGGCATCCCGAACCGTACGATTATCTGCGCCACCTTGAATCCCGGAGCGACCTCCGCTCAGATTAATTCCGCCATAGCCAACTGCCCCGCAAATCAAGTTGTTTTTCTGAACAGCGGTACCTACAACATTACGTCCGGTATAACGTTTGCCGGTCACAGCAACGTGACGCTGCGTGGGGCAGGCGCCGACCAGACGATTTTAGTTTTCAGCGGTGGAGATAATTGCGGCGGATTGGGCGGCGACGTTTGCGTCATAAACTCGACAGGTTACTACGTCGGCAGTACGGCCGTTCTGCCAGGGGGCTCGAACGCAGCGAATTGGACCTCAGGTTATGCTCGCGGAACAACACAGATTACTCTGGACAACGTGTCAGGACTCTCGGTCGGCAGCATTCTAGTGTTGGATCAGGCGAACGATACTTCCGACCCGGGTGGAGTGATCGTTTGCGATGTTCAGCCCCTTTGCCGACCCACTACAGAGGCTGCTGCGCCCGGCCGTGTAATCGGTAGTGTGGAGCATAATCAGCAACAATTTGTCCAGATCAAAGCGATCAGCGGAAATACAGTAACAATTTCACCCGGACTGTATGGTTCAAACTGGAATTCGGCTAAATCACCCGGCGCGTGGTGGACTGGGCCTCAAATTACGATGGTCGGGATCGAAAACATGACTCTCGACCACTCTGCGAGTACTTCGGTGACTTCAGGGATCTATTTTTTCAACGCTTACAACTGCTGGGTAACAGGCGTTAAAGATTTAAATTCGAATCGCAATCACGTATGGCTCTATCAGTCCGCGGGAATTCAGGTGCAGTCAAACTACTTCTATGGCGTCCAAAGCGGTGGAACGCAAAGCTACGGCGTCGAAGCGTTTATGACTTCCGACGACCTCATCATTAATAACATCTTTCAACACATCACCTCCTCACTGATGATAGGCCCATCAGCAGGAGTCGTGGCGGCTTACAACTACGAAACGGACTCTTACTACACGACGGCAACCTGGCTTTCGCCATCCATCAGCTTCCATGACGCCGGTGCGATGCTGGACTTATTCGAAGGAAACCAGTTTGCGAACTTTAACGCCGACCTCTACCATGGCACTACTGAACTGGGAACGTTTTTCCGAAATCAATTAACCGGGTATCAGTCTGGAAAAAATAACAATACCGAAGTCATCGATCTATGGGCATTCAGCCGTTACATGAACTTTGTGGGAAATGTGCTGGGCACGCCCGGTTATCACACGACGTACGAAGACTCCTCGACCGGAACGACGGGAACGCCGAATACTTCGATTTACCTGCTCGGGTATTCGGGAGTAAACGAAAGCCTCACCTCCGGAATTCCTTACGACAATAAGGTGGGTACTACGCTTCTCCGTTGGGGTAACTATGATGTCGTGACGGGCAGTGCGAGGTGGAATTCCGCCGAAGTTCCAGCGGGCAACGCCGTTCCTTCAACCCAGACTCTGCCAGCGTCGTTTTTTTTGACATCGAAACCTGGCTGGTGGATAAATCTGCCTTGGCCTGCGATCGGTCCAGATGTCTCTGGCGGTAATGACCAGAGCGGTCACGTCTACAACATTCCCGCAGCGATCTGCTTCACGAATACGACAAAGGACAGCAACGGAATTTTGATCTTCAATGCTGGCAAATGCTATCAGCAGTCGTCTCCCCCGGCACCTCCGACGAATCTCACAAGCGTTGTTAACTGAAGTCGGTAGAGGGTCGATACCGACTCCAGAGTTGATGCAGTCTCTTAAGTACGCGTGGCCGGAACCGATGCGGGTGCCTGCCGAGCGAATCTTGAAAGCCGATTCCACGGTATCATCTCGCCCAAAAGTCGCGAGTGCTCACGCAGAGGCGCCATACCTCTGTAGAGCAAAGCCAAACAAGCGAGATAAAACGATGCAAACAGCACGCTCGCGAGGGCAAGTTGCGCGACGACAGTCGATGTCGTCGAAGCTGCCACGGGCGCTGGAATTCTTGAAAGAGCCATCGCGGCACTCAGCACGGCGAGCAAAGCGGCGGCCACATATTTCCAGACAGCATTAATCAAGAGGGTGACCTTGAGCTTCATCGGCCTTCCGGCATACCAGAAAGCCGGAACGGTGAGGAGCCAGAAAGAGGCCGTCCAGGCCATAGCAACACCCACGGGCCCCCAGTGAAGTCCAACTAGAAACAGCAAAGCCGTGAGGACGTACTCGATTATGCTCCACCGGAACCAACGGTCGGGCCGACCGATTGAGAGATGGATCCAGTCCGTCGTACCGTAGAGGAGCATGACTCCGATTCCTGGACCGAAGAACGTAAACATCTGCCCCGAAGGCTCCCAGCCTGGCCCTAATAGAACTTTTATGACGTATTTTCCTGTCAGAGTTAATTCGCCTGCCAGACCCATACCCACAAATGCTATGGCTGAGAGAGCGCGAAAAAGATACTTCTGGAACTGATGGGGATCGTTTTTGCACCTGCTAAGCGCGGCAATTGCCACGCTCGTCAAAGACGACACCAGCAAGCCTGACGAAAGAGCGAACAAATCGTAAGCCTTCTTGTAAAACCCGAGAGCCTGGGCATCGAATCGCCATCCAACAAGAACGTTATCCGTATTCCGGGAAAAGTAATTGAATGTGAAGCGAGCGTAAACGTGGAACGCGAACCGCACCATCGCGCCCGTTCCGGGTACACGTTGGGGCAATCCAGGCAGCCACCGACACATTGTCCACGCTCCGATGCACGCACTAAAGGGCTGCGCAATCGCGCCTGCAACGAGGGACCAATATCCAAAACCTCTCCAGGCAAGGAGAATCGCTGTCGCAATCGACACGGCACGCGAGATAACGTCATTGACCGACACTTGAGAGAAGCGCATAGCCCTTTTCAGCAGGGCCAAGTGCATTACCTGCGCACTGGTAAGAAAGATTGTGAGTGAGACACCGGCGGCAACGTGCTTCACCAGCGGGTCATGATAAAACCGCGCCAAAACCGATCCGGCGGCGGCAAATGCGCAGGTCAGCACGAAACCTGCGCTGACGGTAATCCAGAAAAGATTAGTCGCCAGCGTGTGGCCGATGTCTTCACGCTGAATGACGGCTTCCGTGAAACCGTTGAGGCCAAAATTCACCAGAAGTAGGCTAAAGGTTGTAACCATCGTCACGACGCCGAAGTCCGCGGCCGTCAGCAGGCGAGCCAGAACAATCGTGGAGATTAATTGGAGACCGATGCCCATGCTGCCGGAGAAAACCGTCACGCCAGCGCCACGGATTGCAAGTTGGCGGATTGCAGCCTCAGGCCGGCAAAATGTGCCGTTTGAGTCGAAAGGCCTCAAAAAGACTCCGGTTCCGGATCGCTCCAGGTGCGACTGCCAAGCGCAGCGGAGGCGCGAGCGCCATCCATTTCGTAAGGGCTGGTGGGATCCGCTTGGAATTCGGCGACCGGAATTCCTGCGGAGACTATTGCCAGGAGAAGAAAAACCCAAGTTAAACTAAGCATTCTAAAACCCGCCTCAGTAAAGCTATAGACGATCGCAACGAGAAGATACGCAAGTTCAAGCCTGGCAAGGCTTGTATCGCGAAGCCCTGTGAGGATTTTTTTGTAGCCAGCAATTACCAACAGCGCCAGAAGAGAGATCCCGACCCAGCCCAAGTTGAGCAACACTTCAATGTAACCATTGTGAGCTTCGTTTGGATGCCACCACCAGAGATTCCAGATCCTTTGCATCCTGTCTCCCAGCCAGAAACTTTCAAAACCTGTGCCGGTCCAGCGATTCACCGGCACATCCAGGACTGTGCTCCAGATTTGGGTGCGCCCTGTGAGTGTGGGGTCTCGCCCCAAGATTGAAAGGAGATTCGGCGCGACTAATATGACCAAGGTCGCAGCAGAGACCATCGCGAGAATCACAATATGTATGAGAGTTTGGCTGCGAAAGCTCTCGCTCGCTGTCACCAGTAGCAACGCGGCTCCCAGAACGAAACAGGATAGGGACGTGATGGAGTCGGCAGTCCAAAAAACCCACAGAACCATCGCTATAATCGTTCCCTGAACGCATAAGCGCCTGCCACGATTTAATGCGCTCTTGTCCTGAAACAGTTCGGTTAATTCCCAAGTCGCCGCAAGTCCGAAAATTAAAGCCAGTTCGCCAAGGCTGTTCTTACTGGCCGTTACACCTATGTACATCTGCTGCCAATATCCGAACTCCGGCGTATACGCGCGGCCCATGACGGGAAAATACTTGATCAAGAGAACAGAGACAGGCAGAAGGACTAAACCCACCCGGCTCAGGAGTTTCCTGATCGCAGCGCCAGGATCAGCGTCAGTAACCACAATGAGCACCATCACGACGTCACCCATAGCCTTAACCCACCGCTTGAACGCCACGTCGGGATAATCCGACCATGTGGTACTGAGCGCGCAATATGCAAAGAACAATAGGATCGGCCAGTTCGAACCCAGAAGTGCAATGACGCGCCGCCCTCGCGCAAAAAGCACAACGAGTCCAATGGCGAGGAGGGCTGCAAATACAGCCCGATCAAGCGGACTGCCATCCAGATACTGGTCCGGTGAATTGGTCGTGGGGGCAATATTGAGCCATTCCGACACAGGCCGTGATCCGATAATGAGCAGCCAGATGACAGGAAGCCAAAGGGCTTTGCGCGTGCGCGAATCCTGGTTCCGATTAAGAAAAAAGAGAACCAAGATTCCGAGGCCGTAAATGACCGTAGCAAGTTCGGAAGACATTGAGCTTTTCGAAATCCGTGTTAGCTGAAGGACAGACTCAAGCTAATTGGTATCGAGAAAAAGACGATGGAAGAGCTCCAGTGTAAGGAGCGAGTGAATCTCCGAGGTATAGTTGCGATCTCCTGTGACGTGGTGGCGCACCAGAGACTCGACTTGATGCTTCTGGATATAAGGACGCGACAGGGCGCGCGAATCCAGAAGAATTTCCTGAATGTATTTGGAGAGAGCCTCGCGATACCAAACTCGAAAATGGTAGAACTTGTGCCTGCCCAGGAAAAGACGTTCGAAGTGAAACCGAGCGAGAGCATGATCGATTTTCGCTAACCATTGAGGCATGCCGTAGTCGTAGGCGTATTCGGCCTTAAATGTGAACTCGAGCAACATTCGACACAGAGACGCCGATAAATGGCCGGAAGCTCCGCCCACACCGCGGTCAGTGCGAATCCGGCGGAGAGAGGGATTCCCCTCGGCGATCAACTGAATCCACTCTTTGTTATCACCAAAAATATTTGTTTCAGCCAGTGCCGAATTTGGCGCACGGAAGGCTATTTCGACGAGCTCATTATCCAGGAAAGGAGAACGAACCGAGAGTTGCGTCTGCTCGAGCGCAAACAGACCGTAGTGGTGCCAGGGGACCTGCCGAAACGCGATAAAAGAAAGGGCGTGCCCCTTCGCTAAGCGCGAGTAAGTCGCTTTGGCAGTGTCGATGTAAGAAAGAAACTCAGTTCGGAAGAGTTCCCGCGCCGGATTGGAAGGCTTGAACGCGACCACTCGGCGCAGTATTTCACTGCCATAATTGCCGGTGATTCTGACCGGCGCGATTTGGGCGGCTCTTTCGTTCACAAAGAGGTCTGGAGAACGGCTCACGCTCGCACAGCCGTCGGTGAGATAAACAGTACGCTCTGCGTAATCAGGGAAACGGGATAGAAATTCGTTACCGACCTCGATAACCTCATATGGCTGTTCGCAAGTTTGGGCCACCCGCCGCGCCAGACGGACATCCTCACATTCCCGGAATTTTCCGCCAAAGGAATAGCAGGCTAGCGAGCCGGGCGGCGATTTCTGCCACGCCATAATCATGCGCGTATCGAGGCCACCCGTCAGTGATACGCCGATGTGTTGCTCGCTATGAAAATAGCGGGGAAGATTCCTTGAAAACGTTTCACGAATCTTTTTACTGTAGACGTCTGCGTTTAGGGGCTCCTGCTTTTCCCAGTCCTGAGGATCGAAATAAGAGCTTTTCGCCTCGATTCGACCGCCCCGAAAGAGCCACGCCGAAGCGGGCGGCAGCACATGAATCTGCTTCCACAGCGTCCGATTCTCCAGCACGCATCCGCAACCGACGTACTCACCCAAGCTTTGTAGCTCGATGTTTCGAACTTCCGCACAGACTTTGAGAATCGCCTTGGCCTCTGCGGCGAAATAGAAGGCGTCCTTCGATTCGTAGTGGTAGAGCCGATGTATACCGTAACGGTCGTTGAAAAGAGTGGCCGTGCCGCTGTTCTTATCAACCAGAACCCCATGGAATCGTCCATTCAAGCATGCCGGTGAGCCGTGAGACTCCTCAAGGAGATGAACGAGATAGGAAGAGACCTTCCCGTTGAGCATGTGCCCTTTAGTTCTGAGCTGATACAGGACCCCGGGGTCAGGATATTCCTCGCCGGAGAACACCAGGACAAGGTCTCCCCTTTCGTTAGAAAGTGGCATGCCGTCTGAAAATGAATTCGCACGCGCGGCCCATGCCACATAAAGGCCAATGGACTCGTCGACCCAAATTCCCGTCCGATAGGAACTGTCGTGCCGAATGGCCTCGAGCATGCGCAGGAGACGAGGTGCAACACACTCGCGCGGTGCCTTTGTAACGAAGCCGACGATTCCAGGCATCAATTTGTCCTTAAGATTCCGTTGCGGGTTGGAATTTGCGGTTATACCAAAATCTGCGGAGCTCCCGGATTGGCGCCATCAAAGGCTCCGGAACGTGTTCAGCAAATCTGCGGTGCAGGCCCAGTCTGAATGCAAGTGCGCCAAGCGTCGTCAACGGAACGTAGTATCGCGGTACATTGACCTTTTGGAATCCGTTGCGCTCCTTGAAGTCACTGAGGCTATCCCGCTCCTTCTTACCGTAAGCAAAATTTGAATAAACCAGAAAGGAAATGCCACGGTCAGCACAGGCTTTTACGGCATGTGCCAAGAGAGCATTCGTCGGAGCCTTGTCTCGATGCTGGACCATGGCGACGATGTTCATCAGGCCCGCTTGGGTACGCGTTTCGTCACTGACCATCTTGATGAAACCGATCAATTTGTCTTTGTAATACGCCCCGATGAAGACGCTGTGGTCGAGGTATGTAGCCTCTTCCTTGCGGACAGTTTCAAAATCCTTTCCATAGTGGGCGTTTGGTTTACCTTGCCGAACCGGTGATTCGTTGTAGACCTCAAAAATTCCGCGAACGAGGTCATCGTTAAAGGGAACCTCCCTAACGATTACGCCCTTTTTCTCAGCCTGCTTGGCTTTGTTGCGCGCCTTAAAGCCGATCTGGTGCTCCCACCAATGGTCGAACGTGGAAATGGGCAGAGCTGCGAAGTTATCCCACTCCAGCGGGTATGCGTATCTGGGAGAGGTTTCGGGAAGCTTTTGGATGAACGTAAAAAGGTCAACACGCGGTGCGGATATCCTCAACCTTTGCAGCATCGGCTCCGGATCATGCAGGAACAGATATTTGTCGGCGTCAAGCCGGCCCTGTCGGATTAAGCGTCCTTGGACCCGAACTGCCTTGCCGCAAACGGTGATCAGCGAATTCATGTGATGGAATGTGCTCCCTTTCTGTAGCTGATGATCAATTCACGGCGGTCCTGTACAAGGCGAACTAGGAAGTGACTCTGGAATTTGCGACGATTGCGCGATCAACGCCGGCACTGTCTTCCGCAGTCATATTTATCGTACTTACATCGATGGATATTCCAGGCTCGCGGCGTGCGATTTGTTCAAAAATCGCGTCCATTATTCTGGCGGTCAGAAGGATCTCACGGTAAGGAATCGGAGGCGGTGTACCTTCACGGATGGAGCGATAGAAAGATTCAATCAAGTACTTCATGCCGGACTTCATATGAAAGTCATTCCGTAAGAACGTGTACAGATTCGTTTTCAAGTTTCCGAGATATTGCATGGCGAAGCTCACCGGCGGCACGAATTTTTCCAGGTAACTCTTAAGGTGATCACCCCGAAGCTTGATCAGCGTCTCTTGATCCTGATCGAGAACTAAACCATTCTTCGAGCCATAAAGTCGGAACTGGTGGAGCAGAGGTCGCATCTGTGATGAAAATGTGAAATATGCCGTGGCGCTTTCGCCCTCACGGATGAGGACTCTCAATTCGTCGATAATCTCGCTCTCACCCATCCGCCTGAGCATGGGACTTGTGAATCCCCAAGCGATTATGCGCGGCGATTCGGTTGTTAAGAATTCGGCAATTCTGGCGATGCCATGGCTGATAATGTTGTGCAGCAGCTTGCCGGGCAGCCGCCGAACCCAGTGCCGGGGATCGCCGAGCAACGCGCCCGCATAGCCGGTGTGGCCCAACGCATAGCCGTAATAACTTTCCATGTGAACCGGGCCGTCCCCGAGAAAGCCGCTCTGGACGAGAGCGCGCATGCGCCGCGCGGCATGACCGAATTGGTCGTCATGACCCGCGGTTATATTCAGGCCGCGTTCGCGTGCCATAGTGATCATGGTTCGCGCTTCCTCCTCATTCAGCGCGAAAGGTTTCTCGACGTACACGTGACATCCGCTCTCGAGGCATGATTTGGCCACAGCAAAATGGCTCTTTGGTGGCGTCGTCACATGAACGACATCCGGAGCGACTTCCGCAAACATTTGCGCAAGATCACTGAACGATCTCTTAACGCCAAATCGTTCGCAGAACTGCTGCGCCATCAGCGGTTCGGTGTCGCAACCTGCGACGATTTCGCATTCACGAATACGCCCGATCTGCGCAGCATGCGAATCGGCGATTTTGCCGCAACCTACGATGGCGATTTTAAGCGTTTTCATTCTTCGGTCCGGCAGGCTTCGAAATACCGTCGCAATCCTTCCGAGGTCGGAACCGATGGTGTCCAGCCAAGACGATCCTTCAGCTTTTGATTGCTGTAGCGCATTTTCTTCCAATAGTTGTGCCATTTCTTGCGGTTGAATACGGGCGCCAATTGTCCGTGGGACCAAACGGAATACCTTTCCCACAGGTAACAGAGGCCGTAACTCAAAGCGGGAGGAACATAGAGTGAGGGGAACCACCGGACATTTTTCTTGTAGAGCCGCAGGAATTTGCGGCTGGAAGGAAGATCGTCGTCGATGATATTAAATATTTGTCTCTCCACTCCCTTTCTCAATCCGGCCAGAACGATTGCGTTTGCGCAATTATCGACATAGCTAAACGGAATCGGGTTTGAACCTCCGAGATGGAGGAAAATGCCAAAAGAACCGATTCCCACCCGCCCGCTGATGCCTAAATTTCCAGGGCCGTACACATATCCTGGCCGGACAATCACATATGGCACCCCATACTTCTCGCCGTATTTCTCAACGATTTCATCTTGTTTGACTTTGGCGAAGCAATAAGCATCCGCCAAGGTGTGAGGATTTTTTTCGGTTGGGCATGATTCATCCAAAATCCGGCCGCGTGTCCGCTGCGCATTGCTGTACACCGCAAATGAACTAACGTTAACAAATCGTCGTAGGCATCCTGCCAAAATACAAGCTTCCATGAGATTGCGGGTGGTTACGACCGAGTTCATGAATGCATCAGGGACGGACTTTTCGCCTCGCGCCGCAGCCAGGTGGTAAATGACTTTGACGTCCTTGGCAGCAGTCGCACAATCCTCCCGCGAAAGAAGATTTCCCCGAATCACCTGGATTCGTCCTCTATCGCCCTTGCTGTTTGAGAACACGTCGAGCTTCGTTGCATTACTCCAAGGTCGGGCCAGACATCGTAAATTGCGAAATCCCAGAGAGAGCAACTGCTCGACAACCCTCAACCCGATAAAGCCGGTAGCACCGGTGATCAGGATTGGGTCCTCTGCGGCGACAATGAAGTCGGGCTTCCCCACTGGTTGCTGCAGGCGGTAGCTCATCTACTCGGTAACGTACTGGTCGCTAATTGGCTTGATCCCTATGAGGGCAAGGAGTTTGCCCAGATGATCAAAGGTTTTGACCAGCAAACTCATAAAAAGATGATGTCCGCAAAGCAAAGCAAAGGGCAGAGCGGTCGTGTAAATAGGAACAGCGATGATTGATTTTGCGGCGTCAACCGCGCCAAACGTGGGATGAGCCAGAGAATTTGCCCCACGCAGCAAAGCTCGTTTGAGCATGAATTTGCGGTTCCAGCGGATTTCCGGAACCATTTCGTAGGCTACGGCTTCATCGCACCAGACAAAGCTGTGGCCCCTTTCGATCATTCTCCTGAAGAAATCCTGATCTTCTCCAGTGCGAAAATCGGGGCGGAATGGCTGCGGGCAGGATTTAATTATGCCAGCTTTTAATAGTACGTTGCCGGTGCGACCCTTTCTCCAATCGATGATCGATCCCGTGGGGTAACTTGGCCGGTCGTAGAACTTCCCTCTTTTGACCCAATCGGGTGCTCCTTCGCTAAAATATGGCCGTACAGGACCGAGCGCACCAGCGACACCGTAGGTCTCGCATGCCACAAGCAGGCTCAGCAGCCATCGCTTGGTTGGAAATTCGTCGTCATCGATAAAAGCAATGTAGTCGCCCTGAGCGTTCTCGACGGCCATGTTTCGCGCAAGTGGAATGCTTTGCTGAACCTCCACACAATATCTGACGGGGACACCTGAAGAGTTCGCAGAGACTACCGGCTCCGCAGATCGCAATCGATCGTTATCAACGACGACGACAGAATACGTGAGCCGTCCCTCTGTTTCCTGATCAGCCAGTTTTTCCAGCAAGCGCTTCAGTAATTCTGGGCGCTTGTAGGTGCAGATACAAACGTCAATGTGTTGCACTGCGCTGGTCAAATCTTTGGACACTTGGGCGAAACTCCAGATCTCACATTTCCCGCTTTGGCGCATGTAGTCGCGTTATCGGCGACACCGCGAAATGCGAAGCGATCGTAAAACCGCCCGCTCTGTGAAACAGCTCCTCATTCATTAGAAACCGGTACTCCCCAGGATTTACCGGATGTGTTTCCAACTCGACGACAAATTCACGAGCGAGAGCCAGGATGCTCTGCAAACGGCCAGGTGGTTCGAAAGGTGGAAGAGAAAAAAAGAAATCCACGACTCGGTGAGCCCGGCCCAACAGAAGATTCGTAAAACGTCGGAATAAACGATTACGCAGAATCTTTTCGTCAGATTCATGCGAGAAATGGCGCCTGACGATCGTTCCACGAGGCAAGAGATTGTCCAGCAAGATGTTGGCACTGAGATGCATGTGGTGATGTCCATCAAATCGCAGGGGCGCCGCTCCGTAGAGTCGGCTGTATTCTTCGATCTGCGCCTTTACGGCGTATTCGAAAGAGGATGCGAGCCATGGATTATAGAGAACACGGGCCGGCGAGAATGCAGACAGATATCTAGCCAATTTCTGCTGGTGTTCTTTGAGTTGTCCAGGACAAGTCGCCGCCGAGAACGCAGTCGTCAAATTGAGATGCAGGCCAGTGTCGATGCCCCGCTCCACTGCAATGGCCGCCGCACGCTCCGAATCTTCCATAAAGACCATAGCACTCGCTGATGAAACGCTTCCACGAAGTACACAATCGAGAATTCTGTCGGTGGTGTGAAGATCCCGCCCCCAATCGTCGGCGTTGACGATGAGCGCGGCTGACATATGCTCAACACCGCTCCGGCGCGGCACTTCATCAGCATAACTATTCTGTGAATCGGCATCCTTTAGTGGCATAGGTTGGCTGCTGCATTCAATCTCCGGCAAAACGGAAAGCCTGTAATTCCGCGGTTCCGTCCCGTGTCCGATGGCCATGAGAATCAGAGGCCGCCTTTCACGGAAATACGGTTTCCCACAAGGGCGAGCAGGGACGGAAATTCAAGTAGGCCGGGCAGAGGATCGTCCCAGGCGAAAATCGCAGATTCAACAGGCACGCGAAGTGAACGGAGGTAATCCCAAACCGAGAGACGGCCTTTTAATATTTCGTAAACGGCCATCGGCATGTCGGCAGAAAAGCGCATCCAGCGCTCGCCGGCGCGAGCGCGCACTTCACGAATCGGTTCTCCGTTAAGCAATCGCCAGAGAAGGTATGGGAAGTCCACGCCGGCGCGCTGACCGAGAGTGTGCCAGCCCCACACGCGCGGGTTGACATCGAGTAGTTTGTATTCTCCATCCCGTACATCTCTCTTGAATTCGACCTCGGCAATGCCGGTGAAAGCTGATGCGGCAAGAAGACGTGTGGCGGCGTCCACAATCTCCGCTACTTCCTCCTCGTCGAGGGTCTCCACGTACGTGCTGAACCTGCCGAAATCCATGGGAAATTGCCGCGTGCGCCGGGCAACCACCGAGGCGATTGGCCGGCCATCTTTCCACAGTGCAGCATAGGAGAATTGAGCTTCTCCCCATCCGGGAACTAACTCCTGGATCATCACCATTTCTGGCCCAATGAGCGCGGCTGCTTCATCGTAAAGCGCTAGCAAAGATTCGCGGTCGGCTGCGCGCCAGGCTTTGTCTCTGGTGAACCGATTGAATGCCATTCTCAGTATCGGCTTGAGGATGACGGGAAAGCGGCAATCCAGTGAGGCAAGCTGGGCTCGGTCACGCGGAAAGAATGACCAGGGCTGGTGCGCGCCCACATGGTCGGCCATGCGGTGCAAAAGTTGCTTATTGCAAAGCCATTGCAGCGTGCCCCACGCGGGAATCGTAATTCGATACTGCGCGGAAAGGGCCTTGTGATGATGGGCGATCAGCATCACGAGCTCGTCCGTGGTGGGAAACAATGCCCAGTCTTTGAGACCTTCCCTGATCGCCATATCCTCGAGGAATTCGATCCGGCTGTGCGTATCGCCTTCAGGCCAACGCACGGTCCGCGACGTGTACCGGGACGCGGCTCCAATAAAATGCCCATCTTCGCGCAAGACCCACACCGGTATGCCGCGGCGGCCGAGGCTTCGAACGACGCCGAGTCCTCGGTAGTCTGCGCCGGTTACGATGGCACCCCGACATTTCGCAGGAGCGTGCGCGCCTGAATTCGAGATCGTGGTAACAGATGAACTGGCCATGCGAAGGTCGACTGTCTCTTTTGTGTCAGGCTGCTGTAGGCTTATGGGCACAGATCAGCACATCTTGAGCCGCATTGGAGGCAGCGACGCCAGTAGCGGTCACGTTGGAGCGTTCAAAGCGATAAACAAGCCGGTTATTTTCCAGGCTCGCGTAAGCAATGCGGGCGCGTTCCTTGCCGGGACCCTCTATCTCCCAACCATTGCCGCGATTCACTAGGCGCATCTGGCTGCGTTCACGCCACCAGCGATTCACGTCTCCGGGGCGGGCGATCCAAATCTTTCCCTGGGAACGCAGGTCCGACAGATGTGCCAGCAGCGATCGGTAACCTGCCAATGCACGCGGTTGGAAAATGTAATCAGGATGCACGATGAAACTAATCAAACCATGCCGCTCGGAAATGAGGCTGATTTGGCGTTTCCACAAGCCAATCGACTGCTGATTTAATATGTGAAACAGGCAGTAATCTTGCGTGGTAGTAACGGGCAATTCCAGTAAGCTACCGATAAAGAACGGAGTGAGTGAGCAACAGCCGCCCCGTTGCGGTTCCAGCGAACCGGCGTTAGGCACGGACATGTCATAGTCAAATTCTAAAGCGCCGAACCAATCCACATTGCGATATAAGACGGCGGAGCGAAATCCAGCAGCTCCAAATTCAGCTCCATACCGGTTGATACGTGCCGCTCTTTCGAAGAAAAGTCTGCGATCGCTGAACAAGCGGCCGTCGTGATCGAGATCGTGGATGTTAATTTCGAAACCGCGCCTAAAAATCTCATTCAACAACGCCTTGGAGACCGGGTATCTGCCTTCGGGCACGATCTCAAAGCTAGCCTTGATGCCGTAGGCGTCGTCTACATCCATCAAGCGTGAGCACAGTTTGCTTCCTGCCACACTCTCGACATCGTGTGTCATAACAGCGCATGCCGGGAGGCCTTCTGGCCAGAACCAGATAAAGGGCACACGTTCGACTGCGTTCGCCGCAAGACTAAGGAGCATCAATTGCTCAAACATGGAGTCGACGTTGGAATCGACAGGCCAATTGGGAAAGCGGATTTCTTCCCAATTCCTAAAGTGAATCCTTTGTATGTGCTTGCGAACCGCAACCGAGAGAAATGGCCGTATGGTGTAATAAAATCCGCGGGCCAACGACGTGGTACCCGGCTGTTTGCCGTCGGTAACCGCGGACGCATAGCGCTCGTGACGCAGGTTCTCAGCAATTTCGGACGGATCAAACGGAAGCCATATCGTTTTATCGCGGACCACAACGTCATCCAAGCCATTGTGCAGCGAATCGGTCACGTGCTTGGCGGGAATATCTGACAAGCAGCGGCCATAACAGACCGCGTTCGGGCCAAAGCGAAAATAGCCACTGTCTCCGGGTGCTGATTCAATCAGGCCGAAAGTCGCGAAATTCTCGGGACAACGGTAGTAATCGAGGAAAGAAGCGTTCATTGCTTTGTCCGGTACGAATCCGAATTCGTTGTTAAAGGAAATGCTTAAGGAGCGAGCTTTAACCGATATGCCGATATAGCAGTTTTCCAGCCGTCGTCAGCAAACCATCGGGCATGCATGCGAAAAGCCACTTGGGAATATGCCTGGCGCGATCGTCGCTGTCGCGGTGCGAACGCGAAAATCGCACATAGCGCAAAATGGAAGATGCTGCGCCCAGACGGTCCTTAAATGTAATCAGGCCCGAATTGTCGAGGTCGGAACGGCCAAGATCGAATTCCGAAAGGCCTGCCTGCTTCCCTTCTCGAATCGCATCCCAAAGTAAGAACGGCACCGGGCCACAATGATGATAGTTCTCATCGGACGCACCGTATTTGTAGACCAGCGTATGCCTGTGAGAAAGTGTCAAAATAGCGGCTAGAGGCTTGTCGTTCTGCTCAGCAACGCGAATTTCCAGGCTGTCACCGAAACAGCCAATTAAATTACGAAACCAGGAGATCGGTTGCGGCGGCAGGTTGTGGCGGCGCCGCGTCTTTAGAACCAGGCTGTAGAATTTCTGCAATAGAAGTTCGGAGCGACCGCGTTTGCAGGAGAGCCGCAGGCGCTCAGCGCGTCTAATCCTTCCCTGGATTGAGCTCTTTTGAAGATTGCCAAAGAGCGTTCCCAAATCCGGCTTCAGATCGACAACATGGAAGCAGAATGAAACACCTTTTTCCCGTGCATCCAGTTGCGGAGCTCCGGGCCAGGAATGAAGCGGCCGGATTTCTACGTATTTCAGCGTTTGCTCCCTAACTGACCTGCGGAGGAAAGCGACAATCTCCTCCGCTTCGCCAGCGTTGTTAACAAGTGGCTGACAGTGATCAGCAAAGGGCAATGAAACCAGGCGGCGGCCCGTAAGCCAGCTTGCGATTCGGCAAAAAACAATGCCATTTGTCAACGTAGCTCCCGGCGCCGAAGTCGTAAAAACGACCGGCTCATATCCGTAGGTCAACCACAATGCTTTAAGCCACGCGGTGGTGTGGAAAATTGAGGCGCTCTTTTGCGCGTTGATGAACTCTGTCCACCGCGAATCGTGCAGCGGATTAAGGGAATGTACCGTCAATCGATTCTCCGCACCCTACGGGCACTCCACATTGTCGATCTGCCAACCAAGAGAGCTTGTTGAACTTTGGATAAAATGGGCATTTAGTGGATCCCGCTTGAGCCACCCGTCAGTTACTTACGTACAAAATTGGTCTCGATTTGAATGAGAACCAGGCACGATAAAAGAAATCTACTCGACCGAAATCTTGTGACTGCCTGACATAAGGGCTGGAACGCTCCCACGTAGCGCTCGCTCGAAGACGCACCTCAAGCGGTGCATTTGTTCTCTCCGCCGAAACTCCATCAGCTCTGCCGGGATTGTCCGTTCCGCACCGCGGATTAACATCCAGAGATAGCCAATGAGAAGAAATATTCCCCCTATCACGTAGGGCCGATTCTTCATCTGATACAAGCTTCGAAAGATCTCCCATCCGGGGTGACTACCAAGGAGATAGTCTTTGCACCCAGTATGAAGCCTTTCGCGAAGTCCGTTCACGTGAGCCGCGCTCATCGGCCGATAATGGAAATAGGCCCGGTCCGTGAATGTCCTGGTAGACCAGCCGCTGGCTCTGGCGGCCAGCACCGCTACAAGATCGATCCCGCCAGTCTTCATGGGTCGATAGCCGGAGATGTCCTCGAAACACTGTCGCCGAAACATCTGGCACGCCCCGGAAACATGATCAATGCCTGTATACGTATAATCGTAGCAATCCTGCTTTGACCCCGCGTCCACCAGCCTGCCACTCACCAGACCGAGTTGAGGATCTTCGGCTAGTCTTTGCAAGAGGAAGGGGAAATAGTCATTGTCGAAAGCAACGTCAGCGTCCAGGCTGACGATTACATCGAACGGCAGTTCGATTAAGCGTGAATAGCCGGCGTTGAAGGCATGGACTTTCCCGGCGAAATGGCGTTCATGGCTCTCGGGCATGCGTACCAATTCAATCCAGGGGTACTCAGCCGCATAGCGAGCAACGATGCCATCCATTCCATCAGTCGATCCGTCGCTAACGATCACCCACTTGAGTGGTCGTGTGGTTTGTGCGATTACGGACTGGATCGTACGCTCAATATAATTCGCCTCATTTTTGGCAGGAGTAACTATGACGTAGGTTGGAATCATTGGCACGTTCGGAGTATTGATTCCGTCTGCATGTATTTCAACGGGACAGATGAAGCGCAGAGGAGCACGGTGATCGCCAGAAACATCCAGGCCTCGGACCATCTCATATAGGGCGTGCGGATCGTACAGGAGCGTAGTACGCGGTAATAAAAGAATCCTCGTTCATCCCACATGTGCTGCATCGCCCATTTGAGCACTGAATGCGCCAAGGGAATATTCGTTTCATCGAGATTCCGGAGTTCAACGAGAGTGATTATGCTCTGCGCTACAGCGTGAATGTCGATGGGATAAGTGCGGTCATGGAAATACCTGACTGCGCCGTCCTCGCGGAAAAAGTGCGCCCGATAGAACTCGAAACCCTTACGGATGCAGGAATCAAATTCCGTTGTGTCGAGCGATTGAGTGATGGATTGCAACGCGCAGAGGTTGTATCCGGTATGGAAATTGTCAATCCATTTCTGAGAAGTCGTCTCACCGTAATACCAGGATCCGTCCGCGTTTTGCTGTGACGCAGCATGGCGTGCAGCCTTGAGGGCAGGTGCCAGAAATTTAGAATTGCGAGTAACTTTGTAGATGCGGCATAGCAACGCCGCCGCAAGAAAGTTTGCATTATATACTTCGATTTGAAGCGATGGCTGCGGATAGCTGAACCCCGCTGCACAGCCATTTCGAGACCAGTAAAGCTCGTTCACGATATATTCGGCTGCGCTCACCGTCATACTCGAAATAGCAGGATCGTCGAACTCCTCGTAAGCGTCGAGCAGCGCATTGGCCACAAAGCACGTGCACACTAGATTAGGCGCACCGGCCGATACGGTGATGGTGCGCGTCTGCCAAGGAAAGCTGTAACCCCAGCAAGAATAAGCAATGCCGGGTGATCGGAGAGCGGCGATCCGGTCAAGCATTGCAGATATGAAGTGAGTCACATCGAAATTGCCGGTCTTTGCCAACCTAATGAATGCAGAAAGGAAAAGACCAATGGCTTTCGGATTCTGAAGCTTTGGGATAAGCAGCAGTGGCCGGAGATTGACGGGGCTGCGCTTCAGAAGTTGGGTCAGAATGATCTGGGGAATACGCGCGTTCAGGAAAGGTAATGCCTTCAGAGCTTTGCTATTCAGCGCATCGTACGGGTCGTAACCGGCCCAATCGTTCGTTTCGCAGAACGCCAACAATTTCAAAATCGTCGCCCGTAGCTCAGAATGCGTAAACATCTCGCCAACAACCGTGAGGATTCGTATTTCTCGAACCGCGATTAGAGCTTCGAGCGAAGGGACTGGGAGTGGAGGTATGAATCTTGTACTGCGACGGGAGATTTCGACCGGACAATAGAAATGACCTGAGTAACAATGCTCGTTAATACTGCGTGATTGCCTATCCCCGGTTTGATTGGAATGTTTCGTCGCACGAGCTGAATTTCCCGCTCAATATCTTCAATGCCCTGCAGCAGCACCAGGCGTCCACGTTCGCTTAGGTAGCGATCGACGGCGCCGATCTGCCCACGAAACGTGCTATAGACGGGAACACCAAGAGCGGCCGCTTCCCGGTTCATTGTGCCGCCGCCGCTGATGACGAGATCGGAATGCCAAATCAAGTTCAAACCATCCACGACCTGCGGCGGAATGCGCAGCTTTTGATTAGAGAAAAGCTCCGGCCATCGATGTGTCAGCTGAAGCGCCTGTTTCTCGTTGCGCGGCAGCAAGACAATCTTGACATCGGGTTTGTCACTCAGAAATTGGATGACCGCCTCAAACAGTTCGTCACTTTGGCGCCGATGGTAATGCGCTTCAGTGGCCGGCGGCCGGACCGTAACCACCAGGTCGTCCTGTTTAAGGCCGAGCTGCGGCCTTATGTCAGGATCAGGAACGAATTGAGGAACGTAAACGTCTTCCTTGATGCCTGGATACTTCAAAACGCGGCTCGGATCACACTCAAAAACGCTCGCCGGAATGACTTCCGGACACATGAACCACGTGGGCGCGATCACACCTAATCTTTTGGCGCATTCATAGTCGATGAGCACGATCGAGGGTATTTTCAATGTGGCGCAAACAATGAGGTGTGAACGCGACCCATGAGAGAGAGCCAAATGGGGCTTTTCTCGGATCGCTGTAGGAAGCAACTGTAACGCGCGAATGCCAAGGCCGAATATTTTGCGCGCTTTGCTCTTCCCCTGGTGGCGCCCAACGAGCGTGTAGTCCAAGTGGAAGAGATCTGCCAATTCGCGTACCTGAAAGGCATCGCGCGCAGTAACCACGATCGAACAGCCACGGCTCTTGAGTTCTTCAATGATGGGCGCAAAAAACGGGACATGAGGAGAGTTATCCAAATCGATCCAGATTATCGGCTTTGTCGCATGTTTACAGCTCGTTCGTAGAGTCATGATCCCTCGAGGCAACCCCGAGACCTTCGTATTGACAGAGAAAACTGCCGAGCAATCTAGTGCGTTTTGGTGGAATGAGAGTCTGTATCAGAACCTCGCGCCAGACGCAGTGACGTCAGCGGCGCGGTTGTGAACCGGAGGTCTGTAGAGAGCAGTTCGAGGATAGTTTCGGTAATCCGTTGTTGCTGCGCGGCTTCAATATGCGGATACATCGGGAGAGAGAGAATCTCGCCGGCGAGCTTCTCCGCGACCGGAAAATCGCCGCGTCTGTAACCAAGTATCGAATACGGCTTTTGAAGATGAAGCGGGATCGGATAGTGAACTTGCGTGGCGATTCCGGCTTCTGCAAGCTGCTTTTGGAGTTGATCGCGATGAGACACACGAATCACATAAAGGTGGTATACAGGGCGAACACGCGAACTCTCGTATGGAGTAGTGACGAGCTCGGCTCGCGAAGCAAGCAATTCGTTATACCGATGGGCGTTTTCACGCCGCTTCCGGTTCCAATCCGGAAGAAACTCGAGTTTGGTCTGCAAGATTCCCGCTTGGATAGCATCCAGCCTGCCGTTATATCCCTCGATTTCATGGGAGTACTTCTGCGATTGGCCGTGGTCGCGCAGCATGCGCACCTTCTTTGCGATAGCGGGATCGCTCGTCGTCACTGCGCCCGCTTCTCCACATGCTCCCAGGTTCTTGCCGGGATAAAAGCTGAAAGCGGCCGCGTGGGCCATGGACCCGGCTCGCCTCCAGCGGTTTTCCTTAATCGAGAAGTACTCGGCACCATGAGCCTGGCAGGCATCTTCAATGACGAGCAGGTTGTATCGGCTTGCCAGGTCCAGAATTGGATCCATCTCTGCCGGCTGACCGTACAGGTGCACCGGTACAATCGCGGATATGGGACTTTGCGTCGTCCGATTCACCAGTCTTCCCGTTCGTGAGTCCTGAAAACAGCAAGTTTCAAGATATTCCTGGAGCTTGCGCGGGTCGATGTTGTAAGTGCGTTCATCGATCTCCACAAAGTCGGGGCGGGCGCCAGCCTGAGTGATGGCCTCGGCTGTCGCAATGAAAGTGTTTGGCACGGTAAGAACGGTGTCGCCGCTGTTCACGCCGCTCGCCATCAGCGCAAACCGCAGGGCGTCTGTGCCGCTCGCGACACCTACGCAATGTTCCGCTCCGCAAAAAGCGGCAAAGTCCCGCTCAAACCCTTCCACAAGTGGGCCACCTATGAATCCGGCCGTCTCCAGAACACCTCGGAAGAGCCAGACGAGTTCTTCTTCCAACTCGAGGTGCGGTGTTACTAAATCCAAAAATGGAATATGACCATTGCCACTCATCAGGCCACCCGCAGCTCTGGCGTAATCGTGCGAAGAACTTTGGCCGGATTCCCGGCGACTACGGTGTTATCGGGAACGTCGTGCGTGACGACGCTGCCGGCGCCGACCATGGAGTTTTCACCGATGACGATATTCGCCAAAATCGTAGCGCCGGATCCGATGGACGCGCCTTTCTTTACAACGGTCCGGTCCAGTTTCCAGTCGTTTTCGGTTTGAAGCTCTCCCTGAGGATTGGTCGCTCGGGGAAAGAGATCATTGATGAAAACAACTCCGTGTCCGACAAAGACGTTGTCTTCAATCGTCACGCCTTCGCAGACGAAGCTGTGACTCGAAATTTTACAGTTCCGGCCAATTGTTGCGTTTTTCTGGATTTCGACAAAGGCGCCGACCTTCGTGTTATCGCCTATCTCGCATCCGTATAAATTCACAAATGGCGCGAGTTTGACGTCTTTGCCTAAGCGAACATCAGGGGCAATGGAGTGATGCTGGTTCATAGACGGATGATTTGTCCTCTCTTTTCCAATGAACGATCAGCGGCTTCAAGCAGCTTGACGACCCCCAGCCCTGCAATCCCATCATTGAGCGGCGTCCGGCCCTTACTGATGCAATCAAGGAAGTACTCGAGTTCGACCTTTAGGGCCTCGGTTTGTTCGACCTTCGGCGCCCAAACGTCACCGGAGCGATAACTCACGAGCAGGTCATAGATGCCTTGGCCGCTTTTGAACTCCACGCCTTTGTCGTACACCTTGATCTTCTCGTCGGCTTTCAGGTCGTCCCAAACCAGCATTTTTTTCTCGCCGCCGATGAGCGTGGTCCGAATTTTCACCGGCGACAGCCAATTGACATTAATGTGAGCAACGACATTGCTGGGAAAATAGACCGTGATGAAAGCTACGTCGGCCAAACCGTTGAGATGCCGCCCTCCCGTTGCCACCACGGCTTCGGGCTGCTCACGAATGATGTAGTTCATGATCGAGAGATCATGAGGAGCGAGATCCCACATGACATTGACGTCGTGCTGGAAAAGCCCGAGGTTTACGCGGATAGAATCGAAATAGTACAAGCGGCCCAACGTCCCGTCGTCGACGAGTTGACGGATTTTCCGCACAGATCCGGTGAACAGGAACGTATGGTCGACCATGATCTTCAGCCGCTTGCGCTCGGCAAGTTCGATCAACTCCTCGGATTGTTGCGTCGTTGAGGTGAATGGCTTCTCGACAAAAACGTGTTTCCCATTCTCGAGAGCACATTTGGCAAGCTCAAAATGGGTCCAAACCGGAGTAATTACCGCAACCGCATCTATGTGGGGCGAGGTAAGCACTTGGGTCAGATCCGTCGTGAGTTCGACGTTGGAATAAGCCCGCTGGGCACGCAGAAGTGCGGCCTGGTTTTGATCGCAGATTGCCATGACACGGCAGTTCTCTAGACTGTGCAGATTCCGGACAACATTTGGTCCCCAATAGCCGTATCCGATCGCACCCACGCGGATGCAATTATCGGGGCTGGGGCGCACAGCGCGAGTGCTCGCTAAATCCGCCGCCGGGGGCGGAAAAACCGATTGCACGGCTGTAAACGAACCTATTTCGCTCATAAAGACGCTTTGCTCCTCTTCATCGTGCAGGGTTGGACTTGATCCGATTTAGATCATTCGAAAAAGAACGGGAGAAAAAGCCAGCCGCGCGCCTAGTAAGCACCCTCACGCGAAAGGACCGCTCTTGGAGTTTGCAGAAGAATCTTGAGATCCAGCCAAAGCGACCATTGCCGTACATAACGGAGATCAAGCCTTACCATGTCGTCGAACGTCGTTCTACTGCGGCCGGTCACCTGCCAAAGGCCAGTGATTCCCGGCTTGACTGCGAGAAACCGGGATCGGTGCCAGATTTTGTATAGATCGATTTCATAAGGAATTGCGGGTCGCGGGCCAACCAGCGACATGTCTCCTTTGAGAACGTTAAAGAGCTGCGGAAGTTCGTCGAGGCTGCATTTCCGAAGAAATGACCCGATCCGCGTATGGCGCGGATCTTTTGTGAGTTTGAAGGTGGAGCCCTGCGCCGTCGCTATATCTCCGGTGATGAAGCGCCTCACATATTCCTGGTGGATCAGCGGATCGCTGCCACATTTCATGGACCGGAATTTAAGAAACGTAAACGGCCGCCCATATTTGCCAATTCTTTGTTGCTTGAATAGGACCGGCCCCTCCGAACTCAATTTCACGGCAACGGAGATCAACAGGAGAAGCGGCGATAGTGCGACGATTGCCATGCCACTCACAAATAGATCGATCCCCCGCTTGAGTATTTTGGAAACATCTATCACCCAGCTGCACTCGCGCAGGTCGGGATAAATCTTTTCATCGACCAAGCGATGGCCGTTGCCGTTGCTCCAATCTTGATCTTGCGGAAACGAGTGAAAAGAGATGCGCACCTGTTCAGCGGCTTTTTCGCCTAAGCCTGCGCGCAGGCGGGCGACCACTTCAGCTGCCATCAACTTCTGCAGCCGACCCACAGCCCTCTTCTCGACTTCTGTAAAGAGGACGCCAACGACACAGCTTTCTTCATACCAGCCTACAATATCTGTGTCCCTCGTAGGAGCAGACACTGCTGAGACGATTCGTGACAGCACTTTCGTGGACTGAGTTGCTAAAAGAATTCTCATGGCATCAACGAGCATAAGCAGCACGCATCTGCCCGAGCGCTCCGCTCGTTTGCGCTCCAACCACACCATACGTTGAAAGAGATCCTCGGGAAAAAGCTCCTGCGGTCGCCGGTGCCAAGATCGGCAGGATTCAATGGGGGCGCTCACGGGCTCGCAAGTACCCGACTTTTCGGGCACGAATTGGGCTGTGGATGCACTTGCGGCCGGCTCTTTGTTGCCTGCGGGAGGAATCACGTTCTTGCCCTCCTAAGACGCGTGATCGAGAATCGCCGAATAAGTTGTAACCGGTTTTGAGGAAACCGGCGAAGCCCATGCTCTATCCACTTCCACAGCTACAGAGCGCCTCAGCAGACTTACCGACAGGACTAGACGATGGTTGCCTTTTACGTTCAACAGAATTCCCTCGTAACCCGAAAGGGGCCCACTCGCAATCCGAACCCTCTGGCCAACCTGCAAAAACGGCCATGGCTCTCGCGGAAGCCCAGATTGGATAATCCCTTGGATAGCCGCGATCTCTGCATCGTCCACAGCTACGGGACACTTTCCGCTCCCGACGACCTGGATGACCCCGGGGGTTACGAGAATGGGAAGGCGGTTCTGCAGATCGAATTTGCAAAACAGATATCCCGGGAATAAGGGGAGGTCCACTTTCTTGATTCGATCGCTCCAGCGCCGCCGGCATGTGTACACAGGCAAAAATGGGTCATACCCTTTGCTGCGCAAGTGCTCCGCTGCGAATTGTTCATATCTAAGTCGGGTCTGCACAGCGAACCACGGGAAGTTGGAGTTATCTTCTTTCATTCGCCATCCTTCACGGTTGGGATTTGCTACTGCAACTTTGGCGCGGCGAACGAAGCGAACGAATCTTGACAGGCTACCGCCATGAGAGTCCCACCCCTTTTGGAACCCAAACAAATTCAATGCAGCGGGCGAAGAGCTTCAGTTCACAAAACCAAGCGACCCAATGCTTATGGCTGGCGTGAGACTTCCACCCTAGTAGTAGCCGTAACCGCCATAGATCGCTTGTTCCTCGACGCCATTCAAAACAACACCGAGCAAATTCCTCTGCTTCAGCTCTGAACACGCACTCTGAGCCTTATCAAAGCCCGCCGTACCGGCGCGCACGATGAAAATGACGCCATCACACATGCCGGCCAATACGCCCGCATCGGAAACTGGAAGCATCGGAGGCGCGTCCAGAATCACCCAGTCAAACAATGGACCAATTCGCGAGAACAATGTTTGCAATTGATTGTTGGCGAGCAATTCCGCCGGATCAGAACATGGCCGTCCCGCCGGAATGAAAAAGAGTTCATCCCGCGTATCTGCCTGGATTACGGAACATTCGTCCGCTTCGCCGGCGAGATAATCACTTAACCCTGGTTCCGAGGGGGCGCCCAGAGCCACATGCAACTTTGGCGCGCGCAGGTCGGCATCGACGAGCAAGGCGCGGCGTCCTTGCTGGCGCGCAATCGACTGCGCAAGATTAAGCGCGACGAAGGTCTTTCCCTCACCCACAGTCGTGCTGGTAAGGAGAAGAGTGCTCAGGCGCTGATTCTCCCGAAGGGTATACAAATGTGCCCGCAAAGTGCGGAACTGCTCGGCCTGTCGCTCGGCCGGCCGCTCGCTGGAAAAAACGGACCACTGCGTTTTCGGCTTCCATATCGGCTTTGTGCAGCGCTGCAACAGATCATTCAACTGCAGCGGCCCGCTCGGAGTTGCCGTTTTGGCGGCCTGACTTGCTGGCGCCTCTGCCTTACCTGCGGAAGCCTCCGACCTTACGGCAGCAAGTATTTCTGGAATGCGGCGGGAGGTCTTGGTGTTGTGAACGGCTTCAGAAATCTCGCTTTCCACTGTAGTGGCCGAATCCAGAGGAGGTCGTGACGTGCGCTGATCTTGCGCGTTTTTTAAGGCTTCATAGACGCGGCTCATATTTTAGGTTCCCCTGACTCGAGCCAGACGGATACGGGTGCACCGCCAGGATCTGGATGTTTGCTGAAATCGGTCAGCAATGATTCCCTGGACGAAAAGCTCGCCGCAGCCTTGGCCATAGCTGCAAGCATGGCCTGAACTACGAATTCAGTCTCCTGCGTTGCGCCAGTCGCCCCTGGAGCAATGGGTGCGATCAGATGCAACTCGAATTCGCGAGCAACCTCGTGAACCACCGCAGCCGAGACCGGCTTCTGGCGAGCGGCAAAGGCATTGATCAGCGCATGGTCACACAGAACATTGACCACACGAGGAACGCCACGGGCATAGTGATGTATGCTGTCGATCGCTTCGGGAGAAAAGATAGGATCACCGTTCGCGCCAGCGATGTGCAGCCGCTCTTCTATGTAATTCCGATTTTCCGATGCGGAAAGCTGCTGCGTTCGGTAACGCAAGGTAATCCGCTGCCGCAACTGCCGTAAGCGCGGGTCCCGCAGCTTCAATTCGAGTTCCGGCTGTCCCGATAGAACGATCTGGAGCAATTTTTCGCTGGAGGTCTCAAGATTCGTGAGCAGCCGGATCTCTTCCAGTAATTCGAGACTCAGGTTCTGCGCTTCATCCACGATCAGGACAGCCGGCTCGGGATCGCCCGCAATGCAGCGATCCAGCAGCCAATTGTTCAGCCGAATCAACATGTCGCTCTTTGCGCGTGATTCGCAGGAAAGCCCAAAATCGGTGAGCATGTAATTAAAGAGATCTTCAACGCTCAACCGGGTATTGAAGATAAAAGCCGTGGCCGCTCGATTCTGCCGAAGCCAATCCATCAGTTGGTTCAGCAGCGTGGTCTTACCCGTTCCCACCTCGCCCGTCAGAAGAATGATTCCCTTCCGGCGCTGAACTCCGTAGGCAAGGCCCGCAAGCGCTTCCTGCATAACCGGCGTCAAAAAGAAGTACCGCGGATCCGGGCTGACGTTGAACGGGCTCTCGCGTAAGCCAAAGAATTCGTTGTACATCGTTTATTGCCTTCCGGACGAGGTGCCCAGGCCGGGCATTCCCGTCTGCAAACCAAGCTTTACGTTGCCATTTTTCCGCCGACGACTCGGATCAACGAGCGAGATTTGCGCAAGCGTGGGCAGCCGCAGATATCGCTCAATATCCTGTTTGGTGCGCATGGATTTATCGCGCCATTCGGCGAGCTCCACCAGTCCGATCGCCATGAGCAATCCTGCGCCGAATCCGCCGAGGTCAAAGAGTGGCCGATTCGGGAACGACGGTCGCTCCGGGAAACTGGGGGGATCCAGCACGCGGAACTGCTCGCCTTGTTGGCGGTGTTCCAGTTCGGTAGCCATCTGCGACTCGTTACGCTTCTTCAGAAGATCGTTGTAGAAGCTAAGAGCCGTCTGGTAATCGCGGGTGAGCGCTTTGAAATCCTGCTGAACCTTGGGGCTCAACTGCAGCCGGCCTTGGAGCGTCCTGATTTGCTCCTGCATCTGTTGTTGTTCATTTTCTTTTTGTGTTACCGCAAGATCCGCCTGATAAAGCTGGGCGCGAAGCTGTTGGATTTCCTGGGGCTCCGGCGTCGAGAGTTTTGGTTGTGCGTCGGTCGGCTGTTTCTCTTTATTGGCAGCTTGCTCGTTGATTCTTGCCTCGAGTTCGGCAATATCTTTCTTGAGCTTCCTCACGTCCGGGTACTCGTCGGTGTAGTGCTGCTGAAGAGCGAGAAGCTGCTCCCGGTCTTTCCCAAGCTGCTCCTCGAGGGTCGCTGGATTCTGACCTTTCTGTGATTGCTGCCAGGTCGCCAATTGCTGAGCCAACATCGATTCCACGAAAGCTTTTTGTTCGCGGGCTTGGTTCAATGCCTGCGTGGCCGCTTCCAGTTGGGGGCTCAATCCCATTAGCAGCGTGAGATTGTTCTGCTCGTTTTCGGGAAGCTCCCCCACGTAGCGGCTTTGGAATTGGGCAAGTTTGGCATCCTGCTCATCCAGTTTCGTCTTTGCTTCCTCCAGCTGCGCACCGAGGAATTGAGTGGTGTCTTCCGCTTGTTGCTGGCGAAGCTTTAAATTCTGCTCCATGAACATCGAGGTGATTTCTGTGCACACCCGTTGTGCGAGCCAAGGCTCTCCCAGAGTGACGTCGACATTAAACCCGGGCAGCTCGGCGGGTTGTGTGCCCTGCGTCGGATTCAACGGCTTCACGGTGATCGATTTCTGTAGCCGCGCGACAAGAACCTCCATCGGGACTCGATTGATGTCTTCCTTGTACATTCCGAACTGTTCCACGAGATGTTGCAGACGCGTCCGGCTCAGGATCTGTTCCTGCATACTGGCCAGCCTTTGGTTCAGATCTTCACTGACGACGGGTTTTACGTAAGTATCAGGAACGACAGGCTGTTCCACGAGGACGACCGTATGGGACGTATATCGAGCCGGTAGTGCTCGGCTGAGCGCGTACCCACCAACTGTGCACATGATCACCGGTAGAATGAGGAGCCAACGGCGCCGCCGTAAAATGACCAAATAATCGTCCAACGTGAGCTCTTTCTTTGTAATCATTTTCAGTTCCGTTCGTTTCATCCTGGACGTCACCAAAGCATCACGAGCCGATAAGCCGGGGCTGAGCCCGCCGGGTCAGCCCAATCGAAAAGAGATGCCGAGTGAAATCGTTGCCACAGAGCACGCCGACGCATGCGAAGTTTGTTGCCTGACGCTGAAGCTGATAGGTCAGGAAAATACTCCCCCACCGCCCCCAACCGTGGCTAACCGTGGCGCTACCGAACCAATTGTCGTAAATCTCGTTCAGCGGCTGTTGTTGCCCCATCGCAAGTAATCCGCGATTCCTTGCGTACCCGCCGGTAAATTGAACGATCAGACGACGAGATAGCCGATGCTCGATCGAGCCGTAACCAGCATCGGTGATAGCACCCATCAGAAATCCGGCGCCATCCGTAACGCCGCGGTCGTAGCCGAAGCGCAAGAAAGAACGACTGGAGCGGTAAGTGGCGGAAAAATCCGCCGTGGAGTAGATGCGCCGCACTTGCGATACCGCAGTATTGGAGGAGGGCAACATCGATTGACCTGTTCCCCCGTATTGAGCCAACTCAGGGCCGGCCATCAGATCGAATGCCCATCGGTTCGTAATACGCCGTCCGAACGCAACCTGAACGATATTTCCGTTCATCGGCTGGTAAATGTTACTGAAACGAAAAGCGGTGAATCTGTAGAGCAAACCGATCGTATTATTTCGCGTCAATTGCTGATTGAATCCTGCTTGACCAATCGTGTCGTTCAGATCCAGTAAGTTGCTATTGAAGAAACGAACCAGAGAGTAGGACGCGAGAACGGATAGCGACGAATGCGCACCCACAGAAACGTCGAATTCGCCAACCGAGGAATTCGTTAGTTCTTGCCCAACCGTGCCGGTGATGAGTTGATTTGGCAAAAACGCAGGCTGCAACGAGATGTTGCTGTCATTCGAGAGATCAAGTACGCCGGTAGGCAGACTCAACGGGGAAACCGCTTGGGGAAAGAACCCGAATTGATCGAAAAATGAAATTGCCGCACGGCGCCCGCTCAAGCGTTCTGCAAGCGTGAGCTGTTGAATTGGGCCGTCCTCGTTTTGATATTGCGAGACCGCACCGCCGCCAAGATAATTCACGGTCAAGTCCGACCGGTGGGATGACGCATGCAAATCGATGCCGCCCAAAAAAGATGCCCAGGGAACAACAGTGATGCGATTGCCCAACCCGAACGGATTCGAATCTGCCGTGGAACTTAAGCTGAAAAGTGGCTGCCAGTAGTTTCGCTTCTGCACGTGAGGTTCAGGCGAAATTTGCTGCGCTCCGGTTAGTACAAACTGGTCTGAGGTTTGTGCTTGCGACGGCGCTCGTTCTTCGCTTCCGGTCCCGGCATACAAAGGCTGAAGTATCGGTTGGAGCGCCGCAACACTGGGACCTCCGCCTGCAGTTTGTGCGGACCCGCTCGCCCCGACGAGCGAGCTAATCAATAGGGCGGCAGCGATCTTGAGTTTCAAAGCGCGCACCATCTCCCCGCGTTACGCAAAAACAGGCCTAAGGAACGACTATTGTGTCGCCGAGCTTCAGGGCGACGTTCTGCTCGGGATTTTTTCCCTTGAGAAATTCCTTGTAATTAAAGGCAAGCCTCCGCTGACTTTTATCGTCTTCTCGGAGAACATAAATCCTCTGAGCATGTGCGTACTGTGTCAGCCCCCCAGCACTCGAAAGCGCCTGCAGCAGGGTCATACCGGGTATGAGCGGGTATGCACCCGGACGGTTAATCTCGCCCAACAGGTAGATACGCTGACTATTGATTGCGCTCACGATTATGGTCACCTGAGGATCCGTCACGTATCGTTTCAGGCTATCGGTAATGTTTGCGGCAAGCTGTGTGGGCGTTTCGCCGGCCGCTTGCACATCATTCAGCAAAGGCAAGGAGATCTTTCCGTCCGGCCGCACAGGAACGGTTCGTGTAAGATCGGGCTCCTTCCACACGCTCACGTCGAGCAAGTCTGCGGGGCCAATGATGTAGTTTGGACCAGCTGTAACGGGAGTCGAAACATCCTTCGCAACGACTTCCGATCGGGCCAAAAGGACATTCTTGTCACTTGTGCTGTTCGCGCCAAGCTGCTGAGCAGTTGCCGGAGAGGCAGCGAGCAAAATCAGCACGATACCTACCGTGGCTATCGCGACCGTGAGCCTGGGTGCGAGCTTACGTCCCGCTCCTAAGTCTTTGGTCACGTCCATTTGTCCTCCTTAGGCACACCACAAGACTTATGGCTCTTCCTGCCTATCGAAGGCAGTCGCCATTTGACGTTCGACTCGGATGCGAGGCCCGAAGCCATCGGTATGCCGGGTTCACCCGACGTGTCCGCGCAGTTGTGCAGCAGGCCGTCATGAACTCCATTAAGGTCAAAGAGTTAACCTAGAGGCGATGGTCTTACAACAAGCACCCGCCAAGCGTACGCAGGACTCCCTAACCTCACAATCAGGTGGAATGCTGAGCGAGTAAAAATGTGAACCCTACACGGACCTGAGGTATGACTAGAGAAATACGTCTACTATTGCGGTATTTGCTCGATTGAAGTCGACTGGAGCGCAGCTTTTTTCGGCTCTGGGGTCTATATTCTGTACGTGACAGGAACTCTACGGCACGGGGCAAGCACGAAACGCTAGCTGCAAAAGATGGCGGAGAGGGTGGGATTCGAACCCACGAGCCCGGTTTTGCCAGGCTACCCGCTTTCGAGGCGGGCTCTTTCAACCGCTCAGACACCTCTCCTCGTCAGGAAGTGTAACGGAGGCCCGAGTTTTCAGCAATCCGCGCGAGCTTTTACCGCCGCGAGGCAAAAAAGGCTTTGATCGTTGCCGCACATTCCCCACGTAACACGCCACCAACGACTTCCAGACGATGGTTGATTGCCGGGTGGTCAGGAATTTGAAAGCAGCTGTGCACCGCACCGCCCTTTGGGTCGTCGCAACCGTAGATCAAGCACGCAATGCGCGCTTGAATCATCGCACCTGTACACATGGCGCACGGCTCAATGGTCACGTAAAGGCGGCAGCCGCTCAGACGATAATTACCCAGGCTTTCGGCCGCTGCGCGTAGGGCAACGATCTCTGCGTGTGCAGTCGGATCGCAGGTGGCAATTGTTTGATTGCCGGCGCTCGCTAAGACGCGATCATTAAACACAATGACACAGCCCACCGGCACCTCGCCTTTTTCTGCCGCAGAGTGCGCTTCGGCGAGCGCCAGCCGCATGTATGCAACGTCGTCCATAAGCGGAGGCAAACTCATTTGGCTGCGGAACGGCAACCTTTCGCTAGCTCAAGTCTAACATTCACCTTCGACAAAGGTTCAGCTCACAAGTTGGTGCGAGATTTGCCAACGACATTAGGACCATCAGAGTTGCTGGAATTCTGCTTTGGCTTGACAAACCCGCACGCGAGCCACAAACTAACCCCTTATGAACGAAATAGTTCGCCGGATGTTCATGGTTGATTTTTGGAAAGGTCTCTTGCTGACCTTCCGTTCGCAAAACCCCAAATACATCTACACCGAGCAATATCCGCTTGAACGGCCAATGGTTGCAGAACGGTACCGGGGCGCACCCCGCCTTAACATCAATCCAGAGACGGGCGAAACGCTGTGTATTGCATGTAATCTGTGTTCCCTGGCCTGTCCTGAAAATCTAATTGTGGTCGGCTGGCAACGCGACGATGCCACACGGCGAAAAGTCTTGACCACTTTCACGTACGACACCTCTCGTTGTATGTTTTGCGGTCTTTGCGAGGATGCTTGCCCCACCGACTGCCTCGAACTGACCCAGGATTTCGAGATGGCCACGTATACACGGGAAGGTGCCATCTGGGATCGCCATCGCCTTGAAGAAGGTCCCACGCCCGCACGCTACGTTCGCTGATTTGGTTCAGGCTCAACACACGCCGCCCGGCCGCCGCCTTGCGCCCTTCCGCGCTGTGCGCTATAAATGATAGCGGGTACGCCTCTAAATCTTCCTTATGGAACTTCGTAAGGACCCAATTACTCGCAGTTGGGTACGTGTAGGGTATCGAGAGGATCTTCCCGCACAGGCTTCCTGTCCCCTCTGTCCTAGCCATTCAGACGGAGTTCGGCCCTTATTGGAGCTTCCCGCGAATGGACTAGCGCAAGTTCGCGTTATTCCCCATTTTCAGCCGCTTTATCAAATCGAGGGTGAGCCGGGGCGAATGCCCGACGGAATCTATGACCGCATGCGTCCACTCGGAGCGCATGAAATCATTGTTGAGTCACCCGACCACCGTCTGCCGTTGGCATTCATGACGGATGAACAGATCGAGCGTGTGTTGGAAGCTTATGCGTTGCGTGTCGCCGATTTGAAGCGGGATTTACGGTTCAAGTACGTTACTGTATTCGAAAACCGAGGCAAATTGTCCGGGGCCGAATGGGAACACCCTCATTCGCAGGTAACAGCAACCACCTTTGTCCCCCGCCGGGTTCTCTACGAACTTCGGTCGGCAATGGCGTGGTTCGAAGAGAAAGAACGCTGCGTTTTTTGTGACATCCTCCGCCAGGAAGAGAAGCAGCGGCGCCGGATTGTTGACTCTCAAGGGGACTATGTAGCGTTTTGCCCTTACGCCTCGCGAGTGCCGTATGAAGTATGGCTTATGTGGCGAAAGCATAGCCATTTATTTGAGCAACCAGCGCCAGGGGTAAATATGAGGCATCTCGCTTCCCTGCTCGGCCGCACACTCCGTCGTCTTACTCAGGTCTCCAGATCGTATCACCTTGTCGTTCATACGGCGCCGAACACGATTCATCCCAAAGGTGAGCTTGCATCGTACTGGGGTACGCTCGCAGATGATTTTCATTGGCATATTGAGATACTTCCGATCCTTGAGCAAAGCAGTAAGTCCTATAGCATCAAGGAGGTGTACTTCAACGCCCTGATGCCTGAGCAAGCGGCCGAACAGCTTCGCCAGCTCGATCCCAACAAGGCATGACCGCTCAGCGCGGCGGCATCATCTTCCGCCTGTTGAGTTTTCTGGCGTTTTGCGCGGTCCTGGGCATGGTTTATCTTGTGCGTCGGCCATTGCTGCGGGAAACCGCCAATTTTTGGATCGTCGCCGATCCGATCCAACCCGCCGACGTTATCATCGTTATCGGAGATGATGATTTTGCGGGTGATCGTGCACGTGAGGCCGCTACGCTATTCAAAAATCGCTGGGCGCCCGAAGTAGTGGCCAGTGGCCGCATGCTTCGGCCGTATGCATCCATCGCGGACCTGATCGCGCGAGATCTGGAATCGCAAGGCGTTCCCGAATCAGCAATCCTGCGGTTTTCTCACCGCGCGAACAACACACTTGAAGAAGCTGAGGATCTGCGTGGCCTAATTTCTCAAAGGCATTGGGGTAAGGTTCTTCTGGTAACCTCAAACTATCATACACGCCGCGCACGCTACATCTTTCACAAAGTATTGCCTGGGGGCGTCAGTCTAGAAGTTGCTGCTGCACCCAATTCCGATTTTGCACCAGATTCCTGGTGGCAATCACGACAGGGGCGAAAAACTTTTTTTCTGGAAACGATGGGCTTTCTGGATGCCATCTGGGAATTACGCGACCAGCAGAACGGATCCGCCGGTAACCTATAGCCAGATTTTCAGCTTGTTGACTCCCACATCACCTAAATACTTCAACAACCGGTCAGTTTTCAGTTTACATCGGTATAATCCTGTACTATAGTCGCGGTCCCAGCCAGGCAGTACAAATCCGCGACTAAACAGGGTTTTTTAACGCCTGCAAGGAGGTGCTTATGTGGCGAAAGGATGAGGCCCGAGCTCCTTCTCTGCCTGCTCAAAAAGCTACCCAAGCCGCCGCAATGCAATCGCAAACTCCTCTTTCTAATCAGGCAGATGCCAAGCCAACTTCTCTGACTCCCGCGCAAGAAGGCCGTGTGACCCGCTCGCTGGTCATTGAGGGCGAGATCACTGGACACGACGACCTCTTCATAGACGGTGAAGTCCGCGGAAAAATCCGGCTGGACGGAGCAAAACTCACAATCGGACCCGCCGGCCGGGTTACGGCACAGGTCGAAGCCCACGAAGTGGTGGTGCGTGGAGAGATCACTGGAACCCTTACCGGCCATGATCGCGTGCAGATTGCTTCCACAGGCAAAGCGCGTGGGGAACTCATTACAAACTCAATCGCGATTGAAGAAGGGGCAGAATTGCATGTGCGTGTGAATCCTGAACGAAAGGACGAACGCACGGCTTCTGTCCCTGCCGGCGCGTTCGGAGCCAAGCCAGACAGCGTTACGCTTCCGCTGGCAGAAAAGGTGTCGCAGGTACACGTATGAGCTTTATCAACAAGCTCCGCGCTGTAAATTATTTGGGAAGCACGGCTCCATCCGCTGCAGGGCCTGCATACAGTCGGGGCGTTCGCGTACCAGCAGTTCCCTTGCACGCTCCAGGCACGCGCGCGCCACAAACCGGCGAAGAAAGTTGTGGCCGGTTCTCGAATGGTCTAAAAGAATTTCTCTGGCAGATAGGGGACATCGCCAGGGGCAGCCTGCTGGACCTCGGCGCGGTCTCGCAGTCCACCGTCACGTACTTTATTGAGCGCAACTTCAAAGTCTATACCGAGGATTTGCTCGCAGGTTGGGGTGCCTTCCTCGAACACGAGTCTCAGCGTGCTGCGGCCCTGGCCGGAACCGAGCAGGCCGATCCCTCACCGGCGGCTCGTGCGGACCGATTTTTGGGTTCAAATCTTCGCTACCCGGCAGATAGCTTCGACGCCGTTTTACTATGGGATTTGCTCGATTATCTGGATAAAGAGGCAGCCCAGCAGTTCTTGCGGCGAATCGCCTCCCTTGTGCGCGACGGCGGGGCGGTCTTGACGATTTTCCACACTCGACCACCCGAAAAGTTCCAGCGCTACCGCGTTCTGGACGCTCATAATCTGGAAGTAGTTCCGGCCCCCACCTTGGTTCAGCCCCGGCACGTGTACAACAATAGGGAGATACAGGAGCTATTCGAGAAGTTCCGCACTTCTAAGACATTCGTTGCGCGCGATCAATTACGTGAGGGCGTATTCGTTAAGTAGCTCTGGCTCACGCATTACCTCAGGCTCATCTGTTTCGAACGGTTTTCGTCTATCTTTCGCTTGCATCCATTCTCAAACGGCGTTAGAAAAATATCAGGCTCTAGAGCGGGAGGGAGAATGAATCCACCGGCTTTAGAACAGAAACTGGCTTAAATAGCACCGCTGACGCGGTGCTCGAGGCCGGTCGCCTTATGAAGGCTGCCGGACTCAAGATAGCGACGCAACGGGAGCTGCCTAGTTCCCGTTGCCGTTTTTAAGCCTTCGTATTGCGTGCCGCCCTCTGGGTAATCAGCTTGGATACTTGAGATTCCAGAGCGAACGAATGATCTCTTTCTGAAAATTGATCACGTTCGCCTGCCACATTAAACCCACCAGCATGGCAGCCATAATTACCAGCGAGAGGGCGAGCGTTAGCCCCATTTGCGATTCCGAGGCGGGCGCCTTCAGCCGTTGGAGAAATTTCACGCGTTTACTCCCAGTCTGTGCACGGCAATTGCGATTCCACAATGAAACAGCCACGCTTGTTACGCTATTTGTCTTAATACGTATGACTTAGCCAACAACAGACGACCGATCGCCGGCCAAAACTCGCAAAAACATTGCTTTTTCTGCCCACAAAGGATCGAAGGTTCCTCTTCTGACCAGCAATTCCCCTGCTTTAAATTTGACTCAAGATGTTCAACACGGTTTCATTCCAACCGTCGACACCAGGCAGGCTGGTCCGGTTTGCACCCGGCAGTCGCGAGAGCAAGACCTGATCGAATTGCGCACCCCGCCCTGGGATGAGGAAAGCTTGATCGCTTGCCGCCAAGAGGCTCAGATCCTCAACTGACGCGCCGACACCCACGGCTTTAACGCGAGATCGGAGTGCCCGCCGGTATAATTGCATCAGCCGCCGAGCGGCGTTTCCTTCGTCATTGCCGGAGTAAAGCTCCCACCACGGTTCCGAGGGCCTAAGCTGCCAACCTCGTTCGACTGCCATCCTTCCGAACGCCGGACAGGCTGCAGCCACATTTCCAGCAAAATAGAATCTCTCGCTGAACTCCCTTTCATGCGACGCCTCGGCCTCGCGTTCACTTATGCCGAGATTCCGACTGATTTCCAGCGCGCTCATTTCGTTGTACCGGACGACCTCGGCGCCTGTGCCTGCGGCGATATCTTGCACCGCCTCAGAAGCTTCATCGGCAGGGCGCCCGAACGGAACGCACAGGTAACGGCCTATTCGCATGGCTCCTTCAATCCGTAGAGCGAAATATCCGTCCGGGATAAATAGTCCTCCGCCGCTTTCTGTAATAAAGGGATGTACGTGACCGAGCTTGCGCCTGAGCAATTCAACTTGGGCACGCGTGCCGCTGGTACACAGCACCAGCGGGATGCCTCGCCTGGAGAGTTCGCCCATGGCTTCATCAACTGCACTGGCTGTGCGCCTGTTCGAATCAACCAGGGTTGCGGGGGTAAACAGGATAATTCGCGGTGCTAGCATGTGCCGAAGAAGTTTAGCGCGAGCGCATGGGCGCGACTCTGTAAAAAGTAAAAGGCGGCGAGATGACCTCGCCGCCTTTGTGCTTCCCGGGGGTAGTGCTAAGGTTTAGCTGCCAGACGCATTCGCGGTCGTTGCCGGCGGGTTCTTCGGCATGCTGATGTAGCCGGTGATCTTGTTCTTGGCTACAGAGTTAACCACGAATTCGTCGGCTTGGTGCGTGCCGCGCGGATAGAACACCACCGGCTCGTCCACAGTGCGATCTTTCTTCTCGGTTCGAACGTCATCCACGGTCAAAGCAACCGTAAACTTGTTTTTCTTTGTGTCAACCGAGCGAAGCTCCACGGTGATGTTCCCAACCTTTTGCGGCTTGTTCTTGCCGTCAACGGTGAACTCGACGTAGTCGCGTTCACCCATGCGGCGGAGCACGTCAATCTCTTCGTGATTACGAGCGATCAAGGTGCCCAGTTCGCTACGAGCCATCTTCAGGTCGCTTTTCGTACCTTCCAGGTCGGCTTTCACGTTGTTGACGCTGCCGTTCACAGTATTGAGGTCATCAGTGCTGGCCTTAGTCGCGAGCTGCCCCTTTACGTCGGTATCTAGCTGTGCCAGCTTCTGCGCATCCTCTTCCTTAATCTTCGCCTCTTCGTCACGGGCCTTCTTCAAATCGGCCTGCGTAACCCGCAGCCGCTTCTCCACGACTCCCAGATCGCTCTGCAAGCTGGTGCTCGTGGCGTTCGCCTGTGTCAACTTCTGTTCCAGCGCGGCAATTTGCTGGCTGTTATTATCAGCGACGGTCTTCATCTGACCGTTAAAGGTCGTTTGGGCCTGCTGCAACATAGTGGAATTGTGCCAAGCCAATCCCACTCCCGCAATCGACACGATCGCCAAAACGACGATCGCTGCCGTCACCCAACCCGGTGTCCCGTGATTTTCTTCCACAACTTGCTCCGAATTATCGATCATAAGCCTTTCTCCCCATCAGACTCTGTCCTCACCCTGGGCAATGCCCGCTCCTAGTTGAGCACGTGGCGCGCCAATTTCCACAGGCGCAGACTGTTCGGCTACCCTGAAGAGAATTGAGATAGTTGTGCGCGCAACATCCAAAGTGCGCCCGGTAAAAGACCAGTACTAATACCAGAAATCTTTACTCGGTTTCGTACTTTTCACTTTGTGTTCGTCGGCCGGAACCACCTGGGGCTGGGGCATTTACCCGAGGTACAGCTCTCAGACCTGTACGGCAGGTCCCGTACTTCAGGGCAGGTTGCGACGCGCAAGCTCTTGATCCAGCAACTCCGGCGAACGGAACTGAATAGCATCCAAACCCATGTCCCGCGCAGCCCGGACAAATTCCTGCACATCGTCTATGTATAGAGCTTCTTCGGCGCAAACCCCCAGGGCTTCGAGCGTGCCCCGGTAAATAGCAGAGGAGGGTTTGCATGCTCCCACGCTGCAGGAGTAAATGCGAACAGGGAAATGGCGCCCAAAGGTAAAGCGCTCCTCCAGACAAGCGGCATGGATCGGATCCGTATTCGACAACAACGCAAGGCGGCAGCTGTCAGCGAGTCTCGCGAACACCGTCTCCCTCAGAATTAAATCCGGATCAAGCACACGATTCCACGCATCTCGAAATTCCTGGAACGTGAGTGACAGCTTCAGGCGCCGCATGACGTGCTGATGCCATTCATCGGGTGGGATGCGACCTTCCTGCCAGTCCTGCCATCGCTCGTCGGATACGATGAGCTCCCAAGCCTCTTCTCCAGAGATAGCTTTTGGAGATCGAGCGCCGCCCTGACCTAATGCCGAGGCTAAAGGAGCCAACGCTCGCTTAGGATCTAATCGAACTATGACGCGGCCGATATCGAATATCACCGCCTTTGGAGTCGTGAGCGCGCGACGGCGAACCTGCCCAGGCATCCGTTCCCGGCGATGTCTATTGCTCAGTTGATCGGCCAAGCGACACAGCATCCGGCTTGGAGATTGCGCGAGAGCGCGCGCGCAGCGCGCCAATGATTGCAGGAAGAAACGAAAGGACGATCACCACCGCGATGACCCAGTGAATGCGTTGCCCTATATTCGGGACCAGTGAACCCAGAAAGTAGCCGGCCAGAACCAGGCCCGCGCCCCAGCAGCACCCGCCTACGATGTCAAAAGCAAAGTAGCGGCTGTACGGCATTTCTGCTGCTCCTGCCACAGGAGGGCAGAAGGTCCTGACAATAGGCATAAATCGCGCAAGAATAACCGTTTTTCCGCCATATTTTTCGTAGAAATCGTGCGCGCGCTGGAGGTGGCGGTGCTTGAAAAATCTGGAATCTGCTCGGTGGTAGAGCGCCTGCCCGGCACGTCGCCCAATCCAGTAACCGACTTGATCGCCGGCGATGGCGCAAACCGTCACGAGCGGAGCCAGCGACGCAATCTTCAGAGTCCCCGCGGCGCTGAACACTCCTGCCGTAACAAGCAGTGAGTCCCCAGGCAGGAAAAAGCCTACAAAAAGCCCCGTTTCAACGAAAACAATGGCACATACCAGCAGGGTTCCACCCCACTGGATTAAGCTCTGGACGTCGTAGAGATTGTGAATCAGACTTCGGATGAGCTCGAGCATGCCGACGGTTGGTTCCCGCCCCGCCATCCCGGCCCCAACGCACGCAAACCCAGCGCTCGCTGGGGACGCCGGCATAGGGGAGCGAGCAGGTCCCACGCAATACGGTAGCAGAAAACCGCTGGATTTTCCGAACATTCCAGCCAGCAAAGATTCAGCATGGCAACAACGGAGAGCAGGCGCGCTGCAGAAATCATCGGTTCGCGGGTACCGAGCAGCATATTGGCCCCAAGCGATCTTTTCGCTCACAGCGCTTGCGCGATGGACCGCTTCCTCGTGACCGCATATTGCTTGCTCCGGCAGATGCGGGCAATCACTCCAAAGTACCGGGCCAGTGGGCCGCTCCGGTTACATGTGACGGATCAACCAACAGTACCTTTTTCTCATTACGATGACGCCTGCGTACCATTGGACCCGCCGTCCCGAGTGCTCAGAATGTGGTTTGTTCGCGAGCTTCTAAAGCTGCGGAGGGGGCACATGGAAAGCGCATACGCAGTTTGGATCGGGCAGCCTGTGATTCTGCAGTTGGCAGCAGCGGATTTGCGTGTACCACTCCGCGGCATCATTGTGAGCGAAACAGACGACTTCGTCCGCTTCCGCGTCGAACAGGCATGGGACATCGATATTTATAAGAGCATGATCCTCGCTGTGGAACAGGATCGCTGGGCACGGATTCTGGTGAACTAGTGGCCACCGCAATGCAAGCACAGGCACCAGCACCGGAATCGAAAGCGCAGCGGGATGGAAGAGTCAACGAAACTCGCGCGGCTACTCTTCTGGGCATTAGCAAACAACGACTGCGCCGCTTATCGGAGATCTCGGGGTTAGGTCATACAGACCTCGAACACGGCAGCGCCGAACTCGTGTTCACCTACGCCGAGCTATACCGGTTGTGCCGCCTCGCCGCCGAGGCACGTGGCTGAACACGTTCGAATGGACGTGCCCTGATCAACCATTTCCTTCCGGCCCAGCAACGCCCTCACAGTTCCGGGTTCCGGTTCCCCCCTACCGGACCCGGAGCTTGTTTTTACAGCGCACTATCCTCGGAAGCAGCCCGCAGCAGGTCGCTGACGCAACGGAATAGGTTGACACTGGCTCAGGCCTCGCACAAACTGAGGCCGCAAAGCGCCCAATGCCCGCCCCACCCAACATTCGCAATCGAGAGAAGTTCCACGCCATATCTGCCGGATTCCTCGGCTGGACACTGGACGCTTTTGATTTCTTCGTAGTTGTTTTTCTCTTCGATTCCCTAGCTGCGCAATTCCATGTCACCAAAGCGGCGATCGTGGCGACTCTCGCGTGGACGCTGCTCATGCGCCCTGTTGGGGCGGTAATTTTCGGTCTGCTTACAGATCGCTACGGCCGTCGCATACCGCTCATAGCCAATGTCATATTCTTCTCTATCGTCGAACTGCTCTGCGGTTTTGCGCCGAACTATACGGTTTTTCTGGTGCTGCGCATCTTCTATGGTATCGGCATGGGTGGCGAATGGGGCGTAGGCACGTCGCTGGTGATGGAATCCACGTCGAGCCGGTGGCGCGGCGTGCTGAGCGGCATTTTGCAAAACGGATACGCGGTCGGATATCTCTTGGCGGCTCTGGCGTACCGATTTGCCTTTCCGGCATGGGGTTGGAGGCCGATGTTCTGGCTCGGCGGAATTCCCGCGTTCCTGGCTCTCTACATTTCCGCCAAAGTGCCGGAATCCGAGGCTTGGCGCCACCATCGAGCGCCGTCAACCGGTGCGGTGCTGCGAGCCGTGGCCAAGCAATGGAAGCTTTGTCTTTATTTGCTTTTGCTGATGACCTTCATGATGTTCCTCTCGCATGGCACGCAAGATCTTTACCCGGATTTTTTGCTATCGCATCATGTCGGCATAGCACTCGTCTCATACATCGTCATCCTTGGAAACATTGGCGCCGTAATTGGTGGAATTATTTTTGGTCAGCTTTCGAACGCGGTAGGACGGCGACTAGGGTTAATTGCCGCTCTTATTCTTTCACTGGCGGTCATTCCGTTGTGGGCTTTCGGTGCGTCCCTGACCTCGCTTGCGATTGGAGCCTTTCTGATGCAGGTCGGCGTTCAGGGTGCCTGGGGCATCATCCCGGCACATCTCAGCGAACTCTCTGCGGATTCCACCCGTGGCCTTGTTCCCGGCCTTGCCTATCAGATGGGAATTGTGCTGGCCGCGCGCACGCCGGTGGCCGAATTTGGCCTCAGCCGACGAGTCGGTTATAGCTGGGCGCTTGCAGGATTCGAGATATTCACAATCGTGGTGCTGGCCATTGCGGTAGCGCTGGGGCCGGAGCGCCGGGGCCGCAGCTTTGTTGAGCCAGCACCCATCGAGTCTCCGGTAGGCGTGTAATCCGTGTGCGCCATGCCCGCGTTGCCTCGAGCAAGCCGGTAGAAACAGTGCCCGCCGTTCAGCCTTGCCTTTAAAGTTCACAGAAAATCTCAGAAATCAGCACGTTACCATGGTCCCTCGGGCCCTGTGACTTGCATCTTTGCATTAGGAGATCGTGGTATTCGGAAATGAAAGCCATCTAGTCCACTCGCCAGTCGCAATGGACAGTGCGGAGGCGGCAGCCAGCATAGCGATTTCAAATATCGTATGCTAGACTCAGCGCCCTCAAGAGGACCCGGCAGTGCCGCTACTTTCTTCCCTTTCAGGTCCTTCTGCCCGGCTTCCCGGCGTCGAGAGATCCGGCGCGACCCGTATGAGAAAACAATCTCAGTCCTCGCTGATTGACACGCTGTTCGAGACGTTTCCCCGGGGCATCGCGCTACTGGAATTGCCTGACCCACAAGACGTATCCACTTGGAAGCTCGTCGCGATAAATGACCTGGCCAGTACGCTGGTTTCGCCGTCGATTGAAACGTTCATCTCTTCGGCGCGCCTGCGCCTAGGCCCGGAGGTTGATCTTCCTGGCCTTTACCGTGAAATCGTCGCAAAAGACCGGCCCAAAACGATCGGTATGATCGAAGCAAAAAGTGCCGGCACTGGCCGCTTATACACGATATTCGCTTTTGCCGTGGGCGCGCATGGTATCGGAATTCTCTTTGAAGACGCCCATTCATTTATGGCCGGACGCGGCGCGCGCGCCCACGCTGAGCGGCAACTGACGCAGACCTGTGAGTTTCTGGGCGCGGTGCTGTGGAAAGCCGATCCCGTGACACTGCAATTCATCTACGTAAGCCCGGAAGCACGGGCAATCCTCGGCTACTGGCTCGAACGTTGGACCAGCGAAACCAATTTCTGGAAAAATCATTTGTATCCTGACGACCGCGAGCGCGTCATCCAGGTATGCGCGAAAATTTACCGGGAACGCGTAAGACATGACTTCGAGTTCCGCATGATCACCGTGCAGGGGCAGATTCTCTGGTTTCATGCCGCCGCGGAAATTGTCGAACCGCGGGGAGGGCGCCCCGAGCTCGTGGGCGTGATGAATGACATAACGGATCTCAAGCGTGCCGAAGAACGCATTCGCGCACTTTCTTCCCGCTTAATGCGCGTACAGGATGACGAGCGCCGCCATATCAGCCGTGAACTGCACGATAGCCTGGGCCAATACCTCACGAGCATCAAGATTAATCTGGAACTCATGAAGCGCGAGAGCAAGCTCCTCGCCGAGCAGCATCGTCAATTGCTGGAGGAAAGCTCAGAGACTCTCGAGCGCTGCGTCCAGGAGGTGCGTTCGGTCTCTTATCTGCTTCATCCTCCTCTGCTCGACGAACTTGGGCTGCTCGCCGCTCTTCGCTGGTATACGGCGGGATTTTCCGAACGCAGCGGCATTGACGTGACTCTCAACGCGCCACCCCGGTTCAGCCGCCTCTCTCAACCGTTGGAGCTGGCGATATTCCGTGTTGTGCAAGAATGCTTGACCAATGTGCAGCGCCATTCGAACGGCGCGCGCGCTTGGGTTACGCTCTCCGAACACCATGACCGTGCCGAAATCCGCATCACTGACAATGGTGTTGGTATCTCTGAGGGCGTGATCGAGCGGATAAAGGAAGGGCGGACCCTCGAGGGCGTAGGTTTGCGCGGAATGTATGAGAGGATGCACGAGCTGGGGGGGCGCCTGCAAATTGAATCCGGCGCAATGGGCACGGCGGTATCTGCTGTACTGCCACTGCAGCGACTCGATCAACAGGTCAAGGCATCGGAGCACCGGGACGACGAAACACCAAAGCCGCGTACGGCCGGCAAACCGCTCGATGCCTCGGATGTTCGCATCGAAACCGCAACCATTTCGGACGGAAGCAACACCAAACAGGACAACACGGCTTTCAATCATGCACGAACACGCCGCGGGCGCCGCGCTTCGCGGAGGTTAAGTTGAAGAAGCCCAAAAGCCAAAAAGATAGAACGCGGAATGACAAGGGCGTGACTCCCATCATCCCGGCTGCGGACAACAGTTCGGAAGACCGGGATACAGGTGACCTGCTGGTTGTGTCCATCGGCGCATCCGCCGGCGGCCTCGAGGCCTTCACCGATTTGTTATCTCATTTGCCAGCAGATACCGGAATGGCCTTCGTGCTCGTCCAGCACCTCGACCCCAAGCACGAAAGCATGCTGACGGAGTTGACCTCGCGCTCGACGAAAATGCGTGTCCACGAAGTGCGAGACGGCATGGTCATTGAGCCCAATCACGTATATGTGATTCCACCGAATACGACCATGACCATCGAAGACCACACGCTAAGGCTTTCCGCCCGACAAGAGGTGCGCGGACAGCACATGGCGGTCGATTTCTTTATGCGCGCTCTGGCGGAAGCGCAGGGGAACAGGGCTATCGGCGTAATTCTGTCAGGCGCCGGAACGGACGGCACTCTAGGTCTCGCGGAAATTCAGGCGCAGGGCGGCGTGACATTCGCCCAAGATGAAACCACCGCCAAATACGATGGTATGCCGCGAAGCGCCATCGCCGCCGGTTGCGTCGACTTTGTGTTGCCGCCGGCAGAAATCGCTCGCGAATTGGTGCGCATCGCCCGCCATCCCTACGTCACGCGTGAGTCAAAGGAAGCCACGACGGAGCTTGTCCCCGAACACCACAGCGCTCTGAACACGATTTTCCATCTGATCCGCAAGAGCACCGGAGTGGACTTTACGCATTATCGCCACACGACCATCCGCCGCCGGATCCAGCGGCGAATGATCGTGCACAAAATCGATACGCTGGCGCGCTACGTGAAATACGTCCAGCAGAATCCTGCGGAGTTGAAGGCGCTTTACCAGGATATGCTGATCAACGTGACCAGCTTTTTCCGGAATCCTTCCGTCTTCGAGGCTCTGAAAACACGCGTCTTCCCTGCTCTGCTGAAAAACCGCTCGAACGAAACGCCTCTACGCATCTGGGGCGCGGCGTGTTCTTCAGGCGAAGAAACCTACTCGCTGGCTATAGCCCTGCTTGAATATTTGGGAGACAGGGCTTCGTCAATGCCGATTCTAATTTTTGGCTCCGATATAAGCGATGTCAGCATCAATAAGGCGCGGAACGGGATATATCCCGAGAATATTCAAGGCGACGTTTCCCCCGAGCGCCTGCGGCGGTTTTTTGTCAAGGTCGAGGGCGGCTATCGTATTAATAAAAATGTCAGAGATATGTGTATCTTCGCCCAACACAATCTGCTGGCCGATCCGCCCTTTTCGCAAATGGATTTGATCTCCTGCCGTAACTTGCTGATCTATCTGGAAGCCCCGCTTCAGAAAAATGTGATTTCGCTTTTCCACTACGCCCTGACACCACACGGATTTCTCTTGCTGGGTAATGCGGAAAGCATCGGTATGATGAGCAATCTGTTTGCTCTCGAAGACCGGGCTCACAAAATTTATAGTAAACGCGCCACTGCCATTCGTCCTGCGGTCGCGTTCTCCATGGGCCGGCAACGCGAGAGAGCCGAGGCCGGCGGGAGACCTCACCTTGTTCCCAGAAAGGAACCGGCGTGGAATGCCGCTGAGGCGCAGAAGGAGTTTGATCGCAGGCTTTTGCAACAATTCGCGCCGGCAGCCGTTTTCGTGGACGACGCACTCGAGATCGTGCACTCGCGCGGCGACGTGGATAGGTATTTAAAACTGTCCTCGGGCCGCGCGACCCTCAGCATACTGAAAATGGCCCGCGAAGGTTTGCTGCTGGAACTCCGCAATGCCATTGCCCGCGCCAAAAAAGACCATGTCACCGTGCATCGAGAGCACGTCGAAGTGAAAAGCGATCATGGCATCCGCGATGTCAGTTTCGATGTCGTTCCGCTTCGCGCGGCAAACACGAACGAAGCATATCTGATGATCGTTTTCGAGGAAGACAGCGGCAGGGCACGCCAACAACATCCCGGCGCCAAGCGGCGCGCGGTACCTATGCGGAAGGAGGCGTCTTCCAACCGCCTCCAAAAGCTGCAGCAGGAGTTGGCCTCGACGACGGAATATCTGCACACCGTAATCGAAAATCAGGAAGCCACCAATGAGGAACTGCAGTCCGCCAACGAAGAGATCCTTTCCAGCAATGAGGAGCTGCAAAGTACAAACGAAGAATTGGAAACTGCCAAGGAAGAATTGCAGTCCGCCAACGAAGAACTGACTACGGTTAATGATGAATTGCGCAGCCGCAATCAGGAAATCACTCAGGCCAATAACGATCTGACGAATTTGCTGACCAGCATCGACGTCGCCGTGGTCATGCTCGATGGTAATCTGGCGATCCGGCGATTTACTCCCGAAGCACAAAATCTTCTCGGCTTGATTCCAGCGGACGTTGGCCGGCCGTTTGGAAATATCAATGCCGCGTTGGACGTATCCAACCTGCATGAGGAGATCGCTAACGTCATCAGCCACTTCCTGCCTTTCGAGCGCGAGGTTCGAGTCCGCTCCGGCCAACCGTACACGTTCAGAGCCATGCCCTATCGCACCAGCGACAATAAAGTGGAAGGCGCCGTTATTACCCTCATGGCCATTCCTCACGCGCGGGAGGCAAACCGGCCGGAAGCCGGGCGCGTGGTGGAACTCATGCTCGTGCTCGATACCCAATTGCGCATCAGGGCCGCGAGCCCCTCTTTTTACCGCGCTTTTCGGCTCCGTCCCGAATCGGCTCAGAATCGGCCGCTGCACCGGCTGGATCACGTATTCGCCGATAATCCCCAATTGTGGGGCGCGTTGGAGAAGGCCCAGAAGACGACCGATACGATCGCGCCTTTCCCGATGGAACTGAAGCTGGATGGTACGTCACAAAAGGTCGAGTGCCGCGTAGAACGGGTTACATTGGACGGCGGGGCGCTCCTAATCACACTTTCCATGCAGCCGCAGAGCAGCGAGACTGACCTAGTTATCCAAGAAAGTTAACCTTGTTTGGAGATCTGCAATCCGGCATTTGTGTGCGGACTTCCGTTTTCCGCCAGCATCTCGCGAATTTCACCTGCGTGTCTCTCGCATCGCTCCGCTTCTTCTGTGTAGCGGGCCGCCGCTCTGCGTTCCGAGCGCGAGGCCATGCGCCGCAGAAGTTCGGCCTTTTCCTCCAGCGCGCGCATGCTGGCCCACAGGGCGTCTTCCATTCCCTGTGACAGCGCAACGTTCAAAGTTTCGGCCGTGTAGGAATGGCCAACGCGGCAGCGGAACCGAAGCAGATTCCCTTCTTTAACTTCCCAAAGTACCCCGTGACAATCGGGACATGCGTATACGGAAGGCATACCGAGGTGTTCCTTTATGGGAGCATTCTCCAGATTCGAGTTGGTCGTCTCAATCGCCAGCGCCTTTCTCGCCTTCGGCGTGTTCAAACGTCGCGCGGCGTCCGACCGCGGCGCCTTGGCGCCACCATTCACCGAATTCTTGATCAGCCGTTCAATGCCGGCTACCGTCAGGACGTATTCGGCATGAGCGTAATGCCATGCACGCTCGGGCATCTCAGGAAACGCTGCTTCTGCAGGATCCTGAACAACGGCAAGTCCTCCTTTCAGCTTCACCGCCATCAGGCCGGAAGAGCCGTCATCCAGGAGACCTGAAAGAATGATGCCGATCACTCGATGGCCATAGCTGCGTGCGGCTGAACGGAACAAAGGATCGACTGCGGGCCGGTGCAGATTCTCGCGGGGACCACGGCTGGAAAGCACGCAGCCGTCTTCGATGAGCAGGTGATGATCAGGAGGAGCGACGTAGATCGTGGATTTCATGATCGGCTGCCGGTCCAGCGGATGAACGGCGGGAATCTGCCCGGCGCGCGACAGAATCGCCGGAAGAATACTTGGAGCTTCAGGAGAAACATGGACCGTGATGAATATGGCTGCGGGCAAATCGGCAGGAAGACTGGAGACGAGCGACTTTAAAGGCCCTATGCATCCCGCCGATCCTCCAATCACCACGATGTCGCGCTGATGGAACCGCTCGGGGATTGCCTCAGATACGATCTGGCGCTTCGGGTCCTTGCTTTTGGGCACAGGGGCTCCGCTCGTCCGACTTTCAGCAGAATTCTGCCCTTCTAGCAGGAACCCATTGACGCCAAACGGAAATACTGGCATACGTCGACCGCGACACGTATTTTCCAGCATGCTTGTTGTCTTAATGCATCGGCTATGACAACGGTAGATTGACAAAAATCGCTTATACAAACCTCGGAGTTGCTCGATGCAATTCGAATCAGAACTTTGGAGGGAAAATTTGGACCGTCTCTGAAGTGGCGACCCTGGGCGGGGTCGAACCGCCAACCTCTTGCTTCGTAGGCAAGCGCTCTATCCAGTTGAGCTACAGGGTCTCGCCTTTTTGACTATAACATTTTATGACGCGGCCACGCAGCGATGAATCCGCGCTGAATCAAGCCGAGAGAAACGGCTCGATCTCGTTCATGAACCGTTCCGGCAGTTGCTCGGGGAGGAAATGGCCTGCCGGAAGGGCCTTACCCGTGGCGTTTGTCGCGCGCTCTCGCCAAGTTTGCAAGACGTCATACATTCGGTGGAATGGCCCCTTCTCTGACCACAAAACCAGGAGTGGACATTGGATTTTTTTGTCCAGGTCCGCCTTGTCATGCACCAAATCGATGGAGGCTGCGGCACGATAGTCTTCACAAAGCGCCCGGATCGCCGCCGCATCACGAAAGCACCGCAGATAATCATTATATGCAGCTTGATCCACCCACTCCGGAATGCCTGTGCGTGGCTCTTCGCCCCCTAGACGGAACAGCATGTACTTCAGGAAAAGCTCGGCACTGTTTCCGAGCATCGTTTCAGGGAATGGCGACGGCTGAACAAGCATGAACCAATGAAAGAAAACGGTAGCAAAATCTTTATTCACATCTGCGTAACAGCGGTATGTAGGGACAATGTCAACGATGACTAATTTGCTCAACCGGTCCGGATAGTCGAGGGCCAGGCGATGCGCAACACGCCCGCCGCGGTCATGCCCCACCAGCGCAAATTTCCGGAACCCGAGATGCTCCATCACCTCCACCTGGTCTTGAGCCATGGCTCGTTTCGAATAACCGAAGTGGTCGGCGCCGCCCGGAGGCTTGCTGCTGTCGCCGTATCCGCGAAGATCGGCAATGACCAGGGTGAAATTTCGCGCCAGTGCAGGCGCGACTTTGCGCCACATTACGTGTGTTTCCGGAATTCCGTGCAAAAGCAGGAGCGGCGAACCGTGCCCCCCGTGGACAACGTTAATCGTCGCGCCGGACGTCTTGATCTGCTCCCGTTTCAACTCCGGGAAGAATTCGTTGGGCGCGTTTTCGGCTGCGGCCGGAGTTGCCGATGCGGAAGCGTAAAGACCCGGCGTTTCCGCCGCCATGGGCGTTAGCGCGAGTAACAGTGACTTCTTGGTGAACTCACGACGAGTTGAGTCAAACATGTTCAGCTCCACATAACGTTTTCGCGAGTTTCTCACTTAAACGATCGCCAAAACAGCGATTTTGGCAATGACCAATGCACTGTCAGGAAGACAAATACAGGCGTTTGAAGCCCGGGGTATCACGCTGCCGCCTTGACAGTGCCGTGCTTACGATGATTCAATGTGCTTCAAGTTTGGTTCTGTAGTCAATCGCGAGCGGAACCACCTGTCTTCCGCGGCCGAGGAGCAACTGATGACTAGAAACGGGATCCGGGGAGCTGTGCTGATCGGATTTTTGATGGCAAGTTTGCCTTTGTTCGCGCATCACGGAAGCGCGACCTACGATACGCAAAAAGTGGTTGTCCTTAAGGATGCCACCATCACCAAATTTATCTGGGCTAATCCTCACTCGATTACGATGTTCGATGTCAAGGACGACAAAGGAAACCTGGTCCACTGGGCCGCCGAAGCCGGCAGCCCTTCTGCGCTCAGCTTGATCGGATGGACCAAAAATTCACTGAAACCTGGAGACGTCGTAACGGTTTATACGTTCCAGTCAAAAACCGGCAACCCCGTCGGACGACTGAACAAGATTGTCCTTTCTGACGGCACTACGCTGAAGGATAGCCAACTGGGCGACGCCGACAGTAAAGACAAATCGGAAAAACCCGCTTACTGATCGCCATCCATTTCGGAATCTCTGGAGCAACAGGACCGACCTGCTGCTCTTTTTTTATGGAAAAAGTTCGAATGGGTAAGACCGTGAAGCGCCACACCATACGCGGCCAGCCGGTTACCATGAGCGCTTACTTGTTCGGCGCTAACCCATTCCCCCCGGGATCTGCAATCACGTCCAAATACTGCAGCATCTCCGAAGGTATGCAAAGCTGCTCAGCAAGTTGTTGATCGGGCACCCACTTGAAAGAAACTGAACCGAGCACGAAAGGCTTTGTGTAGATCCTGGGATCGTCCACCGTAATCGTAAGCTGCAAATCGTTGTGGTCAGGACGCACATACCGTTCGTTCACATGAGCTTCCATGCTGTGGGGATATCCCATGCGGGTGAGCCACGTCTTGTCGTCGAGACCGGTGGTATCGACAACTAAGGTGTTATCGCTCTCCCAGTGGCCGACAGAGTATCCGTAATATCGCGGGTCCGGCGCATCCTTTCCGGTTCCGCCCACGTTTGTTGGCAGTTCGCGCCCATCCATCCAAATTTCGCGCCAGGCGCGCTGATATTGATTCAAAACGATGATGCGATCAGGCATCGTTGCAAAGGCCAGGCCACGCAGCTCAAATACCATATTTCGAGGAAAGCCCAGGGGGTCGCAAAACCTCGCGAAATTGTCATTACTGCCCGCGATGTTGAATTTCGGCTCAGGCTTATTGGCGCTTATCAGCTTCTGGCCGAGGGGCGTGAGGGGAGGAAACTGGGCTTGGCTATCGATCGCTACCGGCCCGGCCCATGAACCGGTCAAATCACGTTTCGGAGCAGGCCCACCTGTACCGGTATTCAGCTTGTCATATTGCGTGTTCCGATAGGCGCCCTGAGCCCAGGCGAGAGACACGCAAAGCAACGATGATGCGAAAAATAACGTTGCGTTCGCGAAACGGCGCAGCATGTGTCTGACCAAACTACTTCTTTTTCGCGTTCTTCTCGGCAACAGCTTGGTCGGCAACGGTCTTGTTGTAATCCTGCGCCTCAGATGCCGAACAGATCATTTCGCGAATATCGAACCATTCGGGTTGTAAACGCATGCGGAACTTGTTTAGCGCATTCCAAGGCTTCGTGTACATCTTTGGATCGTCAATTGTCAGAGTGAGCTCCAATATGTCGTGATTTATGCGATGCCAGGTTTCGATGACTTTCAATGCATCGCTGTGAGGCCGGCCGACGTTGTCGATCCAGGTCCGCTCATCCAATCCCGTTGTCTCAACAACAAAGGTGTAATCGTCCACCCACTTGCCAACAGAATACCCGTACCACCGCGGCTCCAGAATCTCTTTAGGAAGCTCGCGCCCATCCATCCAGATATTGCGCCACACTTGATCGTTCTGATACATGATGGCCACTTGGCTCTTGGTCTGGAAAATTTGAATCGCTCGCAGATTAAAAAGTTCGAGGCGAGGGAAACCTATGGGGTCACAAATGTCGAAAGGGTCGTTGTTTTCCGCAATGGGCACCGCAGTCGTTCCAAACCCGGGTTTATGTTCTTTCCATGTTTTCAGGCCTAGCGGAGTGAACGGCAGTTGATGTTCCGGCTTGCCATCAGAAGGGTATTCCTTCGGTCCCGTCGCGAAAACTCCATCGCGATACCCGGGCGTGGGTTCCCAGATTCCCGTCAAGTCGCGAACCGGAGCGGGGTCGGATTTCTGATCCACCGGGGCTTTGGGGACGACTCGGTCCCACCCGTCGCGATGAATGTTCTTCCCTGACTCCCGCTTGTCAGTCGTTTGCGCTGACATCAATGGCGAAAAAGCTAGCACTGCGGCGAAGAGGGTCCCAGCAACATAACGTTTCGACATTTCAATTCTCCCAAATTGCATCGGATGCCTTGCCGGCGGGCGATGTGGCAATTTAGTTCCGAACGGCAGTCTTCAAATCCTATCGCTCGTTCCCCATGCTGAGTTCCTGACCATCGGGAAGAATAACCTTAGTAATGCGGCCAACCGGCTGCCCGGTCTTGGACATTCCATTCATAGTCACAGTGACTTCGTCACCCGGCTTAAATGATTTCGCGGTTATTCCAAAATTAACCAAAGTCGATGGAGCATTCCACTCGCCGAGCCAATGCACGATGTTGCCCTTCTCATCCTTAGCGTCAAATTTCAAGAAGGTGTGAGGATTCTTCCAATCCCAGGACGTCACAGTTCCTTTCACCGTCATAGTTTTATTGTCATACGCCGCATTCCCATGATGAGCGAATACCGAAGCTGCGAGCGCGGAATACACAACAACTACAAGGAAGCCTCTCAAGCAAATCTTCATAAGTTCCCTCCCAGGCACACCAACATTCGTTGGCATAGGTTCGCGTGGCCGCGATTCTAGCAGCAATCTCTCGGAGGCAGCAAGATGATCCACTGGCGCTCCGAGGACAAAAGAACCAAAGCCGCGCGTTAAGCGCCTGCCCAAGATCAGTTGCGTTTGCTAACGGGAAGCGCTTGTTTCTTTGGGCACGGCTGGCGCGGGTTTTGTGAACCGGTTGGCGTCGACCGGCACGTTTGCCTGCACTGAAGTTAATTCCGTTGTGGACTGCCCGTCGGTCCATGTCGTAATCCATTTGAACGGCACTTTCACTCCGTTCACCGCCCGGTAATCCGAATACTCCACGTGGCTCGGAATCAGACCGACCAAAGTATTGTTATAGCGTGTCTGCCGTACTAAAAGACCGCTATCCTTATCGAAATAAAGCTTCACCGCTGATCCGCCAGCGGTGGTGCCCTCGATTACAACCACGGGCTTGTCGTTGATCGTGATGGCCGGAAAACCTGTTCGCCAATTCTTCAAATCTTCTTTGATGTGTGCCGGAAAGGCCAGTTGCGCATCCGTCCGGGCCGCTTCCAAATCTCCGCCCGTAAGTGGCATCAGGGGCACGGGTTTGTCTACGGCCGCGACCCATGCATCCTTGCCGTCATAAACGCTTGTGTTGTCTCCGGCCAGCGTGTGCACCACTTGCGCCCGCAGCCCAGGCTTCGCGTAAATATCTACGGGCACTTTCGCAAAGTCGGTGTCGAATCCTGTATACGTCCCCTTCGCAACTAAACTCGTCAGCTTCGCCACCTGCTGCGCTCCACCTAAAGCCTGAAGATACTTGTCGAGCACTTGTTCGGCTGTGGGCTGGTTAGATCCGCTGGGATTCAGAATCTCTACTTTGTCCGGATCTTCCGGAGGTGGGGCACCGTATTGCTCCGCCAGGCTCGGCGTGATCTCTGGGCGCTGGCTGCCACGATGGCACGTGTAACAAGTGATTTTGCGTTCTCCGCCGAAATCGGCCTTATTGATTGCATTCACCATTACGACCATTCGCCTCGCTGTGTTCTTCAGCGGCGTGTCGTCTGCATAACGCGCCCAACTGCCACCGCTCTCCGCGGTGTGGCAATCGGTGCAATTCAAGCTGAGCGAGGCGGCAAAGAAACCCATGGTGCCAAGGAATTGATCCACTGAAATGCCGCGCAGCACTTGGATATTCTTGAACGCGTCTTCGGCCATTTGCGGCTTCTCTGCCTGACCACGCGCCCATCCGCTTCCCATAGCGCACGCCACCAGCGCGGCTACTGCACAATGCCCGACTTTCATGTCGCCTCCCTCCCTGTCTCTCCCCTGCTTATGACTCTAATACGTCAGCGGATATCCCCCTGTCGCAACGCGCTGTACACACGCAGTCTATAGAAATCCGCCTGCACCGCAACCTTCCGGGCTTCGCCCGCGACACTATACACTTCGCTGCCTTGCCGCGCAATCGCCCCATCAGGTCACTGCGAACGTTACGACTTCGCCGCGCGAGCACCTTGACCATCCGCCAAGCGCGAGCATATGCTACGCGCCACGCGCAGGAGTGGATGACCTCGCCGCTTGGCGGAGAGGTCTCATCCATGGAGCGAGACTCGAATGCAAGGTGAGCTGAATATGCAAAGTCGGTCAAACAGTGTCCTTATCATTCTCGGCCTCCTCATCCTTGTTGCTGCTTCAACCAGTGCCCTAGGACAGGCACATCCTGCTCAGCCGTCCACGACCGAAAACTCAAAGTGGATGTACAACGGCCGAAACAGGGTGATGGGTTCTGGTGGCCCCGCTCCCGTTCACGACTTGAGCGGCACGTGGGCAGGGCCCCGTTCTGGCGCCGGCGTGCCAGACTTCCGGCAAGCGGAATTTCCCCCGCTGACACCTGTGGGACAGAAGCTTTTCAGTGAAAGCAAAAGCCTCGATAAATTCAGCCCAGCGGGGACCAATGATCCATTTGTTCGAACTTGCGATCCCCTGGGCTTTCCGCGCGCGGATGTCGACGAGATCCGCGGAATTTCGTTCGCCACCATGCCGGATCGCATCGTGGTGCTTTATCAATTTCAGCAGGTGTGGCGTGAGATCTGGATGGATGGACGCGAGCTTCCGAAAAATGTGGGCGGCACTGAAAAAGGTGCTCCCGATCCCAGATATTTTGGATACTCAGTCGGCCGTTGGGAAAATGACAATACGCTGGTCGTCGATACGACCGGACTCGACGAACGTAGTTGGCTCGACCGCAATGGCCATCCACACACGGTGAATGCACACGTCCAGGAACGTTTCACTCGCACCGACCATAACGATTTGCAAGTGGCGATTACATTGGACGATCCCACCATCTATACCAAACAGGTTTCGCTCGGCACCGTCTATTTTAGGTGGATTCCGAATCAGATCTTCGATGAAAAGCTCTGCATACCATCCGAGACCATCGAGTACCTGCGATCCGTGGGCGATCCCGCGGGCACCAGCACATCGGCCAAATAGCATCGAAAACCGCTCGGCCGCTGCTGGGGTCGGTGTATCCGTTGACGCTAGACCGCCCTGTCTTATATCCTGACGCCGACTGAGTTACCGCAAATCAGCCCCCGAGGTGGCATATGCGAAATTGGCTTACAATCATCGTGGCAGTTCTTGCTCTTCTTGCTGTTTCCGCTCCTGCGTTCGCGCATCATGGAGCTGCCGCCTATGACATGAGCAAACCACTGCAGCTGAAGGGGGCTGTCGTTACCAGGTACATCTGGGCGAATCCCCACACGCTCGTGTTCTTCGACGCTAAAGACGATAAAGGCGGAACGACCCATTGGTCTGTAGAACTCGGCAGTCCTTCGGCGATCGCATTAATGGGCTGGAACAGGAGCTCGCTGAAACCGGGCGACGTGATTACTGTTTATATGTTCGCCGCAAAAAACGGCAATCCTGTCGGCCGCATCAACAAAATCGTTCTCGCTGACGGCACGCTGCTGCGTGACAGCCAGACCGGCGCGGATAACGGTGGCCGCGCCGACAATGACGTGAAATAGCCTCGAAGTACATAAATTTTTAGCAAGGGGGTCAGATAGTGTTGCCCCCTTTTTAATTTTGTGAGAATCAGAAGAAGGGACCAAGAGGTCCCTTCTTCTTCGTTGGCAGTTTCCTCGGTCTAGAAGAGCAGCTTTAGGCCGAATTGGATATGCCGCGGTCCGCCGGAGCCGAGCACAGGGTTGTTGCCCTGCACGTCGGGCGTCGCGCACGCACAGCCAAATTGGCCGCCGGCACCCGGATCCAATCCAGAGTTATTCGCACCGGGAACTGCGAAATCGGCCCGATTAAAGAGGTTGAAAAACTCCGCGCGGAACTGGGCGCTGTATCGCTCCTTGATTTTCCATTCCTTACCGATGGATAAATCTACGTTGTAATAATTTGGAACGCGAAATCGATTGCGACCCGCATCTCCCACTGTCCCCAGTGCAGGCGGCGTAAGAATTCCGCCATTCTGGACGTAGCAACCATAGTTGGCGAGCGCAGCGTCGGCGAGTCCGACGAGCTGCGTATTGCCCGTGTAGGGAGCTTCCGCGGCGGCCTGGCACGCCGCCGTGGCTGCGCTCCCTTTTAGCTGCGGAATGGGTTGCGGTCCCGCGCGAAACGCGGAGAGAGGACCGGTGTAGTTCCAGGGCTGCAGTGCGCTCGAAATCGTTCCTACGAACTCGCCGGTCCCGATGATGTCGTTGGTAACGTCGGAGGCACTCCATGGCAACCCACTCTGCAAAGTGACGATTCCGCTTATCGACCAGCCCTGTAACATTTGCGCCGGGGACTTTATCCCCGGGATGAGGTAGGTCGGCGAGAACGTGAACCGGTGGCGGATATCGAAGTCGCTGTTGCCATAGTTCAAACGGACGTTGTAGGCGTTGATGGGATATGGCTGCTGGTCTGTCGCATCGCCGGACACTACATCCAAAGCGTGCGAATAAGTGTAACCGGCGATAAATGACAACCCGTGGGCGGTACGCTCGTTGACTGTGACTTGCAGGCCATCGTAATTCGAGAAATCCTGGTTTCCGAGCTGCACCACCTCACTCAAGTACGGGAATTTGCCGTAGTAAGGTGACGCGGCCGCCTCGTTACCCGCTAACGCACTGTTCACGGCGCCATTTGTGCCTTTCGTCCCAAGTGAGCCGCATTGATCGTAAGGCGTGGCATGGGTGGCACTCGCGAGGCAGTAAGCCGCCGGACTGACGCCCCCAGGCAGGGCTTGCGACGCTAGCGCCGCGGGGAGCGCCGACGTCGAAAGATTCCAACCGGCGCCAACCGGCGGCTGATTGATGTCGCTCCAGGTAGCTTCATGAACGCCATGAACGCCGACATAGGCCAGATCTAGTGTCAAGCTATTGGTAATAGCGCGCTGGATGTCGAGATTCCATTGAGCCGAATAAGGCTGACGGAAATTCGGATTGACCGCCTGAGTGGTGCATGGCGTAGGAGTATAAACTTTCGGCGAAGGAAGACCAGCCTCGCCGATAAATGTACAACTGGACCCTGTATAGGTAACGCCGTTGATGGCAACGCTGGTGTTCCCGGGGAATACGGGGCCGGCTGCTGCCCAAATGAATTGCCCTCCAGTAAGAGCTAATTGAACCGGGCTGTGAAGGTTAGCATCCGTGCCACTTTGATTGAGTCCAATGCTTGGCACGCTGGCGCCGAACGGAGATAAACCGATGTACTGGCCGGCGACGACGGGATTCCTGAGGATACTCGCTCCCGCGCGTACCACGGTCTTTCCGTTGCCGCGAACATCCCACGCCACTCCCAATCGCGGCGAGAAGTCTTTGTAATCGGCATTATAGAAAGATGTGAGCGGCTCGCCCGGTCCCACCTGTTGAACGGCGTAAACTGCTGTCGGATTGACGTCAGGATTGAAGCTACCGTCATAGTTATGGCGTTCGACTGGCGAACCAGTGTACTCCCAGCGCAAACCAAGGTTCAAAGTAACTCGCGGCTTTAAACGCCAATCATCCTGAATGAAAGCCGCATACCAGTGGGCGCGCGCATAAAGGTTGGGGTCACCCACAAGGATCGTTCCGCTCTTCGGGCTGCCCTGCAGGAAAGCTTCCAGACTCGAGAATTTGACCTGCCCATTTGCTCGGTTATATGCGTTATTGTCATAAACGACGTCCACGAAATCAAAGCCGAACTTGAAGGCATGCCTTCCGCGCAGGTAAGAGACACTGTCAACAAAGCTGGCATTGCCCTCCGGACCGCGCCAACCGGTGCGGCGGCCAGCTCCCAAATAGCTTTGAAAACCTCCAATATCGATTTCCGGAAGACCACCGTACAGCGGATTGCTCACACCCGTATTAAATCCGTAGCCGGTGGGCCATGGATCCGAAGGAAGCATGTTCACGTCGCCCGATAGCGTTTTCGCGAAAAGATAGGAATAGCCCGCCCGCGCGTCATTGACCCAGGTGGAATTCGGGGTCCAGGTCCAAGCGCCGTTGAACATCTGCACGTTAGAAGGAACGTTCGCCTGCCATTGAGGTAACAACTGGCGGTTGTCGTAACCCACGTGTTGATAAGATTTCGAGACAAAATAGAAACCGCTTACGTGATGGTGTGGACCCAGCACGTAGTCGCCTTTGATGAAGCCGTTATTGAGCGGACCGGTAGTCACCAAGTTCGGCTGGAAGTTGCCATTCACGTTCGTATTCGTCGTAAACGGAAACAAATTCTCGAATGTTGAGGATGATGCCTGCGGAACGCAACTGCCCGCCGGTATGCCGGCCAGTTGAGCGCTCAGTGGGCTTATGTTCGCCCGGCCGATATCGTTGCATGCATCCACCATGCTGAAATTGCAGTTGCCGGTACCTAACACGGTGCAGCCATTTTTCGCTCCGGCGAACGCGGGCATGGCTACGTCGGCGGGAATTGTATCCAACACCGGGTTTGTTAACGTTGTTCGCAGCCCCTCGTACCCCATAAACCAGAAGAGCTTGTCCTTGATGATCGGTCCTCCGGCCACGGCCCCGAACTGCTCGACAGTGGCATCAGTCGCGGTCCCGGGGGTAAAAAAGTTGTGGGCATCGGTCGCGCTGGCATCCCGGCCGAAAGCGTATGCGGCGCCGTGGATGCTATTCGTACCCGATTTGACTCCAACGTTCACCACGGACCCGTCGCGCCAGCCATATTCAGCTTTGTAGTTCTGCTGCGTATTGAATTCCTGGATGGCATCGATGGGCACGAGGGAATTTGCGTCTCCGGTCCGGTACACGGCATTAAGTGTGGTCGTGCCGTTGCTCGGGCCGATTTGAGCAATGCCCTCAACCAGCAGAAGGTCGTTTCCTGTACGGCGGCCGTTTGTGCTTGCGTTGCCGGCCCCCGCTCCTGGATTCGTGATGACTCCTGGCCGCAACTGTAACAAGCGCTCGAAATTCCGTCCGTTCAGGGGCAAGGCATTGATCGCCTGATTGCTGACCGTCCCGCCCAGTGTAGAGTCTGTTGTATCGATTGACGGGAGTTCCCCAGTAACGGTAACAGTCTGGGTTTGCTCGCCAGGCTGCAGCGTGAGGTCCACGCGAACATTCTGCCCAACCTCCACGAGAACCCCGCTATGTTCGGTCACCCGGAAGCCCTTAGCCTCGGCACGCACGGTATATGTCCCAGGCGTGAGGTTCACTGCGATGTACTGCCCAGCATTGTCCGCAGTCAACGGCCGTGAGATCCCTCTCGCCACGTCAATCACGGTTACCGTGGCGCCTGGAATGACGCCGCCCGTCTGATCAAAAACAGCGCCTTGAATGGTGCCCTGGTTTGCTTGCGGAAATAAAGGCAGGGACATCAGAAGCAACAGCGCCCAACAACCCGCCAGCGGAAGAACTCTTTTGGCTCGAGGGCACACCCAACCCCCGAAATGAACGAGGTTAGCGCTCATAGAATCCATCCTTTCCTGATTTTTGCCTTGAGACCGACGATAAATGTTGCGGGCGTCATAACACACTGTCAGGGGAGCGTCAACAAAAACGTCCGGGAGTGTCGGTAGCACGTGAAATGTCCGCTTGAATTAGCACGTGAAATGTCCGCTTTGAAATAGACGGCTTGCGGTAAAGCTCTCGGCCCGAGGAGGGTCCTAGGAGTGATACCGGAAGCGGTCGTGGAGCGGGCGATGAAGATACAAGAAGTCATTTTGCGAGCCATGGCCAAGCGCATTACTTGGTGGCAAGCGGCGCAGATCATGGGCATCAGTGAACGACAGATGCGGCGCCGGCGACGACGTTACGAGAAGTGTGGCTCTGACGGGCTGTGGGATCGCCGCTACGGTCGTGCCAGTCCGGAAATTCTATTGACGTGGGCCATCACGATTGATGCTGTGGCACATTTATGCGTAGAAGAAAGAAGAACTTCGAATTCTTCTCTAACTGTGCGGCATTTCGCGCTGAATTGATCAGCCAACAATTCAAAATGAGCAGGCCTGGATCTCTATTTCAGTTTGTCCGCGATTTTGGCCAGGCCCGCGGCGGCGCACGCTTCGTCTTTGTCGCTGCCCGGGGCGCCACCAACGCCGATTGCGCCGATCGTCTCACTGCCAACCTTGACCGGCAGACCGCCTCCGACCATAAAAGTATCGGGAATGATGCGGCCGGCGGACATGTTGCCCATCGCCTTTTCCATTTCGCTGGAGGGACGCTTGTAGGTAAGCGCAGTGTAAGCTTTGCGCCGGCTTACTTCATAGTTCACTTCACTGCTTCCATCATCGCGCGCTGAGGCCTTCACCTGGCCGTCGACATCGAGCACATGAACGCTAACCCGATAGTTGTCGCCTCGGCATTTCTCCAGCGCTCCGCGGACCATGGCAAGCGCCATGTCCGCGGAGATCGCCTTCTGCGTTAAAAGGCCCTGATCCTGAGGAAGCATCGATACGGACCCGGCGGCAAACAAAAGAGCCACAGCAGCAGTTCGGAATACAAAACGATTTGTCACGCTCGCCCTCCTCTATTCAAACCGGCATTGCCGCCGCGGGAACTGCTTGTATGACATTGGAGCGTGTTACTTTCCCCGTCCTTTGTACCCCGTCGGAATCGTGCGAATGCGATAAACGGTCCCTCTGCCTTCCACATACAAATAGTGTTTGTCTGGACCGGCGAAACCGCAGTTCTGTGGCGGCCGCTCGTATGGAGCTTCAATATCTGCCAGGTGCTGGCCTTTGGAGTCGAAGACTTGCACCCCCGCCGGTGTCGTTGCATACAGGTGGCTCTGGCTATCGATGCAAAGACCGTCCGCGCCGCTGACGAGACCGTGATCGGTCTCCTGCTTAAGTGTGTACTTCCCAAAATTCTTGCGGTTCTTTAGCGTGCCGTCCGGCTGCACATCAAACGTGAGCAGATAAGGTCCATCCCAATCGTTTACGTATAACGTCTTTTCGTCCGGGCTGAGAGTGATGCCATTGGGGCGATTAATGCCTTCGGCGACTCGAATCACCTTGCCGTCCGGCTGAATGTAATAGACGGCCTGCGGCAGATCACCCGGCATAGGTTTCTGCCCGACTTCGTAGCAATCGGTGAAATAGATTCCACCCTTTTTGTCCACCACCAGATCGTTGGGCCGAATGTACGGCTTGCCCTCGAAGCTGTCGGTCAGCGTTTTCGCTTCTTCCTTCGGATAAATGATGCTGACCTTTTTGGTGTATTGTGCGGCGTAAATACGGCCTTTGGCGTCCAAAGCCAGTCCTGCGGCCTGCTCCGAATTCTCCACTAAAACAGTGACATTGCCTTGAGGATCGATCTTCATCACGCCGCCATTTCCCGTGACGAGGATGCTGCCGTCAGGCATCCCGACTCCGCCATCTGAGCCACGCATACCATATTTAACGATTTCGATTTTCGTTCCTGCCTTCACCACGCCCGGGATATTAGGTGTGACCCTGTCTGTCGCCGGAACGGGCTGGTTGCCTCCCAATCCGCCTCCGCCCTCGCCCCGCTGTTGTCCCCGGCGTTCGCCACGGCCTTGCTGCTCGCCGCCCTGCGCACCTTCTTGCGCAAACATTGCTGCGGAGCAAAAGATTAAAGCCGCCACTACCAACGTCACTTTCGATCTCATGCCATCTCCTCCGATTTACCGGCACCTTGCTTACCGGCTCGCGCTGCTGATCTCTTTTTTGTCCGCACCAACTGGGCGCGATGCAGTGTACGCCACGATCGCGATCATGTCATCGGGCGTCAGTTTGGCCACCACAGGCTTCATCAGTTCTGTCCAGACGCCATGCCGATTGCCCTGCTGCATGTCATAGAGCTGCCGCACCAGGTAACTCGGAGAACGGCCCGCGATTCCCGGCACGGGGCCGAGCCCCATTAAATCCGCACCATGGCAGGTCCCGCACGCGATCGTTTTTCCACCGCCACCAGTGGTCACCAGAGCCTCACCTTTTTTAATGCTGCCGGGTGGGACATAGGCTGTGAAAGGGGAGTGGTCATCGCGCAGAAGTTCGGTAGCTTCAGTGTTATCCGGGGCTTCGATGATCCGCTTGCCGATGGGCTCTTTTTCATTGCCTTCGAGCTTCAAAAACATGCCGCCGGCTGTGCGCGTCTTGGGCACGCTGTTGGTTTCCACCACCTTGATCCACGGAGTCCATCTCATCGAGCCAAAATACTCCGCGGCAGCTTTGATTTCATCGTCTGTCATAGCTTTGGCGAATCCGATCATCAGATTCGTATTGGCCTTTCGAGAATCGGAACTTTTTCGCGCGCCGCTTTTAAAATCATTCATCGTTTGAATGAAATAGCTGGCGGGCAGACCAGCCACGCCGGCGTTCTCGGGACGGCCCTTGCCATTCGGATAGTGACACAAACTACAGGCCCAGACGTTTGCTTCTTTGCGGCCGTGAGCAACAATTTCTGGCATCTGCGGATGGTCATTGGGATACCAATCCGCTGGTCCGGCATTGTTGCGAATCTGAGTTAATGTGAACGAGAGTGTGCTGCCCGGGAGATGACGTGGCGTGCCGTCATCTTTCACTGCGGGAGCCGCCGGCGGCGGTGCGGGCTGTTCGGTCACCGGAGCGGTAAACCCATAGGCCCATGGCGGGGGCGGCTCCGTGGCGGCGATAATCACGCCGAGAGTAATGACGCAGGTGAATCCGAGCGTCAAACCCAAGTTCACGACACCGCGAGAACTTCGCATAAATCGCCTCCCCGCTCAGCACGCGGCAGCGGAATCCGAAGCGAACGCCGCCGTTCGTTGGCCGACATGCTAGCACGTCTACGATTGATACGTCACTATTCGGCAGGACCCCTGCGGTTTTCACCGGAAGCTGAGACCACAAACACGAGCGACAATAGGTAGAGCAACATGCCAAGGCCCAGCAATGATGCCCCGATAAAAACGAAAAGGACAAATGCTAGTGGGTGAAACCACAGCAGGCTGGCGACTTCGGCCAGCAAACCGACGATAATCAAAGCACTCGAAACGCGAAGGACTTTTTGCATAGCAGCATCGCGGCGATTCACCGCTCTGGTTTCCAGAATTTCAAATGGTCGAGTTCGCTCACATTGTGAATCAAATCGTGGCAGCCACTGCTCACGCACGACAACTGATTCGACGTAAGCGTGTCCATGATCGCTGAATGGATCGGATTTTCGATGAAATTTCGGGCCCCTGCATGGCAATACAGACACTGGTCATTGTTATAACCGCCGGGAATGCGGATGGGATTCGGCGGTCTGCTGACGTACTGCATATAGATTCGTGTTACCCCGCGCAGTTTGTCTCGCAACGGGCCAAAAAGCGAATAGTCGGCATGGCAGGCGAAGCAGGCTTGTCCCGCAGGTACGCGGTGATCCTGAAAATGAATTGCGGGTATGTATTTGGGATCATCCACATAAAGGCTCCGCCCGAACGGTTCCATGCTGTGACACGAAATGCAAAATTGCGTCTCTTCTGAACGCTGCGTGTGAACCGAGATCCCGCCTGCGACGCAAAGTGCAGGAAGGACAAAAAGCCCGACAAAGGCAAGAATTTTTCCGGTCGCCCCCGCAGTCATGTTGGGACGGATCAGAAACATTGTCGCCAAAACCGCTGTCACCGCGATCAAAACAATAAGAATGTCGGTTTGACCGGTCACGAGGGAGGCCTTTCTATTTGTTTTCCTATATTCGGCTCAGCAGCTTCGAGTCTGATCGGCAGATTCCTGTACCAAACAGGTACAGCAATCATTCTCCAGACGCGCGCGGAATTGACGCGATAGCGAGGTTACCCCCTCCCTATTTTTCTGCAAGTGTTCATTCCAAGGAAGTTGCCGACGCGGCAAGCCCGATGTATTCGAATGACGCCGTAGAACTTCTCAGCGTGCGAACCTAGCGATAAATGGTTCAAATTCCATGCCGCCGGCTCGCCGAGAATCGCCACAAGCAAAGCCCTAAGCCAACCTTAATATACTAGCGAAGCTAGGGCTCGATGAGTCGGTTTCGTAACGCGTACCGCACCAATTCCGCCGTTGAATGGCAGTCTGTTCTTAAGAAGATATCCCGCCGATGTGTTTCGACCGTTTTGACGCTGATCCCAAGCCTCGCGCGGTGTTTACCTAAGCAGAGGCAGGACGATGTGCCCGCAGGAACGAATGTATCTGGCGGACTGCCAGCGGAATCCGCTCTTTGGGCTCCTTCCATGGGAACATGCTCACTTCCGACTTTGGCGCGAGCATCGCCGCTTCCATGGCCACTTTGTAGGGATGTGCCGGGATATCGTCCGGGAGGATCAGCACGGGTGTCTGGCAGTTGCGCACAAAGTCGCGAGTTACCGTGAAAACAAAATCGGCGTTCTTGCGGTACATGTTGTCCAGATATTTCTGGACCATATCCATGGTGATGTCGGGCCGACGCTTGACCAGATCAGGTCCCCAGCCTGTCATACTGCCGTCGTAAAGAAGCGTGGGCATCTCCGGGCGGAAGCCGACCGGCTGCGCAAGCACAGCCGCAACAATGCGATCCGGCGCGCGCTTCAAAAGGTTCCAGATGAATGGGCCGCCGATACAAAAGCCCATCACCACGAATTTATTAACACCAAGATGATCCATTAAACCGAGTTGGTCATCGGTGTGCGAATCCCACGAGCGGTCCACCTCAAGCGGACCGGAGGATTGACCGGGATTGGCGTTACGCAGATCAGCAGCGATGCAACGGTACTCGCCTTTGAACTCCTCGATTGAGTCGAAGGGATTTTTCAAGCCGGCGATTGTTGAGTTCAAGCCACCGCCGGCAATGAGCAATAAAGGAAACCCCGAACCCCACTGTTCGTAATGGATGCGAACCGGACCCTTTTCATAAAAGGACATAGCACCTGCCGTTCCTGCTTGCGTACTCTGCTGTCCAAAAACGCGCCGAACGGCCGTCATGGCTGTGGCCGCGACCCCCGTCGCGAGTAACTTGCGTCTGATCAGATCCATGTCGGTCTCCTCCTCATATGCGTGCGCGAACGTACCGCATCGATTCGTAATTGTAAAGCCGGCTCGTCTACGCACTTTTATGCCGATAGTCTACTAGCTGAGGTGATTTTGATGGCGGAATTCCCAAAAGCGGTCGCGTGGAAATTTGAACGGTTGGACGCCCAAAACGCGATCTGGGCCGACACGTGCGTTTCTTGTCTAGAGGATCTAATTAAAAAGTACGGTTTGCCAGGAAAGTAGCAAAGTGGCGGCGGCAACTGAGATCAGGCGCACTTCTTCTTTGCCTTTATCTTTCCGGAGCCCGAGCCTTGGCTTCGAGCAGCCGGCCTATCGATACCGCGGACGAGTTTCTCTTTTTTAGTCGTTTCGAAGAGATTTGCATTTTCCGCCTGCAGCATGCGCTCGACAGCGTCACGATTGATACGGTTGCGAATGAACCATTGTGCAAGCTCTCTGGTAACAGGGTGACCTAGTTCAGCCTCGATGGCCCGCAGTTCCGCGTCATTGATATCCGAATATCGTGGTTCTTCCATCTGCCCTCGTGCGTCCACGCCCCAATATATAGATGCAGCATTCCTCCATTCTGAGGTGTGAGCCGCGTCACGCCTCGCAGAAAATGTGCCCATTCGGTAACCCACCAAGATGCTTTTCATTTTGCTCGGATTCAACATCAATCAGCTTTGCGTTAAACATAATCTCGGCGGAGATGTGCTCGAAATAAGTTGAACCTTAGGCCACCGGCTCCAGTGTCGGCGCCGCGACCTTAGCTGCGACAAAGTGCCCTTGGAAGCGCAGCGCGACGTTGACGAGCGCGATCATAACGGGAACTTCCACCAAAGGACCGATCACAGCCGCAAAGGCGGCCCCTGAGTTCACACCAAATACGGCCACCGCTACCGCGATAGCCAGTTCAAAGTTATTGCTTGCAGCTGTGAAGGCGAGAGTCGTCGTTTTGCTGTAGTCCGCTCCGACCCGGCGGCCCATCCAGAAGCTGACAAAGAACATGAGTACGAAATAGATAAGTAGCGGCACCGCAATCCTGACTACATCAACCGGGAGCTGCACGATCAGTTTCCCCTTCAGGCTAAACATGATCCCAATCGTGAATAACAGGGCCGCCAGCGTAAAAGGACTCACGAACGGAATAAAGCGCGCGTTATACCAATGCCGGCCCTTCGTCTTGAGCAGCAGAAATCGCGTGAACGTGCCTCCCAGAAAAGGAATCCCGAGGTAGATGAATACGCTCTTCGCGATCTGGCCGATCGTGACCTGCACTACGCTTCCCTTCAATCCCAAGACCGGGGGAAGCACAGTAATGAATATCCACGAATAGACACTGTAGAAGAGGACCTGGAACACGCTGTTGAACGCGACGAGACCCGCCGCATAGTCGTGGTCGCCACTTGCCAGTTCATTCCAAACGATCACCATGGCTATGCAGCGGGCAAGGCCAATCATGATCAGGCCGGTCATGTATTCGGGATAGCCACGCAGGAACAGGATCGCCAGCACAAACATGAGGATCGGCCCGATGACCCAATTCTGAAGCAAGGAGAATCCCAAGACTTTTTTGTTGCGAAAGACTTCTCCGAGCCGCTCGTACTGCACTTTTGCCAAAGGTGGGTACATCATGAGGATCAGGCCGATGGCGATGGGAATATTCGTCGTTCCCGATTGAAGCTGGCCGATGAGAGCAGTCATACCGGGCACGTAATGTCCCAGCAAGACGCCAATAATCATCGCTAGAAAAATCCAAACTGTCAGATAGCGGTCGATAAGACCAAAGCGCTTCCTGCCCAGAGCTGAAGGCATGGCTGTGGCGCAACCGGCGTCTGTGCTCATGTTTATTGGCGTCCTATGTCTTCAATACTTTTGCGAATCGCGAGCGTCCCCAGGCTTGAGAGAGGCAGGCAGAGAAACAAACCAATCCTGCGATCGAGCGTCATGAATGCCTGGCGGAACGCTTTCTCGACCACTTCTGGCGAGCCATTTACGACGGCGGGGTCAGGAACGCCCCAATGCGCAGTCATAGGCTGCCCAGGCCATATCGGGCAGACTTCTTTCGCGGCCTTGTCGCAGACAGTAAAGACAAAATCCATTCTCGGAGCCTGAGGCCTTGTGAACTTGTCCCAGCTTTTGCTGCGTAAACCATTCATGGGAAGGTGCGCGTTCTCAATCATCTTCAGTGCTTCGGGCCGCACGGAGCCTGTTGGAAGACTTCCTGCACTGTAGGCTGCAAAATTCGGCTTTCCCTTCTGATTGAGAATCGCTTCGGCCATGATCGAACGGGCCGAATTTCCTGTGCAGAGGAACAAAACGTTGTAAGGGCGTCGCACAGTCAAACCTTATCGTCATGACAACATGTCGGTCCGCAGCAGCTTGAACTGATGCCCTTGCGCTGCGGCTTCTTAGCCCGGATGAAGGCACTCGCAAACTTCCCCTGAGCTTCGGTTGCGATTGCCGCCGCATCAATTCCCTTGGCAGTTAGGAATTGGCGCGCGTCTTCGACTGCGTAAACCCGGGTTGGCTCGACGTCAATGGCTTCAAACCCTGCGGCGGCGAGTTTCATGCGGTATTCGGATTCTTCCATCGCGCCCGCGATGCAGCCGATCCACAGCTCAACACTCTTTCGAATCTCCAAGGGGACAGGACCACGGATGATGACATCGGAGACCGCAAAACGCCCGCCGGGCCGCAGCACCCGGAAAGCCTCCTGTAATACGCGGCCTTTGTCGGCAGAAAGGTTGATGACGCAATTGGAGATCACCACATCAACTGAATCATTCGGTAGGGGAATGTTCTCGATCTCACCCTTCAGGAACTCTACGTTCCCCAGCCCGGCTTTGCGCTGGTTCTCCCGCGCGAGTGCAAGCATTTCGTCCGTCATGTCCAGACCGTAGGCTTTGCCACCGGGCCCCACACGACGCGCCGAGAGAAATACGTCAATTCCGCCGCCTGAACCCAGATCGAGCACTGTTTCTCCCGCGCGAAGTTCCGCGAGCGCTGTGGGGTTGCCACAGCCCAGCGAAGCTTTCAGTGCATCGTCCGGCACTCCCGCTTTTTCGAGATCGTCATAGAGATCGCTGGTAATCGGGTCGCAGTTGCTTCCGCCGCAGCACGGACTGCCACCGCCCGCGACCTGTTGGGCTGCCTCGGCGTATTTTTCTTTGACGAGATCGTGGATACCCATAAATCCTCCGAACACATCTGCATGATCGCATATGTTACAGCCTACGCTGCGTACTCATATCTGTCAATGCCGATATGTTATGATGCGAATATGGCAAAGACACAGGCTGCGGCTTCCCTGCATCATCTGTTTCGGGCGCTGGCAGACCCCATCCGACTTCGCTTACTGAACTTAATCGCGGATCGGGAGATTTGTGTCTGCTATTTTGTGGAAATCCTGCAAATAAGCCAACCTAAGATCTCTCGCCATCTCGCGTATTTGCGAAAGGCCGGGATAGTAACGGCACGACGCGAAGGCAAGTGGATGCACTATAGACTGGCGGTCCCAAAGGATGAAGTTGCTGCGTCTATTCTTCAGGAGACACTAAAGCACTTGCGCGAAAAGGCGGAAATGAGGCGCGACGTCTCAAGGCTTGGTGTTGCCTGCTGCTCGCCGCAGAAATTTGAATTGCCTCAGAGAGCACCCCAACCAGCGCTGCTGGTCGAGATCACGCATGCGTGAGATTTTCGGGGCAGACTTGCTCACTTGTTGAATTGCTTGCGCATTCGCTCGTACTCTGCTTCGTCGTAGAAGCGCTCGTCATTCCCTTCGGCGTCTATCGGCTTCTTATCAGGTGAAAGTTGCTGGTAATCGCTCATATTCGTGCAGTTGTACCTTTCGTTGATCCACTTTCCGGCCGCCCACGTGAATTTCCGCGGAACTGAAGTCCATGGCTTCGTTAGCACCTTCGGGTCTTCGACAGTGGCTTGATAAACCAACGTGTGCGCTTCGGGTCGGCTGATACGCTCGGTGTAGTGCACCTCGTCGCTGGGAAACCAGCCCAGGTAGTCCGGATATCCGATCCATGCCCGTGTGTCCAAGCTCACCGTATCCACCACGAGCGTGTCTCCCTCCCAATGGCCGACGGAATTGCCATTCCACTGCGGATCCATGTACTTCGGATGACCTCGCCCGTCGGTCGGAATATATCGCCAGGTCGTGTCGCTTTCGGTTAGCAATGCCAGCTCATGAACGTTTTGAACCAACTGAATGGCATAGCCTGAACCGATGAAGTAGCTGAGAGCTCCGCGAGGCATGCACTCCAGGTTGGGCACGAGCAGCTCAAGATGATTGTCGGTCGTCAAACCCATTAGCCTGATCTTTTCCTGGGCCCACGGTTGAAACGCGGGTTTCTCCTGTGGCGTGACCTTCGGATCGTATCCACGATGATTCTCATTCGGGGGGATGTGATTAATGTCCTTAATCACTCCCGGGTACCAGACACCCGAAAAATCAGGATGTCCATCAGGCAGCCTGGGTGTCGACTCGGGCTTCTGCACCGCATCCTTGCTCGCAGGATGCTGTTGCGCCCCCGCCGCTGGCAGCATCAAGCAACCTGCTGCTAAGAAGATGCCGCAAAGAAATCGATTGGCCATTCGGACTCCTCGTTTATCCGCAATTCCATTTCCTGTGATCGAAAACACCGTACCGTCGAAGGGTTCGAGGCGGCGCTTACTTCAAATTGCGCAGGATCTGCTCAGAATCCAAATCGCCCATATAAGTCTTGGGCCCCATGGGCGCAATGCGGCCATCGGCGAACTTAACGTACTGCGTTGCGGCGCGCGGTATTCCGTTCTTTGCCGGACATGCCGTCGTTGATATCGGCTTGCCCATGTTTGCTAAAAAATAGGTCCGGGTCGCTTCGTCGGAACGGCGCAAGATATTCGGAGACGCAATCTCAAACGCCCACTTCGTGACGTTGCCACTTTCGTCTTTGACGTCCAAGTAAAAGAAACCATGAGGATTTCCCCAGTCCAGCTTCGTCAGAATCCCCGTGTAAGTTATCAGTTTGTGCCCATCGAATTCCGCCGCAAACGAGTGATGAGACATTGCGGGCATCGCGCAAAGGAGTACAGAAAAAGCGAGCAGCAGAAAACCGCCCAACTTCCTCATGATTGAGACCTCCACTTGATGGATGACAAGGCTCCCCGAGATAGGCAATTTCGTACACCAATGTGGGCGCATCTGTCAATCGAACCACTCCGCAACCGCTGCGATATCCGCCCTTTGCAATTCTGCGGTTTAAACCTGCAGATTTTGCCTTTCCTGCGACGGTTTCAGATAAGAGCAGCATGTGAGCCAAATCAACATACGGTAAATAAACCCAGCGCCTGATTAGGAACTACTGCGCCACGTCAGTCCTTATAACTATGGTGAATATCTACACACATGCGCTTTTCAGGAGCAGCAGAAACAGTAAAGTGGTTCGTTTGGTGATACCGGCGCGAGTGACAATTTGCAACTCACAGGTAAGAAGGAAATCGTGGTAGGGGCGGTGGGGGTCGAAAATTAATCTACTCCAACAAGCCCCATGTTTCCTCGGCGTTGCAGCCGCCCTCCCAGAATAATTAGTACAGGATGGTACAGGCTACAGGCTTTCTGCCAGACACGGATAAGGACAGCTTAGAAACCCTTGTCCCGCACCTTCTCCAATTCAACCGCAATCGCATATTTCAGTCCCCTCCTGTCAAGAGACGCTGCTTCAACGGTTTATGGCACACCGCCGACGCGTTAGGTCTATACGGCGGGTATGACTGCGCGCAGTATCACCTTAAAGACATCTGCCCATGTTAACCAGCCCATTCGCTCTGCGACTTGGGAAAGCTGGTCGGCGTTCAGCCCCTCTCCTAGCAGAAGATCACGCAGCGGTTTTAGGCTCCCTCGATGGCCGTATTTGTAACGATGAAACCAGTAAGTTGTAAGCCATTTGCTCCTGAAGCCCGACGCCTTGCCCATAGCCTCGGCTAGGGTCGCGCCCGGATTTAGCTGGCTCAGGAAATCAGGCGGCGCAATGTCGAGGATGATAAAGTAAAAGTCTTTGCGCATTGCCTGCGCTGCTCGCAATCCAATTGTAAGCTTGCGCGCGATCTGATTTTGGGGCTTACTGTTGCCAGGATCGGCTTGGCTCATTGGAGAATAGAGCTTCGCTTCCACAAAAACAAGAAAGCTGTCGCCTTCAAAACTCAAGTCGACCTCAGTCGTCTTTTTATCCGCGCCGTAGCTCTTTCCGATGTGGATTGTTGACGCGGCGAGCCCATCAGGCGCGGCTATGTGGTCATAGGCGAGTTCCCATAACTCCTCAAGCGCTAATGCGCGTCGACTCTGGCTCACATTTGCAAGTGTATCGAAGCACGACCAAGTGAGGGCATCCTCGCTGTTTGCGCTGCACGCGTTTTTCATCTTGTGATTTATGCCCATGAAGGATTGTCGAAGAAATTTAAGGAGATGCCGCTCTCTGCTAGGCCAAATTACGTGGTTATCTTGGAACTTGTCGTAAATGAATGGGGCCTTGCCCGCGATTCTGCGATGGCCACGGGTCTTGGTCGATGCCATTGATTTCCTCCTGGCCGGATCGAATCTATTTCAGTCCCCTCCTCGTCGGGGACGCTGCTTCAACCGCGGCGAGCGGAAACGCTGGACACTGACCGAACGGAATTTCAGTCCCCTCCTCGTCGGGGACGCTGCTTCAACCCCGGCCAACCGCAGCGGAAAGATTCATTTTTAGCGATTTCAGTCCCCTCCTCGTCGGGGACGCTGCTTCAACTCCAGGATTGGTCTGACTCGTCAGGCCATTGGATGATTTCAGTCCCCTCCTCGTCGGGGACGCTGCTTCAACCCCGTGAACGCGCGCGCTGCCGCTGCTCCTTGATCATTTCAGTCCCCTCCTCGTCGGGGACGCTGCTTCAACGACAGCAGCTCTCGGCGCACAACTCTCAGCCAATGGATTTCAGTCCCCTCCTCGTCGGGGACGCTGCTTCAACTTCGCCGTGCGTGGCATCGTCCGGCATACGGTTAAATTTCAGTCCCCTCCTCGTCGGGGACGCTGCTTCAACCTAATAGGCATCCTTCGGTGTCGTGCGGGTAGTTGCCATTTCAGTCCCCTCCTCGTCGGGGACGCTGCTTCAACACTAGCGTGGCCACGGCGACATTTTCCGCAGGTACAATTTCAGTCCCCTCCTCGTCGGGGACGCTGCTTCAACGCCAGTCCGTCATCGCTTGTCCAGTCGTCAGGGTAAAACATTTCAGTCCCCTCCTCGTCGGGGACGCTGCTTCAACAGCCCATAATTTCCTCCACTCATCTCCTAGCTTTTGATTTCAGTCCCCTCCTCGTCGGGGACGCTGCTTCAACCTTGCACTCGCGCAGACTGTCCAGCGCCTTCTGTGATTTCAGTCCCCTCCTCGTCGGGGACGCTGCTTCAACAGCGGTTAAAGGTGCGGATCATCGCCCGCCTGTGCTCCATTTCAGTCCCCTCCTCGTCGGGGACGCTGCTTCAACGCGCAAGTGGCCGAGGCATGCAAGAGCACGCGCTTATTTCAGTCCCCTCCTCGTCGGGGACGCTGCTTCAACCTCGGATCGCCGTTCGACGCTCAGACAGCACGCGAGGTTAATTTCAGTCCCCTCCTCGTCGGGGACGCTGCTTCAACGCTCGAAGGCGGAAGCCGCCTGGTTCTGGTGCTTATATTTCAGTCCCCTCCTCGTCGGGGACGCTGCTTCAACTGCGGCAGCACACAGACAAGATTGTGAGTTCGCTGAATTTCAGTCCCCTCCTCGTCGGGGACGCTGCTTCAACAGGGATGCGATCCCAGCGCTTGCGGGCGAGTTGTGATTTCAGTCCCCTCCTCGTCGGGGACGCTGCTTCAACTTTGAGAGGGCTGGCCGAGAGAGCGCCTTTGTTGAGATTTCAGTCCCCTCCTCGTCGGGGACGCTGCTTCAACAAACTCGTGATGCGTCCATTCAAGCTCGAGTTAGAATTTCAGTCCCCTCCTCGTCGGGGACGCTGCTTCAACAAACTCGTGATGCGTCCATTCAAGCTCGAGTTAGAATTTCAGTCCCCTCCTCGTCGGGGACGCTGCTTCAACAGCCGCAAACAAACACAGCGTGGCCGCCCCAGCTGCCATTTCAGTCCCCTCCTCGTCGGGGACGCTGCTTCAACCGCACGCCGCGCCTCTTGCTTTTGGTTTTCGGCCTATTTCAGTCCCCTCCTCGTCGGGGACGCTGCTTCAACGAGAGGAGCTTATCGAGCGCGGTATGGATATTCTGAATTTCAGTCCCCTCCTCGTCGGGGACGCTGCTTCAACCGCAGGGCGTTCAAAACGAGCGTTGCGCTTTGGTGTATTTCAGTCCCCTCCTCGTCGGGGACGCTGCTTCAACTGCGTTGCTCGATTTCAGTGGGCTTCCGCATCTCTGATTTCAGTCCCCTCCTCGTCGGGGACGCTGCTTCAACTCAGCGTTGTAGCGCCGGAGAAGTTGTAACTCCCGGTTCATTTCAGTCCCCTCCTCGTCGGGGACGCTGCTTCAACACAGCGGCAAAGATGCCGCGCTAATGGCCTGCGTCGTTATTTCAGTCCCCTCCTCGTCGGGGACGCTGCTTCAACTCAACCACCGCCCATGCGTGCAAGTGATCGGTCCTATTTCAGTCCCCTCCTCGTCGGGGACGCTGCTTCAACCGCTTACGATCTCCCGCCTTTCCAGGAGCTTACAAAGTGCGGCCTGACGGTTTTGTCGAAATGCCTCAGACTGCGCCTGAACCGGGTAGGTTTGCGACAAAACGCCACAATAACTCATGATTTCTGCCCTAAAATATGTCCCCGCAGTAGTTTCGGAACTCGCAGTCTTCACAGCGGGCGCGAACGGGTGTTGGTGCCGGTAATATGCCGTCGCTGATCATCGACCTGATTTCCCCAAGCATGTACAACGTCTTTTCCCTGAGTCGCTTGTTTAGCTCGATTGTTACGACTTCTTGCGTGGGCGCCAAGTAGATAAATCCTGCTCCAACTTGAGTGCGAAAATTCTCCTCTACAAGAAGTCCGTAACCCGCTAGCTGAAAGACATGATTTCGATGCGGCCTGCCGCGCGTGTACTTAAAATCGACCGGGAAATAGCCTTTCGCCGAAACGATGAGAAGGTCCAATTTCCCGCTCAAACCCAATGCCCCAGAATCGAGCCAAACGTGAAAGTGTCGCTGCCCTGAACCGAGTTGATAGCGCCTCAGATTCCGTCGTTTTTCGAGGGCATCGAGCCGGAGTTCCTCTTCTTTTCCGCGTTCCATCTTCACGGTCACTTTTCGATCAACCGGCATGACGGTGTTATAGAACACAATTCGCGGACAATATTCGTACTGCTTCAAGTCATTGACTCGGAGCGGAACCAACGCTTGGCCAATTGGCTGTTCGGTTGCACCCATTCCAATCATCGGCCACGCTGCTCCATGTGAGGGACATCGGCATAGACGTAGGCATACGTCGCCGATTTCATATCTTTCTCGCACACAGGCTGAATCAGGATTTTGAAGGCAGGCTCCCACTTGCCATTCGCGCGGCCTTCTGGAGCCGAAGGCCAATCATTAAACTCTACACGCGATTCTGGAAAATCCTTACGCCAACGAACCTGCCAATCGCGCTGTATCTTCCGCATGCGTTCGAACAACTCCCCGCGCTTATTCGGAGAAAGACCCCCGCGAAAACAACTGTACTGCATGCGCTCCAAGCCGAAATCTTTGCAGGCCTCTGCTACCCGGGTGCGCGCCCAATCGTCCTCAACGTCATAAATGACCAGTGTGCTCAATTCCATTTTCAGAACCGGCGCTACACTCATAAGCTCACCATCGGAAGCTGAAAGGCCTATATTTTGATTTGCGGCGTAGAAAACTCACCAAGGTCCGCGCCTGCATCTGAATGATCGAGCGAATTTGAAAATGCTCGCCTCGGAAGCGCTCTGTGCTTGCAAGCCGTTCCAGAATTCTCTCGCCGATGATTCTTCGGGTCTCTTGATCCAGCAAGCCATCTTTCATTCCGAAAGATTGGCCTAGATTGATAAAGGCAATTACAGTGCGATCTACCACCGGTTGGCGAAACTCCTCGACCAAGTCCAAGACCAGTGAAGGTTTTCCCGGACGATCCACGTGCAAAAATCCGGCGAACGGTTCAAGTCCGGCATTCACAACGGCACCCCAGACTTGGGCATAAAGAATGCCATAGCCGTAGTTGAGCAACGCGTTCACACCGTCTGTAGCGCCTTGGTGCACGCGGCCCATAAATTCCGCCTTGCTTTCGATTAGCTCTGTGACACCCTGCCAGTACAGCCTTCCCGCCACCCCCTCCAATCCCATCAATTCGTGACGCCTTTCTGTTACAGAAGACCCGTTCAGTTTTCTAGCCTGAAGTTCGAGCGCGCGTAGTCTCTTAGCAACGGCAGACATGGACACGAATCGATTTGGATCAGACTGTTTGAGGTACTTTCCGAAATAAAGCAGAAGGTGCCGCTGATTCCGAATCTTGCCTCGCACAACCAATCGAGCGAATTCAAACCCTCGCGAGTCGTGGTACGCAAGTAACTGTTCCCGGCGTGATTCAACCGTTGCAGTTAGAATCGGCGATGAAAGCATGGCATAGGGCCGTCCCGACGGTTCAACGAAACTCAACCGAATCCCTCGTTCGCAGAATTCCTTGATCAAATCCGAAGAAACTGAAACCCCGCGAGAAGCCACAACTACTTCGCTGATACGAAAGAAGGGAAATTCATACAGCATTTTGTTGCTGAGTTTCACTTGCAGGCGTTCGCTCTTTTTGCCGAGATAAATTCCGAAGCCGGAAAGGATCAGTTGCGCCGAATCAGGCGTTTTCGCAACTGTGGGAGGTTCTCTGTCGCGCTTGGACAAGATGCCGAAAATCAGCGGCTCGCGCACTACCTCTGACGCATTTGCTGGAAAGGCCAGCGAGACGCCCGCGTCAACTACGATCTCCCGCCCCGCCGCATTCCCCGGCAGCACCATTCCCCAATCAGGATCAAACAACCAGCCGGATTCGAGAATGGCGCCGTCGCCATTGTCGTCAACAGGCTCCAACTCGCCCGTGAATAGATTCCACTGAGCAGCACGCTGTCCCTCGGTCGTTTGCACAGCGAAAACTGGACGTGCGCCCGAAGAGAGCGTTGGTTTAAGAAGATCAGACATCCAGACCTTCCTCTGTATAACGTGATGCAACGACAACGTTGCACATTAACTCCTTATCCCACGTGATCCTATTCTGTCGGCTAAGCGAGGCGTATTTGATAGCTGAAATCGGAACTAGATAACGAGCCCTCGATAACCAACTCTTCTCTTGAGCGGCAATTGGTCGCAAACAATCAGGCAGGACCTCTTGGCCGTCAAATAGCTGCTCCCATTGCTTATCGAGTTGGCTCAACCGCTGGTCATCCTGCATTCCGAAAGGCGCAAAAGGTCTAATGAAAAGTTCGTTGAGTTCTTTGGTCTTCCTTATCGCCTGCTCCACTAATTCACGCTTGAGACGATCTGGATAAGAGGCGTCAAGCATCCCTAGGAGTGAGCCCTCCCTAAGCAGCCCTCGTTCGGCGGCAATGCAGTCTTCGATTGCGCCGTAAGTGGCCGCGAGGTGTTCCCTGTTGTACGGCAGCCAAGGCCTCGAAGAGCCCGAAGGGAATTCGGCATAAACGATCACCTCAGCAGGCTCCGGTTGGCGACCGCGACGGTTGCATCGACCAAAACGCTGCAGCAGCGATTCAAACGGTGCAAGTTCTGAAAAACACTTGTCGTAATCAACGTCGAGAGAAACCTCAACGGCTTGCGTCGCAACCAATACCCTGCCTAGCGTAGGTTGGAGATTCTTCTCCTGTTGGAATCGGTCGCCATAAGTAAAACGAGAATGGAGCAAATGTATGTCAGAAACGCACACTTTCAGCGACCGACAGAGCTGAATCGCGCGTTTGACCTGATTGACCACGACCAATACTGAGCCGGTCTGTGCGGCTTTGGCGATTTCAGCTATTGATCGTGGACTCAAGCAATCGTAGGGCACAAATTGGATTCGGTGTCTAGGGACCAAGCCAAGGACATCCTCGTCAGGCGTTATGTGAGGCAGCGGGCCAAAGACTTTCTCGATTATCTCGCGTAGATGGGAGGGTAAAGTGGCGGTCATGAAAAATACGCGACTTCCAAAATTGTTCACCAAAAAGCTGGTTGCAGTTAGGGCTAATGACGTGACCTCTGACTCATAAGCATGGATTTCATCAAATATGAGCTTTGCATCTGAAAGCGTGAGAATCTGTCCTTCTACAGCCTTAGGCGCAAACAGCAATCGAATCACTTGGAACGGGCTACAAACGCGTATCGGCGCAACGTTGAGCCTTGCCAGGTCGCCCTGGGTGCGTGCAAGGTCAACCGCTTCACTTGGAGAATAGTCCTGTTCCAATACCTTCTCGTATGCCGCCCGCACCGAGCGACCGTGAACCAGCGCTACCTCCGTCTCCCATTTTTCAGGGCAATGTCTGATTTGTGGCGCAAAGGCATCAATTAGGCGGCTTTGCATCGCATTCATGGAGGCTTGGTAGGGAAGAAGAACAAATGTTCGGCCTCTTAGCCCGCCATCTTCCGCTTGCCTCGCGGCCCACAGCAGGCCAGCTTCCGTCTTTCCACTGCCGGTCGGCGCTACCAATATCGCCGAGCCACACGTTTGTGCTGATTTGACTTGGTGAGAAGTGAAACCACTAGAGAGCCGAGAGGATAAAGTTCGCTCTACCTGAGCGACACATTCCACTCCAAGGCGTAGCGGATGCCAGCAGAAGCTAGCCAAATGATCTGCATTCAAGATGAGACCTCGGACAATCACTGCTGATTGCCGAGCAGCCCAGGGGAGGGGACCAACCACCCGCCCAAATTCGTCTGAATGCCCGTGGAAACGACGTTCCAAGGTACACACACGCTCTAGTGCCTGGCGGATACGCTCAAGAAAGTCGAAGGGTTCAGAACTAAGCGGATAACCATCGAATCTGGGCCAGGATGCCATCCCGAAGATTTCTTCAGCATGGCAAAGCAACTCTCGGAGAAGTTCTTTGTTGGCGGAGCTTACTCCCTTGACCAGTTCGCTTGCTTTCGACCCCGGATGATCGAATAGGGAACCCAAGTAGAAGGGCTGTGCAGCCCCCACTAAGCGAAAGAGATTCTTGTGATGAAGGGCTATTGCGGCTTCAATCCATGCCAATTCCTGCAAGGGAATTTCTAGATAACCAAGGAACGCTAAGCTGAGGACCTCATGTCGATTGCGAAACTTCCGTATGCCTCTCAAAGCATTTTGAAACTCAACGTGAACTTTGCCGAAATCGTGAATAAGTGCAGAGTAGGCCAGCACTCGCTCCAAACAGACGGGTTCCTCACGGAAGGGCCACTCGGGATGATAAATGCGGTAGTACTCAGCCATTTGCCGAGTAACGTCGAGAGAATGGCGAAAGAGCGTAACAGGAGGCACTTCCGCCGTTGCAGGCGATTTTGCCCACAGGTGGGACATGCGCGATTCAAGCTCAGCCAGCGTCATTTCCAATCTATGCGGTGCTCGCGCTCGCGAGGTGATGAAAGTACAATCCGCGACACAGAGTTCGGCCCGGAAACTGGCGCTGTTCTTCCGAATCTATCCAAAAGGCGGGCGGTAGTTGGTCGCGGGCTATTGTGTCTTGCGAGCCCGGATACAATTTCAGCGGCGGCCATAACACCTGCAAATACACTTGGAAGTCCGGCGCACGCTGCTTTCGGTAGTCTATGGTCCGGGCGAGTTGGACGGTCGTGCCAGGCGAAACAAAAGGACGCCACGTATAAGGTAGGATCGTGTGCGAGAAGAATCCCTCGTCTGACTCGGCCAGCTCAACCCAACGTACCTCAATGCAAGTTGCCAAATCCTGAGATCGACCGAGAACATAAGCGTAACTAGGATTGAGAAACGCGATGCTTAGCTGAGTGAGTAAGGCTTCCGGTCCCTTGAGATACAATTTCAGTTGCGGTCGGTAGAGAAATTCGCGGCGTTGAGGATTCGGCTGGCAGAACACATTAACTGGGAAGTTCCATCCCCGACTTTTCAATGCGTATTTGCCAGTTCCCCTTTCGATTGGTTGTCCCGTTTCAACATCGACTCCCTTGCCCTTGTGCTCGAATACATAGGCGAACTCCAACCCATCAGGATCAAACCACTCACCGAGTACACCCGCGAGATGGCCGAATATCGTGGCAGGAGGAGGGACCTCATAGGTAGGCAGCTTACCGATCTGGACGTGTGGATAACGGAACGAGGCAGTGACGGCTTGGGTTGTGATTTTGAGCGTTTTCACGCCAACCACTCCTCCGCTTTCTTATCCAGTTCACCACTAAGCGAGCGGATGGCTTCGACGGGGTGAGGGATTACCATATCGGAATTGCCGTTCGTGCTATTTATTTCCTGGAGCGTCTGTGCCAGCGCTGGGCGCTGCTCATCGAGGTAGCCTTGAACCAAACCAACATGAAAGGCCGAAAGCAAGGAGTTCTTATATACACTTGCGACTTGCTTGAGGGCGTCCGTATTGATCCTCGGTTGGCCCTTATGATCTGCGCTGAGGGCTGTACCAAATAGATGGTTACCGCCTTTGGCGACACACAACATGAGCAAGCGTGGTGAAACATCGGTGTAGTGCAAAGCGAGTTTGGCTCCTCCGGAAATTTGTGCTAGACCTTTTAGAAATTGATCAAGTCGCCCTTTCCTCTGTTCCATAGAAAGTTCGTAACCTCTGCCATTGTCATAAGGCGTCAGCCCCTTTTCGTCCGCCAGCTTCTTGCGCACAGAATCGAGATGTTTATAGCCCGTTCGATCTATATGGTAGAAGCGGCCCAACATTCGAAGATCAACGGAAAAGAGGCCCATCAGCGTAGTTCGATAAAACTCATGCTCGTGAGGTACCGGATTCCCCTCGTGCCGAGCCATCACGCCAAAATCAGCAACGGGTTCGGAGGGCGCGATAGAAATCAGGGTGCTCATCTTAAAGACGGAACTTCGCGTTAGCGTCACTCCGGCCTCGATTGGCGTTGCAGTCTTGATTGTTCCTTTTTCTTCGCGAGCGGCGACCGCTTCGGTCTTTTTGGACGGAGCGCGCATGTAGCCGAATATGTCATCTTCGGCCCATGCGATCGGGTTAGCATCTGTGTAGGCGATCTTCTCTTCTCTGAAAATCGGCGAGGGCGTCCAACCTTCGATATCCTTTAAGGCTTCCCGTAACCAAAATCGAACGGCTTGAGCAGAGACATAGGGGAACGTGCCTGCCCTCGTTGTGATCTTTTTCACAGACACTACATTTTCTGCCCTAGCTCCCCTGTCGGTACCTGCATTGTTCAAAGCAGATGCAGGACAATCAATAAGCAGCATTCCAGAGAGGTGCGCCATATCTCCTCCGCGTCTTATTGGGACATTTCTGAAAGCGGTTCGTCCTCCGGTTCAGGGACCTCAGTGAGCAGATCCGACTTAGCCAAACGCTCGAACACGCGTATGAGAATTAGTTCCTGAACCAGCCAGTGATCGGAAGCTGTACGGTCCTCTTCCGTTTCGAGCCCGAGTGCTCGAAGTATTTTGTCCCACTTGAAGGGCTCTCCCAGGTCGCTAAGTTTTCTTTGAATTTGGGAAAGACATTGCAAGAATTCTCCCAACTTGAGCCGCCGCCGGAAAAGTTGCCACGCTACGTGACGGTCGCTGCCTCCAAGGATCAGACGGTCCGCTATTGTATCGGCCATTTCCCTTATTGCCTCTAACCTGTCCTTTTCCATACCGGCCACCTTCATTAGAAAGAATTCTGCCAGAGCAGTCGTGTTCGGGGCGACGTATTTTTCTCTTTTGCGAAGAAAGAACTGCGCACAAACCCTTTTCGCCTGGTCCCGGTAGTCCGGGGACATGAATGCCTTTCCGAGCGCTTCGTAGAGCCTATTGCGCCGCGCCAGTTCCGGGAATGGATTTGCAGGCTCAATTACTGGCTTGCTTTTACTCTTGCCAGCCTTCCTACTTTTCGGCTGATCACCTTCCCAAGCCTCCTCCTCGATTTCCCGATAAAGCTCACGCCCGCCCACCTCACTCCAGAATTCAAGCAATCCGCGCGGTATTCGCAACTCGTCAAAATTCGGATCAGTACCATAGTTAGTGGCATGAATTCCAATAATGTCACACAGGGGAAGATGCTCAGCCTCGGGAAGGCCCGCGACTTCTTCGAGCACCTTCCGTGCTGCTCGCAGCAATTGTGTAGCTGGCCATCGAAGTTTTATGAAGTCTTCGCTGGAAGCTGTGAGTATTCTTTGTACCTCACGATAGAAATATCCGTTCAGCCTACGTGTCCACGCGGGATCGGGTGCCCACCAAAACAATGGTTTACCTTCTACTTTCAAGGTCGCGAGCGGATAGAAGTGAGCAGCGAAAACACAGTTTCCGCAAACCGGCAAACCAGGCGAGCCCTCTGCGCCACACACCATGACAGTCTCGCCGGTAAGGAGAGGAATAAAACGCCTATCCGCCAGCACCTTTGCAGGCCGGTTGCAAAATGCACATCTTCGGTCTAATTCGGGGAAATCATCTTTATAGCTTTCAAGAACTTTGGTGAGGTATGCCTGATTCTTTTCCGAAGAAAGTTCCTGCTGTGTCCAGGCGCAGTTAGGCAAGTGAAGCATGAGATATGATTTCCAAATTTTCTTTGTGTACTCCCGCTTAAGTTTTGCCGCTTCGGATTCGAGATCATGGCTGGTGAATGTGCTACATCTTTTGCTAAGCCGCAATTCGAGGACCGCGACGCCCGCATCCACATATGGATTTCCAACATAACGGATCATGCTTCTTCGTCCACCAAACTCATCCAGCCGTTGCCCCAGGCCGTGTGCTTACCAACGTGAACAAGCTCGCCCACAGCTAACCACAGGACAAACTGCGCCATGTCGCCCTCGTACGTGGCTTCGCCAACGAAACCCGAGAGTTCGTGACGTTGCCCTGTTTTGGACGAAGTGCGGGCGCGCTCGACCCACTCAAACCGGGAAGCGACTGTGCGAACTTTCTCGGAACGCTCGCCAAGTCCTCGGAAATCCACATCGAGAGGACCTGTTCCGAAAAACGTGCTCAGCGCATTGATGCGGTCGCGTAGCCGTTTGAAAATGTGGTGGAATTCCGGCCTACGCACGATATCGCCTTCGGCCCGCAGAAAAGTAGGGGTCAGAAATCGTACATTGATTCGTGGAGCCGTCCCGTTGCCGTTCGCAAGCGAAAACGCTTGAATTCGACTTCCAAACCACAATTTCGATGTGCCATTCCCGTTTGAACGGAAGAGTTGATCGTCCGCGCTATATATAACGTGCGACGCGCGTTCGCTTGTTCGTACATCGTTCAAAACAGGCTCAATCGCCTCGACGCGCTCCAATTTGCATTTGGCACGATTCAGTCCGATACCCTCTGCGGCAAGTTCCCGAAAAGCGAGGACAAAATAAGGCAGGAACTCAAGTGCGCGCCCGATGAGGACTAAATCGAATTCGAATCTTTCCCCTTCTCCGAATCGTGTTTTTTGCGTTTGCGGCGCACGGAAAACAAAGGGGCGGGGAATGTCCTGATATTTTGACAGACGATCACTACCGGCTGGCGGAGACGGCTCGAAAATCGCCTTATATGGGCATGTTCCCGCCAGCGGACAATTCTTAGCGGCTTGACATTGCGGAACACAGCACAAACGGCGAAATACATGCCCGAAGCCGCCACGGAGCATATTTCCTTTGTTGACGGCGGGCACAAAGAGGGGAAATAGGGGTGCAACCGTGAACCGAAAGAGACCCACGGACAATGGAATCTGTTCCATCGTTTTCCCGGCTTGCACTTAGGGGGACGGGGCGGGAATTTACCATAAATTGCACAACTCGGGCCATACGTAACGAACTAACCCCCGGGACTATCGGCAGCTTTATTTCTTTCGAGCGCTCTTCGGAAACGCAAACGTTGTCTACTCAGCATCTCGGGATCGTGCGCCTCGCAACCGCACGTGCACGCGTCGTCAAAGAAAACCGCAAGTTCCTCTGATGTCAGTCTTTCAATCCCAAAACCCCAGAGCACCTCGAAAAGGCTCCCGTGCTCAAGGTCCACCTTAGGCGCCTGAATAGGACCTTGGCCACATCGTAGCTGCTCAAGATCGCTCACGGTGCACTGCACGCGACACGATACATCCCAATCCGGAGCGGCTAGCCTCGCGACATCGTGCCGCATGGCAACTCGATGTCTCTGCCAATGCAACTGCTCTGCGACGCCGAGCGCGTCGGATTCTGATTCGATAGCCGCCTTGCTGAAAATGATCTGTGCTGCGAACCTATTTGGGTCCGGTGGAACAGCACCTGAATGCTGCCGGCGTATTTCTTCCAGCTTCGCATCGAACCTCGACTCAATTTCTGCAATCGCCTTCTTGGATGGATTTGGTCCGAGCTTCATAAACGCTTCAATCGAGTCTCGCCAAAGCTGTGCGAGATCAAACATCGCTGGGTGACACTTCAGCGAGATTGAATTCCTACGCTCTTCGACACTCTTAGGATTTACCTTGGCTTCACCTTTAGGCATTTCCCTGGAAGCCTACCACGGTCAATGCCGGAAATCAGGCTCCCGCCCATGCATATTTGACGTCTTCCGCGCAAGGACATCAAAAAAAAGTTGATGGTCTTGAGGAGGTGTGGTTCGCCCGCATAAATTTGCGCCAGAAAGGACCTCTTCGAGATGACCAATGCCCCGTCAAAGGTTCACAACCTGATCGCAGAGTCGCGCCAACGGCAAACACAAACGTGTGTGATCTGCGGCAGTTCAGCGAGGCGACGGTACTGCTCGCGCGAGTGCCGCAACATTGCTAAATGCCGGGACACTCGGGCACGCCGACCACTAAAAGACCATGTTTGCGAATGCAGAATTTGCGGCAAGCAAATACGAATCGGAAGGCGACGGCGAATTTTGCCAGAGGCGGTAAGCGAGAGACATCCTTGAGTCGTAAAGTCAGTTCACAAAAGCTTGTGCACTCCGTTTCAGCAATGCTGAGGGTGAAAGTCCCTTTTATTTCTACTGACGGTCTCAGCGCCGCACGCATAATTTTGTGGAACAACGCGGCAGGTCATCGGCGAGTTATTCAAAAGCTTCGGCGGGAGGCGGACGCAAATCCGGGCAACGCAGGCATGCGACCCGGCGCGACGGGCCTGACCTCCCGCCGAGGAATCTGGCTAGCTGTGCGTCCCTCGCAGGCCCAGAGCGATAAATGTGCTCCCTCCCCGGAGCGAAGCGACGGGGAGGGCGGGGGGAAGGGTCTGATACCGCGTAAGGAGTGGCACCCGAAGAGGCCCGGCGCAGTTTGCCGGGCCGTTGATCCGACTCTCGGTTTTACTTCACTTGACTGAAATACAGATTAATTGCAACAGAGAACACAATTCGGCTGCGGCAAGCTAACAGTCTTCGGGCCAATCAAAGGCCGACTCGGAAGAGTCGGATACAAGTGCCTTTTCTGCGGTTCGTACCGCTGCGATAACTGCCGACCAGACAAGCTCAAACGCTTACGTGCTCGCATCTCAGAGATTGCTGAGCGCAACAAGTTGCGTCACCTCGCAACGCTTACTCTCGATCCTTCTCGAATTCCGGCAGCAGAGCGATCAGACCGATACATCAGGGAATGCTGGCGCAAGATGCGCGTTCTCCTCGCGCGAAGATACGGCACCAGTTTGCCATTTATAGCAGTTTTAGAATTCCACAAATCCGGCATCGCTCATTTGCACGTTCTGTTTGGGGTTTACATTCCCCAGACGTGGTTGTCTGAGGCGTGGCAATCAATTGGTGGGGGACTCGTCGTTGATATACGCCAAGTTGATATTCACCGGGTAGCAGGGTACGTAGCTAAATATCTAGGCGGTCAAAAAGTTGTCTTCACGCTCTCGTTACTTCCCCGAAGGGGCCGCATATTCACCACTTCGCGTTCGATAGTGCTTTGGGGCAAAAGAAACAAAAGCGGGTGGATGCTTTGCAAAGAAACACTTTGGAACTTGCGGAATCAAGCCTCACATGTACTCAGAGAGCGTTTTGAAACTACCGAAAGTCTTAAGCTGTTTGGTCTTCAACTCCTAACGTATTTTGAAGCACCCCCATTGCAAGAAGTCTTAAGAGGTAAGGATGCGCTTGATTTCATTAAATCGTTGGTTCGCGCAGGGCGGGCCCAGTGAAAATTGGTGCGGCTTGTGCTTGCGGCTCAGTTTTAAAGGACCCAACAGGATTTTGTGAGGAGAACTTCTTCGACTGCGACGAACATCCTCGAAATTCGACTAGTCCGAACGGGAAAGTAATTGTTTATCCAGAACCGAACGAAACGCAGATAGACGCTAGCGAACCACACTACGGGCCGGTAACTAAGTCTACCCAGCAATTTCAGGCGTTGAGCCTTCCAACACAGACAGGCTCCTGCGAGTATCCGGCAACTAAGTCCACCATCCCAACTGTAAGCAATAAAACCGCCTTGTCTTCTGGTATTTCACAAAGTAAAGTGGCGGTCGCAACGCCGTTGAAGCGTGGGCCGAAAGGTCCGATGCTTAAGCGACGATTTCAAGAAGGGACTTTCAGGAAAGAAAACGGTCACTACTATAGTTTTTTCTACACAGATAGACCAATGCCGGATGGCAGCGCACGATCAGTCAAAGAACGTTTCGACTTGGGGAAAGCGAGCGACATATCCGAACTGTCCGCTCGACGTGAGCATGACCGCTTGCGTCAGAAGATCAACCGTGAGCGCGGCAGCGTCCCTCCTGGACCGAAAGGCGAAACATTCAAGGACGCGGTCACTCGCTATATGAAAGACCTTGCGCCGCAACTATCGTGTTCCACAGTCCGGCAGAAAAACTCACACCTAAACTGCCATCTGCTCCCTCGCTTCGCTACAACGGCACTCATGGCAATAGACCATAGCGCGGCGCAGCAATTCGCCACACATCTGCGCCAAAAACTTAAAGCCAAAACAGTTGAAAACATCTTGGGTACCTTGGGGAGCATTCTCGATTACGCGAAGAAATGCGGCTCGCGAACACCTGACATTTCACTAGCAGAAATTAAGGTCGCTCCGGACCAAGATACCTATGAAGCACCGTATTTCAAACCCGAGACGATCATCAAAATCCTTGCCGAACTACGGGAGCCATACCGGACGATTTTTGCACTGGATTTTCAGAGCGGCTTGCGGGCAGGCGAGTTGTTAGGCCTTACGTTGGCCGATATAGATTTAGAAGCCCGGATCATTCGCCCAAAACGGCAAGCAGACGACCGAACGCGAACCTTACGGGGTCTCAAAACGAAGAAATCGGCATCGCCGGTGCCAATCACACCCGAGACAGCGGCAATGCTCGCGGAATATCTGGGAAAGCATTGGCGGCCTAATCCTGCCAATCTGCTCTTTCCCAATCGGCGGGGCCGACCAATGAAGCGAGCCTACGTTGTGAAATGGGGATTAAAACCAGTATTGGTAAAGCTCGGCCTGCCTACTCATCGCGTGGCGTTCCACGCATTCAGGCATTCTCTCGGAACGACACTTGCAAACAACAAAGTGTCCTTGAAGACGGTACAGGAAATCCTGCGCCACACTGACAGCAAAACAACTGCCCGTTATTACCTTCACTCGGATATGGAGGATCGGCGGGCCGCTTTAGAAGCAGCAAAAATTGGAGTAATCACGGCAATTGGTACAAGTGTGCCAATTGGTACAACGGCGGGAGCATAAGTGCTTTGTGCTGATTGGTTCTGGTAGGGGCGGTGGGGGTCGAACCCACGACCAACGGCTTAAAAGGCCGCTGCTCTGCCACTGAGCTACGCCCCTGCTGGTAAGACATATTATATGAAACTTCGATGATTGAGACGTTCCGCCGGCCACCGAATCACGCGAAGCGCATTATCGACCGAACCGGAGTAATTCTGTCGGATTTCGTCCGGGGAAAAACAGTGAAACCGCGTTCTCGATCGAAGGCTCTTGCGAAACGAACTCTCAAATTGCGGTCAGTCCGGTAAGTTTCTTAACGTGCCGCCTAGTAGGCCCACCTCAAAAGCACACCCCCGGTCGTATAACCCGCCCCGACGGCGACCAACAGGACGAGATCGCCTTTCTTTAGCCTGCCTTGTGCCATGGCGTCGCAAAGTCCCAGCGGAATCGTGCCTCCAGTGGTGTTCGCGAATCGATCGATATTCACCAGCACTTTGGAATCTTCGATCCCGAGCCGCTCCTGCATGGCACGGATTATGCGCAGATTGGCCTGATGCGGCACCACCAGGTTCACATCTTTATGCGAATAGCCATTGCGGTCGAGAAGTTCACACGCGATCTCCGCCATTCGACGCACTGCGTATTTAAAGACTTGTTTGCCGTCCTGATGTACGTAATGCATTCTTTGGTCCACGGTCTCGTGTGAAGAGGGGTGGAGCGATCCACCCGCGGGCATGTACAGATATTCGCCGCCGAGACCGTCGACGTTATGTTCGAAATCAAGAATACCTTCGCCATCGGAATCCGAGTGCTCCAGAAGAACTGCTCCCGCGCCATCGCCAAAGAGGACGCAGGTATTACGGTCCTTGTAATCAATTATCGAGGTCATGACATCGCTGCCGATGACCAGTACTTTTTTATGTGTGCGCGCGGCGACGAATTGCACGCCCACTGTCAAAGCGTAGACAAATCCTGAACATGCCCCGGATAGATCAAAGCCCCACGCGCGTGTAGCGCCGATGCGACTCTGGACCAGGCACGCTGTGGCGGGAAAAAACATGTCCGGTGTCACCGTCGCCACGATGATCAGATCGATTTCCTCGGGCTTGGTGCGGGTTTTCTCGAGAACCTGTTGCGCGGCACTGGTCGCCAAATGCGATGCAGCCATTCCATTATCGACGATGTGCCGCTCACGTATACCGACGCGCTGTTGGATCCATTCGTCGGTTGTGTCGACCATTTTCTCAAGGTCGGCATTTGTGAGTACGCGCGGCGGCACATACCCGGCAACACCTGTAATCTTTGCGGCGAGGCGTCTCCCCATTTAACCCTCTGAGATCATCCTCAGGTTTGCGAATTTCTGAGGAAGCGCGATTCTACGCAATGGATAACGTGCTGACAAGCAACGCACTGCGGATTCTCACAGCAAAGCCGTCAAATGGCGCTGCGTTCGGCGGGAATATCGCTGGTTTCCAGGGTTCGTTGAGGCAGATGCTGAATAGCCTGGATGAATACGCGCACAAGTTCCGGGTCAAATTGGGATCCGGCACAGCGTTCTAATTCGTCAAAGGCATCGGCCGGAGTTCGAGCCTTCTTGTAAATTCGCTCCGAAGTAATTGTGTCGTACGCATCCGCAATGGCGATGATGCGTGAACCGATGGGGATCTTGTCTCCCGCGAGACCTTGCGGATAGCCGGATCCATCGTACATCTCGTGATGATGACAAACCATCCTACGGATCCGGGATATTGTATGCAGCGGTTCAAGCATGCGGTCGCCATACAGGACATGCTCTTTCATCTTTTCCCACTCATCCGGATTGAGAGGGCCGCGCTTGCCGAGAATCTCTTCGGGAATGCCTACTTTGCCGATGTCGTGCAGCAGGGCCCCGAGACGGATTTCGCCGATCTCATCGTCCTTCAGGCCGAGCGCATCCGCGATAAGCGCTGCGTATGCGGCTACTTTCTGCGAATGCCCCTGAGTGTAATGGTCTTTTGAATCGATTGCCAAAGCCAGCGAAGTCACGGTATCGATCAGTGCGGGCGGAATCTCTGCAAAGAGCGGCTCGGTTTCGGAATACTCGGGTGTTGCGCGATCTCCTTCAGTATCCGCAAAACTCAGCGATGCCGCAAATTGATGCAGGCGTTGACGAATTTCATTGAATGCCTCAGGACCGGTGGCAAACAGCCGTTTCAGGGTGACACCAAGGTAAGCTTCGAGCACGTCACGCTTCCATTTTTTGCTTTCCGCCGCGTCGCAGTGATCCGCGGTGGAAACTATGTTTCCGCCTTCGTGTTTGGAAATGTACATCGAAGCATCAGCTACCTGGATCAATTCCTGCGGCGTGGAGCCATGCAGTGGGAAGCTGGCAATGCCAAAACTTGCGCTAATGGTCTTTTCGCGCAGCAGCGGATCCTCACAAATAGCCGGACGGAGTTTCTCGGCAATCTGGACTGCTTGTGCGGCATTGGTTTCGGGCATGAGGATGACAAACTCGTCTCCACCATACCGCGCGACGACATCGGAGCGCCTGCAATTTTGCTCGAGAATCTGGCCGACACGGTGCAAAACAAGATCACCCTCGAGGTGTCCATAGAAATCGTTCACGAACTTGAAACGGTCCAGGTCAATCAAGACAATGGAGAAATACCGGCCTGCGCGTGTAGCGCGCTTCCACTCCGCTGAGAGAGCCTCCATGAGGTAGCGGTGCGTCTTGACACCGGTTAATCCGTCAGTTATGGCCTGCTCCTGAGCCTTCTGTAACGTAAGCGCATTGTGCAGCGCCACCGAGACCAAGTCTGCAAGCGTATGCAGCAGCCGCACGTCCTCCTCGGAAAAATCCGTTGGCTCCTCGGTCTCGACATAAAATACGCCGTGGAGCTGGTCCGCATAAAAGATCGGCAGTGCTATAACGGAAGTGGATCCTTCCAAAACTGTCCCAGGTACTTCCTCTCCAGTAAGATTGCGTTCCACGCAAATCTGCCCGCTGCGGGCCACTCTGCCGACAATCGTCTCACCCAACGGGAGGCGGCGGCCCAGAGCGCCACGCCGGCGTCCACCCTCCGCCTGAATAATCACCTCTTTGGTCGCGTAATCGAGCAAACCGATACCAACGTGGTCAAATGCCAGACCACGCTCGAGTTGTTCCGCCACTCGAGCCAACATCTCCTCGGGATCGAGCGTGGTAATTGCGTGCCGCGAGATGTTGTTGAGCAGCGCGAGATGCCGTGATTTGGTTTGTTCTCCCCGGAAAAGCCGGGCATTTTCAATGGCGATGCTGGCTTCGCTGGCGAGTACACGCATCATTTCCAGATGGCCTTCGTCATACAAATTCTCTTGCACTGCCCTCAGCGCCATAACGCCGATGGCTTTGTTGTACGCGATTAGCGGCACCCCGCAAAATGAGCCGGTTTCCTGCCCCGGTCGTAATCCGAGCTTGGCGGCCTGTTCCATGAGATCTTGTTTGATCAGCAGCGGCTGCGCAGTGCGAATGATATGCTCGGTGAGGTGATCTCCCAACGGCCGGCTCCGTTTGGGCAAGCGGATCCCCTCTGCAATCTCCAACTCAAAGCGAATCTGGTTCTCTTCCGGATCGTACATCGCCACGTAGAAATTACTGACGTCGAACATCCTTTTGAGCGCCGCGAAAATCTTATTGAAAAGTTCATCCACATCAAGGGTGGAACTCAATGCGCGGCCAATCTCATTCAGCAAATGCAACTCTTCGGAGCGTCGCGTGGTCTGCTGAATCAAATAGCTGTTTTCGACTGCCATGCCTATCTGATGGCCGAGCGTCAGCAGCAGCCGGAGCTCTGCTTGCGTGAAACGCCGATTCTCGGGAGCACCGAGCAGCAATAAACCGAATGCTTCTTCCTTGGCTTGCAGGCTGATCGCGATCACTGTCTGCATCCCATGGGACATGGCCAGTTGCCGAAAACGGAGGAAAGCTTCTTCGTGCTCCAGCGCGCGCCAGGAGTTATTGAGTTCAAGTTCGCGAAAAACCACCATCCCGCCGAGGCGAGAAACTAACCCCAAGAAATCCCTTTCAAGACCATCGCCGATGGCGCGGCAAAACGCCGCATCAACTCCCACTGATGCGGTAGCTTCCGCCTGGTGAGTCCCATGCCTCCGCAAGGTTAACAGTCCACAAGGCAATCCCACCACGCTCAGTACGCGTTCGAGCGCCTCAACCAACGTTTTTTGGATCTCCTCGCCCATGAAGCTCGAAGTGCTCAAGTTCAAGCTGGAAAGCGCGAGAATATTGAGCTGCACCCGCCGCTTTTGATCTTCGTAAAAGACCATAACCATCACGACCGCCACCAGCAACGAAGGAAAGCTCGCGATCACCGCGAAGTCTGTACCGGCCGGCAATCCGAAAGGACCGAATGCCATTCGCACCACGGGAATTGTCGCCCAGCCTGTGAAGGCCGCTGCCAGCACCCAATCGCCATGGTTTTCTTCACGGCGCGCAGCTTGCCAGAAAACGACAGCTACAGCCAGGTGTACGGCTACCATCGCGACCTGTTGTGCGGCCCATAGATGGGGAAACAGCATAGACAACCCATACAACCCGCACCACACCGCCATCAGCATCGTACCGGGAACCAGAGCGGACGAATTGACGTAGATGCGCGCCGCGCAGAAGAACGCTACCGCACTCGCCGCGATCAGAAATCGGCCAATTAACATCAGCCATTTCGACTCGTCCGACGCCGCGCTGCCCAACCAATCGGTCGGGCCGATCATTAAGTCATGCAGTACCAGCAGGTACCAGCCGATTGTCCACACTTGTAAATAGCGCTGCGGCTTGATCCGTTGAAGGTACGTGAAAAAGCCGGCAGCCAAAGCGTGTGCCGCCAGAATGCTGAAGGGAATCAGCCCAATATGCATGAAGGGTGTGTACATTTTAGGCCGGTCTCCCAAGCCGCCGCTTTTGTCGTATTTTCACAGGAATGCGCAAAGGTCGCCGTCAGCGGGTTGCGAGTCTCAGGCTTTTTGAGCGTTTAAATTTAGACAAATGTCGGTTCCACACCCTGGCGCTGAATATAGACCAGGGTTTATATGCGAGCAACGGTACGGGGGTACCAAGAATGGAACATTTGCCGATAGCACTTCGAAACGTGCTTTACGTGTTTTCACGTTGCGATAAAGCGTGGAAATCCGATGCGGCGACTTTCCCCTAATCCTGCTCGCTCGTGAGGTAAAATAAAGGGCGCGACGGAGGACGTCAGAAAGTCTTGTGGGCATGAACGTGCAAATGATTAGTCATGTGCAACAATCCTTTATTCGGTGCTCCGTTAGACGGACGGAGCTCCGATGACATCATCGGAAAGCGGTACTCCTGCCGGAACCCAAGCCAACGTCCGTGTGCGCTTTGCACCATCACCGACCGGCTATCTCCATGTCGGTGGAGCGCGCACCGCACTGTTTAACTGGCTTTTCGCACGAAATCAGGGTGGCGCATTCATTCTCCGCATTGAGGATACGGACCTCGAGCGTAATCGTCCCGAATTGGTAGACGGCATTATCGACGGACTCCGCTGGCTCGGCTTGAATTGGGATGAAGGCCCGTTTTACCAGTCCCGGCGGCTCTCAGGCTATGCGGCGGCAGCAGAAAAGCTCGTTTCCACAGGGGCAGCGTACCTTTGTTATTGCGCTCCTGAAAAATATGCCGGCGGTGATTCCGCCGACGCATCGGTCGGCGGAAAAACGGAAATGCGGCGCATCACGCGCTGCTCGTGTCGCGAAGGCAAGCCGCTCGTTGGTAACCAAAGTCCCGCCGTCCGTTTCCGCGTACCTCTCGGTGTAACTACGCATTTCGACGATGCTGTATTTGGTCCTCGCGAACTTCAAAATGACGAGATCGAGGACTTCGTCCTTCTGCGTTCTGCGAAAAATCCAGATGCCGCGGCATTACCTACCTATCAGCTTGGCGCCGTTGTCGACGACATAGACATGCGCATAACTCACGTGATTCGCGGCGCCGATCACCTCTCGAATACACCCAAACAGATTTTGCTCTATCGCGCACTGGGGGCCACACCGCCGATCTTCGCTCACGTTCCATTGATTTTGGGACCGGACCGCACGCGGCTTTCCAAGCGGCATGGTGCGACCAGCGTGAGTTCCTATCGCGATGAAGGCTTCCTGCCCGAGGCATTCCGTAATTTCCTGGCACTCTTGGGCTGGTCCGGCGGCGATGATACCGAAATGTTTCGCACTGCCGAACTAATTCAGCGATTTTCGCTGGCTGGTGTCAGCCGCACCAACGCCGTATTTGATCGCGCGAAACTCGAGTGGTTCAACCAGCAATATCTGCAGAAGCTCCCTATTGAAGAACTCCTGCCTGCCGTTCAAGCCCAACTGGAGAAGTCGGGCCTTTGGCGCGCGGAATGGGCTGGCGCTCAAAAAGACTGGTTCGCGCGCACTGTAGATTTATTGCGCCCCAGAACTCGCCTCCTGCCGGATTTCTCGCATTGGTCGCGCGCCTTTTTCACCGATGATTTTGAGTACGACGCGGCTGCGCGCGAAAAATTCTGGAAGGATGAACGCTTGCCGGACCTGCTCGCCCGGCTAACGGACGAATTGGACGCTTTGCCTGAGTGGAATCATGATGCCTGCGACCGCGCCCTGCGCCAGCTCGCTGAAAAAGCTGGGGTGAAAGCCGCACTCCTGATAAACGCCACTCGCGTGGCATTGGTTGGACAGCCCGTCGCACCCCCGCTTTTCGATACTATGGTAGTGCTGGGGAAGGAGCGGGTCATCACGCGGCTCCGCCGCGCGGTGCCAGCGCTTTCCGCTCGCTCAGTCGCAGGGTGAGTACAGTTGCTGGCGTGCGGCGTTGAGGTTCCTCCTACCAGTCAGGTCGACATACTTCAACTCAGCGGTGGATTTCGAGGTTCCCACCCACTTACTGCGTCCTCAAAGCGGCCGCCCATGGCAATCACTTGAGCATCCGCGAATCGTCTTCCCACGAATTGCAGGGCAACAGGCAGCCCATCCCGCGTCACTCCGCATGGAACGGAGATTGCCGGCAAACCGGTGAGGTTACCCACGCGGTTTCGGTCAACCACAGCTTTTCGCAGCGGCATTTTGATTTCGCCCACCTGAACGCTGTCAGATCCAAGCGGCGGCGCTGGAATCGGGCTGGTAGGAATCACAATCGCATCGACTTTCTCAAGTGCCGCTTCGATCTCCTCCCGCACTCGCCGCAACGTCTGTAGCGCCTGAAGATAATCAACGGCCCGAATCTTTCCACCTTGATCGAGGCGCGCCCGCACGTCTGCGCCATAATCCGTTCCTCTTGCGGGAAAATAACCGGCTTGCTCGTGAAACTCGGTTGCTTCAACCGCCGCGATCAGGTTGGCCGCTTCAATCCCGCTCGCAATGGCCGGCAGCGAGATATCCGCGACCTTTGCACCAGATTTTACGAAGGCGCTCAACCCGGCTTCTACTTTCTGCCGAACCTCCGGATCCATGTTGATCCAAAAATCTTCCTGCGGACGGCCGAGCCGTAGATGCTTGGCCGTCACCCCCAGCCCATATTTGTCTCTCCGCACCAACGTCGTTGGATCGAGAGGGTCTCGGCCCGCGATGCATTCCATTAAGAGCGCCACGTCCCGAGCGCTTCGCGCGATCGGTCCTACATGATCGAAACTCGGCGCCAGCGGGAAAACACCATGAACGCTAACCCGGCCGAATGTGGGTTTGAAACCCACAACGCCGCACAATGCGGAGGGAATACGAACGGACCCTCCCGTATCGCTTCCGATCGCCGCCGCACACAACCAGGAGGCAACCGCGGCTGCTGATCCTCCGCTCGACCCTCCTGCAATGCAGTCTGTCTTCCAGGGGTTGCGCACCGCGCCATAGTGCGGATTCTCGGAAGTGATCCCATACGCGAATTCGTGAAGATTCGTCTTGCCCAGCACAATAGCGCCGGCACGCCGTAATCTGCGGACGACCGTGGCATCTTCAGTTGGCACAAAATCACCGAATATCAACGATCCCATAGTTGTGCGCAGGCCGCGTGTCGAAATGTTGTCTTTTAGAGCGACGGGAATGCCGTGGAGCACTCCCCGCCGTTTTCCCTTTGTGACCTCCCGTTCGGCTGTGAGTGCATCTCGGAGCGCGCTTTCAGTTGCGACAGTTATGAAGGCATTGAGCTTCGGATTGAGCCGTTCGATTCGCGTCAAGAAAAGTTGAGTCAATTCTAGCGGCGAGATCTTCTTTTTGGCGAGGAGCGTTGATAGCGCCTCGATCGAGGCAAACTCAAGTTCGTCCATGGAACGGGGCCTGGCCCCCGACGCGATGAGATTCTAACTCAGCGCATTTACGTTTGCGCCTGTGCACATTCAGGAGAGCGCGCTCAGGGCGAAGTAATGCAGTATATGATTCGCGACAATTCGTTCAGAATTGTCGTTTGCTTCCAAGCTGCCGCTGTAGAATATGCCTGCCTCGAGGCTGCGCCTCGGGCGCCGTCCGCAGCGCAAAAACGAGACGGTGATACAAACCTGCACGCAGTGCGGCGCTATCAATAGCGTCGAAGCGCGTACCTGCTGCCTTTGCGATACGCGCCTGTCTCAAAACCATGACAGTTTTGTTGTCCCTACATCTGCACACCGATGCAGTCAAGAGGATGTGTCGGTTCAGACGGATTGGCGGAGTGAAGTGCTACGCCACGTCGAGGCCTATCATGTGCGCCGCGGTCGTCCTCGACCCAGTCGGATAGAGCCTGAACCATCTTTGCCGGAATTCACCCCGCCGGCGGCAACTCCCGATCCGCAGGAAACTCACGATTTCGAAACACCCCCGGCGAAAATCACGAAACGCCGCTTTCGTCCGGCTCGCGTCGAACGCGTCGAAATCGAGGTGGAACAGTCCTCATTTGATTTCACCACCGCCGACATTGAAGAAGGCGGGAGTCTAAGACCAGTCCACAAAAAGATATCTTCGGTTGCTCCGTTGGTGGAACGGCGGCTTGCGGGAAGTTTGGATGCGGCCTTTCTTTTCGCGGCGGATGCCGGATTCCTGATGCTGTTTCACGCTTTGGGCGGGAAATTCAGTCTAAGCCGGTTCGACGCGTTAGTGACCATGGCCGCATTCGGCTTGCTGTATGCGCAATACATCACCTTATTCACGTATTTTGCGGGCGCAACTCCAGGAATGATGCTGCGGGGCCTTCGAATTCTCGGGCTCGATGGCTTGAATCCGTCGCGGCGGCAGTTACTGTGGCGAAGCCTGGGCTATCTGATCTCCGCAGGCACCATGATGCTTGGTTTCGTCTGGACTCTTTGGGACGAAGAGCAACTTTCCTGGCATGATCGCATTTCACAGACTTGCATCACTTCCGATGCCGCGGCGGTATCGGAGCCGTGGACTGAAGCCAGCACCAGTCATTAGCCTGGAAACAGCTGAAGCACATCGTATTTACGGGTGCGGCCGCCGGTGCGGCTACTGCGACTAGCCCCTGAAGCATGGGTAGCAGACGCTACGGGTAATTCCGATATTGTCCGGCGTGATACAATAAACTGGCGGCCGGTTGGGTATTCGTCCTTGCTCTGTTGCGGCGCCGTCTGCGCTGGGAGTCTATTGCATGAACCGCTTCACGAAAATCGCAGTCGTAGCCTTGTCTTTGCTGATCTTCTCTTATGTCGGGTTGGGGTACATGTTAGGCAAGTCCGACGATGACAAGGCCTATCGCTCGCTTACCGTGTACGGTGAAGTGCTGCAGCGGGTTCAGGAAGATTACGTCGATGAGCCGAATCTGTCGATCGTCACGTTCGGCGCCCTCCACGGCTTGCTCGAATCTTTGGATCCTTTTTCCGGGTACTTGAGCCCGAGAGAGTACGCGGACTTCAAAGATAAACAGAAAAACAGCAATCGCGCCGAGATCGGCACCACGCTTGCAAAACGGTTTGGATATATCGTGATCGTTTCTGTTTTGCCCGACAGCCCCGCAGAAAAGGCAGGGTTGCGCCCCGGCGATATCGTCGAGCAGATCGCGGACTTTACGACGCGCGAAATGTCTGTCGGCCAGGCGAATGCGCTCCTCGCGGGCACCCCCGGCACAGCGGTGAAAGTTGCTTTGGTGCGGCGGGGAAAAACTGAGCCTCAGGTTGAAACGATTACCCGCGCGCCCGTTCCCGCCATACACCTGACGGCTGATAAAATCGACGAGGGCGTGGCATATATTCGGGTGCCCGCGCTGCAAACCGGAACGGCAACCGAACTGCACGACAAGTTGCAGCAATTCGAGCATCAGGGCTATCACAAACTCGTGCTCGACTTACGGGATTGCTCCCGCGGACCGGTATCGGAAGGAATTGCGGCCGCGCAGTTGCTGATCCCATCGGGAACCATCACCAGCTTGAAAGGCCAGACCGTTTCCCGGCAGGAATTCGACGCCGCCCCCGACAAAGTGGTATGGCGAGATCCGGTCGAGGTTCTGATCTCGCCGAGCACTGCCGGAGCCGCTGAGATCGTCGCGTCCGCAGTTGAGGATAATCATCGGGGTGACGTGATCGGCGAGCGAACGTTCGGTGCCGCGTCAGAACAGAAAATTATCCCTCTCGAAGACGGTGCCGCGCTTATTCTTACGGTGGCCTACTACTACACACCGGCCAACAAGTCGATCCTCGAGAATGGGGTGGCGCCGACGGTCGAGATTGCGCCCGTTCCTCCTGAACTGGGCGGCGAGGATGAAGCGCCGGCACCGCTGGAATTCAACCAGTTACCTTCCAAGGATGATCCAGTTGTTCGCAGAGCGCTTGACCTGCTGAAGAACGCAAAGGCTGCGTAATTTGTAAGCCGCGCGCATGGCCTGCAGCCTTCGGGACTGCGTTCAATCCAGCGTTTCAGAAACCAGCGAAGCAACGTACCTGGCGATCGCCGGAGCCGAGGTCAATCCCGGAGATTCGATGCCCACCAGGTGGATTGCCCGCGGATGATTCGGATCACGAGCAATCACGAAGTCGGCCATACCTTTGCCGGCAGGCGGTACAAGCTTGGGCCTGAGACCAGAATAGGCCAGACGCAAATCTTCTAACCGAAGCTCGGGCAACAACCCCTGCGCGTCGCGCAAAAATTCCTCAACCGGCAGCCGGTCACGTTCGTAGTCGTTCTTCTCTGTTACATAGCGGGCCGTCGGTCCTACCAGCACGGTTCCCCACAACGTCTTTGTCAAGTGCACACCGAGACTGAGCCTGTCGTGATGCGGCAACGGATACACCAGCGCATTCACCAAATTCGCTCGCGTGCGAACGACCTCCGCATATTCGCCCCGCACCGGGTAAATGCGGAAGCTATGATTTCCCAGCATGGCCGCCACTTCATCCGCGTAAAGGCCGGCGGAGTTGATCACGCAATGCGCTTCAACGATTTCCTTCGCAAGGCCCTGGCGATCAGCCGGATCACCCAGTTCAATCTCCACGGCTATGCAATCCGGCCGTGCCTCGACGTGCACTACGCGAGCATTCGTCAAGATGTGAGCGCCGCGATCGACCGCCACACGCGCGAAGGTTTTCACTAATTCTTCAGCGGAAACAATGGCGGTCGAGGGCACTTCCAGCGCGGCGGCAGCTTGAATATGCGGCTCGCGCTGGCGGATTCGCTCACGGCCAACCAACTGCAAGCCTTCGACACCGTTCATTCGACCGTTTTCGGCCAGTTTTTCGAGTTCCGGGATCCCTGATTCGTCGGAAGCGACCACGATTTTGCCGCAATTGTTGTGCGGTACGTCGTGCTCAGCGCAAAATTCCTTTGTGAGACGATTGCCTTCCACGCACAGGCGCGCCTTGAGAAACGACGGAGGATAGTAGATGCCGGAATGAATTACGCCGCTGTTGCGGGTACTGGTGGCCATCCCTAGCCGCGGTGATTGCTCCACCAGAAAGACGTCTTCGATGCGCGCCGAAAGTTCGTGTGCGAGGGCACAGCCCACCACGCCACCACCGATGATGAGGACGTTAACTCGATCCATAGAGGAGTGCGCATTCTGAACCGCGCATGAAATCTAAGCCGTACATGTTAGCAGCGGCCATTACCTGAGTCCGAAGCGCATCGCGCGGGCGCCATCACAAATTGTGCGCAGCACGGCATCGGCGTGCGGACATCCTCACTGGGCCCCGAGCGGCAAGAAATACTGCGTGCCTTTAACCGGCTCCTCGAGCCGCCGCAGAAGCTGCTGTAAATCCGCATTCCGATTGACGAAATCGATTTCCGACGTGTTTACCACCAGCAAATCCGATGAAGCATAGCGGAAGAAAAAGTGATCGTAGGCGCGCGCCACCTCTTCCACGTATTCGCGCGAAATGCGCGATTCTCCAGGAGCGGCCTTTTTTCCAATGCGCTCTAAGAGAATTTCAGGCGAGGCTTGCAGATAGATTACCAATCCGGGACGCGGCAACTCGGCCGCAAACCGTTCGAAGTAGCGTTCGTACAATTTCAGCTCTTCGTTATCCAGGTTCAGGTAGGCAAAAATCTTGTCTTTCTCAAACAAAAAATCCGCAATCACAGGCCCTGGGGCGGCCAGCGCCTCCTGAACTCGCCGGTGGCGTTCGGCCAGAAAGTACATCTGGGTACAAAAGGCTGAGCCGCCCTTTTCGCGATAAAAATCTGCAAGGAAGGGATTGTCCTCGCAATCCATGATGCGCCGCGCGTGCATGCGATCCGCCAGAAATCGCGCCAGCGTCGTCTTCCCGACGCGAAGCGGCCCTTCCAGGGCGATATAACGGGGCGGTTCGAATCGTGGGGGCTTGCTAACTCGGGTTTCCGGACTCCGGCGCATCGGCGCGCGATTATAGCTGAAAGTTTATGCGCAGGTGTCCAGACAAAACGGAATGACGCAATTAATTTTTCTGAAGCCGTGAAGAGAACATCGTGGAGCGCTGATGCATTTGAAAAAAGGAAGCGGGAGTTTGCCGAGCGCAAGCGCTCGCAAACTCCCGCAGTATTTGCCTCGGTTTAGAACTCAACGCGCAACGCAAGCTGAATATTGCGCGCGCCGGTTCCTCCAGACGGCACGACCGTCTTGGTGATGGATCCTGCCGGACCTCGGGGTGTTTCGGAGAAAGGCGTCAGGTCCCCTGGCTTTCCGGTAAATGCGATCCCATTGGGCAACGCGAAATTGGGATGGTTGAGAAAGTCGAAGAATTCGGCGCGGAATTGAATCAGGCCGGCTTCTCCCAGGAATCCGACTTTCGTATCCTTGACTAACGAGAAATCCCAGTTCCGGAAAGGCGGTCCAGTCAGAATGTCTCGGCCGGCATTGCCCAACTGCCCCACGGTGTTCGAGCAATTTGTCAGGCCAGGGCCGAGGCAATTCGGCGCCATAGAAAACATTGCCGGGTTAAACCACTGATTGATGTTGCCAGTGATCACGGTATTCGGGTCATAGGGTACGGGTGTGTACTTGCAAGGATTGCCCGCACCGCATGGATATGCCGCCAGGAGCGCAGGTGTGTTTACATTCACATAGTCGTTCTGCCCCTGTAAGACGCCCGAATTCGACCGGTTGAATGTGGTGATGGGCGAGAATGGGAAGCCCGTCTGAACGATGACGATGCTGCCCACCCACCATCCATTGGCCGCCTTTTGCACGAACGCGTTGCCGCCCGACAGAGTTGGCAGGTGATAGGTCAGGTTGAAGGCCCAGTAGTCCGTCACATTGAAACATGATGGACCCCAGTCTACATGTTGATCCAAGGGATAAGTTCCCTGTAGGCCCGCGGAGGCAGAGCAATCGCGGACATTTTCCTGTCCTTGAGTATCGTCACTTACCCGGCTGAGGGTGTAGGAACTCTGGAAATCGAGTCCGTGACTCGTCTTTTTTCCGAGCACGATCTGCAGACCGTTGTAGCGAGAATCGGCAACTGTAGCGACGTTGATTGTGCTGGGACCGTAAAGGCCAGGTCCGCAAAGAACGGTACCGCAATAGGGATTGACGGTGTGATAGGCGGGCGAACTCATATCCCAAAATGGGACTTGCCCATCCACACAGCGGCTGGCTGGGTCGCCACAGGGTCCGAACGAAGTCGGAATGATCGGATTGGACTCTCGAACCGTAGGAATGTGTATGCCGCGGTTTCCTACGTAGCCAACGCTAACCGCCATGTTCCAGGGCAACTGCTGCTGCACGCTGGCATTCCACTGAAGCATATTGGAGCTTAGGAAGTTGTAATCGATGAACTGTGGAGTAACCGCGCCGGTAGTGTTCAGGATCGGCTGGATCAAGGGAAACTGCAGCGGCGAATAACTGGCAATCGAAGGCATGGATTGCGCCGTGATGTCCGTCAGTCCCGAGAACGGCGGACTACCGATTACGTCCTGCTCTAGCGACGGACCAATATTGCCGATGTCATAATACTTCCCGAAGCCGGCGCGAATGGCGGTCTTGCCATTGCCAAAAAGGTCGTAGGCGAGGCCGATCCGGGGACTGAAATCACGCAAGGTGTTGTTTTTGATAATCGGGCCGACAGTGAAAGGATCAGTAAAGTCGTTGATAACTCGGGACTGAATACCATTCAGTTCGCGCGGTGTGGTCAAGAATTCATAGCGCAGGCCCGCGTTCAGAGTCAGCCGCGGCGTGACGCGAATATCGTCCTGAGCGTAGAAGCCAAGAGTATTGAACACCGTGAAACGATAGCTGACTGACGTCAGTGTTTTGAATTCGATCAGATTGGGGTTGTCCTGCAAAAACCCGGCGAAATCGGGGTAAATGATCTGACCGTTGGAACTGTTGCCCGGCGAATTTACCACTTCATTCCAGCGGTTGATCAGGGTTCCGAACTTGAACGAGTGCTTGCCTCGCGTCCAGTTCACATCGTCGCTGAACGTGTAGATGTTTTGAAGCTGTTCGCTCGGAATGGGCACCCCGGTTTCCAGTGACACGTAAGTGCCATTCGTGCTGGTCCCCCCACCAATTCCGATATTGCCCATCGGGAAATTCCCGATCACCGCAGGTCCCGGATTGGGAACGACACCCACGCTCGTTGGGTGCGTGCGACTGAAAGACAGGCGCGCGGTGTTCAGGACCGTCGGCGAGAAGATGTGATTCTCGGACAAGGTGATGTACTGGTTGCGATTGTTCGCCTGCGTGTGGTCTCCCGCCAGGAAATAAACCGACGAACTGGCGGGGTTCGCAAAAGTATTCACCACCGCGTTGTCCACGGTGTAGCGTGCGAACATCGTGTCCGCCGCAGAAAAATTCTGATCGACGCGGATCTGGCCGTAGTTCTGATGTGTGCCGTTGTTGGTGGCGAAAATGTCATGGCTTACGCTGCCAATCGTTAGGTTGGGAAGAGGATATAGCGCCAATATCGGCGCAACATAGGCGTTAATCACCGTTGGTCCGGTAACGTCCGGACAAGTGGCCGGCGTGATCGTCACACCCGCCGCGCCATGACATCCTGCCGCTGGAACGACCAGGTTTTGTGCCACGCTCTGGTTCAGCTTCAGACCTTCATACGTGGCAAAAAAGAACGTCTTGTCTTTCTTGATTGGACCGCCGAAGGCGCCTCCGTACTGATTCTTTTGAAATTCAGGATTCGGCTGGCCTGCAGTGGTCAAAAAGAAGTTCCTCGCGTCAAATGCGGAATTGCGAAGATATTCAAAAGCGTCTCCGTGGAACTGGTTTGTTCCGTTCTTGCTCACCACCACCACCTGGCTGCCCATAGCCAAACCATACTCAGCGGAGAAATTCGAGGTGATGATGCGATATTCCTTGACGCCGTCGACGCCGAGTGTGCTGCCCGCATTGGCGGGATTGCGGCCCTCCTGGGTGGTAGTGACGGCGCCGTCAAGAGTGAAGTTATTCGAACGCGGCGGAGCGCCATTGGCGCTGAAGCTTGTCGCCCCGTTTCCGCTGGAGTCTCGATCCGGCGTGACTCCGGCTTGCAGAATGCTCAGATCCACGTAGTTCCTGCCGTTCAGCGGCAGGTTTTGGACGGCCTGCTGACCCACGATATTGCCGAGCGTGGCATCCTGCGTATCCACCTGGGGAATTTCACTGCTCACGGTAACCTGTTGCTCGGTCGCCCCGACCTCCAGCGTGAAGTTGATCTCCGGCGCCTGGGTAACGTCGAGAGTGATCCCCTTGCGCACCGCAGTCTTGAAACCGGAAGCAGTGACCTCGACCTGGTAATTGCCGGTCGGCAATTCGAGCGCGTTGTAGGCCCCATCGGCACCGGTCGTCAGCGTCCGAGTGGTGTTTGTATCGACGTTTGTGACTTTGACCGTAGCGCCGGGCACCGACGCGCCCGAAGTATCCTTTACGGTCCCCACGATTTTTGCGGTGGGCAACTGCGCGAAAGAGAGACTGCCCCAAAACAAACATGCGGCAATGATTATCGCCGCATGGAAAAATCGAACACGCCTCTTCACCGTTTTCTTCACGTACACACTCCCTGGAGGGCGATTTTTCCCGACCGCCCTCTTTCCCCGTTAAAAAGCGACAGGACTATATGCTTGCCGCCCTTCAGATTCAAGAGAGACGAAAAAATGATAACTTCTTGTTCTATCGATTGACGACATTACTGCTTTGGCCGCAGGCCGGCCGACTCGGCGCCCAAGCTTGCGCGCGTTGACACTGTTGCGTTCCGATGCGAGAATCCGCGCACCCAATCCAGGAGGAGACTTGCCCGTGCAAATGCGGAATGAAATCTGGACGATTGCAATTGTGGCGCTTGTGATCTCCTGCTCACCGGCGCTGACGCGTGCCCAGCAGACGCCGATGTACCGCGTTGACCCTTTTTGGCCCAAGCCTCTGCCAAACAAATGGAGCATGCAGCAAGTCGTCGATATATACGTCGATAAAGATGACCACATCTGGGCGATCAATCGCGCTGACGACGCCCGGCCGGACGAATTGGGAGCAATGACAACCCCGCCCCGCACGGAGTGCTGTGTTTTGGGACCCGAGGTCCTTGAGTTCGATCAGCAGGGCAATGTGCTCCGCGCCTGGGGCGATCAAAAGTACCATCCGGGTTGGCCGGGCAGGCTACAAACCATTGGCGTGGACCGCGATCTGAACGTGTACCTCTCCGGAACCATGCCTGGCGACAGCATCATCAAGTTCACGCAGGATGGGAAATTCATCTCCGATTTCGGCCACCGCGGTCCCAAAGTGCCGGCAAACCAGGTGAAACAGAATAACCAGCAGACGGACATTTTTCCGCCCGGCATAGCGGCTTTCGAGTTCGACGAGGATGCCCGCGAAATCTACATTCCCGATGGATTCCTCAACAAACGCGTACTCGTCTACGATATGGATACAGGCGTTTTTAAACGCGGATGGGGCGGCCACGGCACACCGCTAAGCGAAATCGACAATGACCCCACGCCGCCCTACGACACATCCGGCCCTCCTCCGGATCAAAAGCAGTTCGCGCCCGCTCTGCATTGCGCTCACCCCTCTCGCGACGGCTTTGTTTATGTCTGCGAACGGGGTAGCGACCGTATTCAGGTGTTCACGAAGCAGGGAAAATTTGTGAAGCAGTTCTGGATCCACCCGTCCACCCAATCGCGCGGACCCCATTGCGGAGGAATCTGGAGCATGACGGATCCGCCGTGCGGCACCGTGTACAATCTCACGCTCTCAACAGACCCCCAGCAGAAATATATTTTAGTTGCCGACGGCACCAATAACATGGTGTGGATTCTCAACCGCGAAGATGGAAAGCTTGTAGGCTCATTCGGCGGAAATGGCCGCTATGCGGGACAGTTGCACTGGATCGATTCCATCGCCATGGATTCAAAAGGAAATGTGTACACCGGTGAGGTCGAAGACGGCAAGCGCATCCAGAAATTTGTTCCCGTGAACGCGGCGCAGAGCACCGCCCGATAGTCATTGCTCAGCGCATACCGACGACGCACATCGCTCCATAGATCGCTTGCTTGACTTACCTGCAAGCCAGAACTAGACTCCCGCGCATTGTTTCCATCGGGAGGACAATTGATGCCAGTTTCGGATCGGCCTAAGCCTCACCTGAGAGAATCGATAATTAGGCTGGCGCTCGCAACCTGTGCCTTCTTTATCTTAGTCGTTGCCGCTGGCTCGCGTGCCCGAGCACAAGAGGTTCCGAAGTATAAAGTCGATCCCTTCTGGCCTAAGCCGCTCCCTCATCATTGGCTCATGCAAGGCGTGCCCGTTTTGGTTGTTGATAAAGACGACCATATCTGGGTGATGAACCGGCCTCGCGACATCAATCCGGATGAGAATGGCGCGGCCTCCAATCCACCCCGAACCGATTGCTGCATCGCCGCACCCGCCGTGCTTGAATTCGACACGGAAGGCAATTTGCTGCAAGGCTGGGGCGGACCTGGCTACGTCCCTGGCTGGCCCGCAGAAGGAGTTGCGCGTCCGGGCGCCGCCGCCGAACACGCCATCCTGGTGGATCGTGAGGGAAACGTCTGGGTCGGCGGCAGTTCGCGTGGCGATAGCATCATGAAGTTTTCCAGTGATGGCAAGCTTCTGTGGGATTTCGGCCATCGAGCGCCGCGCCCGGAGCCAGGCGAAAAAGCGCAGCCTCAAAAACAGAATAATCAGAACACAGACGTCTTTCCCAACGGCATCTTCTTTTTCGATCTGGACGAGGACGCGAAGGAGATTTATATCGTAGATGCAAAGCGAGTCCTCGTGTACGGCTATGACGGCAACTTCAAGCGTGGCTGGGGCGGCCATGGCATTCCACTCAGCGAGATCGATAACGATCCCACGCCGCCGTACGATTGGAGAACCGGGCCGCCTCCCGACCAGAAGCAGTTCGCTCCGGCGCTTCACTGCGTGCACTTCTCGACCGATAACCTCGTCTACGTCTGCGAACGCGGTAGCGACCGGATTCAGGTCTTCACCAAAGAAGGCAAGTTTGTGTCCAGTTTTTTCGTCCACCCTTCCACGCCCTCTCGCGGAACGGAATGCGGCGGTCCAGGCAGCATCATGTTCGGAATGTGCGGCACCACGTATAACCTGACGTTTTCGCATGATGCGGATGAAAAATACGTAATGATTGCCGATGGCACCAACGATAAGGTCTGGATACACGACCGCAAGACAGGCCAACAGGTGGGTTCGATTGGCGACAACGGCCGCATGGCCGGATACTTCCACTGGATCGACGCCATCGCTGTCGATTCTCATGGCAATCTTTATACCGGTGAGGTCGATACGGGAAAGCGCGTACAGAAATTCGCGCTCATGAATGGGGATAAGGTCCGGCGGCCACGTCCGCACGAGTAATAAAGTAATAAGTCGATCCGAGGCCAAGCGCCGCGAGAGGAGATGCACATGAAACGCGAAGCTCGCCGGGACGTCCAAAGCGAATCAACTCACAATTTGGCCGGAATCTCGCGGCGAAATCTGCTGCGCTCAGCAGCGGTGATCGGAGCCGGCTCGCTGCTTCCGGCAAGCGGCCTGATCGCGCAGGTTGGATCGTCCGAGTCAGCGAGCAAAGCCGGGCGCATTGACGTCCACAACCATTTGACCCCGCCAATTTTGCTCGAGACCGTCGGCGCGAAAGAACTCGGCGGATTCGCCAAGTGGACTCCCGAAAAAGCGCTGGAAGAAATGGAAAAAGCCGGCGTCGCCACCGGTATAACTTCGATTCCTCCGCACTACGATCCGAATACGGTCGACCGTATCGCACGCCCCAGCAACGAGTATGCGGCTCGCCTCGCCGCCGATCATCCCGGCAAATTCGGTGTGTTCGCCTTCGTCCCATTGCCCCACATCGATACCACTCTCAAAGAAATCGAGTATGCTTATGACACTCTCAAGGTCGATGGCATTGGTATGTATACAAATTATGGCGACAAATGGCTGGGCGATCCTTATTTTGATCCCGTCTTTGAAGAACTCGAGCGGCGCAAGGCCGTTGTTTTCACTCATCCGATCACGGCTGATTGCTGCAAGAATTTAATTAAAGGGATTGGCGACGGTGCCATCGAGTGGCAGACGGACACGACGCGCGCGATAGCGCAGATGATCTTTGGCGGCGCCGCTGCGCGTTATCCGAATGTGCGCATGATCTGGTCGCACGGCGGCGGCACAATGCCTTATCTGATCGAACGATTCACCGGCATGGCCAAATCGCCCAGATTTGCAGCACAATTCCCCGGCGGGTTCGAAGCGGCGGCGGGTAAGTTCTACTATGACACGGCGCAGGTCTCCAATCCTCCTGCCATGTCCGCGCTGACCAAAGTCGTTCCCGTCTCGCAAATCGTCTTCGGTACCGATTACCCGGCACGCACGCTTATGGAACACGTAAAAGGATTAAGGGAATGCGGTGTGTTCAGCGCCCAGGAACTTCAGCAGATCGACCGGGACAATGCCCTCGCCCTGCTGCCTCGCTTCCGCGCATAGTGCTACCGTGCGGCAGACGCCGGGTGATACGATTTTGAAACTGGCTTAGTAAACTGCACGTCTAACGGACAAGCATCTGTTCGGCAGCGCATCCTTAAGGAGACAGACATGCGACGCATGCTCTACGGTCTTGTAGTGGTCTTTTTCGGTTTGCTCGTTGTGGCGAAGCCCTCCCCCGCGCATCACGCTTTTGCCGCGGAATTTGATGCCAACAAATGTACGGATCTGACCGGCACGTTCACCAGCTACGAGTGGCAGAACCCACATGGATATTTCCACTTGGACGTGAAGGATACCAACGGCACCGTAAACTCCTGGACTTTTGAAACCGTGTCGCTGTCGACTTTGAAGAGAAGCGGAACCTCGCGACGCGACTTTGAGAATGCTATCGGAAAGACCGTCACCGTTCGAGCTTGCCTCGCAAAGAACGGTGCCAAAAACCGCGCCGCCGCCGAAACGATCAAAATGCCTGACGGCCAAACCCACAGAATCGGCCAGGATGTCGAGGGCAAGTTCAGCGAATACTGACGCCTTCGAACTTCGTCACGTTCATTAGCGGTGAGGAGAAATCACATGAAGAGGCGTTTGGCCGCTTGGCTCGCCGCCGCGTCCTTTGTCGGCGGATTATTTTTTATGGTCTCGGCCGTAAGGGCACAAGACGAAGGTGCAAAACCGACCAAATCCAAACAACAGGCAGTACCAAAAGGAGGACCGCCTCCGCGCACTGCCGATGGGCATGTGGATCTCTCGGGTGTTTGGTTTCAAGGAACGGCAGGCGGCTTTACCTATAATCCTGCTCTGCGGCGGCAGTTTGACCCCAAAGTGACGCCGGAAGAGCCGCCGCCTTTCCAGCCCTGGGCTATGGCTAAAGTGAAGTCCATGACCCAAACCGATTATGAACTCGGTCGCGCCTCGGTCAACTGCCTGCCGCGCGGGGTTCCCGGGATGTTTCTGATCAATCCCTATCCCTTCCAGATCGTGCAGACTCCGGGTCTTTTCGTGCAGCTTGATGAACTGAACAACAACTTCCGCGTG
>DASRFL010000005.1:0-21999 GCA_035651555.1 Terriglobales bacterium
TTGACTCTTCCCTTGAGCACGGCGGCATGTTGCGACGTCCTTGCTGTAGATTCGCTCCGGAAGGGGAGCATCTATCCAGGGTGGTAGGAAAGTCTCGCTCGACCCTCCTCACCCTTCGGCTGTAGGCAGGCTCAAGAAGCAAACGTGTTTCCGATCCGAACCACATTGAAATGGTTGGGGCAGTCGCGAGAAAAGTGTGACAGTCCCAACGTACCCTACTGTGCGTATTTCGGAGACTTCAGTGTGACAGTGGATTTTCCCAGGAGAGAAGCTCCTTTACCGAGCCTGCAGTGCCCCGAAAAAAGTGTGACAGTAGAAAAGTACGCTACCGTAACATTTCACGAATCGCGCGGGAGTAATGTCACATTTTACTGTCACACTTGGCCGTTTTTCATGGTTCTTCATGAGTTCATATGGAGTTGTCCACGAGGGAAAATTTTTTTGACGAGGGCTCCGAGCGCATTGACACGGTAGGGGTCAGAGGTTCGAAACCTCTACCGCGCACCATCCCAAAAGATGGCCTCCTGCAGATGCATGCAGAATGTTTACGCGTAGCAAGCAGGCGACGCGCACAAATCTGCTGGTCGCATCCAATAATCTTTCTGATGATTAGCGGACCTCTTGGCCGTGTGGCGAACCGACACCGTTCGACTCCCCCGTTGCAGCTTTAATGAGATACGGAGTCCAAATGCTACGTTGGCTGTTCTTTGGTTGAGATTCGGTGGATAATATGCTGTCGATGTAACGCTTTTCATCGTACTGCCCCTGACCAGTTGTCCTTCAGTTCGAGCGACAATCCAAAGATCCGACGGAAAACTTTACGATTTTTCGGAACTTGGAATCGCCGATTCCGTAGTTCGGAGTGTGACCCAGTCATCCGCCTCGCTCGCTTTGCTCTCTGAACCGGTGTGGTTTTGCCTAAAGACCCAGCCAAAGCGCGAGCATCTTGCCGCGACTGCCCTAAGGCGTCAGTTCGGCGTCGAGTGTTTCTCGCCTCGATTGCGTTTCCGAAAGATGACCCAAAGGGGCCCGGTTTGGTTCGTAGAGGCAATGTTCCCCGGCTATCTGTTCGCGAAGTTTGTCTATTCGACGCAACATCGCGCCGTTGAAAATTCTCACGGAATTCGCGGGATCGTACATTTTGGCGATCGGCTGGCAACCTTGCCCGAAAATATTGTGACTGCGCTCCAATCGAGAGTGGGTTCGGAAGAGATCGTGACCCTCGATTGCTCCATCAAAGTTGGCGAATCGGTTCAAATCATCGACGGACCCTTTCAAGGACTTGAAGTCGTGGTTACTCATTTGCTGCCAGCCAAAGACCGGATCCGGGTCCTTTTCGATTTTCTTGGCCGGTCAGTGGAAATGGAAGTTTCCACGGCAAAAGTGCTCGCAGCTTAAAACTGCCGGATCGCGGTAACCAGTCGTCCGACTGGCGTAATTCCAGTTTTCCGAGCTTACTTCGGAATTTTCAAGGTACAAGCAAAGTAGCCGTCCAGACAGGGCGACGGCCACTTTTGATCTAAAGTTTTTTTAGCGAGGTGGGAGCGCCAGCCTTATTAAATCCTCATGTAACGCCTGAGGATACCGAGCGAACCGAGGGCTGTGCCGAGTAACATGGCGGTGAGGCCACCATCTGGAACACCGGTGCCACCGCCTGGGACTCCGCCTGGGCTGGGGATCGTGATGACTTCAACACTCCGACCACGTGCATTCCACGCGTTCCTATGATTAGCCGGCACAGCATGGAGCGCTGCGTTATTTGGACGAAAGTGCTGTCCGTTGGCTCTTTCGTCGCTACGGAGTGCCATGCTGATCAAATGATTAACATAGGTTGATCCGTCGGTATATCGCGAAGGGGCGAAGCCAAGTTCGTGAGCGTTGCCGACGCTGACCGCACTGGCTCTGTCGGTAAACATAAGCAATGCAGCGACCAAAGCTGTGGAGACCAAGGCAAGCTTGGTTGCGGGGATTGTTGTTGTTTTCATGTGTCGTAAAATAGAGAGCAAGCACTGTGCCAAAAGCCGCAGGCCATCCATCATAGTCGTAACGCACTATGCGAATTAGACTTGTAATAATGACAGATTGCATTAAATGGCCCCCTGTTGTGAGGCGGATTGTAAGGTCCCCCGACAAATATTTATAGAGCTGAATCGAACCACCCGTAACAGCCACAAATAGCGGCCATTATGGGAGCGCGCTTCGGGATGTAACGCTTTCCGACGCTTGGGTTGTATTTCACGACTATCGAAAGTGCAAAGCACGGACAACAACATCGGGTAACGACGACACTTCCTGGACGAGCTGAAGTTCTTGCCCATTGCGTTGCCTGTCTCGCGTTCTTCGCCAGATTCACGCTCTTGTAAAAAAAACCGGGCAGGTTTTACCCTGCCCGGTCAATCATTTTCGATTTCTAGTGGGGAGTTAAATCTTTAAAAAGCGCCTGGCCACACCAAGCGCACCGAGGGCCGTACCTAGCAACATGGCTGTCGTGCCGCCATCAGGAACAGAGCCAGCTGAGCCAAAGAGCGTCCACCCGGAAAGGCCATAACCACCAGCCGTATCCGGGATCGTGATGATGCCGCTTAGATCCCCAACGTACCAGACTTCAGACCCATAATTTGGGCCATCATACTTGGCGAATAGATAGAGGTATGTACCGCCGGCACCAAGATTTATGCTTGTACTGCTGCCGTTCACAAGACCGGTTAACACGGCAGGCGCCAAGGGACCGAAATCGTTATTTGAGCGAAAGTACGTCTGTCCATCGGCTTTGTCGCTTGTGCCAAGGGCCATGCCAATCAAATGGTTGACATAGGTCAGGCGGTCAGCATCGCCCGAAGGAATACCGAAATTGACGAAGCCCAGTTCATGGGCGTCGCCAATCGCAAGGGCTTTGGCGCTATTGCTGAACGCAAGCACTGCGCCCACAAGGGCCGTACAGAGCAGTGCGAGTTTCGTTGTTGAACTTTTGTTTATTTTCATGTCGCAGGAGAATAACGCAAGCCCTGTGCCAACTGGAACAAAACATTCCATAAATATCGCAACATGATAATGTATAGATGGTTACGTGTGACCGGTAACTGCGAATAATAACACTGGATTGCCCGAAAAATCGTAAAATATTCCGACGGTTTTTCCGCAGTTCAATGGAGAAGCCATAACGGCCACTGAGAATGGACATTACACCACGCCGGAGCTACGTAAGTATTTCCGACGTTTCGTTCCCGGGCGATCACCGCCTGAACCGCCCAAGCTGAAAATGCGCGTCCAAGAAGGGCGAAAAAGCTCGCTGCCGATGAAGAATCGAGCAGGTTTTATCCCAAGTGGCATTGAAATGATGTCTACTTACCCCCTAGCGGTCGGCGTGATTTTCAATTGTGAACCCGCCTGCCACACCTCAGCTGCTAGAAGGACCGCGTCGGGCGACATTTCCTGTGGTACCGCTGTCAGAGAACGACTACCGGAGATTTAGGAAAGCAAACCTGCCGCACATGAGAGGTTGCTCGAGGACAGCGAAGATAACGTTTCATTACGTTTGGGTACCAAGCAAAAGTGGCCGCCCCGAAAGGGAACGGCCACTCTTGTGTTGGGAAATCGCGTATCGATTAAATCTTTAAAAAGCGCCTGGCCATACCGAGGGCACCGAGGGCCGTACCCAGCAACATGGCTGTCGTGCCGCCATCAGGAACCCCTGGGGTACCAGGGCCAAAGAGTATCCACCCTGAAAGGGCATGACCTAGAGGGCCGAGGAGAGGGATCGTAATGATTCCACTTAAGTCACCGACGTACCAAACGAAAGAGTTATCGTTTTGGCCGTCGTACTTGGCAAAGAGGTATGTATACACACCACCAGCACCGAGATCGATGGTAGTAGTTGTGCCTTGAGCAACGATGTTTGCGTCCGGAGCGGGCAAGTTAGCGAACACATTCAATGAGCGCGTAATGGTCTGGCCGGAAAAAGAGCCGCTCTGACCAAGGCCCAAGTTAATCATAAAGTTGACATACGTAGCTACGTCGGCTGGGTCGGCTGGCGCTCCAGGCGATATTGTGCCGACGACGTATTGGTCATCAAACGTCAGATTAGTGACAGCTTTAACATTGGGAGTGAACGCGAGCATCAGGGCACAAGCGGCCACAGAACCAAGCAGGAGTTTTGGGATTAATTGTTTTTTGCTTATTTTCATAGGGATTTCGAGGTTTCTAATAAAGAAAGCATGGTTCGTGCCAAATACGTGTTTGGCTTCACTATAGTCGTCATAAGTTCTTTATCGGTAGCACGTTAAAAATTTAGTAGGTCGTTGTCCATGTGATTCATTTCACTGGCGAAGTCGTAAATTGTTCCGACAACTTTTCCATGAGCATGGCGAGAGAAAACCGGGTAAGCATCCCCGGCGGAGATGATTACATGCATAATTTGAAAAACGTACCGAACGACGACGGATTGACCAAGCCCAGCAGTCTCAATGCGCTCAAAATCATCGCTCCTTGAGAAAAGGAGCGTAGTTGAGCTTTGGGGACGCGCTTCTGGCGGACTTACTCTCGCTGAGTGTCCGCGAGTGCTCGTCTTGCTTCCGCTGCGAGAGGATCTTGCAGACCCGCGATCAAAGCCTGGTTAAGGGCGCCGCGTGCTTCAGTCTTTTGGCTCGTTTGCAGCTGAGACATTCCTAAATAGAAAAGAGAATTGGCATCGAGGGGCTTTTTCCGAGCGCTTTCCTGTAATAGTTGGATGGCGCGCTGGTATTCCTTTTTTTCGTAACTCAATCGTCCCAGAAGATCGGTCAACTCAGCATCGTCTGGTAACGCCTTGCGCGCCTTCGCCGCAAGATCGTAGGCCGCAGCGCTTGTGGAGGGTTCTTGAGCATAGAGCATCGCGAGCCGCTTCTGCGCAGGCGTAAAATCCGGCAAACGCGCCAGAATACCGGTGTATATGTCGGCTGCTGGCTTTATCTGACCGCGCTGTTCGTTAAGCGCGGCTTTGGCCAGAAGGCCGGGCAAATACTGGGGATTGGCCTGCAATTCCTTTTGAATCTCATTCTCGGCGGTCGCGAGCTCCTTTGGGCTTTCATCCAACGCTGTCAACGCTAGAAATTTCCTGGCGTCGGCGAGCTCGCGGAAGTCGGAATTGGTAGAGACGGCTTTTTGCATAAGGTCGCGAGCTTCATTCACTTTTCCCAGGCCATAAGCGGCCCAGGCCAAATCATGGAGGATCGATGGATCGTTTTCGCGCTGGTGCGCAGCCTCCTGCAAAAGGCTGTAAGACCAGGTGAAATTGCCGGTCTGACAAGCAATCCTTCCGAGCAAACTCGTGATTTGAGGGTCACCAGGCGTGAGCTCACGTGCTTTTTTCGCGTAAGAGAGAGCCTTCTCCTTGTTTTGAAGCAGCCCGGCATAGAGCTGTGCCAGCTTGGTTAGAGCCGACGTCAACTTGGGATTTAATTTCACCGCCTGCTCAAAAGCGGCAGCCGCTTTGGCCGGTGCACCTTGTTTTTCATAAGCCTCTCCCAAACGCAGCTGAGTAATGACATCGTTAGGCTGCTCTTTTGCCATTGCTTCGAGCTGCGGGAGCGACAATTCCGTCGAGGCATCGGTATCGCTATTGAGCAAGGCGAGGCGACGTTTGCTTTCTTCCTTACCAGGAAAATCCTTGGTGGCGTCCGCGGCTTTTTGAAGTGCAACTTTAGCCAAATCAGTTTGTCCCATCATGTAGGCCGTCATGCCCAGGTGAAATTGAACTTCCGGGTTGTCCGGAAGTTTTGCCGCGCTCTCCTGCAAGATCGGCAGGGCTTGTCGATAATCACGGCGCTTCGACAGAATCCAGCCAAATGTGTCGGCTATTGCAGGGTCGTTTCCTTGCAGATCGCGGGCTTTGCGCGCCAAGTCGTAGGCTTTCTCGAGATCATTCAATCGTTCAGCATAGAGGTAAGCAAGATTATTCAACGCGGAAAAAGACTTGGGCTCAATCGCGAGAAGCCGCTCGTAGGCATCCCGGGCCTTTGCGAAATCGTTTGTTCGCTCGCGCAGAAGGGCCAGCGTCATTAGGGCCGACACATTGTTGGGATTCTTCGCGAGCTCCGCCTGCAATTGGTTGAGGGCCTGCGGAAGCTTGTTGGTCGCAAGGTAAGTCTGGACCAGTAAATCGTATGCGTTGGACAAATTTGGGTCGAGCTCCAGAGCCTTTTTAAGCTCCGTTTCCGCTGAACCCCATTTTTCTTCCGCCACCAGAATCCTGCCTTCAAAGAAATGAGCGGCCGGCGAATCAGGTGTTTTTTGAAACTGACGCTGAACCCTCTGCCGCGCAGAATCGAAGTGTTTATCCAGCAAGTCCAGCTCTACCAGTTGTTCGACCGGCCACAAGCTATCGGGCGCAAGCTCCGCGGCTTTTTCAAACGCCTGCCTGGCCTCGTCATTCCTCTTGGCCTGGCGCAAGGTGAGGCCAAGTGCCATCTGGGCTTGGGGGTCGCGAGGGGCGAGCTTTGCTTGCTCGCCTACAACTACAGCGGCGTCGTCGAACCGGTCAAGCGACCCGTATGCAGCCGCCAGCAGCAGCGCAGCTGGCTTTAACTCGGGATTTTTTTTCAGTAAACGCGTTAACGGCTCGATGACCGCTTCGCCATGACCGGAGCGAAGATTGATGTCGGCAAGGAGCAGGATGGCGTCGGCATAATTCGGATTGGTTGAGATCACCTGATCCAGTACGCCTTTGGCTTGATTCAGGTTGTTGTTCTTAAGATATGCCTGTGCCAATTGGTATTTGACGAGAGGAATGTCGGGATAGGTGTGGTCGAGTCGCTCCAAAACTTCGACCGCCTTTTTCGTGTCCCCCTTTGCCAGCAGCACCTGGCTTTCCAGTCTGTGGCCATCGACGTATTCCGGGTCTCGGCTAAACACATTTTCAAGAAGCGAGAGAGCTTCGTCATATTTCTTATCTTTAAACGCCGCTTCGGCGAGTAATGTCCAGCCCGGAAGATAGTCGGGTGCCTTCCGGGTCATTTCGGCGGCGATTCTTTTCGTTTCTTCAGTATCGCCACTCGCGGACGCGAACGCAGCATATTTCAAGCGCTCCATTGAACGAACAGGCGCAAGGTCGGCGGCCTTCTTGAATTCTTCGCCGGCTTGTTTCTGATCTTTCTTGAGCAAATAGAGATCTCCCAGCATCGTGTGAGCGGCGGCTGATTTAGGATTGACAGTGAGCGCCTGCCCAAGCGCGTTTTCCGTTGCAGACAAATTCCCCTGGCGAAGGAAAAGATTCGCCGAAGCGAGATTGAACGAAACACTGTTCTTTTCTGGGAATTTTTGTAGCTGTTGGCTGGCCTCTTCGATGTCTTCCCGCGTTTGCGCCGCTTCTGTTAAAGCGACAATGGCATCTCCGTTGCCGGGGAATTGCTCGAGGACCTTAAGTGCTTCCTTTTTTGCCTCGGCGAAGTGCCCTATGGCCAGATAACACCGGGCGAGCCGTATTCGATTTTGGTAGTCATGGGGAGACAGTTGGTTCGCCTTCGCGAGGAACGCAGCGGCGCGGAGCGGCGATCCATCCTCCAGCCACATGGTTCCAATTCTCTCGAAAGCGAGGGTGTTCTGCGGATCCAGGCTGACCACATTTAGGTAGCTCACCCTGGCCTTGTCATACTCACCGCTTTTGAAATAATTGTCGGCTTCAGCGAGAAGGCGTGTCTTTTTAGCTTCCTTGGAGCAGCCGGTGACGAGAGTGATCGCCAGAGCCAGCGTTACGATCCTAAATAAGGTTTTGGATGTTTGCATATGGAGGATAACTTTGAAGTTAGTTGTTGTTTGTATTTGCGCGCTCTTTAACGATGCCAAGCTTTTCCATTAGTTCGTAAAGAGTTGGGCGGCTAATGCCGAGGTCAGCGGCTGCGGAAGTGATTTTGCCGGAGTTCCTTTTGAGGGCTTGCTCGACCAATTCGCGTTCGACGTGTTCGCGCGCCTGTTTTAGGGTCGTTGCCGCCGGCGAGAGCGCCCCCTGATCACGCTCCAGCTCGAGGTCCTTTGCGGTGATACGCGATCCGCTTGCCATAATGACTCCACGTTTTACGCGGTTCTGAAGTTCGCGGACGTTTCCCGGCCATGAATAGCGGTTCATCGCGCGCAACGCATCGGGTGCAAAAACCATCTTGGTTCGACCGTTCTGGCTGGCATACCTTTGCAGGAACTCTCGGGCCAGGAAGACGACGTCTTCCCCGCGTTCACGAAGCGGCAGCAGGCGAATGGTGACAACGGCTAGACGAAAATACAAATCTTCGCGAAATTTCCCGTTCTTGATTAGCTCTTTTAGATCGGCGTTGGTCGCGGCGACAAGCCGGGTATCGACCTGGATTTCCTGTCTCCCGCCCACTCTTTGCAGGCGCTGTTCCTGAAGAAAGCGGAGGAGCTTTACTTGAATCGCCGGAGGAAGCTCGCCAATCTCATCCAGAAACAGGGTGCCGCCACTCGCTGTTTCCAACAGCCCTTTGCGCTGAATGTGAGCACCAGTGAAGGAACCTTTTTCGTGGCCGAATAACTCGCTTTCTAAAAGATTTTCGGGAATGGCGTTACAGTTGATCGCAACAAAAGGACCATTCTTTCGTGCACTGCGCCGATGGATGGCAGCTGCCGCCATTTCTTTGCCGGTACCGCTTTCTCCCAGTAAGAGAACAGGCGCGTTCGTTCCAGCCACTTTACGAATAAGGTCAAAGACTGCCTGCATTTGCGGACTCGTGCCGAGCATGTCTTCGAAGACATCAGAGCGCTGGCTTTGTTGTAACTTGCGGTATTCTTTCTCAAGTTCCTTCACGTGAATGCATCGGCGAAGGAGCAACCTTAGTTCGTCCATCTCTACGGGCTTGCACAAGAAGTCGTAAGCTCCCGCGCCAACCGCCTCGATGGCATTCTGCTTTTCGCCTTGCCCGGAAATAATAATGACCTTTGCCGTGTTATCGATCGCTAGTATGTCGGATAACACTGCCAGGCCTTCGTCGCATTCGTTCGGGCGAGGTGGTAGACCCAGATCAAGCAACGTTACCATCGGCGAGTTGGCCTCAAAAGCATCAAGCGCTCCTCTTCGATCCTGGGCGAAATAAACCTCATAATCCGCGCTCAAGGCCCATTTCATCTGGGTCCGAATCGCTTCATCGTCATCGATAATGAGCAGAGTGGGTTTCATGTGTGGCATTTCAGAGGTAGCACGACCCTGAAAGTTGTGCCGACCCCGAGTTCGCTTTCCACCTGAATCCTTCCGTGGTGCGCCTCGACGATCGTTTTGGATTGAAACATCCCAATGCCCAATCCCTTTTTCTTTGTCGAGCGGAATGGTCGAAAAAGAGAATTCCTGATAAACTGCTCAGTCATTCCGCATCCGTTGTCGCTCACAGACACGGCAACCCAGTCGCCCTGCGGGGCCGTTTCCACCGTGATCCGGCCATCCGTACCGACAGCATCACGGGCGTTGAGAAGGAGATTCGTAAACACGCTCTGTAGTTGCTGTCCATCAGCTAAGATCTTTGGAACTTGATGGAATTTCGTTACCAGTTTGGTCGCCAGTGTCCCGTTTAAATTCGCAAGGGTCTCGGTTACGACGAGATTGAGGTCCAACTCGGCCAGCTTTAGGCGTAACTCGTGGCGCAAAGCATTCATGCGGTTGATGAGATCATTAATCCGGTTGGCCGCGCTTCCGATGCCTTGCAATGCGTCCTGCCGGAAAGCGGGATTGTCGAAGTGTGTAGGCAAATTCTCCAACATGAGGCCCAAGGTCGAGGCTGCGTTCTTCAGGTCGTGAATCAAGAATGCGGACATGGTTTGAAACGCCTCTAGCTCTTTTCTTTGCATGATCTCTTCTGTAAGTCGCAACTTCAGCAGGCTCGCCGCCAGCTGCTCGCCAATGCATTTCAGTAAGTCCATCTCTTCCGCCGAGTAACAAACACCCCTAACGCGGTCTGCGAGGACGATTGCTCCAAGCCAGTGCTCTCGACCGACCAGCGGAACACATATGGGACTGCCCCCAGTGCGGAATTGACCGTTGCTTCTTGCCTTCAGGTCTCGCGCCCACTTTTCTTTTGCTCTACCGAGATCAAAGGGCCGTGATAGCTTGATTAACTCTGCCGAATCGAGCTCTTTCTCCCCTAACGAGTTGGTCAAATCGTCGATCTGCGCCTGCGCTCCATCAGACGTAGAGCTAACTCGGATCAAATGCTCTCGTTGTTCATCAAAAAGCCAGATCGAGACCGACAAGGCGCCAAACGTATCTGAAATCAACCGCGACGCGGTCGTAGCAAGCGTTGTCTCATCGAGGGCAACTGAGAGACTGTGAGTGAATCGCGCCCAGATTTGACGGAAATCATACTGCGGCCTCTTAAAGTGGCGACTTACAAAGAGCTGCAGACTTTGTCGAGCTCGGTCGGAAAGAAACAAAACCGCGAGCATAGCCACGCTGAGGAGAACAAGAAACGCTGCGACCGGAAAACTGGCGGCACCGCCAAATCGGGCCACGATTTGGGCCAACACACCAACAGCGAAGAGATATGCCGCGGTCAGTAGGACCGTGACCGAGGTGTGTAAAACAGCGCGCGACGGATAGACGTCAATTTCGCCGAATCCACTTCGGACATAAGCGACCGTGATCAGCGTGCACCCGATAAGAAGAGCGGTTGCTTCGACAGTTAGTTCGCCCAGGCTGTACTGAGAGAAAAGAAGCGTCTGACTTCCAGTGTAAATGCGGGCGCCAAAGATCACCCCAAGCCCAAGAACGAGGAACTTGATTCGCCAGCGCATTGTTCCAACGGCCGCTCGAAACGTCCGCTCGATATTCGTCAGAATTAACACAGTCGAGACCAGAATCAGAACGTTTAGAATCTTCGCCGGTTCACTGAGCCTGAGTCCCCAACCGTCGGCGGGTGGTTCGTACGCCACCACGTGGAAAAATGGGTCATACAGAGCTGCCAACGACAACAGCGGAACCAAAAAAGCGCCAATAAGAAGCCACCGGGACCGGACGAGGAAATCGCGGTAATTTGCCCTGGAATACGTCAGGCTAAACGCTAGCCATACACCGGGGAGAAACGATTTTGCCACCAGAGAAAGCGTTTCCCAAAAGGCTGCTCTCCCGGGGAGGAGCGCATCGTTTGCTATAGCGCCGCACAGGCTTTCCAAGGCAAAAATCAGCATCCCGGCCGAGAAAAACCAAGTTGCCAGCGAACACTGCTTTCGACAGGCCCCGCCCGCCGCCAGGGCGGCACTGAACATGCCGGCGGCCAAAGCTAACACAGTAATCAAACTCACGATTCGCTCCAAAAAGGCATGATGAATCGCGCTGCGGCAGTTGCGGCACGAGTTTCCGGGCCCTCACTAAGTCGAAGTCTCATTTCGTTAAGCGAAACGCTCTCTGGGCGCGAGCCGTAGCGAAATTGGATCCAAGCTTACGTATCGACCCCAGCAGAGTCGGGTCTCTGAAGCGTTTCTCCGGAAACGGGATGGCTAAGTTCCCGAAAAACTTCCGTAAAAGCGACAAAAAGGGGGGCTCAAGCCAGAGGCAAGCGGAAGAAAGACAGATGGTTCGAACCGACTACGTGGCTCGGCGCGGTTCCATCGAGGAAGTTTGGATCTCGCCCTTACGGAGCCACCACAACAACAGCAAGAGTGGAATCAGCGAAAGCGCGAAAAATAGCGGTCCGCCACGGCGGTGGATTATACTGTGAATCATCTGTGGACCGATGTTCACGCAGAGGAGGCCAATCACGAGAATGCGGAAGCCATTCCGTAAAATGGCAAGCGGAATAATCAAAGCGACAAGCACAAACCGTCGCCATGGCGTCTTCAGGAATAAATTAGCGCCCAGGATGCTGGTCAAAAAAAGAACCCAGCTTGAATGAATGCCGCTGCATTCCTGCGCAACTTCAATCGTGATGTTCGGCAATTGGAAGATACGGCCTGCGCGAAGGAAAGGCGTACCGGTGAGGTGAAAAAGAACGTTTGCGACCTCTGCCGACGCATATTTCGAAGCGGTCTCCAGGGTATCTGCCATTGCATCGGGCATTGGAACCATGAAAATCAGATAGGCGAGCGGAAAAGCAGCTGCCCGCATCCAGTCGCGCCCGAAAAAGAAAAAACCTCCCGCCGCGAGACAGGATAAGAACGAAAGAGTCTCTAGCGCGAGGTAATCAGCCTTGGCTGGCGACCGCCCAACGAAATGCAGCCAATACACGAATGCCAAGATACCGAGACCGACGGCAAGGGACGCCATCGCCAACGCACGATCGACAACGTAATCCTTCGGCAATTGATGACGGCGAAGGTAAAGTAAGTACCCGGAAACGAACGGTATCAATAAAATATATGAGAACAGATCGCTTCCTGCTGCGTAGTTTATCAGCGCGAGCAGAGGCTGAGCAAAAACCGCCAGCAACGCAATCGCAAAACAGGCGCCTGCCCAAATCCGCCACGTCTTTTTATTCTTCGTGCGCCTGGATCCCGAGATAGGTGCTTGGGTTGACATGCTGGTTTCGCGAGAAACGGCTCGATCCATTGACGTAGGTATTTCCAAACTGTCTCCTAAGGTGACGTTAGAGAAACGTTGCCCATCTTTATCTAGCTTGCCCTGTAGCGGCACTCTTTTCGTCTGCGACTCTCAATACGTGTAGGTTACTCCGGCGAAATAGCGATTTCGCGAGTAACCCGGAATCGACCCCATTGAACCCTGTTCGGTGTGGTTGTAGTCAAGGTGCAAGGTAAAATGCTTATTGAGTGTATAACGTATCCCGAGATTGAGATCGAAGGAATTCTGTGACCCTGTGGAACTCGTTCCCGTCCCACCCTGATTTTCATCATGATGATAGTAAATTCCGGCGACTGAACTGAGCCGCGAAGTTAGACCGTATGTCAGGTTCAAGCCAGTCCGCAACGTCTTTGTGGTCGTCGCACCCAAGGCCGTTGGTGCCTCGAACCCATAGCTTGTTATCCAGTTCAGCGAATGGTTGCTGCTCGCGTAGTTAACCGAACTTTCGAAGTAAGGGAGGGTCGAATCCCCTACGTTCTCCAGGGAGCGAAACGATTCGCCCGCGCGCAGCTGCACGGTCAAATGCTCGGTCAAATTGTGATTGATCCCAGCGAGGAGGTAATGAGTCGTGGAGTCGAGCGGGGCGGTATCGTAAGTAATCGTTTCATAACGATATTCGCCGACCAGACCGGTACGGGTGGTCAAGCTAAATACGAGCTGCTCGCCAAGTGTGCTGTCCGCCCGGTCCTGAAAATCTCCAATCGACGATTGATCGTACTTGACGCGGTCGAACGTGTAGCTTGTCACCGAAACAAGTCGGGTAGACCAGTAGTAAGTAAGTGCAAGAATGTCATGCGTGTCGAAGAAATTAGCGCGCACGTTCTGCGGACCAACGTTGGATTGGAAATTGGGCTCGTTCTGGTAAGCAGCATAAATGCTGGCATAGAAGGAAAGGCGTGTCGAAAAGTTATGCGACAGCGCCATAGTGACGTTGCCGCTTTTTTCGTCTTGTCCCGTCAGGTCAAAATTCTGAGTAAAGCGTCCCACACCAAGCAAAGAAAATGTCGTCTGTTGTCCGGGGCGAACGTAAGTGAGGACAACATTTTCTGTGGCGAACCATGAACTCTTGGCGCTCGGGCTTAGAGTAACGTTGTCGTCGTAGCCCGCGTCCATACCGGCAGTGATTTGAACGGGAACAGCCGGCAGCCAGCCAAGCCCGGCCGCCTCCGACGCTGAACTCAACGCTTCTTGACTCAAGACTTCGCCGGCCGAAGTAAGCAAAAGAACAGCGAACAGGAGCGCGAATGCAAACGGATCAACTCTGTTACGGTTACGGGCCCGGTGAGTTCGACATGGCAAAATCATGTGGTCGCGCCCGGCCCGCACATCAGGTTAAAACAAGCTGCGCGCGATATAGATCACGTCCCCGTCCTGGACATACTCTGGTTGTGTAGGCTGGCCGCGGATGTTCGGTCGAAGATTAATCCTCTCGGTGCGCTGTACTCCGTTGATTATGCGGGTGAGATGAATGTTGCTCAGACTTCCGTAGTCACTGACTCCGCCCGCTAGCATGATTGCCTGATACACAGTTGTCGGACGATCAAAAGTGATTGCGCCGGGTTTGTTAGCGAACCCCGATATAACCACGGTGGCCAGGCCGTTCTCCAATGTCACCAGCACCTCGGGATTATCTAGATACTGATCGTAGCGGCTGACTAGCTCTCTTTGGAGATCAATAACCCGCCTGCCCGCAGCCCTCACTTCTCCGAGGAATGGCAGACTTATCTTTCCATCCCTGCGAATTTTTTGCGTTTGATCCAGATCGCTTTCCTCCGCAAAGGAAAATTTGAGCACATCCCCGGGAGAAAGCCTCACGGCGGTGTGAGGACCTGGTGGATTTGGCAAGGGCGGCAGCGGAGTCTCGCAGCTACCGCACACGAACGCGGCAAGAATAAGCACCGCGAACAGGCATGGGTACCTGCTCGGCTCACGAGCGCAATGATCGTACGACATCTGTCTGCTGTCCTGTCTCATGCAATGTCGTTTACTCCACAAATTTGTTAATTGGCAAGATAAATACGACAAAGCCGGCAATAGAGTTCTGGTCCAGAGCCAGCAGGCGTTGGATTTACTGTGACCGGAAGTGAGAATCTCATCTGCGAGCTGGCGTGACCGCCGGGGAAGGCGCTTCGAACTGAAGCGTCCGAGTTCAAGCGAAGGCATCCGGCGGGCAAGGGCGCGTTGCACACGTGAACGAAGCGCTGATGCCTGCTCGCGGCGACCATTAGGCGGTTGTCTTTCACAATGAACCTCGCTCCGATGATTATATACTCATGCATAAGCAAAATTCGGGTAAAGAAATTTATCGCGGAGTGATCCGAACCCTTAATTCACTCTGCCGAGGAGGATTTTTCGGCAATAAAAAGCCTCTGCGTAACGGGTGGGGGATGCGGCCTCGGTAGCCCGCAGCCGCATCAGACCGTAAAACAATTCCTCACAGAACCACTGCTTATTCAGTTGCGTGGTAAAATACCGCATCAGGCGCTTCACTTTCTTACGGGCGTGGACGTCGCTCAACGGCACGAAAAAATTTGGTGACCGCAGATCGCCGTCGTATTTAGGGATCTCGTATTCGAGGATTAAGTGATCGCGAAACGTGTTCCACGTTAACTCGCAAACTAGGCGGTGGTCTTGGTGAAGATCGTGCCGGCAATGCGTAAAGATTAGGTCTGGCGTGAAGACTTGCTTGAGTTCCTCGAAACATTCTTTGACCTGCGCACCGACGTAGGGAAGGAATCCGTCCCGAAAGGATTTTACAACAACCGTTTTGTCCCGCGCCCCTTTCAGGAAGGCATCTGCGCTACGCTTGGCTTCTGCGGCTCGCGTCGGATTGGAACCAAGCACCAGCCAGTAAAATTCGATGCTCTCTGACTGTTCGATCATCCGCAGGAGGGTGCCACCGCAGCCGATCTCGATGTCGTCGCTGTGCGCCCCCACACACAGCACGCGCTTCACGCGCTCCAGATTGCATGAAGTCACTTCTTGATTTCGTACTGGTGATTCCAGACCGCCCAAGGCGCACTACCCCGACCGAAGAGGTCCTCAAGATCCTGCTTTTCCTTGAATGTGTCCATGCACGCCCAATAGCCGTCGTGTGGATAGACCATCAACCGGCCGCCGTCGATCAGCCGGCGGAACGGCTCTTCCACTAGTTCCTCACCGTCTTTCATATAACTAAAGATCTCCTGCCGCAGCACCATGAACCCGCCGTTCATCCGCGCCCCGGACTTCGCTATGTGCTCGATGCTCGTCACGACGCCCCCGGATTCCATGGTGATAAGATGAAAGCTGGCCCGCGGTTTTACCCCCACAAAGCAGGCGACGTTCCCGCTGTTCTTGAAAGATTCAATGACTGCAGGAAGCGGTACGTCGGAAAGGCCATCGGTGTAGTTGGCAAGGAACATTTCCTCTCCTTCAAGCTGCCTTCGGACAGCTTTCAGACGCTGACCAACGTTCGACGTAAGGCCTGTATCAACAAACGTGATGTTCCAGTCATCGATATCGCTGCTCAGTAATTCTATATTCTTGCCTCCGCTGGAAAGGACAAAGTCATTCGACACACACTCATCATATTCAAGGAAGTACTTCTTTATAACGTCAGCCTTGTAACCTAAACACAAGATAAAATCTTTGTGTCCGTAGTGGGCGTAATACTTCATTACATGCCAAAGTATGGGACGATATCCGATCGGCACCATGGGCTTGGGCAAAACTTCGGAATATTCGCGCATGCGCATGCCGAAACCACCGCAAAATAGAACCACTTTCACGATGTGTTCTCCGGTTTTTGCGGCATTGAGTTCCTGTAAAACAAGCGGCCGCTCACCTGTTGCTCTTGATCCGTTGCTCCGGCCGGGTCCCGCCGCCAAAATGGCGATATTGTTGGGCGCGCAACTGATCGCACAAGCGGCCCTGCGGCAGTTCAATGTCCGCATACGTAATCGGTTGGTCTTTGGGTATATCTCGCAGCAGTCGGCACCCTTCAGAAACACCCATGGGCAGGAGATTATCGCTTGCACTGATGGGATTATTCTCGATCAGGCCGTACGCCAGGAACCCGCCAACCCCATCCAGCTCTTCGCCAGTCTGGAGGTTGCGCTTGGCGACTGTAATCACTTCGCAAACTGGTCCGCCGAGCGGGGTCACTGTGGGATCCCCAAATAACGTAGCGCGAGCAATGGTTGACGCGATCTGAATATGGGGCAGATGGTAAGGCGTGTAGAAAACGTAGCAGGGTCCGTCTCCGAGCTTGTAATAAGCCAACTCCTTCTGCTTGCGCGGATGCTCCTCATGCACAATCACAAATGCTCCCGTGTGAGGTTCCGCCCCCAAGGCGTAGTCAACCAGGCCACCGGCCAGCAGTTGGTCGAAAGGCAGCAGTTTTGCCACCTCTCGGACGTGGGCGCACTTGGGACCATACATGCCCCGCTGTCCGACTTTAAACCCGGTGGCGTTCGCCAGAATACAGGCCTCCATCGAGAGTTTCGTTCCATCCGCGAATGAGGTGACCTTGGCTGGGTCCTGATTGTACTTAGTGGCGAACTCGCGCTGCGTTTCCGGGGTCCGATACCGATCGATCATCCCCTTGAGATTGCCGGCAGCGACGGCGTTCAAACCTATGCTGCGCAAATATCGCAGCAACGTCACTGCCACTCCCGGTTCGTCTCCGTCAGTATTTGTCAGGACGACGCCAGCCCGCTCAGCGTGCAATTTAAGTATCGGACCGACCGTTGAATCGAGTTCGGCATTGACCAGGACGACGTGCTTGCGGTGACGAATGGCGGCGGAGGCAACATGAGCGCCAAACTCGACGGTACCGGTAACTTCGACGATGACATCTATATTGCCAGCCTGGCAAACAAGGTTTGGATCCTCCACAACTGACGCCCGGTCCTCATCAACGTTTTCTTCGAGCCTGTCGAGGTCCGATACAAGCTCAGCCCTCGCCATCCCAGCATTAAAAAAAGCCTGAGTCGCGTTTTCGACTGTACGGTTGGCGATCGCCACCAAACGCATACCGGGAACGGGCGTGGCCAACTGGAGGGCAATCATACGTGCCGTAACGCCCGCCCCAACCATTGCTACACGCAGCGGATTGCCATCGCTTTCGCGCTGGGCCAAGACAGTATCCGCCGCGTTAATCATAAGAATCTTTACGCTAGTGTTGAACTACAGTGCCAGATGCATGGGGCTCATCGCCAGTCGTCCGGCCATTTTTGATCCTGCTCCGATATCGCGGTGACCGGAAGCGGCCACAGAATCCCCAAAGCCACAGCGTCATAACGCACGCCTCGTGCCATCTCAGGAGCGTAAAGGGCGGACGTCATGTAACACATTTCGGTATCGTCGAGAAGGGTTTGGTAGCCATGAGCGAATCCTTCAGGGGCGTAAAGCATGGCACCATTGCTGCTGGTGAGCTCCTCCCCGTGCCACTGGCCGCAGGTCGCTGAATCTGGCCGCAAGTCGATGATTACGTCATAGATGGCACCTTGGGTGCAGCGCACGAGTTTGGCTTCCTCGTGGGGCTTTTCCTGGTAGTGCATACCTCGAACCGTGCCCCGCAGAAAACTGAACGCGGTATTGAGTTGGAGCATGTCGGGATTCAGGCCATGCTGGATGAACTCTTCGCGGCACCAAGCACGCGCGAAATAGCCCCGGTGATCCTCGATCTTTTTCTGTCGGATCACGAAGGCCCCTTTGAGTGCTGTTTCGATGAACTCCATAAGTAGATCCTACAAACCGATGCCTTCGTAGCGGTCCACACTTCCACGGTCAAAGGCCCGTCGTACGTCAACAAACACTACGCCGGGGTGGCGTCCCCGCAGAAGCGCCGGAACCTCACGGAACTCCGGCCAAGGCGTGACCACAATAACGGCATCGATATCAAGCAGTGCCGCCGACAGGCTCTCGCAGTAAGTAATACCGGCGTCGCGGCTAACTCGGCGAGCCTCGTCCATTGCAACAGGATCGAAAGCTTTCAGCACCACACCCCGCTTAAGCAGTTCGCGCAGGATGGGGAAGGCCGGACTTTCTCGGACATCGCTGGTTCCCGGCTTGAAGGCTAATCCCAAGACGGCCACCCGGACTCCGATGAGATCCGCCCAATGCTTCTCCAAAAGAGCCACCACTTTCTTGGGTTGCGCCTCATTGACCTCGATCACGGACTGCAGAAGGCTCATCGGGAGACCCGCCTTTTTTCCGTGAGCAACGAGCGCCTTGACATCTTTTGGGAGACAACTTCCACCAAATCCGCAGCCAGGCCGCAAGAAAGACACGATTGGCGGTAAACCTTCGGTGTTGCGGCCGTCAAAGTAATGACTCAGGTGGACACCCCTCATGACATCCATGACATCGGTTCCCCCCAGGACAGAACAAAGGTTTGCGATCTCGTTCGAGAACGATATGAGGCACGCCAGGAGTGCGTTTGAGGCGTACTTGATGAGTTCGGCAGTGCGCGTGTTGGTACGGATGCGGGGAGCCGCGGCAAAAGGCCGGTACAGTTCTTCGAGGGTGTCGATGGTCCGTTCGTCATTCCCGCCCAACACAATGCGGTCAGGGAACATGAAGTCGTGCACGGCTTCCCCTTCGGAGAGGAATTCAGGGTTCATGCCTGCACCAAAATCCACCCCGGCCCGTTTGCCGGCAGCGGCTTCAAGAGCGGGAATCACATGCAAGTCGGTGGTCCCGGGGGCAACGGTGCTCTTCACTACCACAACATGATAAGCGGTCTTGTTTCGCAACGCTGAACCGATCTGTTGCGCCGCGGCCATCACTGCCGCCAGGTCAATCGTCTGACCATTGAACGGCGTCCCGACAGTGATAAGGGTAAGTTCCGAATCCGAGACGGCAGCTGGAAGATTCGTGGTCGCGCTGAGTGTGCGTCCGACGTGCTTGCGCAGCAATTCATCGAGGCCGGCTTCAAAAATAGGCGACTCCGCGCGATTAAGCGCCGCAACGCGCCCACGATCAATATCGACGCATGTCACATGGTGGCCCTTCTCCGCCAGACATGCAGCCGTGACCAAGCCCACGTAGCCGGTTCCGATAATTGACACGTTCATCAAGCCGCCGATGCCTCGCGGTTGCCCGAGTACCAAATGAGAGAGCGTCGCAAGCCTTCCTCAATCGTCACTTGCGGATCGTAACCAAGTTCCATTCTCGCCTTAGTTATGATTGGGCAACGCCGGCTCGGGTTATCCACGAGGTAATCGTCGTCCGCGCTTTGCTGCCGGACGACCTTGCCGGTGTAGCCAAACAATTGCCTGCCCAGCGCCGCGACGCGGTCGGCCAGTTCCGCCATGCTGATCTCGGGCGTCTCCACGCCGATGTTATAGGCTTCACCGGATCTTCCATTGACCAGGATCTTGTAATAACCCGCCACGGCATCCGCGACGTAGCAGAAAGTTCGTCTAGCCGAGCCGTCCGAAAACATCACGATATCCTCGTCATTGAGAATATTCCGAGCGAAATCGGGGATAACTCTGCCGTCGGTGATCTTTAGGCCGGGACCGTAGTTATTGAAGGGTCTGGCCGCCTTGATGGGCAGGCCATACTGGCGGGCGAAGTTAACGCAAAGGGTTTCACCGTACCGTTTCGACTCATCGTAACAGGCGCGCGGCCCGGTGCAGGAAACGTGACCACGATAGGATTCGGGCGTTGGGATGCTGCCCTGGATGGGATCGCCGTAAATCTCGCTGCTGGAATAAAAGAGGACTCCTCCGACTGGTTTGCCCTTTTGTTTCTGCGCCAGGCTGTAATCGAGTAGGAAGCGTAGACCGTTGACGTTGGCATCCATCGTTTCGATGGGAAACTTGCGGTAGTAAGTCGGGGAGGCGATCGAGGCAGCGTGGATCAGGTATTCAACGTCGCCCATCGCTGTCGGCAGCGGCTGAGTGATATCATGTTTCAGCAGGCGAAGATTCGAGTCCTGCTCTAGCGCCATCAACCAACCGGGCACACCGCGAATGAAGTTGTCGAGGACGATGACCTGGATGGGCGGTTGAGCCGCGTGGGTGCGATTCCAATGGAGGGCGCCTTGGACGAGGTAGTAGCCGAGGAAGCCGGCGCCGCCTGCGATAAGGACGCGGCGACCGGACAAGGCGTCAAACTCCGCCCCCAACTGATGCGACAACAAATCTAAATCCGCGGCGACTACGTCCGTGGCGGATTTCATGGTTCTTGAGTCATGTTGAATGAGCATTAGGGAAATCAACCGCAAGTGTTCTGTTCGTCTCGCAGACGATCCGTAACCCACTGCCAGCTTGTTCCTCCGACCGCGTGGCGGCCATTGCCTTGCCGCGGTTGGCTATATTGCCCGCCGCTGCTGGCTTTCAGTTCGTTTCATTCTCTCGTTATCGTGGTGTACGAGGTCCGATTGTGGGTGAAGCTGTTATGACGCTTGCCACACCCGAGTACCTTTTCAGACGCCGGTTCACGTCTCTCACCAAGACCCGATAACTGTAGTTGCCACCGGCGGCCAATCCAGTGTCGGTGTAGCTCGTTCCTGTAGTCGTTCCCACGTGCACAAAAGTCTGGCTTTCCGGATCCCGCCGCTGCACTTCATACTTTTTCACGCCGACGCTGTCAGTTGATGCCGTCCAACTGAGCTTAACTTGACTCACGCCTGATGCCGTCGCCACAAGATTCCCCCGCACTCTCGGTGCCTGCCTCAGTGTTAGATTAACCCCCAGCATCCCAAGATTGCCGCCCTCCCAGTCGTCAACTGCTCGGTTTTCGTCGCTCGGTGACCAGATCCCGATCCCCGGGCTGCCGCCAACGAGGTTCTCTGTGGTGTCCGTATAAGTCAAAACCGGATTCCCGTTCCGGAACAACGTCAGTTGCACCGGGTTTACGCCTACCGCTTCCAGCCGAATAATGTCCCCAGCCACCCACGTCTCCGTGCTTCCCAAGCTTAAGGTATAATAAAGCCCGTCCTTTCGCAGAAAGATCCGGTAGTCGTTGGCCCCAAATACAAAGGCCATATAGAATCGGTCAATGGTGGACTGGGCCCGGGCAATCACCCCGTTCCATGGTCCCACGTCGCTGATCCGCGCCTGGGAATACTGATCTTGGCTAAACGTGTTCCCGATCCAATATGCGTAACAGTGCGCACCATCGGTGTCAGGGGTCACTTGATTGTTCACGATGATCAACGTTTGTTCCGATGCCGGCACCGGCTTTTCCCAGTTTGAACCGAGTCCCCCATCCGCGCGGTTGAAGTTGTCCGCGCCGAATGGAGGTGTTGCCGTTGGGGTCGGAGTCACGGTCGGAGCAGGCGTTGTCGATGGGCACGACTCGCTTCCCATGGCGATGAAGGTGCCGGGGTTATTTTGATTACTGTATTCGGCAGCAATCCAATCGGTGGATCGATTGGTGCTGGAGATTCGAAGCTCATCTACATCCCCATCGAAATAAAATGCACCGAAGGCCGAACCAAGCACAGCAGCAGGGTTAGACGC
>DASRFL010000006.1:0-37318 GCA_035651555.1 Terriglobales bacterium
CCCAGCCATCCGCTAATCGGTCCCGCTGTTTAGGTTCCCCAATTTTCTTCAGCTTTACTGCTTCACGAAATCCAGAGTCGTGGTGCGGTTGGAGGATAGATGCGTCTCTTGTCATTAGTTGCCCTTGTCCTGCTCGGTGTGCTGACCACATCCACGGTCGCCGCACAGACCCCAACTCAATCGGCAAGTGATCCGCAAGCGGTAGCCGTACTTCAGACAGCGATTAACGCGATGGGCGGAGCGAAAGCCATTGGAGCGTTACAAAGCTGGACTATTCAAGGCGAAGGGCGGGGGTCCATCGCTAATGGATGCAGGCAAGAAACGTGGAGCATAGATGGCTGGATTAGTTCTAAAATCGTCTGCTAGGGCCGACCAAGATTTTCTGCCTCCAGGTTCAGGCACTTACAGCGACACCCCTGGTGGCGTTTTGAACTCAGCATTCCGAGTTGGCAGACAATGCCGAACGGCAGACGAAGCCGTTCACAGGCGGCGATCTTTAATGTCTATCGGCATCGTCCTTGTGAGGAAGGTGAACGACACCGTGAATCGGCTGCGATCCGAAATGTTTGGCCGCAGCAGGTCCCGTCATCGCCAACGTCATGTTCGAATACTGGACCTCCGACGTTCCGTCCGTCCCTCCACTGATGCAGACTTGCAGCGTTGTTGGCCCTAACTTCTCAAAGGGCGCAGAGTTTCCGTTGCCTGAAATGAACTTGGCAGTGCCGTTGACCACAAACCGAGTGGTGTTCGTAGGGCTTAAGACAGGGCAACTGCTTGTGTCGAACGGGTCAAACGAAATCGTGGCATCCGTCATGACGATGTGATGGGTGTGGGCACTGCGACTCTTCGGATCGGTCACGTTCCCACCTGCTGCCGTAACACCGTAATCGGACAGTTCCATGGTCATATATGCTGAGAAATCAGCCTCGCCAGCATCCCCGTTCAAGTGCAAGGACCAGTGGCCGCGCATTTCCCACGGTCCCGTCGGAGTGAGGGTGGAAATTAAGGGCGTATAGTCACTGATTATTCCACTTAAGTGCTCGGGTGGCTGCGGATCTTGCGCTAAGGCAGCGACACCTGACGCGAGCACCAAGAGCACAAAGATACATGTGGTCAACCGCAATCTTTTCCTGTTCATGAGAGACCTCCTAATGTTTGAGATTCACGTTGGCTTCGCCGGAAGCTTCTCAGGTGGCGCGCACGCCGGGAATTGCGCGGGCGATTTATACCCCGAGAATCAGTTCGGCAGCTTCAGCTTGAAGCGAGCAGGCACGATACTGATACGATGTGGCTCTCGTCAAACGGCAATGCGCGGAACCCTCGCCTTTTCCTCCATTTACCCTCGAATGCCGTGCTTTGCCGTCGCAGGCTGCCAGCGTTACAATCGGGCACTGTCCCCAACGAAGCTGGAACTCTCAGGAGAGCGCAATGGGCGAATCGCCGCCAGCCACGACGCCGCCAGTGAGAGAACTTGAAGACCTCCTGGATTCGTGGAAAGAAATCGCGGCCTACCTCAACAGGGACATAAAGACGGTTCAACGCTGGGAGAAGCGCGAGGGGATGCCCATTCATCGCCATCTCCATGAGCGGGGTGGCTCGGTCTACGCATACCGTTCCGAGCTCGATGCTTGGCTGCACAGCCGCAAGCTTAGTTTGGAGGAGGAGGCAAAGGAGCGCCGGGCGGAGATCCCTACGGATGCGGAAGGTGACCAACGCCCATGGACTCCGCGAACCCATCATTGGTTCGTTGTCGGGGGGATAACTGTACTCGCCCTCTTTGCCCTCGCCTACGTCCTGATTCGCAGCCGCAGAGAGGACGCGACCGCATCCAAAATCAAGTCCCTGGCGGTGCTTCCTTTGAGGAACTTGTCAGGCGACCCAGCACAAGAATACTTGGCCGACGGAATGACCGAGGCGCTCATCGGACGGCTCTCCAGCATCCACGATTTGCGCGTCATTTCTCGCACCTCCGTAACCCGCTTTAAGGATACGCAGCTCTCGGTCCCGGAGATCGCCAAAATGCTCGGTGTGGATGCCCTTGTCGAAGGCTCGGTGATTCGAGAAGGCAGTCGCATCCGCGTCCACGCACAGTTGATTCGCGCCATAACTGACGATCACTTCTGGTCCGAAACCTACGATCGCGATGCGCAGGACGTTCTTGCTCTGCAAAGCGACGTGGCGCAATCCATCGCAAAAAAGGTCGAAGCGACTGTCACCGGCGAGGAACGCGAGAGGCTTTTGGCAACGCGTCCAGTTTCGCCGGAAGTCTATGAGAGCTACCTGAAGGCCCAGTTCACTCTCAACAAGAGCAACGGTCGAGCCGCAGTAGAGGAGAGTATTGCCGGTTTCGAGGAAGCGATAAAGAAAGACCCGACGTTTGCACCAGCTTATGTGGGCCTGGCAAGCGCGTATAACCAACTCGGCACTGTTTTTATCGGTGCTCCCCCCGAAGAAACACGCCCGAAGGTATTGAGTGCAGCTCGAAAGGCGCTGGAACTTGATCCCGACCTCGCTGAAGCACACGCCTTAGTGGCCAACGTGCAGCAAGAACGATGGCAATGGGCCGAGGCCGAGGCTGAATACAGACGGGCGCTTGACTTGAACCCTAACGACGCCGCTGCTCACGACGAATTAGCAGATTGGTTCTTGTGTCAGGGACGTACAGAGGAGGCGCTGGCGTCGGCCCAGCGAGCACGCGAGCTCGACCCGCTTGAGGTTTCAGGCGCTAGCATCGGATGGATTCTGTTCCAAAGCCGCCGCTACGACGAGGCCATACGCGAGTTGCGCAGCATACAGGCTGTACGGCCGGACGACGCAAAGGTCCTTTGGTTCCTTGGATTTGCACTGATCGGCAACCATCAGCCGGAGGATGCGATCACTGTCCTTGAGAAGGTGATTTCTCTTTCTAACCGTGGCCCAGGTCCTATGGGTGTGCTGATCAGCGCCTATGCCCACGCCGGGCGACGTAGTGACGCCCTTCGGCTCCTCGCGGAGTTGAAGACACGCAGAAAGGCGGGTTACGTTCCCGCCGGGGCTTTTGTGAACGCTTATTTGGGCCTCGGCGAGTACGACCAGGCATTCGTCTGGCTCCAGCAAGCCTATAACGAACATTCAAATATTCTGCAGTTCCTCAAGGTTCATCCCTACTTCGATCCCCTTCGCGACGATCCTCGTTTTGACGATATCGTCCGCAAAGTCGGGCTCGACAAGCCTTACTAGCCACATGTTTCACATGGAGTCGTAGACGGACGACCACGCACCTATCTGCATATGATGGGGCAGTCGGAAATAATCCGCATGGGAGCCGTTAACCCTGTTTTACCGAGCAACTGGAGAGGGCCGATAACGGAATGGATCAGAGGGAAAAACGGGCGCCGCCGACCTGCGGTTTGAGGTGACCGTCCGGAGGCGATACGAGGCGAACGACCTAGCCGTGCGTCATTCCACCAGTCCAGCCGGTTTTAGTGGGGAACACTATGCCTTAACAGGAAACTGAGCCGTCGTGGAGTTTTTTGCAGACGATGGTGCTGGATTGTTTGCCAGCACTTCACGGATTTTGCGGGCAAGGGCCTTGGGACGATAGGGCTTTTGAATGAATGCTACGCCAGGCTCCAGCACGCCGTGGCGCACAATTGCGTCATCGGTGTAACCGGAACTGAAGAGAATTCTCACGCTGGGACGTTTCTCACGTATACGCTCGGCGAGTTCGCGTCCACTCATCTTTGACATCACAACATCGGTCAGCAGCAAATGGATGATTCCCTCATATTCGTCGCTAAGCGTAAGTGCCTGTTCGCCAGACTCCGCTTCAATCACGGTGTAACCCAAGCTTTCCATATATTCTCTGGCCATTTCTCGAAGGGATTCTGAATCTTCTGCGAGCAGCACTGTTTCTGAGCCTCCTTCCGCAGCCACATCGGGGTCGACGTGATCACGACCGGGCTGGCGTTCGACTCTAGGTAAGTAAATCTTGAAAGTCGTGCCTTTCCCTTTTTCGCTGTAGACCCAAATGAAGCCACCGCTCTGCTTCACGATGCCATAAACGGTCGCCAAGCCGAGACCTGTGCCCTTTCCCAGTTCCTTCGTTGTAAAAAACGGATGGAAAATTTGAGACTGGGTCTTGCGGTCCATTCCGCAACCGGTATCGGAAACGGCGAACATGACATAGGATCCGGGTAGGGCCGGCGGATGACATTGCTTGTAATTCTCGTCGAACTCTGCGTTTAAGACTTCGATGGTGAGATTCCCACCGTCCGGCATGGCGTCCCGCGCGTTCGTTGCGAGGTTTACGAGGACCTGTTCTAACTGTCCCGGATCGGCATTGACGCAACCGACGGCAGAGCCCACGGAAAACTTGACTCTAATGTTTTCCCCGATAAGGCGAGTCAGAATCTTTTTAATGCCGTTTAGAATCTCTCTCGGCTCAATGACCCTCGGCTGGAGCACTTGCTTACGGCCGAAGGCGAGCAGCTGGCGGGTGAGGTCCGCCGCCGAATTAGCCGCCTTTGTTACCATCTCGAGTTTTTGTGCGGCGGACTCATCCGCCGGTATTTGATCGGCCATTACATCGCAGCATCCCAGGATGACGGTAAGCAAGTTATTAAAGTCGTGCGCTACCCCTCCCGCCAGTCGGCCAATCGCTTCCATCCGTTGAGAGATGCGAAGCTGCTCCTCCATTTTTTTGCGGGCGGTAATGTCCACAATGGCGGCGGAAACCAGGGTTTCTCCTTGCGTAACGAGCGGGCCTAAGCTGACCTCCACGGGGAACGCCGTTCTGTCTTTTCTGCAAGCGAAAAGGTCCAGACCCATGCCCATGGGCCGCGCGTGGGGATTGGCCGAATATACGGTTCGGTGTTTCTCATGAGCGAATCGCAGCGCCTCAGGGATGAACAGCTCGATGGGTTGGCCCATTACTTCATTTCTGGTGTAACCGAACATTTTCAAAGCATGGGCATTCGCGTCTACTATCCTTCCGGTCTGGTCTGCAATGATAATGCCTGTCGGTGCGGTTTCCACAAGCATCCGGAACCGGTCCTCGGCGCGTTGTCTTTCGGCCACTTCCGACTCCAGCTTTCTTGCGTGCTCCTGAATCATCCGGTAGCGCTGGGCATTTTCGCAGGCGAGAGCGGTTTGCGCCGCTAAAGCTGTAAGAACGCGCGCATCCAGGTCGTCAAAGGTCAGCGAATCTATCTTTTCGGCAACGTACATCCAACCGAGGGTTCTTCCTTCAACACTTAGAGCTACACCCAGGAAGCTTCGGGTAGGAGGATGGAGAGGAGGCAGCTCAATTCCAGGTGGCCCACCGAACGGGTTGAAGGCCTTGTATGGTTTTCGCGTGCGCGTAATATTCTTGAAAACTTCGCCGGCGAAGGAGGATTTATCAATTTTGGCGGCGATCTCGGGTCCCAAGCCCGCCAAGGCAAGCGATCTCACGTGCGTGCCGTCATCCCCAAGGAGCGCCGCAGCAGCGTAGTTTGCGCCAAGAATCTTGCGGGTGGCGGAGGCTGCGGCAGCGAGGACATCGTCCTCAGACGAGCAAGCCGCAAAGTTCATGGCCAGGTCCAAAAGGGCGCTCAGACGCACGCTGGAGGCATCCAGTTGCTTGCCTTTTTCGAAAAAGGCATCGAGCAATAGTGGGATCGTTTCCGTTTCGACGCTGGGAAGTGCGGGCGTTATCGGTATATCAGGCAGGGAAGGCGCCTTCGGGTGAATTCCGAGAGCGTTGTGCACGATGTCGAGAACCTTCTCCGGATCAGACGGCTTCAGAATGTACTGAGACACGCCACAAGAAGCGCCCAAGGAGCGCGCTTCTCGGTCCAGAAAACTCGCACTATGGAAAATGATCGGTACGCTCTTTAGCGCAGGGGTTTTTCGAACGGCAGAGACAAACTCATACCCATTCATGGTGGGCATCAAGATGTCAGAAATAATCAGGTCGGGTCTCTCTGTCCTGGCAAGTTCCAGGCCCTGCTGCCCATCGGCGGCTTCGGTTACGTGGTAGCCAAACGGAGATAACAACGAAACATAAAGCTGACGACTTTGCGCGTCGTCATCCACGACAAGAATCTTGGGTTTTGCGATCATCTTGACTTTAGTTTCCAGATATTTCCTGCCCGCTCTTGAGAAGCGCCTTCTGGATGGCCGCAAAAAGCTCATCCGCATCGAATGGCTTTTGAAGAAACGCCTCTGCTCCAGCGTCGAGCGCGCGTTGCTCATTCAGCATTGGGTCCCGGGCGCTCACGACAATAATCGGCACCAGCATTAAGTCGTAATTGGCCTTCAGTCGTTGCATTACGACAAAGCCATCGCCACCTGGCAAGCCAAGATCCAGTACGATAAGATCCGGCTTTTCTTTTCGCGCCGTGCTGATTGCCGATACCGCGTCGTTCGCCACAACGATCTGAAAACCCTTCGACCTAAACCGAACAGCCATGGCGCGAACCGTGTCTTTATCATCTTCAACAATAAGTATTTTGTTTTTGTTCATTGGCGTCCTTTTCCGACCTGACGGCCTTCAGCCTTCCGCCCAAATGATGCACAATCGTAGCTACTCGCTCGGCCAGACTTAGACCGCCGCAACATTTTGTTGTATCCATGACTTCGCTATCTACAGAACAGATCAATTGGCTTTCGTTGGAAGGATCGTGGCGTGAAAGCTGGTCGCGAATTCGCGACAGCATTACAGACGCTCCGGCCTTGTCAGCACGCGCGACGATCCCAAAAAGCGATGATGTTTCATCAATACTTTCGACGGGTAAGAGAACATCCGCATCGGGTAATACGCAACGGTCCAACAGCTGCTGAATTTTATGTAACGCACGTTCACGATAACTTTCATCCGGCCACTTGCGAATGGGGCGAACTTTAATTGTGATGAGTGCGACAGAAGGAGCCAAATTTCCCCCTGTTACCAGTATTGGAGTGACCATACTCGGAATACTGAAGATCGGCAGCGAGAACTTAAAAACAGTCCCGAATTTAACTTCCTTATCTAACCAGATTGACCCTCCATGCAAGCTCACCAGTTCTTTACAAATGTAAAGACCTAGGCCTAATCCTCCTCTTCGATCATCGGATGACGGCCCTACCTGATACAACCGGTCGAAAATGCGGTCAGCATGCGCCGGGTCGATACCTGGACCGCCATCGGCCACAGAACAAGCCACATATTTAGGGTCCTCTTCAAAACGTACCGCCCGAATAGTGATCATGTCATTTGGCGGGGAAAACTTGACGGCGTTATCCAGCAAATTTGCGACGATCTGAGTGAGCGGGCCGGATCTGCATAAACGTGAGGAAGATTCTCAGAAATGTCGATTTTCAGGGTGATGTCTTTCTTCGCTGCAATCGCTTGATAGGACTTAACAGTTTGTCTGATTACATCTCTCACGCGCACGCACGACCGATGTACCGTTAACTTGCCGACGTCGGCTCGGGAGGCCTCCAGAAGATCGTCGATCATGTGTTTGAGTTGGTCGAGGTTCCGGAGTGCGATTACTAGGTATTCGCGCTGATCGGAATTCAGAGGACCGCCAAGTCCATCAAGGAGTATGGTTGTAAATTGATGCACCACGGCCAACGGAGAGCGAAGCTCATGTGATACATGGGAAAGCAAGTCGCTCTTCATTTTTAGTCGTTCCTCGTTAGTTCTCGCTGCTTCGCTTTGTGCCTTTTCCCTCTGCGAGATCTGCTCTTGCAGCGAGAGGTTAGTTCGCTCCAGTTCTGCCGTCCGTTTCGCCACGTGACGTTCCAATTCGCTATTCGCCTCTTCAAGTTCCTGGATTTTGTGATAAAGCTTATTGCTTAAAATCTTTATGATCTTTGCGCCCAGGGCGTCGTTGCCAGAGGTTGGCGGCCCGACGGCGTTGATTGCAGCCAGTTCCTCATCAACGGTTTTCAACACATCATCCGGTTCGCACGGTTTGCAGATAACTCGAGATACTCCACAGGCGCGGGCCAGAGCTTGAGCTTCCCCCTCCAGATAAGTTGCGCTATAGAAAATAATTCCGGGTTGGCGTACGGTACGCAGTTCGCGAACCTTACGCACGAATTCGTATCCGTCCATTTGGGGCATGAGGATGTCGGTTATGATCAATTCAGGGTTCTCGACTTCCATTTGGTGGAGAGCCTCGATGCCGCTTGAAGCCTCGAGCGTATGGTGTCCTTTGTAACTGAGCAGCGTCGCCAAGACACTCCGATTCAGAGGCTTGTCATCTACGATAAGAATTTTCGCCATTCTTACTTACCCTTCGCGTTTCTCAGACATCCCTCGATTTCTTGCAGCAAATCCTCAGGCTCAATCGGCCGCGAAAGAAACTTTGCGGCTCCTTGTTCCAAAGCCTGAATCTTTTCCCGTGCCGACCAAACAGATGCTGTCAGAAATACAAATGGAATCCGGCGCAATACGGCATCCGCTTGAATCATGCGCATGAAGCTGTAGCCATCCTCATGCGGCATATGCACGTCCGACAGAATTAGATCGGGTTTCATGCGTCGAGCCAGATCCAGCCCCTCTTTAGCGGACATGGCGGTGACGACATCAAAACCGAAGGGCTCCAGGATGCTCTTCACCAAGTCAATATTCACTTGCGTGTTATCCACAAAAAGAACGAGCCCATGCTTGGTTAGCCGTCTCTCTCCGATGGTTCTCGGTTGTTGCGTGACGATTGGAGCGGGTACCCTGCGCTTGCCGGGTGCACCGAGAAAGCTATTGACCTGAGAAAGAAACATTTCAGCTTCAATGGGCTTGGCGATATAGCCGTCAAAGCCCGAACCGAGGATCTTTTCGCGGTCTCCCACCATGGCCAGCGCCGTCACAGCCACAATCGGTATCTTTGAGAATTGGCAGTCCTCCCTCAGCCTGCGGACCACTTCGTATCCGTCCATTTGCGGCATATGGATATCGAGGAGGATGAGGTCGGGCCTCTCATTTTTTGCTTTTACCAGTCCCTCGCCGCCATCGTGCGCCTCCAGGGCCTTATGGCCCGACGCGGAAAGGAGATAAGCCATGAGCTGCAGATTCGTCTGGTTATCTTCGATCACTAAGATGCGTGCCGTACGACCTCCTCAACGAGCGGAAGAGAGATGTAGAACGTGCTCCCTTTGCCGTGGAGCGTCTCAAATCGGATCTGCCCTCCGATCATGTGGGCCAGTTTCTGACTGACGTGCAGTCCCAGCCCTGTGCCTTCATAGGCGCGGGTGGAAGAACTGTCGACCTGCATGAAAGCTTGGAAAAGCTTGGCCTTATCCTCGTCGCGGATGCCGATTCCCGTATCGATAACCGCTATTTCTGCCAGAGGCTGGCCGTCAACTCTTTTTTCCATCAGCTCAATTCTGATGGATCCATGATTGGTAAACTTGATCGCGTTGTTGGCCAGATTGATGAGAATCTGGGTCAGCGAGCGGCGATCGGTCTGCACCATCAATTCGCTGTCGGGCATGAGCATTTCGAACGTGAGTCCTTTGTTTTCAGCAAGCTGCCGCAGTGTGGTGCTGACATCCTCGATCACGGACCGGCAGTCCAGCGTCTCGGCATTCAGTTCCACTTTTCCGGATTCGATCTTTGCCAGATCGAGGAGATCATTGATCAGCGATAACAGGTGTCGGCTGCTCGCCTGTATGGTGCGGAGTTGTTTCTCCTGTTCATCTGTGAGTGGTCCCGGAAGTTTCATCAATAATGTGCCCGTGAATCCGACAATTGCATTTAGCGGGGTGCGGAGTTCGTGGCTCATGCTCGCCAAAAACCTATCTTTGGCAAGGCTGGCATTCTCGAGTTCAACATTCTTCTCCTGCAGCGTTTGCTCGAAGCGTTTTCTCTCCGTAACATCTCGGGCAGCCGCAAATACGCCCTGCAACTTGCCGGTCTGATCGTTGAAAATGGTCGCGTTATAACTAACCACCGTTTCACGTCGTACCTTGGAACGCGCGGTCAATTCATAGTTCGTAACGCGGCTCTCCCGCAGTACGAGCCGGATGCCTTCTTCGGCGCGCTTCGGGTCGGTGAAATAATTTTTGAAAGGAGTCCCTATCAGCTCTTCACGTGTGCATCCGGTGAGAGCCTCCATTTGCTGGTTCACGTCCGTGATGATTCCGAGCGGATCGGTAGTCATCAGAGCGTCGATGTTCGATTCAATAAGCGAACGCGTATAGAACTGAGAATCCCGCAGCTGTTTCTCAAGCCCCTTTTGCGCTGTTGTGTCACGTGCGCCAGCCAGAATACCGAGGGCTGTCCCGGACGCATCCGTAAATACTCCGGCGTTGAAGCTAACTGGAATGCGGCGGCCATATCTCGTAATTAAGACAAGTTCGTAACCAATGACGCGCTTCTCGGCAAGGGTCTGTTGTACGCCCGAGCGTGCGGTCTCCGGCTCGGTGAAATACTCGGAGAATCGGGAATTGATGAGATGTTTTCGCGAATAACCGGTCAAGCGAGTCGCTTCCTCATTCACGTCAGTGATAATGCCGTCGGGAGCGATGGCAAAGAGCGCATCGGCCGAGGCCTCAATGAGCGAGCGGTTGTAGGCTTGTTGCTCCGTAAGTTGCAAACCGAGCCGCGCTTGTTCGGAAATATCTCGAGCGGATGCGAAAATGCCCTGGACTTGGCCGTCAGGCGTGCGAAAAATCGACGCGTTAAACGAGACGGTTGCTTTGCGGCCCGTCTTCGATCGCAAGATGAGTTCGTAATTCGTGACTGTGGCTTCGGTCAATGTGCGCTTCACGCCCAAGTCTGCTCGATCGGGCTCCGTGAAATACTGTTTGAATACCGAACCCACCAGCTCTTCTCTGCTGTAGCCCGTCATTCGGCACATCTGTTCATTCACATCGGTGATGAATCCAGTTGGATCGACGGTAATGAGCCCGTCCAACGAACTCTCGATTAGGCCGCGCAGATACACTTGCTGCTCCCGGAGGCGTTCTTCGAGGCGAACACGGTCTGTAATGTCGCGCGCGGAAGCGAAAATACCGCGAACCTTGCCGAGCGGATCTCGAAAAACAGACGCATTGAACGACACCTGAAGCAAGCGCCTAGTCCGTGAAACTAGAGTTAGGGCATATTCTGTGACCACACCGGTTTCAAATGTTTGCTTCACGCCTGTTGTGGCCCGCTCTGGCTCAGTGAAATAACCCGCGAACTCGCTGCCGATTAGCTCCAGCCGCCCATATCCGGTCATCCTGCACATCTGCTCGTTGACGTCGGTAATTATTCCTGCTGGATCCACTGTAATCAGCCCATCCACGGAACTCTCAATCAAGCCGCGGTTGTAAGCTTGCTGTTCCCGAAGTTGTTGCTCCAGCTTCTTCTGTTCGGTAATGTCGCGAGCGGCGGCGAATACACCCTGGAGTTTTCCAGATTGATCGTTGAAGGTCGTGGCATTGTAGCTAACGACTGTCTCGCGGCCTTTCTTCGATCGCGCCGTCAATTCGTAATTCGTGACTTTGCCTTTATCCAGTACCAGGCGAATCCCTTCTTCGGCGCGAGCCGGATCTGTGAAATGGCTTTTGAATGGAGTGCCAATGAGCTCCTCACGCGTGCATCCAGTCAGCGCTTCCATCTGCTGGTTGACGTCGGTGATTATTCCAAGCGAGTCCGTGGTCATCAGAGCATCGATATTGGACTCGATGAGTGAGCGCGTATAGAACTGCGAGGCTTGGAGTTGGCTTTCGAGCTGTTTTTGAGAGGTAATGTCGCGAGCAGAAGCGAAGATCCCGCGGACCACCCCACCTGAATCGCGAAATACGGCCGCGTTGAAAGACACAGGAATTGGTTTTCCCGTCGCTGCCTGCAATGTCAGAACGTAGTTTGTGACCGAGCCTTCCTTGAAGGTAAGCCGTACGCCTTCGGCGGCTCGTTCCCTTTCGAGAAAATACTCCGGGAAAAAGGAACCGATGAGTTGGGCCCTGGACTTACCGGCCATTTGGCTCATGGTCTCGTTGACATCGGTGATCAACATCTCCTCGTTCACGGTGACTAAGCCATCCACGGAAGCTTCGATTAAGCCTCGGTTGTAAGCCCGCTCCTCTCCAAGTTGAGCCTGCAAACGAGATTGTTCCGTAATATCGCGAGCAGACGCAAAGATCCCTCGAATGCGTCCCGCATCGTCCTTAAAGATCGCCGCGTTGAAAGATACGAGAAGCTCCTGGCTGTTTTTGCGGCGCAGAGTCAGCTCATAATTGGTTACCGCACCCTTGTCGAGGGTTTGTCGTACACCATCAGCGGCGCTCTTTGTATTCGTGAAATATTGATGGAAGGGCGTGCCAATCAATTCGGCCCGCATGTAACCTGACATGCGGCACATGGTCTCATTCACATCGGTAATCGTCAGAGCAGGATCGACCGTGATGAGCCCATCTAAAGATGCTTCGATCAATCCTCTGTTGTACGCTCGTTCCTCCGCGAGCTGCGCTTGCAGACGCGCCTGTTCCGTAATGTCGCGAGCCGAGGCAAAGATCCCGTTAATTTCCCCGGAAGCATCTTTAAAAACGGAAGCATTGAAAGACACACGCAATGGAGAGCTCGCGCGCCGCGCGAGCGTCAGCACATAATCGGTAACGACGCCCTTCTCGAAAGTTTCCTTCACTCCCGCTGTCGCCCTGTCTGAATCCTGGAAATAATCAGAAAATGGAGTACCAATCAATTCTTCACGGGCATAGCCTGACATTCGACACATCTGCTCGTTAACATCCGAAATCGTTCCTGACGGGTCCACGGTAATCAGTCCATCGACTGACGCCTCAATGAGCCCGCGGTTATATGCCTCCGATTCGCGGAGTTGCGCTTCTAACTTTTTCTGTTCAGTGATGTCGCGCGCAGCTGCGAAAACACCTTGCAACTTGTTACCGGAATCTCGGAAGGTGGAAGCGTTATATGACACAACCGTTGTTCTTCCGTCTTTGGCCTTTGCCGTCAACTCATAGTTAGTGACTTTGCCCTCGCGCAGCACCAGGCGTATGCCTTCCTCCGCCCGTCCTGGATCGGTAAAGAAGTTTTTGAAGGCGGTGCCGATTAGTTCGTCACGCGAGTAGCCCGTGAGGGCTTCCATTTGTTGATTTACATCCGTGATGATTCCTAGCGGATCCGTAGTCATCAGAGCATCGATATTGGATTCGATTAAAGAGCGGGTGTAAAACTGGGTTGCTTTTAACTGTTCGGTTAAGCGGATTTCGTCGGAAATGTCCTTTGAAATAAGTAGGAATCCAATTGCTCTGCCGCTCGAGTCTCTTCGCGGAGTGATAACGACGCGGGCTGTAAATTGGTCTCCGTTCTTACGACGGCGATGAATAGTGCCTTCCCACTTGCCGTCGCGCAACGCGGTATCGATAAGTTCCCGAGGCCTCCCGCTCGCTACGTCTTCAGGGGCGTGAAGAATGGCGGAATTCGCTTTCCCAACAACCTCTTCCGGTTCGTATCCATAAAGCCTGCGTGCGCCCTCATTCCAAAGAAGGATCTTTCCATCCAAATCCTTGCCAATAATGGAGTATTCGGTGGAGGACTCCAGGATATTCGCGATGAAATCGACCGCTTCTTGGGCATTCCCGACGATGGCGTTGTCGAACAGCTTCGTTTTTCTGATCTCTTCAGCAAATCTCAGTTCATGTGAAATATCTTTGGAAATAAGAAGAAAACCTATGGGATTGCCCTTCGAATCACGACGAGGCGTAATGACGACGCGCGCTTTAATGCGCCGTCCATCCTTTCGAATACGGGCGATTACACCCTCCCATTTTCCGTCTCGCAGAGCCGCTTGCATCATCTCCTTGGGCTTTCCTGCAGCAACATCCTCGGGAGTGTGCAGTACGTCGGAGTTGAGCTTTCCCACAACCTCCTCGGGATCGTAGCCATACATCCGGCGCGCACCTTCGTTCCAGAGGAGAATCTTCCCGTCGAGATCCTTCCCAATCACCGAATACTCGGTAGATGATTCCAGTATGTTTCCAATGAAGTCGAGGGCTTCCTGCGCAGTACTCACGATCGAACTATCAAACAGTCGGGCCTTCATGCACTCACCTTTTTCGACCACGCCGATGGCGGCAGTATCCGCTTGTTCCTAATCCATATCGGTGTAATCGCTCGGCTTTTCACAAATCGAGGAACTACACGCGCATTCGCGCGAGCTAATGTTGGCAATGGAAGGGGGCGAGAGTACCGCAAGAAACCGAAGTTTCGCGCTTCTGTTTATTGCCGGACCAACGGACAAATCGAAGGGGTACCTATTCATACCTCGAACCAACCCGCGTGACAAGTGCAGAACGATTTTATTGTCGAAAAAGTTAGGGTGCCACCGGCGCCAAGAGAGCAGGCGAACTGTGTCCAAGTCAGGAAATGGCCGCAAAGCGATCCGACTTTAGCTGGTCACCGGACCACACCGTAAACGCCGCTGTAGACGATCTCGTTTGGCCTTCAATCTAGATGGAAGCAGGCCTACAGGTCCCGGACGCTTTCAACTAATGATGAGAATGGCAGGACTAGGCTCTGAGCTTGGCCTGTGCATAAGTCCAATTTGCAACCTAATTTAGAGTATTTAAGGTGAATCTAAACCCGCCCTCAGTTGCGATCTGCAGCGCTCCCCGCTAAAACTGGACAACGCGTTCCTTGGTAGAATCGATGGGTATCGTTTCGCGTGACTGCCTGTTTGCGCTTATGAACCTGGAGATAAGTTCTGGAGTTGCCAACACCCCCAGTGGGGGCCTAATCCGTGACTGATGGCCCAATCCGTCATCCGGATCGCATCGGTTGGATTCTTCGGTGATCCAGTGATTCCGCTCGCTCGGGAGAAATCCTCCCACGTGCCACCGGTCATGGTGTCGGCTGGTCCTCGGTGAAATTGCAAAATCCCGTCGGACATAATGCCGTCATCATCGGGATGGGAAATGTTCATTCCCCGGCTCTCGCATTGGATTAGCTTTTCGATCGTTCTCTTGTTTTTTACTTCGAACGGGACTGTATACGACCATTGCGGACCAGAAATAACAGTCTCTAAAAATGTTTCTGGTGCGGTGGTGCTTTCGCCCGGCCGGGCGCGGACGGTCTGAATCAGAGTCACAAACGGGAGCAACAGGAATAGCAAATAGAACGCCTTATCGAAGATAGGCGCGGACTCTTCGAATCGCTGCCGATTCCGAGAAGTCGCTCTGTTAGCCTTTGCAGTCATTTTAACCTTTGAAACTGGACAAAGCGGTTCTAGTCACCGATCTAATCGCATCAGCCGCGCCATTTATTACAGGCGCGTACCTCGTTGGATTCTCCATGGTGCAACAGAGCCAACCTGGCTGCGTTTGGCCGCTTGAACCCAAAGCCGCGTAATTGTAGGCGATGGCGAACAAAAAGCAAAGCCCATAGTATCGCCGGCGCTTTAACCGAAACTGAGCATGCCCACCGAAAGCCGGTTTCTTATGACCGGCATGTGTCACAGCCATGACAGCTAAAGTTGAAAGTACTTGCACTTCACAGGTGACCAGAACTATGGTTTAGGCGCCAGAACGTCCGCATTCGATCCATCCGCAGCACTGCCGCATAAGTTGCACATTCTAAGCCGAGCTTAGCTCGCAATATCATGTGGAGGATTCATGTCGGGAATCATGGTTGCGGACGATCACGGAATCGTAAGTCGTAAGACGAATCTCAGCAGATCCATGGGTGGAGTCGCGTTGCGTAAATTAACTGGTGTGTACAGCCTCATCCTGTTGCTTTCGGTTCCGCCTTTATTTGCGACTACACGGCCTAAAACGCAGCCCCGGAAAACGCACCCTGTGAAGCACACAGAAACTCGACAAACACAGCCCAGTCCGCAACGCATTGCCGAGATTCAATCGGCATTGAAGGCCCGCGGCTACGAACCGGGTGAGACCTGGGAGGAGACACGAGAAGTTTGCAGAAGAATCGCAGAGGAGCATGCATGGCAGACCGACCATGCGCCGGATGCTCGAGTGCTGATCCTGCTTGGGCTGGCAGGTCCTCACGCTGATCCGGCTGTAGCGCAACTGGAGGGCGGGCGGTTAGATAAAGATCAACGGGCAGAGGCCGCGCGTATATCGGTTCAGAATCTCGCATTACCGCAAACAACAGGAAGCGAGGTAATCTCGAAACCAGCGATTCACAGTGAAAGAACAAGAACCCCTCACGCCCGGCGACTGACTGCCTCCAAAAGGAAAATGGCGACAAATAACAAGAACCGCAATTTGAAATCGCGACAAAGTTAAGAGCAGGTTTCGCTGTATACTTCGTGTGGAGTCGTCCCCTCCGATTTTGCAGTGTTGTTACGAGCAGTTTCTCGTCCCCCGAGAATTGGCATAGCTGTGCCACCAGTAGTGGTTTGAGAGCCCGCACTTTCAGGGAGTTCAATTGGCAAAAGTTCGCATCATTGTGGCCGATGACAACCCGGCGTTCTTGCAGAAACTTGTCTCCTTGCTCTCTGCCGAGTTTGACATTGTCGCAACGGCAGGCGATGGCGAATCCGCAATGCGGGCCATTCACTCTCACAAACCAGACTTGGCTGTCTTGGACCTCGAAATGCCGCTCCTTAACGGCATCCAGATCACGCAGCAGTTAGGCAAAAACAATACGCGCGCAGTGATTTGCTCCACCGAAACCGATCCGGAAATAGTGCAGGCGGCGCGCCAGGCGGGAGCGTTAGCGTATGTCTTTAAGCTGCGTATTGAAAGAGATCTGATCTTGGCTTTGAAATCAGCTCTTGATTGCAAGTTCTTTGTATCGCCGGGCCCGAAATGAATAAGAAGCGGCTGTGTCATTTCCCCTCCTTTGACCTACCCAACCCACATTCCTCCATTCGGGTTGTAAGAACAGTTAATCAGCTATATAGTTGCGCCCTATTTTAGTTGGGTGGCAGCAGCGCTCGCGCCGCCCGTTCTGTTGGGACCGCCCGAATCTCACGCGCCACGCAGGCATAACAGGCTTTTGCGGGCACTTTATGGGAGCTCGACATGACCGAACCGGAGGAGGTCCAGGAAACTCTAAACGAGTGCCGTGAGAAGTTTCTCGATTTGTTTCGAACCAGCCCCTTGGTGCTGACCTTGTGCAGCGCCAGCGACCACCGGTACATCGACGTCAACGGCAGCTTCGAACGTCAGACGGGCTGGAAGCGTGATGAAGTCATTGGGAAAACACCTGTTGATCTCGGAATTTGGGACGATCCCGATCAAAGAATTCAGCTTTTGGAACAAATGGCCTCTGGAGCCACTATTCGGAATGTCGAGATGCGTGCTCGCACGAAAAGTGGCGAGATCCGAACAGGTTCACTAACCGCGATGTTAATTGACATCAATGGCCGGAGATGCGTTGTGTGTGTGGTCGCAGACATGACCCATGCCAGACAGGTCGAGGAAGCGCATCACATTGCGGAGCTTCTTTCTAAGATGTGCCGCAAGCTGATTCAAGCGCAGGAGGAGGAACGCAACTGGATCGCCCGCGAACTTCACGAGCACGTCGAACGCTTGTGCTTGCTGTCGGTAGACCTCGCACGCTTCAGGGACATCGAGGCAGCGCAACAACAGATCGAGGAGCTCGTAGCGCATTGTCAAGCTCTGTCCGGCCGCCTGCAGTGCACGAAACTGGAAGTTCTGGGTCTCAACGTTGCTGTCGCGAGTTTGTGCAAAGAGCTTTCGGAACAAACGAAAATGGTAATCAAGTTCGTAACTAAAGGCAGTCCCACAGGCCTGGCGAAGGAGATCGCGCTTTCCTTGTACCGCGTGGCGCAAGAGGCTCTGCAAAACGCTGCGAGCTATAGCGGATCAAAGCGCATTGAGGTAACGCTAGCGTATAAATCGGATGAAGTCGAGCTCACTATACGCGATTCAGGCATCGGCTTCGATCTTCAGAAGGTCCTAAGGGAAGGTGGATTCGGCCTGAGGATCATGCGGGAACGGCTTCAGCTGGTTAACGGCGAACTTTCAATTGAGTCTCAACCTGGACGCGGCACGACAATTAACGCTCGCGTTGGTTTCAGCGCGGCGAAATCCATGAAGGCGGGTCGATAAGCCCGGAACGAACGCGCTCTTTGCTCAAGTTGCTTGAGTTTTCCACAGCTGCTGGACGGATTCGCAGTTCTATACAACAGTGTGGTCTACAATGCTGTTGGCTTCCCCATGAAAGCAGGATTCAATCGCGGGTCCTTATCGGCTCGACTTCTTCAAGCTCAGGACGAAGAGCGGCGCCGAATTAGCCGTGAACTCCACGATACTATCGGCCAAGCACTGGCCGCAGCAACAATGGCTCTCGGCAAGGCCATCCGATCCGGCAAACCGACGAAACAAGACCTTCAAGAGTGCCGCCGATTTATAGAAGAGGCCCAGCGCCAAGTCCGCTCTGTTTCTTACTTACTTCATCCACCTTTTCTCGACCTCGTTGGACTAGGGGCTGCGATTCGTAGCTATGTGGAAGGCCTAGATAGACGCAGCGACATTAGTCTCCACGTTGAAATCCCGGAGAACTTGCCGCGGCTTTCTCCCGAAAAAGAGACAGCGGCGTTTCGAATCGTTCAGGAATGCCTTACGAACGTGCATAGATATTCCGGAGCGTCGAACGCGTGGGTGCGTGTGATTTTCGATTCCCACGCCTTGCGGGTCGAGGTGCAGGATGACGGCAAAGGAATCGCCGCCGCGAATCTGCCTGCCGGCGGGCCCAGCGTAATCAGTGTTGGCGTTGGCATTGCGGGAATGCGTGAACGCGTCAGCGAACTTCGGGGATCGTTCGAAATTCGGACGAGCGACGCAGGAACTCACGTGATCGCAATAATCCCTACCGCCAACGAAGGCCTTCCATCCAGCGTGTTTCCCCTGCCTGGACTACGATCGGGTCGAAAGAAGGATGTCCACATTTCCGGCAGTCGCAAGCGCATCGTTATCGTGGAAGACTTTGAAATCATGCGGCGGGGCATTCGCGTGTTGATTGAGAATGAACCTGATCTGGAAGTCTGCGGCGAAGCCGTGACGGTCACTGAGGCGATAGAGGTTATTCGAGAGCTCAAGCCTGATGCCGTTCTTTTAGATTTAGCGCTTCCGGATGGCCACGGATGGGACGTCTTGCGCGCCATACGGAAATTTGAGTTCTGGACGAAGGTAGTCATTTTCACTGCACACAATTTTAGCGAGCTTGCAACCGCAGCTCGAGCCGCCAGATGTGAAGGTTTTCTGACCAAATCCAGAGCCAGCACTGACTTGATCACTGTGCTTCGAACAGTACTGAGTGGCCGGACTTTCTATGCAAGCGAATTAAACGCTGGTCGGACTGCGCAGGCCTGTGTAGGTCTTTCCCCCATCGAAAGCAGAAATTAGGCCAAAGGGAGCCGGCCAATCTATTTTCTGTTTGTCCTCAACTCCCGAAATATCGAGTGGTCTCCATACGCCAGTGAAAAATTCGGCTCGCGGTGAGACTTACTGCCATCCGCGCAGCGCTAGGAGAGGCCGAGTTAGAGTTAGGTGAAAGTATGTGAAAGGCTCAGGCGCTAATCTGAAGGGGACGCGGTGAAGGAATTCGAGGCACATCGATGGCTGAGCAATCCGCACCTGATGACGTTGGCCGGTGCGCTGCTGCCAAGGCGCATCCCGAACGTGCGAGGGGTGGAGGATCGCCTGTTCGAAGTGGAACCGGGAACGCAATTACTGGCGCGGTGCCAGTGGCAGCAGGAGCGACGCAGATCGCCAACGCTGGCGCTGGTACACGGCCTCGAGGGTTCGAGCGAATCTCCTTACATGTGCGGCCTGGCGAATCGGGCGTTCGCCGGCGGCTTCAACGTACTGCGGATTAACCAGCGCAATTGCGGCGGCACCGAACGGCTGAGCGCGACCCTCTACAATTCCGGACTCAGCGCCGATTTCGAGGCGGTGCTCGTAGAGCTCATTCAACGCGACCGGCTGCCCCAGATCTTTTTCGCAGGTTATTCGATGGGCGGCAATCTCGTGTTGAAGATGGCCGGAGAACTGGGAGAGGCACGGCCGCACGAGCTGGGTGGGGTTCTGGCCGTATCACCCGCACTGGACCTCGCGGCTTGCGTGGAAGCAATATCGCAGCGCGAGAACCGCCTTTATCAATGGCATTTCGTTCGCCATCTCAAATCGAGGCTGCGCCGCAAGGCGAAGCTCTTTCCAGGGCAGTTCGAATTGAATGGCCTGGGCCGGGTGCGGACTGTACGCGAGTTCGACGAAGCCATTACGGCTCGGCATTGCGGTTACCGCGATGCCGCGGAATATTACGAACGGGCGAGCGCCTTGCGTTGCGCGGAGCGCATTGCAGTGCCCACGCTGGTCGTTACGGCCAAAGACGATCCGGTAGTTCCGTTTGCCTCATTTCAAGCTCCCGAACTCACCGGCAATCCCTGGATTCAACTGGTGGCCACCGAGCGCGGCGGCCATTGCGGTTTTATCTCACGATTTCCGGGGCCGGAGCGCTTTTGGGCGGAGGCTGAAGTCTTTGACTTTTGCAAGGCGCATGCGCGTGTATGATCACGCGGACAAATCGCCCGCGAAAAGTTTGGGGGACGCTCCTGCGACCGGGAAGCCTTCTCCGCAACGGTAGTCGCAAAAGCTTGCAAAATCGAGGGCCACTGCCAGATGACGTCCGCGAAAATGAATACAAAATGACGTTTGTGTCCGGAGTGTACAATGCTGCCTGCCGGACTGAGGCTATGATGCCGGCGGCTTTGCCAGAAAAGGAGCGCTGCCGTGCCCTCGCGATCCGCGTTCTCCATATCGAAATCACTTGCCGCGCTCGCTCCCGGATTCTGTCTTCTGATTCTCGCCGTCAAAGCGCAAACGGCTGGATCCGCTCCCGTCGTACACACGCGGCAGGGCACGATTCAGGGAATCACGGCCGGCAATGTAGAGCAATTCCGCGGCATCCCGTTTGCAGCGCCGCCTGTCGGCAATCTGAGGTGGCGCGCCCCCATTCCCCCTAAGCCATACTCCGCAACATTGGACGCCTCGAAGTTCCCCCCACCCTGCATGCAGGGCCGCGCCCTGCCCGAGTTCCCGGCGCCGAACGAAGACTGCCTCTATTTGAACGTCTACCGGCCCGCGGGAAGCCGAGAAGGAAAAAAGATGCCCGTGTTGATCTATTTTCATGGCGGTGGATTCGCCAATGGAACGGCAAGTGCGCGGGACGGAGTGGAGCTTGCCGGTGACAATGACATGATTGTCGTCATGCCAAATTATCGGCTGGGCGCATTCGGATGGTTGGCCCTGCCTGCGTTGGACGGCGAGACAAACAACTCCTCTTCGGGCAATTACGGCTTTCTGGATATGGTCGCGGCGTTGCGTTGGATTCAGGAGAATATTGCGGCGTTTGGAGGAGATAAGGATAACGTAACGATCGCCGGAACGTCCGCAGGCGGAATTGCGGTTTGCACCCTGATGACCGCTCGGATGCATGAGCGGCTTTTTCACAAAGCGATCATCGAAAGCGGCGAATGCACGCGCACCTCGGGCTTTATCATCAGCCATCAAGCCGCACTGCTTCGAGGAGCAAAGTTCGCCGGCAAAGCAGGCTGCACAGATTCAAAATCATTCGCCTCCTGCCTTAGATCGAAACGGGCAGCGGAGTTGCTCGCCGCATCCGCCGGCCTGGATCTTTCCACGGCCAATGTTGGCGGAAGCTTGATGCCAATCGCGCCGATCGAGCTCATCGAATCCGGCGATTTACAACGCATTCCAGTGATGGTTGGAGCCAATCACGACGAGCAGAAGCACAACGGGGTAGCGACAACGGGATTTCCCGGCACGCCCGGGAACTATGACAAATATCTGAAGAATACATTTGGGCCGCTCGCACCGGTTGTAGCTGCGGAGTATCCGGCGAGTGCGTTCCCGGATCCGGCTTATGCGGCCGGAGCCGCGGCGAGCGACAGCGGAGTGCCCAATGGGATCGGCTTTTGCCCCATGCTGGCCGAGCTTGGCGGCGCGCTCTCAAAAGTGACTCAGACTTATGCCTACGAACTGGATGATCCGCGAGGATCGGGTATGCCGGATTCGGCGGGTTTCGAATTCGGATCCATGCACACCGCGGAGATCGGTTTTCTCTATGCACCGATCATGTTGGGCGAAAAAACGCAGGAGCAGGTTGCCTTAGCAAAACGGATGCAACAATACTGGGCAACATTTGCGCGCGACGGGCGTCCGCAGGGCGGCGACAAACCATGGCCCACATTGCAGCCTGAATCGGAAAACCTACTGCGCTTTCGGCCGGGCGGCGATGTGATACTCCCGCTAACCAAAGTCCGCGAGGAACATCACTGCGCCTTTTGGAGCAACCTGGGATACTAGAGACAAACGAAGCGCGTTCGGAGTACAGATTTCAAGCTGGCCAAGCGGTCATTATTCTACGGAATAATTCCACGTAACTGGCGGAGCTAGGCGCGCTGGGAAGAACGAATCGGAATGCCACTTAGTTCTTGCGTTCGACACCGACCACATGACCGCTATCGTTATCGATACAAACGCTTTCAAGCATCTGGTCCTGAGGATTGTTGTTAATCCTAAAATGCCGCGGCGCAATCACCCAAGGCTTGGAGAACATTACCGGATCTTCTACCGTGGCCTCATAGGTAAGGACATCCCCTTTGCGGCTATACCGCTCGGTGACGTGTTCCTGATCGCTATGAATCAGGCCGCCGTTTCCAAGCCATGTTTCGTCATTCAGGCCAGTGACGTCCACAACGAGCGTATCCCCCTCCCAGTGGCCCACAGAATCCCCTAAATATGCAGGATCCAGATCTTTGCGGTGCGGTCGCCCATCGGTGGGGATGACGCGATACGCTTCCCCCGTGGTGGATTCGAACAGGATTACAAGCAATCCGGGTGTCTGCACCACCCGCATCGGACCACCCATTTCGCGCGGGATGCCAAGGGGTTGACATTTGAGTCCCGGGTCGAGGGGACTGGCGTCGCCGATTTGGCTGTCGACGATTGCCTTCACTTTAGCCGCAAACTCGGGCTTATAAGGCACGGAAGAACTCGCCTCTACGGAGGTTTTGTGTTGACGGGCTTCTTTCGCGTTCTCGTCAGGGTGTTCGTCCCTGGCACCTACAAAGGCAACAGACCCATCCGGATTTGTTACGTAGATTGCTTCGGTGGGCGTGCCATGGTTGGCGTAATAGCCCGACAAATCCGGATGTCCATCCGCTGTGCGAGGCGTAGCGGCTGCGGCATCATTCTGGGCCGCGCCAGGCATGCAGAGAAAAAACGAAAGAATCATGGCGGCCGCTGCCGACACGCAGCAGCTAAGCAGACGTCGCTTCATTGTTTACAATCTCCGCTTCCCAGCCGATCTTAGAAGCCTGGCAAACTGCGCGAAGGTGACATCATTCACGATCGAAAACCCGAATGGTTATTTCTGCTCGCCAAGGGCTCCCACGGTCATCACGATCTCGTGGCCATCCGAATACTTGATACCCTTTCCAAAACCCATGAGCTTCGTGCCATCCTTGGCGGGCCATGCGGTTGTGGTTACCGTTTCGCCGATCTTCAGCATATCCCGACCGACGCCGGAGCGGTGCAGCATCCCTGGAGGAAGACCTTCGAAAGCCCACGTCACCGGCTTGCCAGTGTCATCCCTGGTTTCCACGTACCAAAAAATGTGCGGGTTGACCCACAGGACCCTCGTCAGCACACCGGTCACGGTGACCGTCTTACTGTCGTCGTACTCCGCTTTGACCGAATGGTGGGCCAAGACGGGCACTGCCGCGAGAATCAAGGCAATTACCGACAATAAGACACCACGAGCTTTGCGCATGACCAACCTCCGCACCGACACTTTAGCGCCTTGTGCCTACGTGCCGAAATTATAACGCGATTCAGAACCAGAATAGCAGTTCGAGCACAAACTCAATTTCGCCTGGACTTTAGGACTAGCTGGGTCGAAATCACTCCGGTATTTGAAACGAGACGCGTTGTCGAAAAGGCGGCCACCCGTGAGCGCGAGCCTCACTTCTGCATCCGCAAATTGGCGGAATCTGGCTGCCCTGTTCCGCCTTTTTGCGTGCGCGAGGCGGCGTCATATTCGGGGACTGCTGGTATGTCTGGATTTGTCGAAAGTCTATCAGCCCGCTACCAACCGAGCTTCAATCCCAATTGAATCTCCCGGGGATCTGTCAACAGAGTAGTGATTACTCCACCAGAGCCCGTTCGTCCCCCGCTGCTAGTGAACAGAGTGTAGTTGGGTAGGCCGAAATTGGCATGATTCAGGATATTAAAAAATTCCGCTCGAAACGTCACATTGAATCGCTCGCTGACCTTGGTTTCCTTTGAGAGCGATACATCGCCATCTGCCAGCGCAGGCCCCCGCAGGACATTTCTTGCAACATTCCCATAAGTCCCTGCCGGCGACAGTTTAAACGCATTCGGATTGAACCATTCATCGACAGTCTTTGGATAAAGACTCCCAGTGAAGGTGGGATCCCAAGAAGCCCGATCTGGGGTAGCAGTATCTCCGTCCCTGGAATTGTTGAAGCCATCTAAAGGCGAAAAGGGCAGCCCGCTTTGCCAGGTAACGATGCCGTTCAATTCCCAGCCGCTTATCAGCTTTCCAGGGACACCTTTCACGCCGCTGAAAAGCGCCCTTCCTTGTCCTATCGGCAAAGCGTATCCCCCGTTGAAGGAAAATCTGTACTTGATGTCCTGGCACGATATGCCATAGTCCGCGTCCGGATTGAAAGCCTGACTCTGGGTATTGGGGCAATTACCCGAATAACCGCCCACCGGGAACGACGAGTTGTCCAGTGCTTTGGCCCAAGTGAAGTTCGTTCGGAAGTTCACTCCCTTGGCTAGCTGCTGTCTGGCATCCACTTGCAGCGCGTTGTAAGAACTGTGTCCCGAATCCTGCCAGAGAGCCGCAGTCCCCGTTAGGGGAAACAGTCTTTGGCTCGCAGATCCTGATGGGAAGTATTTTGTTCCGTCAGGTATTGGTACAGGTGAGGCAGCGCATGCCGGGGCAGGACAAATCACGGAGTGAGTGGGATTGGTGATGCTGTTGTCGATCAAATGATAGCCATGCGAACCCACATAAGCGACGGTGATGCCGGTCGAGCGCGTGATTTGCTGCTGGATTGAAAAACTCCACTGCTGCACGGTTGGAGTTCGTGCGGTAGGAACCCAGCCTCCAGAAGGCAATAGCGAATTAGCAGGCAGCGGGCTATATGCCGGCAGTACCGGAAGTTGCTGTGGGAATGTCGTATTGTTGAACGAACCCTGTACACTGAAGGGGTAAGCGGCGGTAATTCTAAAATTCCTGTCATCCAACTCGCTATAGTAAGTGCCAAACCCCGCATGAACGACGGTCTTACCCTTCCCCAAGATGTCCCAAGCCAAGCCTAACCGCGGAGCAAAATTCCGCAAGGATGTATTCTGCATAACCGTAGGGCCGGTTATCTCATACTGCAGCGGATTCTGTAATCCTCCGCCGAGAGTGCTCGGCTGCGTTTGCACCAATAGGCCATCCGGCCCCAGGACAGAGGTTTGGCCATGCCCATTGATCTCATGCCAGCCATTTGTAGGCTCGTAGCGCAACCCTAGGGTCACCGTGAGGGTATTCGTGGCTCTTATCGTGTCCTGAGCATAAAACGCGGTTTCCAATTGTCTGGAGCCGACCACATCGCCAAGTCCTCCACCGGTAAGAGTGCTTGCCTGGCCTTTAAGGAACGATTGCAAATCATTGAACGTGACACTTCCATAAGTCGCTTCCACGCCTGCGGAGTTTTGCTGGACCCTTTGCAACCAAACACCGAAATTGAACTGGTGCCTGCCTTTTAGGGTCTGCACGCTATCCATATAGGTGAATAAATTCCGGTGCTCATGGGAATTCACATCACCGTTTCCAAATACACTTACAGAGGAAGCTTGCGCTGCGCCGCCGCCGCCACCGATCGTTACTGATCCCATTGGCCTCCCGGGTACGATGGATAGATTCGGATCGAAGGGGATCTGGGGCGTCGTGTCCGAGAAAAACGAAGCGCGGGAGAAGCCGAATCTTGCGGTGTTGATGGTGTTTGCCGCGAAAGTGTGGGTTTCTTGCAAACTCAACACCTGTTGCCGGATGGCGAGCACACTTCCACTGAATACATCCGCAAAGGGCGTTGTCTTATCGCCATCGTCGACTGTATACGCCGCTGAGAGCGAATCTTTGTCTGAAAAATTCTGGTCCACTCGCAAGTTCCCGTAATCTTCCCGAACCGGAAACCCTGCCGAATTAAAGCTCTTAGCAACTCCAGTCGGCAGCCCATTAGCCAGTAGTTCCGGCCCGTTCGCAAGCGGATACATTGCGAAATAAGGAGCGATCCCTGGCGCTAGTCCCACATTGACCAGCGAGCCTCCCGGGCCAATCGGCAAAAGACCTTGTCGCGCATTGTTATCCGGCACAATGGCCAGATTCGTCTGCGTCAACCTCTGCCGATAGGCCTCGTAGTTTCCAAAAATGAAGGTTTTGTCCTTGCGAATCGGCCCGCCTGCCGCCCCCCCAAAATCATTTCTTCGAAAGGCCGGCTTGGTTGCGCCAGCCGCGTTGGTAAAAAAGTCCGTTGCATCGAACATATCGTTGCGCAGAAACTCAAACACCGAACCATGAAACTGGTTCGAGCCCGACTGGGTTACGATGTTGACTTGCCCGCCGAGGCGCTTGCCATATTCGGCCCCGTAGGTCGTGGATTCCACGTTGAACTCTCGAACTGCATCGACTCCCAGCAGTTGCCCGCTCGCGCCTCCGGGCATCGCACCGATCCGGGAGGCCCCTGTAAACTCAATCCCGTTCACCATAAATAGATTGTCGTTGCTACGGTTGCCATTGACGTTGAACAGGTAGCCTTGTGAAACATTGGCGGCCGTCGGCCTCAGGTTTGTCGTCACAACCGATGTTCCTGGATTCAGAGTGATCAATCGATCGTAGCTTCGACCATTAAGCGGTAGGTCTTTTACTGCCTTCTCCTCGACCAACCCGGAGGTTGAGGCCGTCGTAGTGTCCACCACGGGCACCTCGGCGGTCACCGTCACCTGTTGTTGCACTTGGCCTACTTCCAAACTGAGCGGAATCACCGCTTGTTGCCCCACGGTCAGATCAATCCCCTTCCTGAGGACCTTCTTGAAACCCGGCGCCTCGGCCGAGATCTCATACTGTCCCACCTGCAGCGACAGCATTTGGTAATACCCGCGATCGTCGGTGGTCACCGTCCGCGCCGCCCCGGTCTCCACGTTTGTTACTGTAACCGTGACCTGCGGAATCACTGCCCCGGAGGTATCTTGTACCGTGCCGGCAATAGAGGCCGTCGTTTGCGCCCAGCTAATTGCCCCAAAGAACCCGAAGAAAAAGAGAACCACGACTACCCTGGATACAAGCCCCCGCATAACCCCTCCTACAAAATTCTTATCCGAATTTTCTGCCGCCAATTTGCGGACACCAGACCCTTCGTAAAAAGCGAAGGGTGAACGCAAAACGAATTGCGAAGGACAGCGACCAGCGTCCCCGATGACTAAGCTCTGTTAATGTTTTGTCGATTCAGAAAAGATCATAAACCCCGAACCTGGAATGTCGCGGACACTATAGTCACGCAAGGACATGTGTCAAGAAAAATCCGCAATAGCAGAGATGAAATGAAGAAAACTCCGAGGGACGGCTCCCGGACGCCGGGAACATCCTGTTCGAAATCGGGTCCTGCAGCTTTTAACGCTGGTAAAGCTTATCTCCCTCCGGCACTTTGCGCGTCACATCCAAAACGATCGTGTCTCCTTCCCAATGTTTCACGAGTTGCTTTTTCCGCAGGTGTCCGAGAAAAGTCTCTTCCACCAACTCAACGCATTTGTATTCCATCAGTCGGGCGTTGGGCTCCATGTGCCGATAGAGCATCATGTCCATCTTCCACGGGCGCGTGAACACATTGGAATCTTCAATGGTCACTTCATACCGCAAAGCGTCGGGAGTCATCGGTGTCAGTCGTTCAACAACGTGCAGCGCGTCGCTGTGAAAATCGCCGGAGCGCGAAAACCAGGTTCGATCGTTGAAATGACTCGAGTCAATGACAAGCGTATTGCCTTCCCAATGCCCAACCGAGAAGCCCATCCACGTGTCGGCAGGAGGCGGATCGACGGTGTCGAGATGAATCGTGCGGCTCGCCCCGTTAACTTCGAAGGCCATCATGATTTTGTTTGTCCCCTGAGTAATTTCAAACGGATACGGCATATACATCGCTCGTGGCACGCCTGGCATGTAGCATCGCGCTTCAGGGTCACGGTCGAGCCAATGCTCGGCGTTGTCTTTCTTTTGTGCGGCCGCCTGCGACTTATACGGAATTTCGTCACCTTCGACGACTCCGGGACCCGGTGGAACGATGCCGCCCGCCGCTCCGAGCGCAAGGACCGGAGCAGCCAGGACTTGCACGTTCGGATACACGCCGGGCTGTCCTACGACGGGTCGAGTCGTGTGGGCAAGCAGGTCCCAATTCGCAGTGTTCATGGCCTGCCAGATCCCGTTCAAATTAGGGTGACCATCCGGGGTGCGGGTGGCTCTTGCGGTCGACGAAACCTTAGGTGCTTGTGCGGTACTTGGAACGGCCACAAAGCAAAGCCATGCCGCTACTGCAGCAATTCCGGTAACAAGCACACTGATCAGATTTTTTCGGCTGCGCATATCGGTGCTCCCGTTTCTCCTTTGATCTGGCGAATCGTTTAGCGTTGTCTCTACTCAGCCATTATTACTGCCGTGGCGCTGTCAGAGGATTATTCGGGCTGTCGTCGCCGCCGCCAGATGCGTTGTCTTCAAGCGCCGGATCCGGCCCCTTGCCTTGTTCGAACAACTTCTCTGCCGCCCTTGTGTTAATGAGCATGTCCATCAGGGCGTAATTTCCCTCCTGACAACCACCCTCGTAGACCTGATTCAGCTTCTCCGGCTGTTTCTTAAGCTCGGTAACAAATGTGAAGGGCTTAACCCAGGTAGTAGGGTCTTCAGCGGTTGTAGTAACTTCCAGTGTTTCGGCGTCAATCCGCCTGTAACGCTCAATCAAGTGAAGATTCTCTCGCGAGCCTCGATAATCGGTCTCGTGAGTGAAATTGGTCACATCCACGACTAGAGTGTCACCTTCCCAGCGGCCAATCGAATCGCCCCAATAAAGGCGTATGTCCTTTGACAGGTGCGGTCTATTCGCAATCTGGACGACGCGGTCAAACCCAGTGCCCTGACCGATGTCGTAATAGAAATTTACCGAGTCGGGCCCCTGAACGATTCGCGTCACGCCGTTCGCAGGCAGGTGGCTCAGGAAGCAGCGTTCATCGCTGCTTCGGTCTTCCGGGCCGTCCGCGCGGTTCATGCGATCGAGGTTGTAATCAGGGGGCGGTTGATAGCGAAGGGGAGAAATGGGTCCGGGCTTCCCTCCAGAGGTGCCTTGTAGAAGCGCAACCAGGTAATCCCGCTGCTTTTGGATTCTCGCCAGAGCCTCCGGCGTATATGCAGGCATCCTGCCGTCTGGTGGATCAATGATTTGGGAGGTGCGGTAGCTTACCCCTTTGGGCTTATCAAACCATAGGTCGTTATACGCGCGGGCGACATCTTTTTCCGTACCGCGCCCTGCCCGATTGTCCCGGCCAGGACGTGCATTCCGCCTTTCCAGATCCCCGACAGCTTTCTGGTGCTCCTCCTCGGTCATGAACGGCCGATTCCCGAACTCCTTCGCCCGCTGGAAAGGTACAACGATTCCGTCGCTGCTCCAGATCCCTTGCAGGTCAGGATGGCCCCAAACAGTTTTTTGGTTTGTGGTGGTCGTAGCTGCTTTTTTGCTGGGCGTTGCCGACCCTGACGATGGAGAGTTGGTCTGACCAACGACCGTCTGCGCCAGTGCTGCTGCGAGAGTGCCCACCGCCACCAGGGTTAGAAACGGAAAGAAACCACGTCTGATTCTCACGCGCGCCTCCTGCCTATTTCTTTTCACCATTGACTTGGCTCTCGTACGGTGCGCCTGTTCCAGAGGAACCCAGGAACAAGTTGCGTCCGTCAGGCAGGGTTAGATCTCGCCCGTTGCACCGGTGCGATCCGTCTTTCGCCTGGTATCCATCGACCACCACCACTGTGCCTGGCTGCAGCGACTCCTTGGTGAAACCGCGCCGATAAAGAACGTTGGGGGTGCCAGCTTCGATGGCCCAGTTCACCACGGTTCCATCAGGATTCTTTACGTCGACGTGAATCCAGGCGTGAGGATTGACCCACTCCATCCTGGTAACCGACCCCGTAAAATGCACAGGTTTGTTCGCGTCAAATTCCGCCGCAAACGCATGGTGCGCTGACGCAGACACCACCGATCCGAGTATGGCGGCACTTGCAATCGCAACGATGACAATCTGCTTAATTCGCATGAATCAACCTCCTCCGCTTTGGAACTAGAATGGATACCGTCGCCCGCGCCGGAGCATTATCCTGAAGCTCGGATATGTGGCATCGATGAGGTATTTAGAGCTGAAACAGCAGTTGCAGTGCGTCGTACCTGAGGCCCCACGGCTACCCTCTGGTTAAGAGGCAACTCCCAAAACAGAATAGCAAGAAAGGTAAAGCATTGATGGCGTGGAGGCTATATCCCTGAATAGATGCTGTCAAGCTAAATCATACCGTTCTCTGCATATGCTTTCTTGCAAAGCCTCTTCCCGTTGTCGGCCAATGTGCGTTGCCAATTCGCTTTGTGCGGCCTTTCTGATTAGAACAAGAATTTCAGACCGAACTGGATTTTGCGCGGCCCACCGGTTCCCACAATGGGGCTGTTTACGCCGACGTCCGGCGTTGCGTTTGCAGCTCCAAACGTCGATGGGCTGCTGAGCGCCGCATTTGGAATATAGAATTGCGTGGAATTCGTGACGTTGTAGAATTCCGCGCGGAATTGCGTTGTGAGCCGCTCCTTGATTTGCCAACTCTTGATGATGGACAAGTCCCATTCCCAGAAGCCCTGGCCGTAAATCGCATTACGGCTCATGCTTCCAAACGTGCCCTGCGCCGGCGGAACGATAACCGCATTCCCCATCATGTAACAGCCGAGGCGGTTCAGCGAGGCTATGCCGGTGTTATTCGGGACACCTGCGGGACCGTTGGGCTCCGCGTTAGCTGCACTAATGCAGGCCTGCGGCAGCCCGGGCGTGCAGGCGCTCTGCCAAGCTGAGGTTGCAGTTCCCTGGTTATAGAAGCAGGGTATGGTCGCGACTGTACCAAACCCGCTGAAGTCGCTGGGATTCCCGGCGAGTGTCCAGCGATCCTGGCCTTGACCTGTTCCGCTCAAGTCATCAGCCGCATCAAAGGGGTTCATCGCCCGGCCGGAAAAGATCGAAACGGTCGAGGTGGCTTGCCAGCCCTGCAACATCTGCGCATATCCCTTCTTGCCCGGGATCATATAGGACGGGCCAAAGGTGAAGCGATGACGGATGTCGAAATTGCTGTTTCCGTACTCCGCGTTCGGGTTTCGGCTGTCCTGAGGCCGAAGCATCTGCAGGTCCGAGGAGTTCTCATCGAGGGCATGAGAATACGTGTAGGTGGCTAGGAAGGTCAGCCCATGGCTGGCGCGCTGGTTCGCAATTACCTGAAGGGCATTGTAGTTTGAGAGGTTGCCAATGGATCCGAGCAACCGCATTTCACTGAACCACGGATAGGGTCCAACGGTGAAGGGCCGGCGCTGCAGTTCGTTGGCCAGGCCGCTTGTGCCGGGGAGCGGCTCATTTATATCCGTGTAGTCGAAAAGGTGCTGGCCGTGATTGCCGACGTAGTTGACGTCGAGAGTGAGGCTATTAGTGATGGCGTGCTGGAGGCCGAAATTCCAGTTTAGAACCATGGGGTATTGCAGACGCTGCACCACACCGCCGATCTGGCAAGTGGCGACGTTGGTGCAGCTTGCGGTGGCCCCGGTGTAACCGCCCAGTACTGATGTATTGAGAGCCCATGGAACCGGCGATGTGGCGGTTGGACTGATGCTCACCGTGTGCAGCGTGATCGAGCCGGGCTGCGTATTCACATTAACGCAAGCCGCGGGACACCCCTTGTCCAGCGGCAAACCAGTAGGAATGGTGTTAAGGGCCGCGCCAGGGGTTATGAACGGATTTACCGACGGATTTTGGTAAATAATATTGAATCCCGTGCGAACCACAGTCGTGCCCTTGCCGGTCACATCCCATGCCAAACCGATTCGGGGCGCGAAGGCCCACGGATCCATCTTATAAAGATCACCACCCTGCCCCTGCATGATGCCGGTTGGGGAGCCCAGAGCAAAATTGCCGATCAGACCATTGGCTTCGCTCACAGGCGAAGTGTATTCGTACCTGAGGCCGAGATTCAGAGTAAGGCGCGGGAAAATTCGCCAGTCATCCTGCACGAAGGCTGCGTACTCTGGATATGTGAAGTTTCGCGGAATGGTGCCGGTGAGCAGGTTCGCGGAGGTGACAATGCCGGCCATGAAGTTTTCGAGCGCTGTTGCGCCAGGAAAGACATTCAGGCTCGATACGTTATTGTTGAAGTTTATTGTGCCCTTGGCCTGATCGGTTTGCAGGCTGATGCTTAACCGCGCGTAGACGAATTCAACACCAAACTTGAAGATGTGATTCCCGTGAGTGTAGGAGACATTGTCCAGCAAGCGCCAGATTCCGCTGGTCTCATCCAGGCCGGTCGCTCCGCCGGCGACCAATCCCGGAACTGTTGGCGAGTTATTGAAGCCGTTAATGGTAATCGTGGGTAGTCCGCATACGGTTCCACCGCCCACGAATCCGAGCGCTGTGTAATCAGGCGCTCCGGACTTTGGGTCGCAGTCAAAAGAAGGAGAATTCGTGCTGCGGCTGTTGTCCCAGCCGAAGCGGAGATCGTTAACCCACGTCGAATTCGGCACCCACGTCCACCACGCGCGGGCGACGCTTGTACGCACCTCGAGCGGCGTCTCCCAGTACGGCTGCGTCACGCCACTGACGGGCGCGGTAGCAATACCGTCGGCATCAAAAAACTCAGCACTGAAATTATTATGGTCGTTCAAGTGGTAATCCACTTTCGCGACGCCGTTATCGGTGCCGCCGGAGGTGAGAAAGTCCACAGGAATGCGGGTGCTCGTGGTGCCATTGCTGAATAATCCTGCGCCTGGGGTACACTGAACTGCAGGCGCAATTACGCAGCCGGCCAGGTTCAAGCTAAGGGGGCTGGGAACTTTACCGTTCGCCAGCAAACCCGTAATGGCATCCGGAAGACTGGCCCCAGCGCCTCCGCCGGGCACCGAGCTCGGCACATTAGCAAACCTGGGGTTGCCGACTCCGTAGCGCTGTCCTTCATAACCCAGCAGGTAGAAGAGCTTGTCTCTCTTGATCGGACCGCCGAAAGTTCCTCCGAAGTCTTCAAAAGCCGTCGGAGTCGTGACGGGAAAGAACGCGTTTCTCGCCATGAGAGAGGTGTCGCGACCCAATGCAAACCCACTGCCGTGAATCACGTTTGTGCCGGATTTTAGAGCCACGTTAAGCTGCGCGCCGGGCCTCCAGCCAAACTCGGCTTTGGAATTCTCGATCACGTTGAATTCCTGAATGGCATCAGTCGGCAGCAGCACGGCTTGTTCGGGCCCGCCGGCCGGATATCCTCCATTGATCGCCGAAGTGGTGAAGTACGCCATCTGATCGGCCACGCCGTCGAGCACGTAAACGTTGTACTCACCCCGCAAGCCATTCGAATTATTCTGTGTAGGGCCAGCGCCAGATCCCGGTCTCAACTGAAGGGTTGGCAAAAGGCCAAGCAGCTGGACATAGTTATGTCCGGCAAAGGGGAGGTCGCTGAGCGCGTTGGCGTTGATCGTTCCTTGCAACTGGGCATTTGTGGTCGTTATGGCCGGCGCTTCGCCGGTGACCGTTATGGCTTGCGTTTGCTCTCCAGTTTGCAACGTCACGTCAACGTGGACGTCACCGCCTACACCGACGGCGACGTCCTGGCGATCGTAAGGACGGAAGCCCATATACGACACGTGAACGGTGTACGTGCCGGGAATCAGATTCGGAGCAACATAGGAACCAGACGTGTCCGTAGTCAGATTACGTGGTATGCCGCGCGCAACATCGGTGACGGTCACCGTCGCGCCTACGATCGAGCCTCCACTCGTATCGGTAACGATTCCGCTGATTCGGCCGAGCGTCTGTGAGTGAGCCGGCAAACCTACAAGAAGAGCACTGCCGAAAACGAGCCAGCACAGAACTCTACGCGACGATCCGCAACCCGATATCACACGTTTCCACCACTCTTTCAGATTCATCAGACCCCCGTAGCGAGACCAGCCCCGCAATCGCGCGTATGCTAGAGTCAGCGTGTCGCAAAGTCAACGCATCGTTCGACCGCAGACGAGGATGCGAGAGCGGAGCGTTTGAGCTACTATTTTGCGGATAGGATGTGCTCGAGCGTGACAGGGGTCCTCGCTCGAGACGCGGAGTTCAAATGAAAAATCGTCTGCTGGCGCTTTTCGCATTCATTGTGCTCTTCTCATTTGTACCGTTCGCAAACGCTGCTACTCCTCGACAGCAGACGAGCAAGACGACTAAATCCGCGACTCAAGCGCCACGGCACGGTCTTTCGGGAACGTGGGCGCCTGCCAACGGTGCCGGAGATGGAATCCAGGCCAATGGTGTAAAGGCCATGCCCAACGACGGAAAGCCGGAACATCAACCGCCCTACACGGCTTACGGCTTACAAGCATTCAAGTCTCACCATGCACTCGAGGGTGCTGACGCGGTGCTTCCCGGCTTCTATGACGATCCGCGTGACAAATGCGAGCCGTTGGGATTTCCACGGATGAATTTCTACAACCTTCGCGAAACTCAGATTCTGCAGAATGAGTACAAGACCGCCATGCTTTATGAATACGGGACGGCTTGGCGCGTGATCTGGACGGACGGTCGTCCGCTTCCGAAATTGGCGCAGGGCGGCGTGCTCATCAATGGTGAAGTGAAAGAACCCCGGTATTACGGATACTCCGTGGGCAAATGGCTGGACGATACTACGTTGCAAATCGATACCATTGGAATGATGGGAGAAGATCGAGTGTGGCTGGATACAGCCGGCCGCCCGATCAGCGATCAACTCCACGTGGTGGAGATCCTTCATCGTGTGGACCGCGACCGTTTGGAGTGGAGCGTTACCATTGACGATCCTAAGATGTACACTCGGCCGTGGGTGGCCATGGATAAGTTCCCGATGAAACTTGAAGACCCGCATACCGATGTCATGGAGCAGTACTGTTCGCCAATCGAGATGGAGAAATACAACACGCTGTTTGGAAATCCTGCGAGCGGTCCGGGTAGTCGGCCGCAGGGGAAATAATCGAGTCGCAGGTGCTTTTCAGGTGAGCTTTTCGGGAGGAAGGTTGTATGAAGAGAGAAGTGATCGCCCTATCCGCTCTTCTAATGTGTATAAGCCCCTTTGTTTCGCTATCCGCGCATCATGGCACTGCGGCCTTCGATAACGAAAAGAAAATCACATTGAAGGGAACGGTCACGGAATGGTTCTGGTCCAATCCCCATTGTCTTCTTCGCTTTGACGTGAAAGGCGATGACAGCCAGATCGTCCATTGGATCGGCGAGACTCAAAATCCGGTGACGATGGTTAATGGCGGCTGGAGTAAAGCTTCGTTTAAAGTGGGCGACGAGGTCACGGTCACATTGAATCCTGTGAAAAATGGTTTGCCGCTCGGACGTATTTTGACGGCGGAGCTGCCAAGTGGGAAAACCTTAGACGCAAACGCGGGAATTCGCGGCAACGTTTATAAATAAATAAGTTAAGAATGCCAACTGCCAGGCGGCTGGCAATTCCGGGGAGTCTCGTGTTGCCAATTCCGTACGGGCCAATTCTGGTTTTCGGTCAACCTGTTTTGTCGGCGCCCCTGTGTTCACATAAAGTCCAATCGTTTGCATCAAACAAGCACTCTCCTGCCGTGAAGAAGGCTTCTTCTGCTTCTCTACGAGAGTAGCTCATCGATGAAGTTAAGCTAAGTAGCTTTGTCACAGCTACATACGAACCACCTGCAAGGTCTCCCTGAAACTCTACACTGGCCGCCAGCGTGCCAGCGCCTCTAAGTGGAGAAGTGTGTGACTCGTGTGTCCGACTTCTGCCGGGGGATCCAGCCGAATGAAAGCGTTCAGACTTTTGCTCACCGCAAGCGCATTTGTGACAGCCATCGTAGCCGCTTGTCCGAGTTTACATGCCCAAAGCCTCGTACAGGTCAATTCGGCTGGGGCGGCATCGGCATCGCAACTATCCGTTCTCTACACGCAATCGCAAGTGTCGGGGGATCTCAACATCGTGGTGGTTGGGTGGAGAGACACAATTGCGGTGCCAACCTCGGTAACAGATACCAAAGGTAATGTCTATACCCTTGCGCTTGGTCCTACAACGCTGTCAGGTCAACTGAGTCAGTCTATCTATCTCGCAAAGAACATTATCGCAGCAACCGCCGGCTCTAATACCGTGACTGTAGCGTTTAATAGCGGGGCGACTGCTCCCGAGGTTCGCATTCTGGAGTACGGCGGAGTCGATGCGAATAACCCGCTGGATGGGGCCGTTGGCGGATCGGGCAACACAGCGACGACCGACAGCGGAGCTGCCAACACGACATACGCGAACGACCTCCTCATCGGCGCGAGTCTGGTCTCCACCAGCACCACGGCGCCGGGCGCGGGATACACCACGCGAATCATTACCACGAACGGAAACTTAGTTGAAGACGAGCTGGTAAGCGCGACTGGCTCTTATCATGCAACCTCGACGCTTTCGAGTGCCGGGGCGTGGATTATGCAAATCGTCGCGCTCAGAGCCGCCGGCGCACCTCCTGCTCCGTCAGCTCCAGGGAGCCTGACGGCGGTCGCTTCGTCCACTTCTGAAATCGATCTGTCGTGGATCGGGGCGACAGGCGGAACCATCAGCTCTTATTTAATCGAGCGGTGTCTGGGAGTCAGCTGCAGTAACTTTGTGCAAATTGGTACAACGACATCGACGACATTCAGCGACACTGGGCTGGCCGCGGGGACCAGCTACACCTATCGCGTTCGAGCTGAAGATTCAGCAAATAATCTCGGGCCGTATTCGAATGCGGCTACAACCGCGACTCTGGGTTCGCCGAGTCCGACGGCGCCGGGGAACCTGAGCGCAGTGGCGGGCACGCTGGCGCCGGTGGTGGTGAGCGAGCAGGGGTATATCGATACCACCTACACCACTACGCATACCACCGCAGCCTTTGATAGCACCGGCGGGGATTTGCTGGTGCTGTTTGCGTCGTCGCACGCAGGGACGGCGTTCACACCGACCGACAGTTATGGCAATACCTGGATTTCAGTGGCCGGGCCCACCAGCACGACCACGGGC
>DASRFL010000007.1:0-40008 GCA_035651555.1 Terriglobales bacterium
CTATTATCAGTGGCAGGAGTATTGGGACTCGAACTTCCTGGCCAACTCCACGGGGACCGGCCCCTATGTGAATGGTGCGAACGGAGGCGAAGGGCTCAAGCACGTTCTGCTCTGGGCCAACACCTCCGCCTCGGGATGTTCTTCGATCGAGTTAATGCACGTGGATCAGTACGGGCGCGGTTATCCGCAAATCAACACCGATTGCGGATCCTACCAGCTCTGCATACAGCACAGCGGGAATAACGCCTGCCTACTGAGTTCCTCCAACATCCCGGCTGGCGACAACCTCTATGAACAGGGCAAGAATCTGCCGAATAATGCAGCCGGAGCATCAGGGGATACGAGCTACAACTGCTATGGAAATCTGACGAATCTGACGAACGGTTGCGCGATGTGGAAGGCAGGGGTGTGGATGACATTCTATTGTCATCAGCACACGGGCACGTGGGGCGCAACAAACGGCCCTGGCGGTGGCGGCAGTCTGACCACGAAGTGCTGGTTTTCGCTGCCGGGGCAAGCCATGAAACAGTACATCAACATGCAGAATTACAATATGGCGTACAACCTGAACCACTCCGACAAATGGGCGACGATTGAATTCACGCCCTACGACACTTCCCAAGGGAGCGTGACCGCGCCAGCGGCCAGTAAACGATATGCCAACTTCATCCTCTCCACACAGCCCATTCTGCCACCGTGGGGACCGGCGCCAGACAACCAATAAGCGCTAACCGACGCACTCGGCGCAGGCGCCAATCACTCGATTGCAGTGGTTGGCGCTTACGCGCTTTAAAAGCCAGCTGTCAGGCGCATGTGCAATATTTCCGCCTCTTCTGCCATCCGTTAATCCGGGGCGGGCGGTTGCCTGCAATCATGAAAACAGGTAGAAATTTGTGGCTCATGTGCTGATTCAGACATGGCAAAATATCAGTTTGTTGGAACGCGATGAGAAATTCTGACGGCAACTTGTTTCAGCACGACAGGGCGATTTGGGCGTGAGGTCAATGAAGCGTTGGACCTCGAGTGCACTGCTTCTAGGCGCTACCTTTTTGAGCCTAGCCGGCATATTAACGGCTGGTGAGGCGGCTTCCGTTCGTTCGAACGACAATGAAACGGTCCCGTACGAAATGCGCTGTGCAACGCCGGGTGTAATCCTCTGCTTTGGCTTCGACAGCGCCTCAGAGGTGAGCCGGTATGCGACGGTGCCCACCAATGTCAAAGGCGGCTCCATTTCCTTTGATTCAACAGTTCCCGGCGCCGAAGGCGGAGGTGCAGCCAAGTTTTTCGTGCCCGCGGATACGAAATGTGGCAGCAATAGCTGCGCCCAAGAAATGAGCGGCGGGATCGTGTTGCCATTCCCCAGAGGCTTTGGGCAAAACTCGGATTTTTATTTTCAGTTTCGGCAACGCTGGGATTCCAAATATCTTGCTCAAAACTTCGGAGGCGAAGGTTGGAAGCAGATCATGATTTACCAGAGTGGCGGCCCGTGTTCCTCACTGGAGATTATGCTCAATAATCAGTCATATCGAGGTTATCCTCAGGGCAATACCGACTGCGGCGCCATTGGATTCGTGATAGGGCCGACTGGCGATAACAACGATGCGCTGCAGGATTCGCGACTGGATCGACCAACCGATTTCTTATATGAGCAGGGCGCAAATTGGTCCGATACGAGTTACAACTGCTATAGGAATAAGACTCCGAAACAATCCCTTCCGAATTGCGCGGCTTATCAGCCGAATAACTGGATGACGTTCTACTGTCACGTTCACGTTGGTGATTTCGGCAAGAGTAACAGTACAACCAGATGCTGGGTGGCATACGAAGGTAAGCAACTGATCGAATACATTAATATGACAAACATGAAGTTCGATCAAAACAGCTCACCTCAGGATACTTTTCACACGATTGAGTTTACGAACTACGACAGCCGCGCGAGCGGCAGCAACAATCCTGATACGGCAACCTGGTACGATTCCTTTATTCTTTCCACGAAATCGATTCCTGCTCCCAATGGACCTACGCCCGAATAAGTTGCCGCTACGGCCCGCAATGAGCAGCGCTCCATTTTGTGACAAAAACGTATCCGAGCCCGGCTGGTTAGGAGTCTGGCTACTCGGACCTTATAATCTATATCCCGCTCCTGCAATTCTGTTCGAAGTTGCGTCCGAGAGTTGCGCTGATCCGAGGCGGATCCAATCGAAACAGTCCGGTGCGCTGCATTTGAAATGACCTCAGCTCCCGATCAGCCAATCCAGTGCAAGTCTTTCTTTGTGGGTTTCCGCAAGACACCGTGGGACCGACCGGAGGCTGATCTCCGCCAGGCATTCGGTACAGACAGTGCAGGTGACACGCTGCTGAGCGAAGATCGACGGATGTTCCTTGGCTATATTGGAGACCGGCCCACAGCTGGGGGCCGAGCCACAGCAACTGGCTCTCCCCTGCTCTGTTTAGGCGATTCCGCTGATTTGGTTCCCGGGGAAAGTGGCATTCCTATGGCGAATGCAACGCTCATAAAGCCGGATCTGAATGCGAGAAGGGTCCATGCTTTGTCGAGCATCATCGGTCTTCCGCCGCTTTTTCAATATGAAGATGAACAGCAGCGGATTCTAACGTCTGATCCGTTCTGCCTGGTGTCGTTGGTCTCCAGAGGGCTGCAATTTGAGCCGGAAGCTATTCTGGACCTCTGTTCATATGGTTTCGTAATCGGACAGCGGACCCTGTTTCAGAATCTTCAACTTGTGCCGGCCGGAACGTCGCTCGACATTACTTCTAACGGCACGCAACTGAAATTCGCCTGGAAATTTCACGCGGCAGAGCCGATGCCGGATTGGAATGAGTACACCGAGCTCCAAATCGAGGCGTTCCTGCGCGTGTTGCGACGGATGGAATTGAGCAACAGCTTTCTTTCGCTCACCGCGGGTCTCGACACCCGGACGATTTTCACCGCCCTGATCGGCATGAAGCGGCCAATCCCTGCCTACACGCTGAGCGGCGAAATGCCGTCGCTTGACGCGAAGACAGCACGCACGTTGTGCAAGCACTATGGAGTACCGCACGAAATAATTCCGCTCGACGCAGAGTTCAGGCGGAACTTGGCAGATTACACCATTGCTGCCTCGCGACTTTCCTGTGGCCTCGCCAGCCTGGGCCAGGCACATCAGGTCTATCTGTATAAGAAGTTGCCGCGGGCTTATTCAGGGAGAGTGTCAGGCAATATGGGCAACCAGCTTGGCCGAAAAGGAGTCGAACGCGTCTCGATGCGGTCGGCCGATCCGGCAGTTCTGGAGCCCGAACTACGAAAGCGAATCGCTGCGCGTCCCGCGTTTGCATGGGACAATCGCGACCGAGGATGCGCTCTCGGATCGCACGAGTTTCTTTTTCAAGAGGAATTCACCTTCACGCAATTGGCCAACTACATGGTCGGGCAATCCTTCGCCATTCAGCAAAGTCCGTATGCCAGCCGGGAACTGATTGGCCTCTGCTATCGCCAGCCTCGCCGGGAAGAAGCGGATGCCCGGGTATCCAAGCTGCGCCTGAGATTGAACGATCTCCATCATCGGTTTCTCGGCGAACCCGAGCTTTATTCTTTCCAGCGGCGTCTGATTCATCGCTCCGGCGGTTTTGCCGCCTCGTATCCCATCAATTGGGGCTGGCGGGCTAAAGGCGGCGTGTCATTTCCTGGAGCGGTGCGGGGGCTGTTGACAGCCGTTGACGGCTACACGGAGCGTTCCGGCTGGGATACGGGTTTTTCCGGCCGAGTGCTGCGAGGGCTGGGAGTCACCGGTTTGCACGAACACCGCAAGCCGAAGGTTTGGCTGCGAGAATCGCTTCGCGATTTTACCCATGACACTTTGCTATCGACTGAGGCAAAGAACTCGGGCGTACTTGATATCCCGAACGTAACTAGAATGCTCGATCAGCACTACAAAGACCACGCGTCGCATCATGGTGCGCTGGTGGTCGCACTTGATTTAGCTCTTGCTGCCATCAATTTTCGCGCCAAATTGGGAAGTTTTGAGCAGCACGCCGCGAGAATTGGGCCGATTTGAATGAAAATCTTGACTTTCGGGCACCTGTTTCCCAATTCACAGCAGCCGTTTTGGGGAATCTTTGTCTATCAGCGGATCGTTCACTTTGCGAAGCGACCTGGAGCAGAGGTTCGCGTCGTCTCACCCATTCCCTACATCCCGCGGTGGTTTCCCTCGGCCAGCAGGGAGAAATACAAACGCATTCCGCGGCGTGAGACAATCGGCGGGCTTACAGCAGAACATCCACGCTATTTGCTCGTACCCAAAATTGCAATGCCGCTGCACGGATTTCTTCTTTTTGCGGGCTGCTATCGGAAAATTGCTCAGTTGTACCGGCAGCGAAACTTCGATTGCATTGATTCACACTGGATATTCCCGGACGGATTTGCTGCGGTCCTGGCCGGAAAAATTCTGGGGGTTCCTGTTTTCTGTTCCGCTCGAGGGACTGACATCAACGTTTACCCGAACTTTCGCTTGATCCGCCCGTTTATCCGGTGGGCCTTAGCGCAGTCCGCCGGAGTGATTGCGGTGAGCCAAGCACTGAAGGAGCGAATTGTAGCCCTCGGGATCCCTGAACATAAGGTTCGGGTGATTGGGAACGGGGTGGATATCGATCGATTTCACCCCATCGACCGGCAGGAGGCAAGAAGACAACTGGGTCTGCAGCCCGAAGGCTTTGTGATTGTGGCTGTGGGATCGCTTACTGAGCACAAAGGGCATGCATTGTTGATCTCGGCTCTTGCTGAGATTTCCTCCGTCCATACCGATCTGCGCTTATACATCCTTGGCGAAGGGCCGTTGCAAGTGGATCTCGAGTCACTCATCACAAAGTCAGGCATGAAAAATCGCGTGTTTCTGGCGGGTGGAAAGCGTAACGAGGAATTGAACCTGTGGTACAACGCGGCAGATCTAAGTTGCCTGCCCAGTTCGCGAGAAGGGTGGCCCAACGTTTTGCTCGAGTCGCTGGCCTGCGGAACGCCTGTAGTTGCAAGCCGGGTAGGCGGGGTTCCGGAAGTGATCACTTCCTGCGAGTATGGAATTCTGGTAGAACCGACTGTTGCTGAACTGCGAAAGGGCATTGAAGCGGCGATCGCGCACAAATGGAATCGTCAAACGATCGTGAACTATGCCCGGTCGCGCACCTGGAATGAGGTAGCGGCGGAAATGGAGGCATTTCTGACTGAGCAGTGCCTTGAATACCGTCAGAAATCGTGACTCGCTTTGCCTGGTTGGTTTTTTGTTCCAGGCATGCGTTCGCTTGGCCAGAATGCAAGCAAGACCGAGTAAAGAGCCACTTTGACGCATTCCAGCAAGACCGAATTGAGTCCGGCCCGCCGGGCTGTTTCGGTTCGCGACCGCAGATCGGCCAGGTGTTCCGGGACCGCAATGAACCTGAGCTTTCGGTCTGGCGGGAGCAGCCGTTGGCAGCAGAGTCGAACGCGTTTCAGATGCATGCCCAGGCTTACAATCAGCACGGAACGAATCAATGGCCGGCGGCGCAGCCAAGCTCCAAGTGAAACTATTTCGCGCAACGTGCCCAGCCGCATGTATGGAAGTTTTTCGATCGCCCATGCTTTGGCGTCGAGGCTCGCGAAGACAAAGTCTTCCGGGCGTGCGGCGAGAGTTGCAGTTTTGTGAATGCTCGCCCACGGTTCGGACTCAGGGTTCCTCAGAGCGAGTTCTCTCTCAAGAAGGCGTGCGATATAAGGCGGATCGCTGGTGCTTACCAGGAGTTGTGGCGCCCAGGCATCGCGAAATAATCGGACAGCATACACTTTCCGGCTAGTATGTCCGGCCAAGACGAAGATCAGGTCTGCCTTTTCCAGGGAATCAGCAACGATCAGTTTCCTGCGAAGAGAGTCGCGAATCTGCGAGAGCACTTTCACCAAGCTACCTTGTTCAGGAACTCTGCGATAGTTGCTTATGCGTAGCTGTCATGTTCTCACGCGACGAACTCAATGACGAGAGTAGAGCGGAACTAACTTCGGCGGCGGCTTGAATGCGTACACATTTCGGGCTTATAGCGATATTTGTTTTCGGAGCGATATTCACCCGCATGCCGCGTGTATCCAGAATTCAAGACACACAGCGGCCGTCGGTTATGAGAATTTCCATCCCTACGGCTTCGGGTTGGCACGAAATTCCCAACACACAGCTGAAAACGCAATGTCCGCACGTAAATGAATATCACCTTGGCAACTGTGAAAATGTCATCGCCGCATGGAGCGGAGCGATCGCCGATACGAAGCGAAACCGCATGATCATTTGGGGCGGCGGCCACGTGGATTACAGCGGAAACGAGTTATATGCGCTGGATCTGAACAGTCTCAAAATGACCCGTTTGAACGACCCCAGCCTTCCAGATTCGTCCGGCAATTGTTTACCCGCGAATCCAGACGGCACGCCAGCTTCCCGCCATACCTATAATGGAATGGCCTATCTGACGAATGTGGATAAGATGTTCGCGTTCAACGGCTCGCTTGCGTGCGGCTCCGGGGCAAACACGAGTTTTGACGCCTGGACGAACGATCTTGCGACGCTGCAATGGGCGCGCGAGTCGTACACAGGTACATCCCCTGGAACTGAATCGCCGAGTTGGGCGTTTGGCAACACGGCAGACTATGATCCCAACACGAACCTTGTCTTTGCCACCGATCCCGGCGGTCTTTATTCGTATGACAGCGCCCGCCATGTTTGGGCCAGGCTGAGCAAACGAACGATGGATTATCACATGTCGGCGGTGGTCGATCCGGTGCGACGGCTCTACATTCTCTTTGGGGGCACCTCCGCGGCGGGAGGGGGCATTCTGGTTGCGAACATCGAAAAAGGAAGCAAATATCAAATTACAGATTGGAACTCCGTGGTTCATGGCTGTGAGGAGCTGCAAAACGCGATTTATCCGGGACTCGCTTATAATCCGGTGCGTAAGAGCGTTGTCGGCTGGACCGGCGGCGATGCAGTTTATCTTTTCAACCCAAGCACGAGATCCTGCTCGAAGCTTACATACCCGGGCGGCCCAGGGCCAGCCCAGAAAAACGGAACCTTCGGGCGCTTTCGGTACTTTCCTAGTCTGGGGGTATTTGCGTTGGTGAATAGCGCGACCCAAAATGCCTTTCTGCTGCGGCTGGATGCCCGATAGTAAAATGCAGCCGTGCTCGGCTAAGACACGCGGGCCGGCATGCTCGCCGATTCCTGAACGCTCCTCCAGTCGTTGCTATCCAAAAACATGCGGGCCCAAAGTTCGAAAGTGATCAAAGCCAGCAGCGATTCTGTTCCATCTCCCCGCTGCTGTTCATGATTGGTGATCAATTCCCGAACCACGCGCCAGTTGAAATAACCGCGTTTTCGCACTTGTGTTTCGGAGAGCAATTCCCGCGTGAGGAAGCTGAGATCCTTGCGCAGCCAAGCTCCGATGGGCGCACCAAAGCCGCGCTTCTTGCGGTACAGAATTTCCGCAGGCAACCAGGGCTCGAGCGCTTTTTTCAAAATATATTTCATTGTCAAGCCGCGCACTTTGAGCCGAGCAGGCATCTTTGCGGTTAGTTCGACAAGTTCGTGATCCATGAAGGGTGCACGGCACTCAATGGAAGCCGCCATGGTGGCTTTATCCGAAAGGAGCAGGAGGTCATCCACCAGCGAAGTTTTTATATCGGCGTAGATGATGCGATTCAGCTCTTCGACATCACCGCAGCGCTCGAAATACGTCTTCGCGATTGGGGACACTTCGCCGTATCCCTGGGCGTTTTCTTCGTTGAGAAGATCCGATCGAACCCCGGGAGAAAGAAGCGCCATATAACGCATATACCGCTCGACCGGATCCAGTTGCGCCGAATTCACGAATGCGCTCGCGTATCGGATCGTATTCTTGACTGCGGAATGGCGATCCTGAGGCAATGAACCGAAAATGCCCGGGAGGACTCTTGTGCGAAGCGGACCCGGAAGCCAGCGGTAATAACGCATCAAGGAAGTGCCTAAATACCGCCGATAACCGCCAAACAATTCATCGCCGCCTACACCCGACAAAATGACCGTGACACTTTCACGAGCGAGACGAGCAACGAGATAGGTGGTTATAACCGCGGAGTCGGCGATTGGCTCGTCGAGGTGCCAGACAAGCTTGGGCAGCAGTTCGCTGACTTCCGGCTTAACGACAATCTCGTGATGATCGGTCTTAAATTTGCGGGCCACGATCCCGGCGTAAGGCAATTCGTTATAGAACTTGTCTGCGCCGCCGTAACCGATCGAGTAGGTCTTCACCGGAGTGCTGGTCAGTTGCGCCATTGCCGCGACAATCGCGCTGGAATCAATTCCTCCGCTCAGGAAAGCTCCCAAGGGAACATCGCTGACAAGCCTGAGACGAACGGATTCCAATAGTTTTTCCCGAATGCGATCCGCCCACTCTTTTTCCGGCAGGTTCTCCGTTTGGTCGAAACGAGGGTTCCAATACTCCCGAGTTCTGATCTTCCCTTTCTCAATCACCATGAGGGTCGCCGGCATCAGCTTTTCAATGCCTTCGAACAAGGTCAAAGGCCCCGGCACATAGCCGAGACTCACGAATTCGCGGAGAGCGGCCGGGTTTACGCGGCGCGGAAGATCTTCGACCTCGAGGATGCTTTTGATCTCGGAGCCAAAGGTGACCCGATCCGGGCCACGCCACACGTAAAGAGGCTTCTTTCCTAACCGATCCCGCGCAAGCACCAACCTCGAGCGGTTACGATCCCAAAGCGCAATTCCAAACATTCCGCGAAGCTTCTTAACGAAATCAAGCCCCTCTTCCTCATAAAGATGAACGATCGATTCGACGTCGGAATTGCAACCAAAGATGTGCCCCTTTTTCTCCAGTTCTCTCCGGATTTCCTGAAAATTGTAAATTTCGCCGTTGCACACCACCCAGATCGTTCCGTTTTCGTTGGAGATAGGCTGATGGCCGCCAGAGAGATCAATGATGCTCAAACGGCGCATTCCCAGGGCGACGCCGTTCTCGATATGGCCTCCTGCATCGTCAGGCCCCCTGTGGAGGACCACATTCCCCATTCTTTCCAGCATTTCTGCGCTTGAATTGAGATCGCGGCGAGAATTCAGCTCAACGAAGCCATATATTCCGCACATGAATCCTCCACGTGAGCTGAGACGGATAGGGCATCGACGCTTTAAGCGAAACTCTCATGTAACAATTCCGCAAGTTCCCTTGTTTTGGTCTCTCGCGAATGTTGCCGAAGCTGGTCATCTGCCAATATGCGATATCTGCCGGTTCGCACTTCGGACAGAAAAGCCAAGAGGCCCGCAGCGATTTCCTCGCTGTTGTCGAGCGGTACGATTCTGCCGACTCTTGCCGCTCGAAGCTCCGCCGCGGTATCGCCCTCGGAATCAACCAACGCGAAAATTGGGCGACGAGCGCGAAAATATTCGTAGAGCTTCGCGGGAATCGCGGGATTGGAGTCATGGCCCTGAAAAACCAGTAAGCCATCAACCTTGAGCATCTCGTTTAATGCTTGGCGGTAGGTGATCGCCGGTTCCAGGAAAACCATGTCTTCCAAAGCATATTGGTGCACAAGCGTGCGGTAGACCTCTTGGTAATGACTAGCCCGCAAAATTACCTTTAGGTTCGATGGAGAAATTGTCCCTGCCTGCCGCAGCGCCTTTAGCGCCAGGAAGAATGCTCCGGGATGCCGATCCGGAGACGGATAGAGAACGCCGGCATGCAAAAGCACAACCTGTTGTTTATCACGCGCAGGGGGCTGCTCGGTCCCGGCAATTTCAGCAAAGCTCTCCTCTTCGTAGCCATTACGAATCAGCGCCAGACGCTCACGAGGCACGTTGCCATAGCGCTCCTCATAAATACGCTGCGAACCGGGAGCGGCGAAAATTGCGCGTGAGCAATGCTCGATCGTGAGGCGTTCAACCCATCGCCTTGCGCGACGAACAGCAGGATCGGTAGGCCATTCCTGCTTTGTCACGGGGTCAATCTCCACCATAGGGTCGCGAAAGTCAGCGAGCCAGGGAATTCCTGTGAGCCGGTGGAGCGTGTATGCGATCAAATGCGCGGTGGCGATTGGGTATGTGGACCAAATTACGCGTGGCCTATGCTTCCGAATCAGTTTGAGTCCCGCCGGCACGGCTCCAACGAGCCAACTCACCCATTGATCAGGCAGAGCCATCCAGCTGAAGTAGCGTCTTTGAAACGCCAGATGGACTGAAGTATCCAAGCAAAATGCGCGGTGTACAGGAACCGTTTCGGGAATGTCTCTAAGTTGATCGTCGGACGTTCGGACATAGGCTCGCGGATGCGCGGAAAGTATTATCGGATTCCAGCCGTACTTCGGAAGATGTCGCGAGAAGCTGAGAGTACGTTGAAGACCGCTGCTCACGCTGCAGGGCGGGAAGTGATAAGCGATCATCAAAATCGCCTTGGAACTGGCTCGATTAGAGGGCTGTAAACCTGCGGCACCCGTGCTTGTAGTCAGGTTCGTTGTCGCGCCGCCCTCGGGGGCTTCAGCAGTTGCCAGCTCCGCAGCAGACTCGATGCGACCCGCTCTATCCGCCTCCGCTGTTCTCAAAAGCATGGCACTTTTTCGCGCGCAACGCCGGCGGCGACATCAACGATTCTGGCTAAGTGGTTTTCCGACAAACTTTGATGAACTGGCAAGAATACTAAATTTTCATACAGGAAATCAGAATTGGGGAATCGCTCTCGGTGGGTGTCCGGCGGCCGGACACCTTCCCAGGCAACTGCCGGAATTCCTCTGGCGCGAAGGCGCCGATGGGCATTCGGAAGGTCGTGGAAAACGACAGGGAATATCCATGGGCATATGCCTTGCGGAAGGGACGGGAACAAAGGAGCGACTCCGGGGATTTGCTCGAGCTCCGCTTGCAGGATCCGGTAATTGTGACGGCGCTTTTCGTAGACTGCTTGGCCATCTGAATGCTGCAGAATCCAGAGGGACACTCGTGAGATCGGCTGATTCACAAGCGACGCTTGAAATGAGACGGCACGGCTGTCGATGATACTTTGCGCAGGAAGATGATCCCCATTACCGTTGTTGTCCGGGGCCGAACCTCTGCGAATATGCTTCAGTGCCGAAGGCGCTCTCCAGAGTGATTGGAAGAGAACGTTTCCAGTTTGATCCACCGCTGAATCCAGCACACCCTTGGCCGTCTTTGCAGTAAAGAGAAGAGTTTCGGCTGTCCATTGTATTTTGAATGGCTCAGCTGGTGAATTCAGCCGCAGTTCGCCGCCATCGTACAGCGGGAAGAATTTTCTCCAACTGAACACACTGATGTCTCCGACAGTACCCTTTTGCCGATCGCCATCACGTCCGGGAAAAACGTGGGCGCAGTCTTCGATTAATTTCAAGCCGTGCTGATCGCAGATTTCCCGCAGAGTCCGCATGTGCTGAGGAAATCCAAAATAGTGAACTGCCATGAGGGCTTTAGTATCTGGGCGGATTCTTTTCAGGAGGTCATCCCAGTCTGGAGCACAGTCCGGTTGCACATCGTAAAAGTCCACAGTTGCGCCATAGGCGCAGATCGGTTCAACGGCTGCCCGGCAGATATATGCAGGCACCAGAATGCGGGAGGCCTTTGGAATCTCGAGCGCCTTGAGGCCGTGAAAGATCGCATTCCTGGCCCAGAAAAACAAAAATCGGCGGCCTTTCCGGAGCTCGGGTTCAACCTCGAACGTCAGAAACGAGGCAGAAAGCACTGGATCTTGCGGCATAGAAAAGCGAATTCGAGCAGCACCCATCGTGACATGTCCGCTATTTTTGTATCCAATCCAACCGGCTACCAGGATCAACTCTCTCTGTCACCTTGCATCAGAAACCATTTGCCCTTGCCGGGAAGTGCATGGCCATATGAACCATGCGACGACGCGTATATGACAATCGGAGACGATTCTCTCGCGTAAAAACCTAAGTGTTTGAATAACTGCGCGGCCGGATCAGACGGGAGCATCGGAGCGTTCATCAGTTCGATTCCTTGCTCTCTGAAAATCGAAACGGCTCTCGCGAGCAGCATCTCCAGGCACTCATGACCCGGTTTGCCAATTAAGTCGATCACTTGCCCGTAATTTCCGTCCCGAAGCATCACGAGGTATCCGGTCAAACGTGAACCTTCTCGCGCAACAAGAGTCGAATACTGCTGATGAAAATGATTCCGGTAGCGCCAGTTCAGGTACGATTGATTGCGGGCAACACAAAAATCGTATCCGCAGCACGCGGTTCTTCCCAGTTCAGTGAATTCCTCTCCAAAGGGCCCTTCATGCGTGTAAATTTCGAATTTCTTGGACCGGCCAAAGCGGCGGTCGCTTAGTTCCAGAAGGCGATTTCCGGCAGCACTCAAACATTTGGCAAGAACGGCTGGTTTAACTTTCTGGCCGATTTTCGAATCGACGCGCAGAGGTTTCGCCCAACGGACCATTGCTTCGGCCGGCTGGACACCGAGACGGCGATATACGGCCACCATGCTCATTTTGGGGAAATCGATGCAAAACTGATAATCGCCTTGATCGAGGCTCTGCATGCAGGCTCGCTGCAATTGGAGCGCCGGTCCAAGGCTCCGGTAATTCGGATGGATCCAAAAATCCGCAAAAATGCAGCCGAGGACCTCATCGCCGCCCATCCAGAATCGGCGCGGAATGGCGCTGCCTGATCCCACAAGCGCGCCATTTTCAGGATCATGCGCAATCCAGACGCGCGCCGGGCCATCTGGATTGTCCCGATAAAGCCAGTCGTAACGGCGCTCGTCCGAGAGCGGCGTCAAAAATTGATAAAAACAAGAGACGAGGACGCTCCTGTCCGCATTCAGATCCGCATTGCGGATGATGATCTTTCTCGCAGCCGGCGAGCGGTTTTCGACAACTGGAGCAGACATTACGGCGCCCCGCTCTGCATTTCGACGGGATTCCTGAATTTGCCGATCAGCTTGCGCATTCCCGCGACCCAGGGCTGACGGAAACAGTTCACGTGGTACATGGTGCGGACCTCTTCACACCATTTCGTGTGCCAGTCCATGACACGCCCATAAAACTCAATGATCCGGATTGTGCCTGATTGATAGAGATCCCTCATAATTTGTTCGCGCATCATGAGAGCAGGCGAAAACTGGTTGAGTTCTTCGTCATAGGCAGTCTTTAGCACGATCATCATTCCGTCACGGTGCAAACATAAATCGCTGGCAGCAAGCCTTCCGTCGATGCGCCACTGAAATATGACGGCTTCGCCCGAATCGCAGAAGTTTTCAAACACCGCGCGATAGAATTTGCCCTGCGCATTGTCTTCGGTAACCGCAGTCCCATTCTTGCCCTTCCAGCCTGCAGATTCGAGCTGGGCGTACTCCCGGATACAATGCGCCACTGCTTCGGGCTTTCTATGGCTCTGTAGCTCCAATGTGAGTCTCTGCTCGACCATTCTGCGTTTCCGGCGTGCCAGATTGTGTCGCAGGTTGCTGCTTCGCGAGTTCCAATAGTCGTCGAACGTTCCTGTGATGGAGAGCCTGGGAGTATGGATGTATTCAACCGTCTCCACTCCCGGGAGGTTAAGAGATTTGGGAAAACAGCTATGGTCAGGATCTTGCTGCAGTGCGGCGAATTCGAGCGCATATCCAGGGAGCGATCGAGTCAGTTCCAACAGTCCCTCTCCCGTTTCGTCTCGATAGCCAAGCACGATGAGGCCAACAGGAGCTTGAGAAGGTTGGAATGTCTCCCAAATTCCTGGCCGCTGTTTGACAACCAGAGCCATGCCCTGGCGGTTGGAGTTGCGATTAATTCCGAGCAACACGTGATGCCCACCGAAACAACTGAGCAGGGGGTTGATAAAACGTGAATCGAGTAAAAGATGATTACCCCGGGCACAATTCAACGCGTCCCAGTCCTTGGCTGCCGCGGGGAATACATCCATTGCAGGTTTAAAATCCCAAGTCATTGTGTCCCGGTAAAAGCTGCTTTTCATTCGCCTCAGAACATCTGATCGCGAAGGAAATCCGAGAGCTCACCTCGGCGGCGTATGAGCCGGTGCTCTCCTGCTTCGGTCCAGACTTCCGGAGGAGTTGCGTGACTCAGAAATCCCAGGGGGCTTGCCGACCGGGCATATGCTCCCGACTGAAAAACTCCGATCCAGTCACCTACTTCTGCCTTTGGAAGGCAAACACCTCGAGCGAGGACGTCCAGGGGCGTGCAAAGAGGGCCTACGACGTCAACCATCTCCTTGTCGCTACTGTCCACCTTATTCAAAACGGCCAACGGATAATTCCGCTTTATCGTCTGGCCGAGATTACCCGAAGCGGCGAGGTGGTGATTCATCCCGCCATCGACGACGAGGAATTTCTTTCCGCGTGAAACCTTAATGTCATTCACGCGAGTGATGTAAATCCCGGCCTCACCTACAAGATAGCGCCCCGGCTCAACGACGAACTGCGTTGCGGCAAAAGCGGGGTCAGATCGCGTCTCAGCGACGATCTCGTCAAGTAATTGCTCAAGGAGCTTCATATCCAGTTCAGACTCATGCGGAAAATAGGGAATTCCCAGCCCACCGCCAAAATCGAGCGTCCGCAAGGGTTGGTGCATGTGGCTGGAAACGTAACGTGCTATCTCAATTCCCTTGCGATACTGGGTGGCCAGAATCGAGGCGTCCAGAATCTGGGTTCCTAAAAACAAATGGATTCCGCTGAAGGCCAGATGCTCACATGCGCATATCCGATCGAGTATCTCGCCAAGTTGCTCTTCGTCGACACCAAATGGCGCGGATCGGCCACCCATGCGCATGGCCCCGCCTTCGGCATCACCGCCCGGGTTCACCCGCACGGCCACGCGGGTACGAATCCCCAGGCTGGAGGAGATGGCCTCGATTCTTTCGGCCTCAAGCAGCGATTCCAGGTGAATTTCACCAATACCTTTAGAGATCACGCATTGCAGTTCGGATTCGGTTTTGCCGGGACCAGCGAAGAGGATTCGGTTGGGCTGACAGCCACTGCTGAGAGCCTGAAAAAATTCGCCGGCGGAAGCGATCTCGAGGCCGGCACCCTTGCTCAAAAAATAGCGCAGAATAGTCTGGTTCGGATTCGCTTTTACGGAGTAGCAGATGGAGAATTCGGGCGGCAGAGTAGCCCGAAGAAGATTCCACTTATATTCGAGAACGCTGGCATCGTAGGCGAAGAACGGTGTGCCGTATGCTTCGGCAAGGATGGAGGCGCGGGTCCCACCGACGAGAAGTTCTCCGCTTTCGATCTGAAAAAAGTGATCCGCCAGCCGAGCAGCATGATCCATTAAATGAGCCCTTCTTTACGCCTGAGAGCCGGATAGTCCACTTTCCCACTGGTGGTTTTGGGCAGCTCACTCAAGACTTCGACCGATTTGGGCACCATGTATCGCGGTAATCTTTCGGCGCAATGTGCAAGCAGCGCCTCGGTATCCAGAGGATTACCATTGCGGGCAACCACGAATGCCTTGATCGTCTGTCCCAGCACCTCGTCCGGTACGCCGATGACGGCGGCCCCGCGCAGTTCCCCACTGGAAAACAGAGCTTCTTCCACTTCGGTCGGACTGATACGGAAACCAGAGGACTTGATCATGGTGTCGCGGCGGCCGACGTAGTACAGAAATCCATCTTCATCCATTTTGACGAGATCGCCCGAGTAACAAACCTTTTCGCACTGACCAAGTTCTGGCGGCAGCACCGGATTCTTTCGCAGCACTCGGTCGGTATCTTCCGGCCGGCCCCAATATCCCATTGATACCGTTGGACCGCGGTGCACTAATTCGCCGATTTCTCCGGGTTTACACAGTTGGCCCTGCTCATTGATAACCATGATTTCCGTATCAGGAATTGCTTTGCCCATTGAGGTTGGACGCCGATCCAATTCTTCCGGAGGTAGATAGGTAGAGCGGAATGCTTCGGTCAAACCATACATCAAATAGATTTTTGTTGTGGGGAGATACTTGCGCAAAGAGGCTAAAACGGTCTGCGGCATCGCTCCGCCTGTGTTCGTTATATAGCGGAGATCCGGCAGAGGCTGTCGTGCCAGCGTGGAATTCGGCTGAACCAGCAAACTCCAAAGGGTCGGTACGCCGGCGAGCCCTGTCACTCGCTTACTGATCAGAGTTTGAACGATCTCGCGCGCAAAGACGAAATTAGTTAGTACGATGGTTCCACACTGCTGAAAAGCAGTCATGAGCTGATTCAAGCCAGCATCAAAAGTGAAAGGGAGCGCCGCCAGGATTCGATCGTTTTCCGAAATTTGCAGATAGGTCGAAACGATCTGAGAGCCGGCGATCACGTTGGCATGACTCAACATGACACCTTTCGGTTTGCCCGTCGAGCCGGATGTGTAGAGAATCGCAGCCAAGTCCTTGCTGATCGCTTCTTCGCGCCATTGTGGCGGCCGGGACAACTCACAGAATTGATCAAAATCATGAAGCGGCAAAGAAATAGAAGGATCATCCCCTTCGGACGTAACGACACAGAATTCAATCGACGAAATCCCCTTGAGCACGTCGCTTATCAATCCGAGCTTGGCTTTGGTTGTAATAATCGCCTTCATTCCGCAATCTCTGGCGATATGCGCCACTTGATCGGGGAAAAGACTGGCATTAATGGGGACAAAAACGCCCCCTGCCCGGGAAATAGCAAAAATCGAAAGCACCTGGGCCACCGACGGTTCGAGATAAATGCCGACGCGGTCTCCACGCCGCAGCCCCGCGGTTCTGAGTCCCTGCGCAAGGGCAGCGGTGGAAGCGGCAACCTCGCGATAGGTCAAGCTGCGGTCGCCCTGAACGACAGCCTCCTTGTCAGGCGCGCGCTCTGCGCTTGTCTGCAACATATGGTGGATCAAATAGTCCATTTAGACTGCGCCTCCTGAGAAGAAACCATAGCTGGCTTCCGAATGATATGAATCCTGCTGACCGTCAGAGCCGATTTGTGCTCGTGGCACCCGAAGCGGAACTCGGCAAATGCTTAGCATTCACAAGGTTCGCAATGTGAGCGACGGATTGAAAATTTTCGGGTAAGAGTTCATCGTCGGCAAGCTGGAGCTCGAATTCTTCTTCGAGAAAACCTACGAGATCCAAAACCCCCAAAGAATCGATAATACCGCTATCCAACAGGTTGTCCTGGATTGTCAGGTTTCGCTTCTTTGCAAGAGGGAATTTTTCAAGGACAAACTCTCTGATGCGCTCCGCGGCATCTTGTTTTCCAGCTTTAGTCATGGATTCTCCTGCGGTTTGTCATGCGTCTTGCAGTCATTTCAGATACATCGCACGCGAACTGACCTCAGCCCGCCCAGCACACTGACTGAGAATCTGGGGGAGCTAGAGCCCTCCGCTGACTAAATAACCGCCACCCGCTTCGAAAAAAAGCTTTAAGACACGCCATTGCAACGAGCTATAAATGGTATGCAACCTGGTTACCATTTCTGTGGGCCGCTCCCGGGCTGATTAACAGAGCGCTGCTTGAATTTACCAACTTTATTGCCCAGCCGGCTCACAGGCGCTGAGGAAAACGATTTACGCAATTGAGAAGCGACTTGCACAAATGGGTAAACTCTTATCCATCTCTTAGGATGTTACGCGCCTCCTAAAGCCTGTAAACCCAAGAGCTTGTGGTGCTACACCCGAGTGTGATCAGGCACGTTTTTTGGTGTAAGGCTTGCACCAGAATCCGAGGACGGCAAGTTTGCCAGCAACTGAGGTGGCAAATGGCAGGTCAGGTGGATCACTCAGTCTTTAACTGATACCTCACAGATTTCGGGCGGTTTCTTGCTCACGAGGGTCTCGACAGGAGCGAAATGTTCAGGGTTGGTGGTCAGAGAGTTCCATCGCAGACAATCATCCTGCTGGTGACAGATGCAATCCTAATTGTCGCTGGGCTGGTAATTGCTTCCGCAATACGCTTTCACGATTTGAAGACGTTTACAAGGTTCACTGAAGCGCCGAATGCGCTGGGACGGTTTGGGATAGTCGTTCTGATCTGCGAGTTGAGCCTCTATTACTATGATACATACGATCCACGAGTCCTAAGAAACCACTTTGAGCTTTTTGTAGGGCTCCTGCAGGCACTCGGAACGGCCACAATTGGTCTTGCTCTCATTTATTACCTAGCTCCTAACGTAGGACTTGGGCGTGGTATAGCAATTTTGGCTTCGCCAACGATTCTAATGTTGACGTTAGGCTCGCGTTTGGTTCTAGAGAATTCGCGATTCTTGTCCGGAGCGCCAGAGAAACTCCTGGTTCTCGGCACTGGGCCAGCAGGTATTTCCCTTGTGCGAGATATTATTGGACGCCCGGACCTTAAGATGAAAGTAGTAGGCTTCCTCGACGAAAAGGGCGAAAACATTGGCAAATCACTTGTAAATCCTGGGATTATCGGCGGCTGTAATGAAGTCGAATCTTTAGTAGCTCACCACAAGGTGGACCGAGTTGTTATTTCATTGTTAGAGCGTCGGGGCCGAATGCCGGTTCACCAATTGCTCGATCTGAAATTCGCCGGGATCCGCGTTGAGGATGCTCACAGCGTTCACGAACGAATTTCCGGCCGCATTTTTCTCGAACACCTTTCACCAAGCTGGTTGATTCTGTCCGACGGGTTTCGAAAATCGTGGGCCTTGTTGCTACTTAAACGTTCGATTGATCTTCTTGTAGCAGTAATAGCGCTGATTATCGCCTTGCCGATCATGCTAGCAGTGGCGGCGGCGATCTGGCTCGAATCCGGGACTCCGATTCTCTTCAGACAGGAAAGAGTCGGTTTGAGGGGCCGCCACTTTAATATCTTGAAATTCCGTTCAATGCGCCACAACGCGGAAGCAAATGGCCCGGTGTGGGCTTCTGCAGACGACCAGCGCGTCACCAAAGTCGGTCGCATCATTCGTAAATTGCGTCTGGATGAACTACCACAGCTTGTGAATGTTCTCCGGGGTGAAATGAGCCTGGTGGGCCCGCGCCCCGAACGCCCGGTATTTTGCAAGATGATTGAGGACAAGGTCCCCTTTTTCGCGCAACGGCAATCGGTGAGACCGGGCGTTACCGGCTGGGCGCAGATTAAATACCACTATGGCGGCACTATTGAAGAGGCGAAAACCAAACTTGAATACGACCTCTTTTATATCAAGCACCTCTCCCTTGTGCTCGATCTTCTTATCCTGTTTGAGACCGCGAAAGTAATGCTTTCGGGCCGGGGCGCTCAGTAGGCCTTTTCGCTCTCATAATGACAGTTCACCCGCATGAGAAAACCGATCGCACCAGGCATACGCCTGGTGAGGCGATTTTGCTATCCTTTTGGGTTTTTGGCTACGCTGGGATTGTCCTCTTATTTCGCCTCCTGAAGATAGTGAGTAAATAACGAGTTTAGCTGGCATTTGGAATAAGAGTTCTTTTGTTTGGGGACTTTTGGGAAGTTTCTTTCCCTCCCATGCGAGGCAAACCAGCTAAGTGGAGCGATTGCCGGGCTCCGAGACACCGAGAATCTTCAATTATTGGTACTCGTGTTGCATGTGAAGGACATTGCCACCGGGAAGGCAACTGAGGAGAGCGTCATAATGATTGAAAATAAATGGTTTAGAACTTCACTAGAACAGGCGATGCTCCTGGGAGCGCTTTGCCTGATTTTCGGCCAGATCGCTGGTGCCCGGACGCAGGCCGCGCAGAAGGCAAAAACTCGTCAACAGACCGCAATTGCCGATAATTCAGCTTCAGTTACCAGGGATAGAACGGTGGGGACAGGGACCAAGGGGACTCCTGCAGATCCGAGCGCCTACTTAGTCGGCATTGAAGATGAGTTGCAGATCTCGGTCTGGAAGGAACCGGAATTGTCGGCGGATGTGGTAGTGCGTCCCGACGGAAAAATCTCAGTACCTCTCGTCAATGACATTGCTGTGGTGGGATTGTCAACCGATGAATTGCAGGATCTGCTGGTGGAGAAATTAAAGCCCTTTGTGAACCAACCCCAGGTGACGGTCGCGGTGAAGGCAATTCGCAGCCGGAAAGTCTATCTAGTAGGCAAGGCGCTCAAACCCGGGACCTTCCCTCTGAACGACAAAACCACCGTTCTACAATTGCTGGCAGACGCCGGAGGTCTGAGTCCGTTCGCCAAGTCCGGTTCGATCTACATCCTACGAAATAACCAGGGAAAGCAAGAAAAAATCCCGTTTCACTACAAGAGTGCCCTTTCCGGCAAAGCGCAAGATCCGGTTCTCATACCCGGTGACATGGTTGTTGTTCCCTGACGGTATCGATGAACTCTGAATCCCAAGAGGCGCGAGGCGCGTAATGGACTTGGCTAGGATTTTGTTCCGGAAGGGCGCGCTGATGCTGGCGGTATCGTTTCTCATATGGCAGCACCCCGGCTATGCGCAGCAGGATAATCCACAAGCCAATTCGAGTTTACAAAATAGTGAAGATCAGCAGATTAGCGGAAACCAGAAAACAGCAGATCAACACGAATCATCGGATCCCGCTGTACCGGTTGTAGCGGGCAACGACACCACCCTGCCCATTCATCAGGTAGGCGTTGCAAATGCCTTGAGGGAGACGATCAGCCCGCTGCGTTGGGGTCCTTTCTACATAAGTTCCGCCCAGTTCATGCAGGCCAACGACCGGCTCGCAGGAATCAATGGCACGCAATCGGATTCCGAGCAGGTCAGTATGCTGAGCACTACGCTCGTTTTTGACAAGCAGTACCAAAACAGTCGCATAGCCCTGCAATACAACCCCAACATTGCTGTGGATAACGGTCAGCTTTACACCAATTTCACCAGTCAGTTGCTCACTTTCGACACACAAATGAATTTAACTTCCCGTTGGACTTTCGGGATCAGTGATTCCTTTGTCGCAAGCCAAAACCAGAATTTACTGATCAATAATTATTTTTCAGTAGACCCCTTAACGAATACGACTTTGCAAGGTCAGATTTTCAATAATGCGGGTCGAATGATTACGGATTCGGCGCAGCTACGGTTCGGTTATGCGCTTAGCCCACAAACGACACTGACCCTTGCCCCGAACTATGCTTACAACGATATGAACGAGCTTGGAAACGTGCTCATCGGTAACCAGTATGGATCCGGCCTGGTGCTTACTCACTCGACAGCGCGTGGTGACACGTTTGGGCTCAACTACGCATATCAAGTCACCCAGATTTCCGGTCAGCCAACGGTCAAATACAACACGATGGGTTTTTCATATGGGCGCAAGCTCACGCTGAGATGGACGGCGGCCGGCAACGCCGCTGCTGTGTATGTCACGTCGGCGGCTCCAAATACGAATTATTGGACTGCGTCGGGCGCTCTTCAGCTTATCCGGACAATGAACAGGTCCACGTTCGCTCTGTCTCTTCTCCGAGAACAAGGTCTGAGTCAGGTGATCATCAATGGCAGTTCGAACCGGGCGGATGCGCTTTATACCGTAAACTGGACCCCCCGTTTTAGCTCGACTTTGGGGGCCGGATACTTCGTGGCCCAGCAGGCGGGAGGAAATTATACCGGCAAATACGGCGTGAGCACACTCCAATACCTACTTACACCGTCAATCAGTGTTCTCGCGAGCTACTCACATCAATATCAATTTGGCGTCGCTCAAATACTCGCCGGAACAACAAACATTATTGTCGGAGGTCTTCGCTGGGAGCCCGCACTCCCGCACTAAGGAGAAGGCAGTGTCCTCAACGCAATCGCTAGGACCGAACCATTCGGACTTGCTCGGGAACTTCAATATTGAAGCGTATATCGCCATCGCGAAACGCCGCAAATGGTGGATCATCTTACCGGCGATTGGAATGTTTTTTTTGGTCGCTGCCGCAGTCAGGCGTTTCCCAAATGTGTATCGGGCCGAGACGGTGATCATGGTCGATCCCCAACAGGTGCCGGATAAGTTTGTCGCTTCGACTGTGAGTTCAACCATTGCCGATCGGCTGCCGACGATACAGCAACAAGTGCTTTCGCCAACTCGTCTCGGTCGCCTCATCAATACCATGGGGTTGTATCAAGAGTTGCGGTCCCATCACACGGATCAGGAAATCATAGCCACGATGCAGAAGGCCACTACAGTGGAAATGGTGACTCCTGTGGGAGGCCACCTGAGCGCCTTCAAAATTGCTTACGTCGGGAAGAGCCCCACAGAAGTCGCAAGGGTAACCAATCAGATCGCGGATATGTTCATCCAGGAAAATTTAAAGGCGCGGGAGGCCGAAACGGAAGGTACCGCTGATTTCCTCGAATCCGAGTTGCAGGACACAAAGAAACAGTTAGACGAGAAGAAAGCGGAACTTCAGTCCATTCGGAACAAGTATGTCCTCGATCTGCCCGAGTCCAAGCAATATCACCTGGAGGCGCTCGCGACTCTCCGGAATCAACTGGAGGCCAGCGAAGACCGCGTGCGGGCAGATCAGCAGCAAAAAGTGCTTCTTCAGTCCATGGCATCGTCGGTCAGCCTTGCACCCACAGTCGATTTGGATGAACAGGGCGAGGGAGGAGCACAGGCTTCACCGGATGAGCTTGAACTGCGAAAACTGGAGGCGAATTTAAGCGCTCTCCGCTCTCGCTATGGGCCAAGTTTCCCCGACGTAAAGAAAGCACAAGCAGAGATCGACCAGCTACACTCGAAAATTGCTGCCGAGCAGAAAGCTGGCACCGAACAGCCGGCCCTGATTCAATCGGCGCCTCCGAAGCATCCCAGCAATCCGGTCGTTGACGCCCAGGTCAACAAGCTCGACGAAGAGATCGCCGAGCAAACGAAACTGCAACCCCAGCTCCAGGCTCAGATTAACGAACACATTTCGAAACTCGAGCAAGTCCCGATTTTTGAAGATCAGATCGCCGGCATCATGCAGGATTACGATACGCTTCGGACACACTACCAAGGCTTGCTAGACAAGAAATTGGCCGCCGATATGGCGAACGCCCTGGAGGCTCGCCAAAAGGCGGAACGGTTCGTCATTCTGGACGCGGCCGTGCCCCCGGAAAAGCCTTTTGGTCCAAATCGCATGCTCTTTAGCCTCGGGGGCCTGTTTGCTGGATTAGGAGCCGGAATTGCTATGGCGATGTTGCTGGAGACAAGTGACGATTCCATACGGTCAGAGAGCGACGTCGCCACGTTACTGAAACAATCAGTCTTGACCGGAATTCCTTTAATCACAACCAGGCACCGGCGGGGCCGCCAAGTCCTCCATGCAGGCCTCGGAGTCCTCGCCACCGCTGTAGGCTCCGCGATGTTGGGAACGGTGTTATCCCGGTTCTTGGCACCGTTCTTTTAGATTGGGAGTCGATGTAAACGAAGCGGATGCTGGTGAGTAGATCATTCACAGCCTCATCAGATCTGAAGTGCAAAGAAGCGTCTTTTCGAGTCACATCGGGTCTTTTGATGAATCAAACCACTGCGGAAATCGTTAGCTTGCCCTCTAATCCGGAAAAAAGTCCATTGCCGGAGACAAATCGGATTGATTCCCGTCTGAATTCAGGACTGCCGCTGCGCGTACTCCACATCGTGACTCATTTCGGTTGCGGCGGTACCGAGAACGTCGTCCTTAAGCTGATGTCGGGCTCGGGTGAGAATTGCCTGGAGCACAGCATTTGCTCAACCCGCGGCTTTGATTCCGACTTCGCTGCACTTCACAAAGTAGAAAGCCGTTTGCACGTTGCCGGAGATTCAAATCCGGGGTTTCAGTTTCCATTTTTGAAGTTCAGAAAAATTATGCGTTCTTACAGGCCGCATATCGTTCACACGCGCAATTGGGGCAGCCTTGAAGCAGTTTTCGCCGCGCGATCAGCAGGAGTGCCCATCGTTATTCACAGTGAACACGGGTATGAAATGGAAAATATGGCGGGGATGCCTCTGCGGCATCGGCTCTTCCGCCGTGCGGCTTACGCAATCATTGATCGTTTTCTCACCGTCAGCAACGAGTTGAAAGACTATCATTCCAGGCAGGCTTGGTTTCCGCGGGACCGTATCCGGGTAATTTATAACGGCGTTGATACCTGCCGTTTTGCGCCAAATGCAGCGGCACGGGCAAGCTTTCGGGAACAACTCGGCATTGATCACGATGCTGTCGTAATCGGCTCGGTAGGGCGGCTAACCCCGATCAAGAATCACGCCACGCTGTTGCGAGCGGTAGAGCGCCTAATCCAGTCTGGGTTGAATGCGCATGGGCTGCTGGTCGGATCTGGTCCTGAGATGAGCAAACTTGAGCAACAAGTCGAGCGTTCGCCATATCTGCACAGGCGTGCACACATTGTTGGGGCATCGGCAGCGATTCCGGAAATGCTCAATACAATGGACGTATTTGTTCTCCCTTCCCTCAAGGAAGGGATGTCCAACACTTTGCTTGAGGCTATGGCAACGGGTTTAGCGGTGGTGGCAGGCCGAGTAGGAGGTAATCCCGAGGTTCTGAGTGCCGATTGTGGTTTTCTGTTTATGCCCAGTGATCTTGAAGATCTGACGGGTTGTCTCGAGCGTCTGGCTAATGATCCAGCACTGCGACGAGATTTAGGATCAGGGGCACGAAAACGGGCGCTTGGATCGTTCGACCTAAGCCAGATGTTGCAAAACTACCGGGATCTCTATCTAGACGCTGCTTGCGAGCGCGGAATTACCAGCGAGCCCAGGAAGCAACCTATATGTGCGGCATAGCCGGCATTCTCAAGTATCGCGACAAACGTCTAATCCCGGAGGAACTTGTTCATCGGATGAACGAAACGATTGTTCACCGAGGACCGGACGATGAGGGCATCTTCGTCGGACCTGGTATCGGACTCGGTTTTCGCCGTTTAAGCATCATTGACCTCGCCGGTGGACATCAGCCGATCTCCAACGAAGATGGGCGCATTTGGGTAATGCTGAATGGAGAAATCTACAATTATTCCGAGCTGAGGAAAGAACTGGAGAGCCGCGGCCATCGGTTTAAAACGCGCTCCGATACCGAAACAATCGTTCACCTCTATGAGGATTTTGGAGCCGATTGTTTCCGCCGGCTGCGAGGGATGTTCGCCATCGCAATCTGGGATGAGCGGGAACGAAAGCTGCTTCTGGCGCGTGACCGTGTGGGCAAAAAGCCCCTGTTCTATTCCGCGGACGAGGAACGGATTATCTTCGGCTCAGAGCTGAAAGTCCTTCTCGCATGCGATGGGCTTCCGCGTGACATCGATCGAGAAGCACTGGCGGACTACTTCTCTTTGGGTTACGTTCCGGCGCCGAAAACGATTTATAACAGCGTCCGCAAGGTGCGGCCCGGCTACTACGTTGTTGCGTCGTGCCAAGGGCTACGCGAAGAGGGCTATTGGGACATTTCTTTCTCAGAGACCGAGCAACGCACGGAAGGCGAATGGATGGAAGTTCTTCGCCATCAGCTCTGCGAGGCAACCCGCATCCGGTTAATGAGCGACGTTCCCCTCGGGGCGTTTTTGAGTGGCGGCATCGATTCGTCATCGATTGTGGCCATGATGACCCATCTGGCGAAAAAGCCTGTGACTACCTGCTCGATCGGATTTGAAGAGAAAGAATACAACGAGGCAGATTTCGCCCGGGAAATCGCGGAACAGTTCCATTCGCAGCATTACGAAAAAATTGTCCGGCCGAACGCGGTGGATATCCTCGAAAAGCTCGCCTGGCATTACGACGAGCCTTTCGCCGATTCGTCCGCTATCCCCACCTATTATGTTTCGCAGATCGCGCGCGAACACGTCACCGTGGCGCTGGGCGGAGACGGAGGCGATGAAAACTTTGCAGGTTACCGCCGCTATATGCTCGATCAGTTTGAAAACCGGCTGCGGAGTTATGTTCCTGCCGCGGTACGCAAGGGGGTGTTTGGTCCGTTAGGGGAATTGTATCCCGCGCTCGCCTGGGCGCCTCGGGTCTTTCGCGGGAAGGCTACTTTTCAGAGTCTTGCCAGATCTCCGCTGGAGGGGTATTTCAATTCGATCTCCTATTTTCGTCCCGGAGAAAAAGCGCGGCTGTTTACGCAAGATTTCCTGAAAACTCTCAACGGCTACGACTCCATCAGCGTATTGGAACATTACTATGACCGTGCCGGCACCGATGATCTGCTCTCCCGCATTCAATATGTCGATATCAAGACCTATTTGACCGACGACATTTTGACAAAAGTTGATCGCGCCAGCATGGCGGTGTCTCTCGAAGTCCGCGCGCCACTGCTTGACCATATCTTCATGGAAACTGTCGCTCGCATCCCGTCCAGCCTGAAGCTGTGCGGACGGTCCGGAAAATACATATTCAAGAAGGCCATGAGTTCGGTTCTTCCCGAGGGGATCATCCACAGACGAAAGCAGGGTTTCGCTATCCCGCTCGATCAATGGTTTCGCCGCGAATTGAAGGAACTGGCTAGCGATGCGCTCTTTGGATCGCCCGATGGGATCCTGGATACCGACTTCCTCAAAGTGATTTGGAACCAACACCAGAAGGGCGTCTATGACCGATCGGCGCACCTCTGGTCCGTCCTCATGTTCCGGAAATGGCAACAGTCGTTTGGAGCTTCAGCCTCATGAGCGGAATCTGCGGTATCTGCGAACCCGGTCGGCCGTTGCGCAGCGAAGCATTGGAAGCGATGGTTGCCGCATTGCGCCTTCCTGGCGATTCGGAGGCCAGCGCTGTTTTTGGTGCTTCCGCGGCTCTGTCCGTCGTCCCGAGGTGGTCTTTCCAGCAATCCGCGACGCTGCCGGGGCTCCGCGTCGTTGCGGACGCCGAGCTGCTTAACAAACCGCAACTCGAACGCGAACTGTCGGGCGCGATACCGAACTCCAAGGAGCTTTCTGGGGCCGAACTCGTGGGTCATCTGTATTCGCGGTTCGGACTGGAGTTTGTTCAGTTGCTGGATGGGCCATTTTCCTTCGCCTTATGGGATGAGCGTTCCGAAAGGGCTGTGTTGGGCATCGATCGACTGGGAGTGAATGCTCTCTATTGGAGCAAGAGAGGAAATTCCTTACTGTTTGCTTCGAGGATCGGTGCAATCCGAGAACTGCTTGGCGATTCCGCCCGAATCAATCGCGCGGCGCTAATGCAGTTTCTGCTTTTCAGTGCTGTCCCAGCGCCGCTCACAATTTACGAGGATGTCGAGAAACTTAGTCCGGGCCACTTCCTCGTCTACGAAAAAGGTACACTGCGCGTCTCCAGGTACTGGGATCTCGAATATGTCGAAGAAGAACGCCGGAGCGATGAGGAGTGGGCCGGGCTTGTTCGAGCGGGTTTGCGCAGCGCTGTTCAGAAACACATGTGCGGGGACGACCCTTCGCGACTTGGCGCCTATTTGAGCGGCGGCACCGACAGCAGCAGCGTCGTGGCTTTCATGAACGAAAAGCACGCCCCGGTGAATACCTTCTCTATCTTTTTTGAAAACGAGAACTACAGCGAAATTGGATTTGCACGGACGACCGCGGACCGATTTAAAACGCGGCATCACGAACTAAGTTTGAGGCCCGTAGACGCGTTTGAGGCAATATCGAAGATCAGCCATTATTACGATGAGCCTTTCGCAAATTCCTCGGCGATTGGCGGTTACCACTGTGCGCGGATGGCCCGCGAAAACGGCGTCCACACTCTCCTGGCAGGGGATGGCGGAGACGAACTCTTCGGGGGAAATGAACGGTATGCTACCGACAAGCGTTTTTCCCTCTACCACAGAATTCCGAAATGGCTGCGCCGCGGCGTCATTGAACCCGCCATTCGAATCCTCCCGAAGGACGACGGCCGGGCCGGCCTTCCGCGCCGCTATGTTCGGCGCGCTAATATTCCGACGCCGCGCAGGATTTATTCCTACGGTCTCTTTTTAACAGAAAACCCCAGAAATATTTTTGAACCCGACTTCTTGTCGGCCGCTCCCCCCGAAAACTGGATGGCTATCGCCGATGCCCATTTTGCGGTCGGTACAAATCGCACGGAGCTGAATCGTCTTCTTTATCTGGACGTAAAGATGACGTTGGCGGATAACGACCTCCGCAAGGTGCTCGGAACGGCCGAACTCGCTGGAGTCCGCGCTCGATTCCCCTTGGTCGATTTCCATCTGGCTGAACTCTCGGCGCGCATTCCATCCAATTTGAAATTACGAGGGTTCGAAAAACGTTACATCTTCAAGCAGGCGATGAAGGGCATCCTGCCGGAGCAGGTGCTTTACAAGAAAAAGCATGGCTTCGGGGTTCCCGTCTCGCTATGGTTTGCTGAAGATCCCAAACTGGACACATTGCTGAAGGACGTCCTTAGTGACCGCCGCACTCGCCAGCGAGGTTATTTCCGGCCGAGTTTTTATGATGAGGCCATGCGGCGCCACAGGGAGGAAGACGCCAAGAATTTCGGCGAGATTCTCTGGTTCCTGTTGGTGCTCGAATTATGGCATCGCGAGCATTTTGAAATTCCGGTGAACACTGCCTGTGCGAGCTGAGGCAACAAGCCGACCGTTGAATCGTGGCAGCGCCAGCTTCCGAAGCGCAAAAGTGCTGGTTCGTCAGGCAATTGCTGCCGGCATCCATTGGTCTGGCTTGCTGCGCCTTTCCGAAGGCATCGCTCGCAATCATACAATCCTGGTGAATCCGCTCAGGGGCCAGCGCGGATTCCAGCGCGCTGCGCTGCCTCGTTTTGCAATCCTCTGCTACCACCGTATTGGAATGGGTGGCGCGCCAATCTATTCGGAAATGCCAGCCAGGCTCTTCAGAGCCCACATGCGGTTTCTCAGGAAACATTACCGCGTCGTTTCATTGAATACGCTTCTCGAGGAACTGGCAAATCCCGCGATCTCCGGGCCTGCAGTCGCTGTTACGTTCGACGATGGATATGGTGATCTGTATCGAGAAGCGCTTCCGGCGCTTGTGGATTATAAGATTCCGGCAACTGTCTACTTGACTGTTGGCTGTATTGAGACCGGTGAAATAGCCTGGTACGACCGAATCTTTCTCGCGCTGCAGCACGCGCCCTGCGAGATTTTCGATTTTACTCTGGAGGGCCCCCGCAGTTTTTCGCTTTCCACGCGCACGAAAAGGCTGAGTGCGGCCGTGGAAATCATCACCTGGCTGAGAACTCTCCCGGATTCCGTTCGTCAGAAGCGCGCCGCAGCTCTCCAAACTTCGCTGGGTCCTCTGCCCAAATCGCAACTCGAATCTCGAATGCTGAACTGGTCTCAGGTTCATAAGATGCAGGACGCCGGCGTTAGCTTCGGCTGCCACACCATGACGCACCCCGTCGTCAGTTCCCTGGACCCAGAGGGGCTCAAACATGAACTGGTGGATTCAAAGCGACTTTTGGAAAAGAGGCTTGGGGCGCCTGTTTTCGACTTCGCGTATCCCTTTGGCAAGCCGCAGGAGATGAGCAGCGCCGCGGAAACGGTTCTGGTCGAAAGTGGTTATCGTTCAGCGGTCACGACGACCGCTGGCCTGAATGTGCCCGGCATAGATACTTATCGGCTCCGCCGGATTTCCATCGGGCAGGAGCATTCGACAGCGATGCTGGGATTTCAGCTAAACCGCCTGTTCCTGCGAGGCGATGCGGAAGCATCCGGAGCGACCTTCTCAAATCCCTCCCTCGGGGTATGCAGCGAGGGTCGCAAAACATCCCGGCTGCCGGCGCAAGGAAGCTAGACATGCGCGATCTTATCGTTTTGTCCATCGTCTTCCTATCTGTCCCCATCGCTTTGTTCAGGCCCTATTATGGCGTCCTCGTGTGGGTCTGGATTGCATATTTCAATCCACACCGCTTCACGTGGACCTATGCCTATAACTTTCCCGTGGCAATGACCATTGCCATCCCAACCTTGATCGGTATTTTTTTTGCGCGGCAATTGAACCGGCGCTTTTTGGTCCGAGAAATGGTGTTGTTAAGTCTCTTGTGGATATGGTTTGGCATAGTGCTTCTGAACGCCATGCATACTCCCGCGTTCGCCGGGCACGTGGCCGATGCGATATTTGAGATGAACCGGGTGAGCAAAGCGCTTCTGATGACTTATGTAATGGCTTTGCTTGTTACCTCGGAGAAAAAGCTGAAGCATCTGGTTTTGGTCACCGCTTTCAGCTTCGGCATCCTGGCAATCAAGGGCGCCGTGTTCGGACTCAGGACAGCAGGAGCCGAGCGAGTTTGGGGTCCTCCCGATTCGTTTATTGCGGATAACAACGGCTTCGCGCTCGCTCTGAACATGACATTGCCGTTTCTTTTTTATCTCGCGCGGGCAGAAAGCAACCGCTGGCTGCGCCTCGCGCTCAATATAGCTTTCTTTGGGGGCATCATTTCAGTGGTTCTGACCTACTCGCGTGGCGGGTTGCTCGGCCTAGCAGCGGTGCTTGGATTAATCAGCCTGAAGTCACGATATAAGGTGGCGGGTGTGGCCATGTTGCTGATCACCGGAGTAGCCATTGTAACTTTCGCGCCGGGCGCATGGATGGATCGCATGTCAACTTTGCAATCGAATGCGCAAGGAGAGCACGACGGTTCTGCGGAGGAGCGAATAGTCACATGGCAGACTGGTCTGAGATTTGTTCAGGACTACCCGCTCATGGGCGGATCCTTCCAGACGCTGCCGGATGCCGCCATTTTCCAAAGATATCAACCGCGGCCGCTTCCGAACGGTTTTCGGTCTTCGGGACCTCACAGCATTTGGATACAGACAGTATCTGAGCAAGGCATCGTCGGGCTGATTTTATTTACGTTGATGATTGGCAGTTCACTCTTGACGTTCCGAAGTGTGCGGCGGCGCGCCAGGCAAGCTGCAGCACTGCAATGGATGGTTCCCTATACGCAAATGTTTGAAGTGGGCCTGCTTGGCTTTTTGGTCAGCGGTACATTCCTGGGTTTGGCATATTTTGATCTCTTTTATCAATTCATCGCCTCAGCCGCGCTTATCAAGATTCTCTACCGGCGCGAGGCGCTGGCTCTTTCGGCTTCCGAATCGCCAGTCGAGCATGCGTTCCCCAGGCTGGCCGAGCAGCCCTCGACCTAGGGTGACTGCGACTTTAACGCTCGAGAGGACGCTATGAGAAACGATTCAAAGCTGAAAATCCTCAAGCATTGTATTGGTGGTTTTTTGGCGGCTTTGTGCCTGTGCCCGTCAACTTTTGCCGGTCATGGCTGGTCCTGGTCGGCTGAAACGGTGGACCAGGATCCATCGGTGAAATTTACATCGATTGCCGTTGACCGGCGAGGCAATCTGCATGTTGCCTATTCGACGAACAAAAACTTTGGACAGCTTAATTACGCTTATCGCTCTGCGGATTCCTCGCAATGGTACACACTGCCGCTGGATGACCATCTGGGGGAATTCTATTCGTATATTGCCGTTGATCCGCGCGGCAATCCGCAAATTTGCTACACGCCGCGGCAAGTCAAATACGCCTTTTGGGATGGAAAGCAATGGACGATCGTCGACATTGCGCCGCATTCAGGCGTGGCCGAATATTCCTGTTCTCTGATTATCAGCAGTGACGGGCAGCCACACGTAATTTGGTATCAAACCCATGCGGCGGATAATGCCTGGTTCTTGCATCTGCGCCATGCGGTTTTTGACCAAGGGGCATGGATGGTTGGAACGGTCGATTTTGACGGGGAAGCGGGCAAATGGAACTCCATTGTTTTAGACAATCAAGGCTTCCCACATGTCACCTATAGCCAATTCCCGCACGGTGAACTGCGGTATGCGTATTGGAATGGCAAAACGTGGGTGAGTTCCATAGTTGATTCGCCGCTAATCACGAATACCGGTCCGGAGGGCGCTGCCCGGGGCATGGGTAATTCGCTGCTGTTGAATAAACAGAATCAGTGGACGATCAGCTATTACGATTTTGGGTCGCTCAAGTACGCCACGCAAACTGGCGACAAGTGGAAGATCGAAACGGTTGACCGTCTGGCGTCGGGTTCAACGGTCCTTGGGGGATGGGCGACTTATCGTAGCTTCCAGGTGCTTGATAGCCGCGGCATGCCGCATATTGGCTATGAGGATGGAGGCGCAATTAAACACGCTTATTGGGATGGTAAGGAATGGCGTGTTCAAGTCGTGCTTGGCAGTACTGGCGACATCTACCGATATAGCTGGATGACCATCGATTCCCACGACAACCTCTATATAAGCTACCGTGATCCGGCGACCGGCTCACTGAAAGTAGCCATCGGCCGTTCAGTGCAGGAGCAATCAACGTTAGCCAGCGATGCTTCCGAAGAGGGCGGAACTAAACCATGAAGTCCAGCCCATCTCTTTGGAATTTGGGGACAGTTGGGAGCTTGGCATGAACGTACAAACCCTCGCACAAGTTGCTTTTTGGGTATCTGCCGCAGCGCTCGCATATGTCTATTTCGGCTATCCCCTCGCGCTCCTGTTGTTCACTCGAAGAGCGAAGAAATCTCGCGCGACGGCTCCGCCTTCCGATCCAAACGTGACTCTGCTTATTTCGGCTTACAACGAAGCGAAAGTTATTTCGGCGAAGCTGGAGAATGCCCTGCGGCTTGAATATCCCAGGGAATTGCTGCAGATCATCGTGATTTCGGATAGCTCAGACGATGGCACTGATGAAATCGTCAGCCGATATACAGATCGCGGCGTTCAGCTGGTTCGTCAGGAAGAGCGGCTGGGCAAATCCGCCGGTCTAAATCTCGGCGTGAGAAGCGCAACAGGCGAGATCCTGATCTTTTCGGACGCCAATGCTCTTTACGAACCTGATGCCATTCGACAACTCGTGAAGCATTTCGCAGATCCGCGTGTTGGCTATGTGGTGGGCAATGCCCGCTATGTAGAGAAGATCTCGCTGAATTCGGCCGCCGAAGCCGAGGGGCTTTACTGGAAATTGGAGACTTGGTTGAAGAAAAAAGAGTCATTGTTTCATTCTGTCATTGGCGGTGACGGCGCAATTTATGCAATACGCAGGGACCTCTACTTTCCGCTCTTGCCTACGGATATCAACGATTTCTTGAATCCATTGCAGATCATCGCGCGAGGATTCATCGGTGTGTTTGAGCCGAAAGCCATCAGTTATGAAGAAACGGCAGAAAGCTTTCGCAAGGAATACCGGCGCAAGGTGAGAATCGTAAGTAGAAGTTTGAACGCGCTCCGGAGGGTTCCGGGCATCCTAAATCCATTTGTCGAGCCGCGGCATTGGTTTTCACTGGTTTCACACAAACTGCTTCGCTGGTGGGCTCCGGCTTTTATGCTGATTTTGTTTTTCTCAGCTCTCATCGAATGGAAACTTCCCCTGTTTCGACTTGCATTCTTGTTGCAGACAGCTTTTTATCTGATGGCTGTGATCGGCTGGCTAACCAGGAACAAGACGAAGGGCTGGAGGGTGTTTTCGCTTCCATACTACTTCTGCCTGGTGAACCTGGCTTCGCTGATCGGATGCATCAAGTGTCTTCGTGGCGATCTTCTAGCGGCCTGGACGCCTCCTCGCCAGAAAGAAGCCGTGAAGGTCTGAGATGAAGACCTCTCCTGATTTCGTTTCACCGAGCTCTTATGTTGGCTCTGAGGCCGAACCGGTGAACTGTTTGGGCCCATCCGGAATCCAACCGCAGCAGGCAAGTACAGTAGTGCTTGCCACAACAGATGGGCAAGCCACCCGGTGGGAGGAGTTCGTCCGTGCCCATCCTGAATGCACCAGTTACCACCAGTGGAATTGGAAAGGCGTGATTGAAAAGAGCTTCGGATGGTCCACGTTTTACCTGATGGCTGAAGATCGCGCGCAGGTGCGTGGGATCCTGCCATTGGTGTGGCAAAAAAGCCGAATCTTTGGGAGCTTCGTTACCTCGATGCCTTTCCTAAATGCGGGAGGCATTGTCGCGGAAGACGAATTCAGCCGTCGTGCGCTGTTGGATGAAGCGATCCGGATCGCCAGCAAGTGCAAGGCGCAATATGTGGAATTACGGCATCGTCAGAATTTAGGATTGGACCTGCCACAAAAGACCAGCAAGGTGACTGTAGTTCTCCCTCTTCGCGCCGAAGACCAAATGTGGAAAGCGCTCGATACAAAGATCCGGACGAAGGTGCGTAAATCGCTGAGCTTCGAATTGAAAGCCGAATTTGGAGGGAAGGATTTCCTGGACGATTTTTACACCATTTTCGCCGAAAACATGCGCGACCTGGGCACTCCGGTTTACGCAAAAAACTTCTTCTTTAATATTCTGGAAGCATTTCCGCGCGATGTTCACATCTGCGTGGTCCGGAAGGGGGATAGCCCGGTGGCGGCATCTTTCCTGATCGGACATCGCGACAGGATCGAGGCCGTTTGGAGTTCATCGATACGAAAGTACCTGCCACTAAAACCCAACATGTTCTTGTATTGGAATCTATTTTGTTTTGCCGCGGGACAGGGTTACAAATTGTTTGATTTTGGAAGGTCCACGGTTGGATCAGGAACGCACGATTTCAAATTACAGTGGGGAGCGCAAACAGTGCCCCTGTACTGGGATTATTGGCTGCCGGAAGGATACTCTCTGCCGGGCTTGAATACGGAAAACCCGAAATATAAATGGGCTATTCGGGCATGGCAAAAGCTGCCGGTGCAGCTGACGCGCCTGTTGGGACCGCACATTGTCCGTTGCCTTCCCTAGCACCGTCAACCGAGCTTCTAGCAATGAGCTTTAAACGATTGGCTTAGAAAGAGCCAGGCGCAGGTTTTGTAAGTTCTCGGGGTCCAAATTGCAGCAGACGCTGCGCTATTTCGATTACGGTCTGCGCATTGACGGTCCATAAAAATCCACGATTATCGATGGCAGCACGCGCCTGCCGCCCCATACGAATTATCTTCTCGCGGTCCATAGCCAGGGCAGCGAGCGCGCTCGCCATGCTGTCGACGTCCTGCGGCGTAAAGAACAGGGCCTCCTCTCCTTCACGCAGCAACTCCTGTACGTTTTCCTGCCTTGGTGCCACGATGCACTTGCCGAGAGCCATGTATTCCAAAATTTTCATCGGGCTGCAGTACTCCACGGCCGCAGGCTGGACAGCGATATCGATTAAGTCCAAATAATCTGGAACCTCCGCGTGCCTCAGTGGCCCCGTAAAAAGAACACTTTGTTGCAAATCATGGTGCTGAACCAAAGTCTTCAGGCTTTCCATCGCAGGGCCATCGCCGATCAAAAGAACCTTTACATTCCGGTTAGCCAGCTTGGATTTATGAAAAGCTTCCACCAAGAGTTCGAGTCCGTGCCAATTCCGAAACCAGCCGACGAACCCGATCACGATTTGCCCTTCGAGGCCCCACTGCCTGCGCAAATCCGCCGATGCGGGCCGCTTTTGAAACTTGTCGAGATTCACGCCGTTTGGCATGACGCGGATCTTGGCGCTCTTCACGCCGATATTTTGCAGGATTCTCCCAAGCGGGGTCGAAACTACGATCACTTGTGAGGCAGCATTGCAAACGGTGCGCTCCGCCCACTGGGCGAATTTCTGTGCCCTGATTTCCCGGTCTCGATATTGTTCCAACGAGAGAGGAGAATTGACTTCCAGTATCAGCGGCAGGCCACATAGCTTGGCCGTCAAAATTCCGGCGAAATTAAACAGCGCATACCGTTCGTAAATGAAATCCGCGCGGCCTCGGAGAGTTTTCCACATCAGCAACGGGAATCCAATTAAGTTGTAGGCGCACTGCACAATCTCATAGGCATAGGGCGTTCGCCGCACGAGCTTTTTCCAGAAGGCATCGCCGGCGTCGCGCTTGGGGTTATCTTGTCCAGCGTCAATACGGATAAGCGAGATGACCTCAACCTCATGTCCCAGGCCTAGGAGAGCGTTCACGATCTCTTGAATGTGAATGCGTTGAGCATCCGTCGACCGAGTTCTGTGGTGATAAGCTATCTTCATGGTTCTCGGCATGTCGGCAACGAGGGTCTCGTGCATCCTCTCTTTAATTTCTTTATTTGGCGGGCCTATCCGCTGCAGAGATCCTTGGACCTCATCGTGGTAAGTGCAAGCTAAGGACCAACGATTCTTTTGGGTTATATCCGCAACATACACAAATTATTAGGCTTAACTTGACCCATGCGCGACGGGGGCCGGAATTAACTACGCCTGTTGTAATTCATTTCCATGGCGGGAATAACGAACTCCATTAACCCTAAGAATCAAAAGAAAATAGTAACGAAGCTCGTAGAGAGAAAACTTCTACCACAAAATCCCCAGTCGCCGGGCTAACAGCGGCGGCCAGCAATGTAAGTACTGCATCATCAATAATGTGTGGATTTTAGAAAATCTCGCCATAGTCGCGTCGTGGCAGCCGATTTGCACCCACAGAATTCCGTCATGAAAAATGTCCTGACGACCGATGTCGCCGCGAAAATAGGAGCAACACCCGATACTTGCTCGCCAAACTCCACGGGACAGGGTAGAGAGGCTTCTCGAGGCAATCTTTGGCGATTTCCTTTCGTGGTGTTCCTGTTAACGCTGGCAAGCGTGATCTTTGTCTTTCGCGGTACCATCGAATCCCTGCTCAGGGTCTGGCAAACCGATACCTACTCATACGCCTTCCTGGTTCCGTTGATCAGCGTCTATCTCGCCTGGAAATATCGCCGCCGTGCCGCCGACATTGAGCCACTTTCCGAATACAGCGCGCTGCTTATTTTGCCCCTTCTGATTCTTGTTTGGTTAGTGGGGGATTTTGCCCGGGTTTTGGTGATTCAGGCGCTCGCCTTCATCAGCATATTGGTGCTGGTGGTATGGGCGTTACTCGGCAAGAATGTCGTAAGATCCTTTCGCCTGCCTCTGAGTTTTCTGATTTTTGCAGTGCCGGTAGGCGACGGTTTGATTCCGCCGCTACAAAGATTCACCGCCGGATTTGCGATAAAGGGCTTGCAATTATCGCAGGTCCCCGCAGTCCTTCAAGGAACCGTCATTTACACGCCTTCGGGAACTTGGGAAGTGGCGAGCGCGTGTGCCGGTTTGCGATTCCTCACTGCATCCTTCATGTTAGGTTGTCTTTTTGCTGCTCTCTTCTACCAAAAATGGAGGAATCGTATTTTGTTTTTGATCGGGTCACTCGCTCTTCCGATCTTGGCGAATGGGTTTCGCGTTTACTCGATCATACTTTTCGGTTATTTGGTAAGCGTCCGGCTCGCTGCAGGTATTGATCACGTGGTTTATGGGTGGGTCTTCTTCAGCATCGTGACGCTTGTGCTCTTTTCGTTGGGCTGGTTGTGGCGCGAAGTTCCGCATTCCGGTCTTGAAGCGAAAGTACCGAATGCGCAGAAGTATCCGACATTCCCGGCCGGCAGGTACCTACATAGCTGGCCAAAGTTGGTTCTCGTTTCATTGTCCTTCATCTTACTTTCGGCGTTCGCCCCTAGTGCATCACAGGAGTTTTCAAGGGTAAGGGAGGGCGGCAACGGGAAGGAATTCGCCCCGCCAGCGCCTAGGGAACCATGGAATCTGGAACAGCGGTATACGGGAGAATGGATGCCGGTCTCAATGGACGCGGATAGACAATTCACAGCGACTTATTCGAATGAATTGGCCAGAATGCAACTTTACATTGGCTCTTACGGAAGCGCGCATCGGGGAGAGGAATTAGTCGCTGCGGATCGCGCCTTCTTCGGCGGACCGGGCTGGGTCTTAACTTCGCAGCGAAGCGAAATCGTTCTCGTGGACCAAAAACCACTCACGGTGAACCGCACGGTATTTCGATCCGGTGATATCACACGAGTCGTCTGGACATGGTACTGGGTGGACGGAGAATTCACTTCAAATCCGTATCGTGACAAAATCCTGCATGCGAAGGCGCGTTTGGCGGGGGTTACAGATATTTCCGATTTGATCGCTCTCTCCTTTGAGCAAGCTGCGGGAGAAGCAGCGGCGTCTTCCGTAATTAACGATTTCCTGAGTCATGTTTCTATGGCAGCAAGCTTCACGCGGCGCTAACGATCAGCTCTACAGGCCTTCAGCTTGAGTCGGATGATGCGGCGGCCCGGGACGATGATCCCTACAGGCAAGTCAAACTGCTCTCAGATGTATCCCTTGTGCTTGTACCAAAGCAAACCGAGTACTTCATGGACAGTAATGCTGTTGGCACGAATAGCTTGCCAACTTGGAAGTATTGAAAGGATGCTGAAGTCCAATGTTCCCAACCCGACGGGATATGGGACTACCTCGAGCCCTTCTCTCCGGAAACAAAGTTCAGCCCGAAGCATCGATTTCGCATCTGTCACCAGCGTCACCTTTCGGATGGCCCTCGCCTGCAGGATTTTCGATGAGAATGATGCGTTTTCATGAGTATTTCGTGCAGAATTCTCCTCAAGGATCAAACCGCTCGGCACGCCCTCTCGTTCCAGGTAGTGAGCCATAAGAACAGCACATTCCCATCCGGTTACGAGAATAGGCCGAGGGCGTTGTGACCGGAACAGTAGCGCGCCGTAGAATGATCGACTGTAGCTGTCCGCTGCGAGGGGTGGGAAGGGGTGCTGCGGATCGGGCGTGTCGCAGGCTCCACCCAGAACGACAATGGCTTCCCCTTGGTCAGCTAAACGATGCCGATCGTACCGCGACTCAAGAGGTGCCGCGAACAGCGCAGCCAGGACCGGCAAGGAGATGATCACGAGTCCCGCAACTGCAAGCGAAAAGAACCACGGTCGATAGCCAAGGCGGCGGCAGGTGTGTACCCACGCCGCGATAAGAAGCAATACCAGCGATGGGAAAACAAGGTCGATGTAGCTCACCCGGCAAAGGTAGCAAATCCAGAGTTCTGTGACGATTTTTCCTGAATAGAAAACGAACTCGATCCGCGATGGCTGGAATCTGAGGCAGTAGCTGACTACGTGAGGATCCGTATTACAACACAGCAGCTAAGGAGGCTGGACGTTTAAAATGGCCGAGTCCAGTTTGCCCCCTTAGCTTGGGAGAATCGACCTTTCAACAACAATTAAGAAAGATTTACTTTGCGCTTGATCAACGCCCCGAGGGCGAATAAGCCAGTGCCCAGAAGGAGTAGCGATCCCGGCTCCGGCGCGGTAATAGTAATGTCGGCGCTTGATACTGCACCCGAATTACTAAGATAAATCAGGAAGCCGCTGTCCGCCCCAATTGTGCTGTCCAAGAAGGCCTGTGCCGCTGGAGTCAGATTCGTCCAATTGGCTGTCAACATCAAATCTTTGGTCGAATTACCCGAGAATATGCCAAAGCTGGAAATATACCCCGAGAGTGTGTCGCTTCCGCTCGTGAGGCCGATTGCTCCGGTAGATGTGTTAAACGTCAGTTGAAACGGCGTAGTGGGTGAATAAGGGCCAGAACCCGCACCCTGATATAGCGTGATGCCCGTTGAGTCAAAGTTGGTAATGCCCCAATTCCCTAAAAAGCTGCCGATTGTGCCATTGCACTGTGTTGTGCCGCTACAAGCGAAATCCAAAATATTGTCCGCAGAGGCCGTTGGCACGGATACCATTGAGAAAGCCAATACGATTAGAACCGGGAAGATTAACTTTGATGCGTACAGAACCTTGGACACGGGTCGTTCTCCCTTTTCCCTCAGGTGCACCTTCAGACATACCGCCCAGCCTGCGCCTCTTATCTGTGCAATCCTGCTGCCAAATACAAATCTACAATGCATGCATTATCAGTTAATTAGTGAGGAAGCGGGGCGCTTTTCGGCAGGTATAGGACAAATGATTGCATATAGCGGGAATCGACCTTCCGATTCCGCTTTTCTCACTTAAGGACCCTATCTTTGATGGAGATTAATGAATACAAAAGAAAGATTCCTGTGTAAAAGATTTCCAATCTTGGGAAGCAGCCGTTACTCCAGAATCCTCTGTCATACGGCCAATACACATCAACCTACTGAAACGATTGAGATTTAACCAATAATGATGGAGCAACCCCTTTGGTGGCTATGTTGCTGTCAACTATCGGTTCGATCGATTTTGAGCTACGGGCTCAACCGCTACATGCACGCGAAGGCACGCATCCCTAGCATCGAGGTGCAGCGCGAATTCTGGAATTCGCACTGGCAGCAGGCTGAGGAGCGGAAAATCGTAAATGCGTGGACCGAGCGCCGCGCCCAGGAGATCCTGGGAATTATCCAGAGTCTGGGTATCGCAAATCCTAAAATCCTG
>DASRFL010000008.1:0-12248 GCA_035651555.1 Terriglobales bacterium
TCCTGTTTCCGGACTCTTTACGACCAGCGTGTCGCCCCAACGGTGAGTAATAATGCCATTAACTTGGCTCTGGGAAAGCGCGCAAACCGACGCAAATAGAAACATCAGAATCGCCGCAACGGCTCTCCTGTGCATAACAACTACATTCATCACGCTCGACGAAATAAACGCATTTGTCTAAGTCAGCTCTAACAACAGTTTTTGGGTAGCAATTGTGGCCATACATCGGCGAGCCAGAAAAATGCCCCGCCTCCTGCCAAGAGACGGAGCGAGGTAAAAGGCTTTACAGCATACGTGATGGTGGAGGGGACGCTCCTCTAGTTGCAATTGCAAGTTTTGACAGTTTGCACAACAAGTCATGTTCGGTAGCGTAACGGGGATTCGGTAACCTTTGAACCCAAGGTGCGGATTGGACTGCGGGGTGCGGACTTTGGCTTGTCATTTTCTCCGACGCTCCGCACCCCTCAGTCATGGACTGAGCACGTGAAGGAAAGAGTAGCCGCGAAAGTGCATCTACATGTTCTCAGCCTACTGTATGTGCTGGCGCACACATTGCGTTGGCACGGTTACCTGACACTTTGACTCAAATTGCGACACAACGTAATTCGACCGGTGCCCGCAAGTTCAACCAAGGAGTAAGCACAATGTACTCAAGAAACGAAAACCTACAAACGTATTTGATACTGAGCGTCGGGACCGTGCTCCTTTCCTTCACTCTGAGCACGTTTGCCCAGGTGAAGACAGAGACATCTACAACAAGCGGCTCCCCCACTCAGCAGGTCACTGTCGAACGTGGTGAAGTCCTCCACGCTTCCGGTAATGACCTTATTATCAGAATGGAAGATGGCACGATCCGCGATTTCCCCCATGTATCCAACAACGCCCGGGTCACGGTTGATGGCAAGGAAATGGGAATCCATGACTTGAAGCCGGGTATGAGGCTTGAGAAAACAACTATCATGACGACGACTCCGCAGATGGTCACTACAGTGCAAACTGTTACAGGAAAAGTGTGGCAGGTACATCCACCGAACACGGTGATTCTCACTTTGGCAGACGGTACAAATCAGCAATTCAAGATCCCGAAAGATCAGAAGTTCATGGTTGACGGTCAGCAGAAGGACGCATGGGGATTGAAGAAAGGGATGAACGTATCGGCCACGAAGATCGTGGAGGAGCCCGTAACCCAGGTCGAAAGTCGAAGTCAGGTGAGCGGCTCTATGCCACCACCACCGCCTGCACCACCGGCAGATGCACCAATTTTGGTGGCAGTCATTATGCCGAGCCCTACTCCAGCGCCTCAGGCTACTCCGGCGGAGCTACCCAAAACTGGAAGCTTCTTGCCATTGGTTGGCATGCTAGGCGGTATTGCGGTGCTCATCTCGATCACTCTAAGGGCAATTCGCCATGCACTAATGGGCTAATAAGTTGCTTTTAGGTATCGAGCACGGGCACCCTACTGCTGTGTGCCCCGGAGGTCCTTTATCAGCAATTCGACGGTAAATATTCCATCTTTCTGAGTATGGTCGAACCCAGTCGTTCCATGATCGTTCTGCCGGGATGCCTTTGTTCCGCGCAAGCTCATTAGCATCTCTTAGTGGATTCTTAATGCGCCCCGAGAATGATGCCGAATACATGCAGCGTGGACTTGAGCTGGCCATCCACATTGGCTTGCTCATTCTCTTGATCGGCGCTTGTATCGTGATTCTGCGACCCTTCATACATCTAATACTGTGGGGAATCATCATTGCCATCGCTTTGTATCCAGGCTTTAAAAAGCTGCAGCGACTATTCGGCGGCCGAGATGGACTAACAGCTGTTGTATGCACCGTTCTAATGTTGGTGGTATTGATTGTTCCGGTCGTCTTGCTCACCGGGACAGTTGTTCAAGGGATCCAGACGTTGGCGAGGCATCTCAAGGAAGGCACACTGGCTATCCCGCCGCCGCCTACAAATATCGAAAATTGGTTTTTGGTAGGGCCCTCCCTGAATAAGATGTGGAGTGCTGCTGCTACCAACCTTAGCGCAGCGCTAGCACCGTTGGCTCCGCAGATGAAAGCTGCAGTTCCTGTGCTCGTTTCCACCTCTGCTGGAATCGGTCTCACCGTTTTGGAATTTGCGCTCTCGATTTTGGTGGCGGGAGTTCTATTAGCTAACGCACAAAGCGGCGCTGCCACATCTCGCTCCATAGCAGAACGCCTATTTGGTGACCGGGCAGCCGAGTTTGAGACGCTAGCCGGGGCCACGATCCGGAGCGTCACGACAGGCATTCTAGGTGTCGCACTGATTCAATCGATTTTCGCAACACTTGGCTTCTTAATCATGGGGCTACCGGGCGCAGGCCTGTGGGGCCTTATCTTTCTGTTTGCCGCTGTACTTCAGGTGGGAATTGTCGTACTTATTCCGGCTGCGATTTACGCGTTTGCGATCGCGAGCACAAGCAAGGCGGTGATGTTTCTGATTTGGTGCGCCATAGTTGCATTGATGGACAATGTACTGAAGCCGCTGCTTCTGGGGCGCGGTGTCGCTGTCCCCATCGCGGTGATCTTCTTAGGTGCGATCGGGGGATTTGTGGCAATGGGGATCATCGGCCTGTTCCTCGGCGCAGTCATCGTTTCGGTAGGTTACAAGTTATTCCTCGCTTGGCTGCACAGAGCAGGTCAAGACAAAGGAATGCAGCTCATGCGCAAGACAATCTGAAAGTCGGCCGACAATTACGAAGGCGATCCGCTGCTGGCCCGGTCGGCACTGTTCACCGCACTGTTAGCGGAGGCAGCCTAATTTTTTAACACTCCCGCAGCTTCAGCTAGCACTTGCCAATGTCGAGGATGCGGAAGACGTTTGCCTGACCGAATACCGCTTGCATAAGGGAGTGAAACACCGATTGCAGCTGCAATTGTTGGAGCGGCAAGCTTCGCAAGCTGGGGCAAAATCCTTTCGCTATAGGTTTCCTTGTTCAGCCAAACAGGTTGTGAAGCTGCTGACCAGTTGCGTTTTGCCTCCTCGTGTTTTCGCAGGCATTCAGCGCGGGTCCTTTGCGCATCTGAACTCTGCGCTGCTACGCGTCCAACAGCCGCCGCCTTGATGAGGTTTGCCCGCGATATCGGTATGGCACAATTAGCACAATTCCTTCGTCCGCGCACGATTGGCGTCCCGCATCCTTCACAGATGCTCTCCGGGCGGGGAGGATTCACTGCAATCGCCGTACGAGCGACGCCCCTGGCGAGTCGTTTGTGCTCTTGCGTGAGTCGCGTGGCGTAAACAGTCCGGTAATTGGGCGTGGAAATTCCCGAAGCGAATTTGCGCGCTACCCACTCCGCAATCGCGGCAACGGCACGTGCGCATGCAGGTGCAGTTTCAGACAAACGAACGGCGAACGATCCTATCAAGCGGCAGTTTCCATTGCGCTCTTCGAAAAACCAATCTCGCTTGAACGCCCCATGGAGAATCCAAGCAAGCAGATACGCATCTATTTTTGGACGGATGGCCTCGATTAGATCGAAGACTAGACTGTCCCTGATGGGTGAATCAACGTGCAAAACTCCGAGTCCCGGATCCATCCCTAGGGTGGTGATGGCAGCGCGCGTCGCTGACTCGCCAACCGCGTACAGGTAATTCAAAATGGCGTTCCCTGGATTGCTAGCCAAACGTGGTGAGCCGGTCAGAGGTGATATACGGCTGCCGAACGTCCGCCAATGTTGGGGAACACGCCTAAGATCGCTCTTTGGGAAATTGATGCTTAAGTTAGCCCAAAGCGACCAGTAAAGTCGAGCGGCCTGAGATTCGAGCAAGCGGATTTCTTCGGCGCTGTTAGCCGTCCCAAGTTTTTCCCTAAACTCAATGATTATTTGTGCAGCTGCTGGGTTAAGCAACGTTTCGCGTGCGAGCTGCGCTTGACCATTTAGCTTTTGTGCAATCAATTCGCGCGCGATCTCAAGGGCGACACCGGATTGTATTGCGAGTGCTTGGGCCCTACGCAATCGTGCATCGGATGGATACACCGGGCCTGTGACAAAAAGTACTTTTCCGTTGCGCTCAAGTACGGAGACTGAAACGTCCTGGTCAGAGAGCCAGCGCAGCGCTGCCAGGGAGATGAACCCGTCAGCACCAATGATGACAAGTCTCTTCAAGCCGTGATTGACGCGCGGCAAGCGAAATGAACGGCGATCTATGCCGATGCCGTCCTCTAGTACCAAGTGCCCACCATCAACGTTCACTCTTATACCGTACCCGTACAGCGTGACAACACCGCCCCTTGGCACAAGTGAATTGAGGGATTGTGGCGGTTCAGATAAGTTTCTGATAGCCGTCATGGGAGCTGATACCTCCTGTGCGGTTAGGGCTTGCCATCTGCTGGTGACAGGGGCAGGCCCACTGTGGTTGAAACTTTTACCCAAACCTCACTTGCGCATCGCCTTTTTACGTTTGCGCTGGGGTTTCCCAAAGCGCGATTTATCAAACATTTGGTCAGGTCTTTGTGAACCTACGAGATTTATTGCGGTGCGAGTGCTTACACCAAAAAGTGCGCCCGAAAGCGCGCGAGAGAGGAACCAGATTTTCTTCAGCTGAGTGGACTTGCGATCAGACTTCGGAAACTTCGGATTTTTCTTCGCAGAAATGAATTCAGACGCGTATTGTGACAAATAGTTTGGAAGGCCGATTACATTCGATATGGGCCATGCGGGTACTCGTATTTCTTTTATGACTCCCGGTTCCACTTCGCGCGTCACGACCATAGATGCTTGGGCACAAATCTCCCGTACGCGTTCTGGTGTTTCAGCTTGCATTAATGCGTTGAATACTCCAGGCTCACCGGGGATCTTTAATACGGCTCTGGCTTCTTCTACCGCCTTCTCGCGCATCCACTCCCGAGTTACAAATAATGTTCCTTCTTCAATGTCGCGAAGGCGCTCTGCTTTCTGCTCTATTGGCAATCGACCAGATCTAATTTCTTCTTCGAGTATTTCGTGATGGCGTGCCTTCTGCTGTCCGTCGAGCTCAATAGGCATTTTCTCCAGCTCAGCCTCTAGGTCCGCGAACTTTTTCTTATCTAACCACCAGCGTGAGCCTCCCTCAATGAGTCTGCGGAAATCCCAATAGAACTGGTGCGCCATTGCGTACAGCGATCCGGGCTCGACTTCTCTTGGTCTGCCAGCTGGCATAATTAAAGGGCAAAATCTAGAGCGTATCGTTTGCGTATGTGATCTACGCATAGTATACACGGGGTAATATGCACTTGCGAGAGCTGCAATGCAAGGGCAAGAAATGAGGTGTATCAAAATGCGACGTGATGAAACGATACTCGCTGTAGGAATAGTCGAGGCCGCCCGAAGGTTGGGCCTCTCGCCGCGTACAGTCGCGACCCTTGTCGCTCAGAGAGAGTTGGGGAGCCGCAGGGTTGGTCGTCGTCGCGTCATACCCGTCTCAGCACTGGAGGATTTCTTGCGCGGTGATCACCTTACCGATGTTCGAACCAAGACTTCGGGGAATAACCCCAATTCGAAAGGAGCAACAGTATGTCGTTAAGAACGATGCTAAACAGCCGTAATACAGGCCAATCCGGGGCTCTGCTAAAAGGTTCCGACGTCCCTCACGGAGTTAAGTCAATAACCATTGAAGTAGCGGGCGTACGCGAACCACCTGAAGGGTTCAGCGCCGTCCTCATACTGGAGTTGAAGAAGCCGATCTACGGCAAGTCAGCTTGGGCCGTTAATAAAACAAACGTCAAGGCGCTCGTGCAGCTGTTCGGCGATGACGAGCACAAACTGGTGGGCAAAAAGATCAAGCTGGAAGTCATCTCTGTTCGTAATCCACAAACCGGCGAGATCGTGCCCAGCTTGGCGGTGAGCCCAAAGCAGTAATTGCAGTTGCTTTTGCACGTAACGAATCGAGTTTCCCTCGACTACGGAGGGAGCTCGGTTCGCGAGGTGCCAATGCCTCGAAAGAAAGCCAAGTCGAAAAGAACGCGTTCGGAAAAGACGAGGCACAAGTCTCCTCCGGCTCGGTCGAGCAACAGCTTCCGGCAAGATTCAACCGGAGCCAAGGCGTTTGCCGTGTTAGCTCGCTCCCGGCGTACTGGTGAGTCGCCTGAAGCTGTTAGTCGCCAGTTTGGGACCTATTTCGCCGTTGTTCGCCGTCATCTTCCAGGTCATTTTCGTAAGGTGCGTGGAAGGTGGGTCCCGACAAAATCTGATCGATCGCCGCGAGGCAAACAGCTCCTCACGGAAGACGGTTACGAAAGGATCGTGGTTCGCGGTTCTAAGAAAGCCGCCGAGCTTAACCGATACAACCAGGTGGTGGCTCGTTTCATTCGCGGTAAAGATAAAGATCCGTCAGCACTCGCAGAGTTCGAGCGGAAACGCATAGCAGGTCATCGTTACCTCACCGATCCAGACAAGGTTTTCAGGTTGGCCGATGCAGGAATCATCAAGACCGATGAACTCGGGTCAGATCAGGTTTCGCGCGGAGGCAGGAGGTGAAGCCTGCTCGACGAAAGAACAAGCGACTTGAAAGGTATTTGGAACGCGGAATCAAACCGCCTGACCTTCAATCGTTGGTCCTGGACGACGACCCGCTGTCCGGCCTGCAAGAAGATCACGTTGCAAGCCGTCAGCACGATTCCAAGCTCGTTGCTCCGGTCACACCGAAAGCTCATCAGCGGCTTGAGAGAAATCGAAATGCCGCTGGTGTCAGCAGGAAATATGAGAAGAACCTGGTCAAGCGAACCATACAACGCCTTAGGTCGAGCGCCGTCTTTGACGAGCTCCAAGCCGAAGCAAAGTGGCGATGGGCTGAAGACCTCGAACTTAGTATCAAGAAAAACGCTGAGGAGCGCTGATGAATCCGCAAGTAAAAGATCTTGCTCTTCGTGTTCACACAAAGGTTGAAGGCGCTAAGCGCGCCAAATCACGATCACGTAAGCTATCCGGCCCGCAATCGCTGAAATGGGCTAAACACGCGCTGGTAATCGATTGTGAAACGACCACGGAAGAACTCGGCCAAAAATTAAACTTCGGCTTCTATCGGAAGTGCAAAGAAATCAATAACGAATTCAAAACGATAGAAGAAGGCATCATCTTTGCCGACGATCTCGTGAAACGCCTGGGCCACACCGCCCTAGCGCTATTGCAACACTTCGCGCGTTCACAGCCCGACACGATTTGCGGTCGCTTTGCCAAGATGAAGATCTACTCACGGTCTAATTTCGTTAAGAAAGTGTTCTTCCCGTGGGCAATTCTGAAGAAAGCTGCAATCGTCGGCGCAAACCTGGCATTCGATCTTAGTGTTCTTTCGGTCGCCTATCACGAGCACAAAACGGAAAACGGCTTCTCCTCTGAACTAGCGGCGCGTTACAAGCGACGCGAACACAAGCGCTATCCACGGCTACGAACCGTTCCAAAGAATTCGCGAACCGCGTTCTTCGACTTGTCGGGAGGAACGGGCCCATACAAATGTGGTCGCAAGAATCGCGGAAGATTCCTAGATGTTCTGACGTTTGCGTTCGCAATGCGAAACAAGCATCTCAAGCTGAAAACGGCTTGCGGAATAGATGGTTGGAACGTTGCTGGCAAGCTGGATCACCAACCAACAGGGAAAGTGACGTTACAAGAAATCGAATATTGCCGGGAAGACGTTGCGGCAACGCTCCGGCTACTGAACGCACAACGCAAAGAATACGACAGCTTCCCGATTGATCTGAAACCGGAACGCGCGCTCAGCCCCGCATCGATCGCGAAGAGCTTCCTCGAAAGTATGGGAATTCAAAAACCGGCAGAGAAATATAAATTGCCGGATTGGATTCACGGCGTCGCCATGCAAAGCTACTACGGCGGCAGAAGTGAAGTTCGTATTCGCGATCTCGAACTACCGGTGATTTTGGTCGACTATACGAGCAATTATCCAACCGCTGCAGTGCTATTGAACGTATGGAAGCTAATGATCGCTGCGAAGATTCGCATTAAAGACGTTACCGAAGAGGCGCGCAGCACCCTGGGCTTGGTAAATCGCGATCGTTTGTTGAACCCACAATTCTGGGCTACGCTCGATTTCATCGCGCTAGTTGTGCCAGATGGTCACCTTTGCCCCGTACGTACTGAATATGACGATGTCGACGGTGAATCAACGAATATTGGCTGCAATCCGCTGTTTTCCAGGACGCCAATCTGGCTAACCGGCCCGGACCTGGCAAACGCCGTTCTCCATGGCCATCGAATAAAGATCCTTCGGGCTATCCGGCTCGTTCCTGTGGGCATTCAAAAAGGGCTCCAGCCGGTAAGAATTGGCGATCGCGTCATCGATCCCCGACGAGATAATCCGTACACCGCTTGGGTTGAGCTAAAAGAAGTCTCGTCTGGGACAATCAAACAATTTATTAAGGTGTTGCTGAACTCGGGAGTATATGGATTGGCCGTCGAACTGAACTTGAAGCGCTACAGCAAGAACCGACCTAAGACGATCCGCATCTGGGCGGGCGACAAAGAGCTTCCTCCCACTAAGGACACCAAAATCGAAATTCCCGGCCAGTGGTATTTCCCCTGGATTGCGACCCTCATCACGGGTGGAGGACGTTTACTGCTAGGCATGTTGGAGAAGGAACTCGCAACACTCCAGGGTAGTTACATGATGACAGACACGGACAGCATGGCAATCATCGCGAATGAAGAAGGTGGATTTATTCCGTGCCCTGGTGGACCGCATAAAATGTCAGATGGGAAAGACGCGGTAAAAGCGCTTTCGCGCGCGGAAGTCGAGAAAATCACCGACCGAATTCAAAAACTCTCACCGTATAGCGCAAATATCAGACTATTGAAAATTGACAAAGCAAATTTAGATCGCAATGGTAAGCCGCACCAGCTCTTTGGAATCGGCTATTCGGCGAAAAGATACTGCCTGCGCACGGAAAAAGAGATCATCAAGCCCAGCGAGCACGGCCTTGGACCTTATTTCGTTCCAGCATATAAAGATGATGAACGCTTCTGGACGCCCGACGATTGCTTGAAAGGGGACGCGTATCTTCGCTGGGTGAAAGAACTATGGGAATTCATTCTTGGAATCAGAAAAGAATTGCCGAAATGGGCTAATTACTACTCGATGCGCAAATACGCGGTCACCACGCCAAATATTCTTACAAAATTGCGCCGTTTGAATCGTGACGCAGCAAAACCATACTCGTTTTGTATTGGTCCGATTTCATCTTTTGGGCATGATACAAAGGTTACCCCGTACTGCGAAAACCCCGAATTGTGGAAGGATCGCGAGTACATTTCGCTGAAAACCGGTCAGACAACGCGTTTGAGCAGCATTGAAAATGATTGCGAAGGTGAAGAGAGCTTCGTTATTGACGATGCGCCCGAAAAACTTAAGAAGGTCATCGAGGATTATTCGAAATCAATCGAGCATAAAAGCCTCGCGCCGGATGGATCGAAGTGCGCGAGCGAAACGTGCGGCTTGCTGCGTAGACGCGCAATCAGAGCGAGTGGAATATTTAACTGGATCGGAAAAGAAGTAGATCGTGGAACTTCAACTGATCCGGAATTTTATTCAAATGAGACGCTCACTAAGTACGCACAAAATGGTTATCAATTTCCCGAAGCTCTAAATAAATTTACAAACAGCGAGCTTGCAACGCGCACGGGATTATCCGAGAAAACAATTCGCGCGGCGAGAAGAAACAAGACGCGAACTCAGGCGACAACTGCTGCGAGATTATCGTGGTGCGCGCGTATGGTGCAAGAACACAGATCACAAGTGTGAAGAAGGCGATTTAGCATAGTGAAGTTTAGATACCACTAGAATACAGACCAGTAACGCGAACTATCACGAGCGAAGAAGGAAAGGACGACTTTGCGACAACCGGAATTAACAAGTGTGTGCACGATGCCAGAGATCAAAAACTGTATGAGCTTTGCCGTAGATCAGCAATGAGAAAGATTCAGACAAGCTGATTGCATTGGTCCAAAAGCTAACGAAACTTCTCGCTGAAGAGCAGGACGAAATCAAGGCCAAAATCAAGGCGAACGCCGGGAAACGCGTGTCGATTATTGAGTAGGCTTGCGTAAGTGGAAGGCAAAATGAAGAGGAAATCTACCTAGAATTTCCCGAGGCCCCGCAGAGGTATAGGTGTCTCTGTTGAGACGAAGGCATGGCCTTCTCAGTCACAGGCCAGTGGCTACATCCTCTCGACCATTCGCCGAACCTGTGAAGCGCGACACGCCTGGGAGCGGCACGTGGATGATCTCGTTTGTCACTGCGTACAGCACCAAACTGGCAAGGGAGTGAAGTTTGAGCTTACGCATGATATTGCTGCGATGGGTTTCGGCCGTTTTTAATGAGATCCCTAAGAGACGGGCCACTTCCCTGGAACTGTTGCCCTCGCCTACGAGCTGAATGACCTCGCGCTCCCGAAGCGACAACTGGGATAGCTTGATCACGGGAGGAACAGCTTGGTCGCGCGACACGTAACCGTTAAGGATCAAATCGGACACACCAGCGCTGAACATCGACCTGCCCCCTTGAAGAGCTTCTACTGCTGTCACAAGGTCCTGAGTGGTGTCCGACTTAAAAAACCACCCCCGGACCCCGATTTCCAGACATTCGCGGATCACTTGCTCGGAGGCCACATCGGTCACGACCAGTATTCTCAGGTTCGGATCGTGGTTCAGAATCTGTCGCGCCGCCTCCACGCCATTCAGCAGGGGCATGCAAATATCCAAAATGACCAGGTCTGGCTTCAACTGCATGCATTTCTCGACGGCATCCCGCCCATCCGCAGACTCACCGCAGAGTTCCCAATCTGGGTGGGAGGCTAAGAGTGAGCCCAGGCCCAGGCGGAACACCGGATGATCGTCCACCACCAGAATTCGAAAGGTACTCATGGCAGGACCTCGCAAGCGCCATAACGAAATTTATCAAGGTGTCAGCGTGCCGTCTGATCAGAATTGCTCAACTGGTGCTTGCGGTGCCGCGCCCTGCGAAGCATCCGTTGAGCGCCGCCTGAGCGTGGCACAGAAGGGCCACTGCTTGCGAGGCTGTGCAATATTTGGGCTGTGCCTACGCGACAGATTCCTGCGGAGATTTCAGAAAAGCTGCTTTCCATGCCGCCCGTTTTTCAGGCGAGTTCACGGAGCGGGAAAAATCAATGATGTAGGTGACTTCGTGAGGACAGTAGATGCAGGCAGTCTTCAGAACCTCGCCGGCTGGTTCATGATCAACCGTGAACGGGAACGATCTCAGGCATTGCGTACAGGTCAGAAGGACGAAAGGGTTACCATTCTGATCCTTACCATTTCGCGGAATCCACACCGGAGCATTCTCTCCCTTGTGTTGGACAGGACCCGTTCGGATGAGGTCAGCAACAATCTCTAAGAGCTTCGCGGCACTTTCCTCGCCTTTAGCGTAGAAGGCGTCAGCTATGACTCCTCCAGGCACGGCGCCGGAGGTATACGCACCGCTAGCCGCCACCACCATAACGTTTGGGAACCTGCGTCTCACTACGGACAGCAACTCGAATCCCGACATTTGGGGCATATTAAGATCGGAGACCACCAAGTCCGGGAGCTTCTGTTGCATTTGCAAAAGCGCGTCAAACCCATCATTTGCGGTGGTGACCTCGTAGCCTTCCTTCTCGAGCACTCTAGAGAATGTCAAACGTACCGCCTCGTCATCTTCGACCACAAGTATGCGTGTTTTGGATTTGCTACACATCGGGCACCTCGCGCATTGAATGTGCCAGAGGGAAAGTCATTTATCGTGCTTTAAGTCTCTCATCGGAATTCCTGAGTGTCTGGCCAAAAGTGTACACCTGAGCTGCACCTTTGTTGGTGAGCAGAATTGCTCAGTACATTGAGCAGGGCAGGACCGCGCCGTGGAAGTTAATCGTGCAGAACTACGTTGAGCAGTGAACTGTGGACTTGCAAACCACCGTTGTAATGAATGAAACCTAATTTCCGGAATCGGTTCATGAAGAAGCTGACTCGCGACCGCGTGGTACCGACCATCTCAGCCAGGGTCTCCTGGCTAATCTTGGGAATCACGGTCTCAGGAGTACCGTCTTTGCCAAAATGAGCAAGTAAAAGCAGAATGCGGGCCAGTCTTTTTTCGCTGGAATTAAAAAGTTGGTCGACCAGATCTTCTTCGTAGCGGATATTTCGAGCCAGCAAATACGCCACGAACAGATCCGAAAGCGAGTGTTCGCGGTGAAGCGCATCCATCATTGCCTTCTTCTCTACCCGCAGAAGCTCGCAGTTGGT
>DASRFL010000009.1:0-5291 GCA_035651555.1 Terriglobales bacterium
GGTGGCCCAGGTTCGCGAGCGGTGTAGGCGAGCTAACCTGGGACCCAGCTCTAGCTCAGCTTTGATGGACTCACAACGGAAAACAAGAGTGACAATCAGCTTGTCGCATGACTACATTTTCGAACAAGGATAACGTAGCCGCGTGCGTTTGCCGATTGTTTTACTACTTAGTTACTATGTGCGGCAGTTTCGCGAGCGTCTATCTCCTATCCCGTCAATTGCTGCGGGGGATAGTATATGGCTCCAGCAAAATGCTCCCTCCTCCGCTTCGCCTCGTCAGCGCGGCCTCTCAGTTCAGTTTTGACTCCCGCCCTTTTCGCGCGCCGCAGCGCGATTATCTTCGCGCGTACACTCACCGTTCTACACGATGGAAATCGAAAAGGGAGACTCCATAGCTGCTCGGGCCAGGAGTCCCCCGCATGCACTTAACGCCTCGTCGAGCCTGTGCAGGGCTAAGCCACCATGCTCTTCGCCCGCTCCAACCATTGCTCGTACTGTTTCTTGATCTCAGTCACACGCGCATTGATGGCTGCTTTGGCATCGCCCTGAGCCTTGGCGGCCTTTTTCTGCAAGGCCTGCACCTTGGCGTCGGTCTCACTTTTGATTTGCTCGGACCGTTGCCGCGCTTGCTGCAACTTCGTTTGCAACCGAGCATTCAGCCCATCGATCTTGGCCTGCAATTTGGCCTTACGCTCGGCTTTGGCATGAGCATGCTCAGCTTTCAACTGGTCAATCTCGGCTCGCAGCTCCGCGACTTCGCGGGCCCGTTGCGCTTCCTCGAAGCTCTTCCTGGCCGTGCGGAACACGAACCCATCAAGTGCTTCCATTCTGCTATCCACGGGGGTTACCCATTCTTCGCTGATATCAGCGACGATCGCGTACTTGCCGGGAATGAGGACGTTTGACACTTCAGCCAGGAAATCAGAATCGACTCCGGCCACGAATAGATCGGCAAAGCTTCCGGCCATCATGCCCGCCATCGCTCCAACCGCGAGTCCGGCAGGTCCGCCAAGCAAACCAATCAGACTGCCGATCGCTGTTCCGCTTACCGTGCGAACAGGAAAGTTGCCTTCGCCCTGTTTCACAGTGATCGTGCCGTCATTGTTCTTGCTGATGATAGCTTCAGCATGGACCGTAATACTTCCCTCGTTGTCGAGCTGATTGAGCGCTCGCGATGCTTCATACGTTTTGGTTTCAGTATCGAAAACTACCACTAACATTTTTTCCATGACATTTCTCCTTTTGAATGCTCGCCTTAAGCGAGTAAATTTATTGCGGTTAAATCTACGCAGCTCTTCCGAGTGCGACTTTGGGCAGGCTGTGGATGGCGCTGGCGAAAGCTATTAGCGAAGCGCCGTCGCAGATCAAGTCGACGCCGATCGCGAAGCCGATGAACCAGACGCTCGAAACCGGCATTTGCGCGAGCAACATGATTCCTAATACGAGCGAAATGACTCCGGAAATCACAGACCAGCCCCAGCGTGGGAACTGCAACATTCCTGCCCCAATGGCGCGAAACAGTCCGCTGACAATGAGAAAGGAAGCAAGGATTAAAGTGAGGCTGGCGGCGCCAGCGAGCGGATACCGGATAAGCAGATACCCGGTAAAGCCCCGGAACAGTGCCCCGAGCAGAGACAGTAAAAAGCCCTGCCAGCTGTGGGTGCGAAGTGCATGCACCAAACCGAGGATGCCGCTGAACAACAGCATCCAGCCGAAAACTAGAACTGTGGCAAAAGTAGCGCTGACGTTACTGATCACGCAGACTGTTCCGAGAAGAACGAACAGAATTCCGAGCGTGAGAAACCATCCCCAGGAATTACGAACTTCCTCAATTCCCGCTGCGAGCGGGTTGTATCCGAACTTGGCTGACATTTCTTATTCTCCTTTTTGCGAATTGGCTTGTAGCCTATGGTTTTTCCAGATCAATATTCCGAGTCGAACCTCACTAGACCTTCACGAACTGAGGGTGTTCTCTTCGAATCCATTCGCGTACAAACAGCGGACAGTTTCGAAGTTCTGTGCCGCTTGCTTCCGTTTCGGCCAGGAAGCGCACAGCCTCAGCATCCACCAGCGTCACTTCACCGAGTTCGAGCGCAATCACCGACGGATAAATCTGCATTTGCATCCTCAGCTCCGCAACATTCTCCGCGTCAATACGCCCACTTACTCGGAGGGAATGTGAGTCGCGACTTTTTTCAAGTTTCAACATCTGGACCAGAACTCATGGGCAACAACGCTCGTTACAAATGCAACTCGCGTACCATCCGCAAATGATTGAGTGAGGTGGAAATAGTAGGAGTCTTATGTGGCGAGATCTCGGAATTTGTCGAGTTCTCGACAACAATACTTCGTCAACTCGGCGGGACAGAAAACGAGATTTTTAGCCAGGTAGGCGGAAGCGATACTTATTAATGTTCAAGCTTTTGATTCGAGACTCAAGAGTGGAACGCGGGATCCCCAGGCGGGCGGCTGCTCCAAGAGGACCAGACACGCGCCCTTGGCTCTGGGTCAATGCGTTCTCTATCAATTCTTTCTCTTTATCCGTAAGGGAGGCAAGAGCAACTCCATCAGGTACAGCTCTGGGGGCTGCCAGCATGAGCCAGTTCTCATCCACCGTGAGCGTTCCACCGTCGCACAGGATCACGGCCCGTTCGACCACGTTTTGCAGTTCCCGTATATTTCCAGGCCAATGATAGGTCTGAAAAAGCGCCAAGGCTTTCTTGTCGATCCCATTGATCTTCTTTCCCATCTTGCTCGCATAGCGCTGAGCAAGGTACGCAACCAGCAGGGGCATGTCGTCAATGCGCTCGCGCAGCGACGGCATGCGGATAGGAAACACGTTCAAGCGATAAAAGAGATCGCTCCGAAATAGGCCCGCATCCACCGCTACCTGGAGATTGCGATTGGTCGCGGCAATTACACGTACGTCAATCGCAACGCTGTGTGTGCCACCCACTCGCTCTAGTTCACGCTCTTGCAACACCCGGAGTAACGCGATCTGGGTCTCAGCTGGAAGGTCACCCACTTCGTCCAGAAAAAGTGTGCCGCCATCTGCAACTTCGAATCGCCCCAAGCGCCTTTGAGTAGCGCCGGTAAAAGCTCCTTTTTCGTGGCCAAAAAGCTCTGAAGCAATTAGCGACTGGGGAATTGCCGCACAATTGACTGCCACGAACGCATTCCGCGCACGCCGGGAGTGTTTGTGAATGGCCCGCGCCGCAAGTTCTTTGCCGGTTCCCGTTTCACCCGTGATCAGCACGGTGGAATCCGTGGGCGCTACCTTGGACAAAAGAGCCAGAACGCGCTTGACTGCATCCGATGCTCCCACGATTTCTTCGAACATCGATGCTTGATCGATTTCTTCCCTGAGTGCCAGGTTTTCCTTGTGTAGTTGGTCCTTTAGTATTTTGATTTCGCCAAAGGCCTTCTGCAGCGCTTCCTCAGCACGTTTACGATCGTCAATTTCGATACTCGATCCATACCACATCAAGACCTTACCGTCGTCATCTCGGAGCGGGAGATTGCGATGTAGAAACCAGAGATACTGCCCGTCGGCACGCCGCACCCGGGCCTCATAACTCCAGGCTTCTCCGCTTGCCAGGCAGGCTCGCAACCTTGCCACCATACCCTGTACATCCTCAGGATGAATGAAAGCGGTCCAACCCCAGCCCAGCAGATCTTTTTCCGAGACGCCAACATATTCGACCCAGCGTTGATTCAGAAACACGAGATTGCCGTCAGGATAAGAACTGTGCAGAAACGCAGGAGTAGCGTCAATCACGCGCCTCAGTAGATCTTTGGCGGGCGGTATTCCCTGAAGCTTGCCTGTGTCGGTTGTTGCCGTATAGGCCTCGTCTCAGGCGGAGCCCCTGACGATTAGATTGTAGGACAAGCGACCTATTGGTTAAAGCTCTTCCGTGATGGGGCGGGTGGCCCAGGTTCGCGAGCGGTTTTGCGAGCTAACCTGAGACCAAGAAGATTCTCTCCCCGCCGCCGCTGGCTCGTCGCTCTCGATCCCTTGCCATCCACTCCGATTCGATCTCTACCACACCTTTCTCTCGCATCGCATAATGTCGAAAACTGCTCCACTTCCAGTCTCCCGGATGATCACACAACCCACGCTTCACCGGATTGCAATGCAAGTAGCGCAACTTCTCCCTGAACTCATGCTCATTGCGCAGGTTGCGGTCATAATAGCGCTGCTGCCAGAAAACGCCACGACCCATCCGTTTGCTGAACGACAACTTCAGGTGGTGAATGGCATCGGCCAGCAGCCCGTGTTCGGGTTCACTCACCAGCAATTGCACATGCTCAGGCATCACCACGAACCCGTAGATGCACATTGCGCAACCGCGGCGCGTGTGTTCTAAAACCCGAAGAAAGAGGTCGCAAATCTCGGGCGAATCAAGGTAGGCTCTCCGGTGATAGCAGGTAAAGGTGACGAAGTGCGATGCCGGGAGTGTTGAAAGCGCTTGAGGCCGCGAGGCATGGTGAAAACCTACCGCACCTCACCCGTGTCCGCAGTGATCTGCGACCCAGGTTAGCTCGCCTACACCGCTCGCGAACCTGGGCCACCCGTCCAACAACGCCACAAAGCACCGCTTCTAGCGGCCTGGCTCAGCAAGGTCACGCAACCTGCTCATCAATAGCCCCAGGTGCCCATCGCGGCCCAGAGAATCATCAATAAGACGCTGCCGGTGAGGAATGCAATGCGTGCTCGGCCACGCCCAAAAAATGAACCGACAACGCCCAGAAACACCTGAAGGAAGCCATGGGAACCCCAGTGAACCCACAGCCATGCGTAAGCCGAGAACACACGATGCATGGAATCGCGCATGAGCCATCTCATTTGAGACAGCTCAAAGAAGAAAACAGGAAGAGACGCTGTTAAATACACTGATGTAAGTAATGTAATCGAGGCACGCCATAAACTATTCGGCTCACGGTCTTTTAGGAGGAAGAACCAGCCCGATACGAGCGCCAGGCATGCCAACAGCAGAAAAACCCTCTTCAGAATGTGATTACCATGCACCACGCCTGGAAGGGTGATGACAGCCACGAAAGCTGCGCAAGCGAGCAGGAAAATGGGGCGAACCCGAAACCAGCTTTTTCTGCCTGCCACACCTTGACTCACGGAATTCATGGTCGCCTCCCGACGGGTGGCCCAGGTTCGCGAGCGGTGTAGGCGAGCTAACCTGGGACCCAGCTCTAGCTCAGCTTTGATGGACTCACAACGGAAAACAAGAGTGACAATCAGCTTGTCGCATGACTACATTTTCGAACAAGGATAACGT
>DASRFL010000010.1:0-10559 GCA_035651555.1 Terriglobales bacterium
TCAACGTAGTTCTGCACGATTAACTTCCACGGCGCGGTCCTGCCCTGCTCAATGTACTGAGCAATTCTGCTCACCAACAAAGGTGCAGCTCAGGTGTACACTTTTGACCAGACACTCAGGAATTCCGATGAGAGACTTAAAGCACGATAAATGACTTTCCCTCGGCACATTCAATGCGCGAGGTGCCCGATGTGTAGCAAATCCAAAACACGCATACTTGTGGTCGAAGATGACGAGGCGGTACGTTTGACATTCTCTAGAGTGCTCATCATATTCTCGTCTCCGAGGTACCGAAGATATACGCCCAAATGGTGAAACAGCCTCCAAGAACTTTCCTCAGCAACATGCCATTAATAGACGGCGATGCGACCGCCATAGCGAATGTGCATGCTGTGAAAGGCCTTCTGCAGCGCTTCCTCGTGACACCGTGACCGAGGCAAAAGCCGCGTCCAGCAAGGCAAGCGAGCAGATTTAGGAGCGCAAAAAGGCGGGAAAGTGGGTGGCGCAAAGGTGTATCCGTTTGTTACCGGTTTGTATCCCTAATTGGGGAGAGGAGGCGGGATCGGAAAGGGCGAAACTTGCAAACCGGGGAATCGCTTAGCTAGGCAAACAAAAATTTGGCAGCAGTCCTGATCAGCCTCACTTGGGCGACGTTTCCGGCTTCGATCGCCATCGAAGAGGAAGGCCGAGTCGCTGAGAATGCTAAAATACTCTTGTTTGGCGGAGGATCACGCGTTTTTGGGAGAGTGGCTGTACTACATCCAGATTTACGGCAAGCCGTCGGCAATCGAGCCGTGGGGCTGGAAACTCGAGGGCCATCACGCCATCATCAACTACTTTGTGCTCGGGGACCAGGTCGTCATGACTCCCCTGTTTATCGGCTCCGAACCGCGCAGCGCGAAAGCGCAAGCGGACTTGATGATGATACGAGCGCGAGCCGGCCTGGTGCGGGCACGTACGGGGCTAGTGAACACGGCTCGCGGGCTGGCGAAGAGCTACGGGGAACGGTTGCGCGGCTGCAACGTGCGCAATATGAATCGGGAAAAAGCTGAAGCACTCAGTCCAGAGCTGCAGAGCGCACTGGAGCCGCTGCTCGCCGAGATCCAGTCCCTAAGTGAGCGCATCGCCGAGTACAACGATCAGGTCGAAGCGCTGGCCGAAAAGGATTATCCGCAGGTGAAGTTGCTGAAGCAGATCAAGGGGGTAGGCACGCTGATCGCGCTGACCTTCCTGCTGACGCTGGAGGATCCGCATCGCTTCGGTAAGAGCCGCGACGTGGGCGGCTATCTGGGACTGCACCCAGGACGCAGAAACTCCGGCCAGAGCGAGCCGCAAATGCACATCAGCAAGGAGGGCGATCCCTATCTGCGCACTTTGCTGGTGCAAGGAGCGCAGCACATTCTGGGACCGTTCGGCGTCGACTGCGATCTGCGCCGCTGGGGACTGAAGTTAGCCGAGCGAGGCGGAAGAAACGGAAAGAAGCGAGCCATCGTGGCCACGGCAAGAAAGCCGGCGGTACTGCTGCATCACCTTTGGGTGAGCGGAGAACTGTACGAACCGTTGCACAACAGCAGCCGAATGACAGTTGCAGCCGTCGCGTGAAAAAGGCAAAAACAAAATCAAAATCATTCCAGGAAGAGGAAAGACAAAAGCCAAAGCCGAGTTCCGGTGACTGCGTCTAACGCCTGGCCCAAGGTTCCACTCTCGAAGAGCAGAATCACAGGGCGCCAATCAGATGGCAGCACCGGCTGAAACGAGGACGCCCAACGTGCACCGAGCGAAACCAATCGCTCCCCGAGAGTGCGGATGGAAGCATGGCGACAGTGCTAACTCGGCGGGAAAAGAAGCTCTTGACTACGACCGGCCTTCTCATGGAAGGCGTTATCGCTTATTGAGCAGCCGCGCACAAGGATGATGAGTGTAATCGCGATTTATCGACAACTTCACCCCTTGGGTTGGAATTTAGCCCTGACTGCTAAGAATGCACCCTTGAATATAAAGAAAATCATGGCGAAGCCAACGAGAAGACCTAGGAGTCCAAGCATTGCAGGAACCCACGTCGGAATGACCGGAATCTTCATGGCCGCGAACATACCCATGAAGATCATCCCCGCAATGCAAGCACACTCCATCAACTTACTTCCGGTGTTGCGTCTCCATACGCGCCAAAAAGTCCACCCATAGAGAAAAAACGTGACCAATCCCGCAATAACGTTCGGAATGCTACCTGCGTCTCTGGCATCCATCGACGAAATCATATCGCTGGAAGACTTAATTGGCGAGAACAGATGGGATGAGAAGGCCGGTCTCCGGACGGGATGCTGTACGCTCCCAAGTTATCGACGTGCTCAGAGGCACAAAAGATAAAGGAGACCGGCAATGAAGAAGGTTAGCACCGTGGGTGTGCTGTCTCGGATGGAAAATGGCGATGTACCATGCTGAATTTTGAGTTACTTGCTTTTAATCAACAACTTAGATGGCATTCAATCTCTCGTTTTCCTAGAGCAACTCGCGCAGAGTCGCATGCCGTGCTCGCTCGTCACAATGCGTGACATTGAAGAGCCGTTTTCCAGCTGGTTGTCGCGTTATTCAGTGAGGGCGATCGGGAACGTGTTGACAAACGCTGACGGTGAGAGTAGAAGTCGCTTGTCTGAATAGTCCCCAGGGTATTTCGATCAGTCAACCAGAGAAGTTTCAGCTTTTCTCAGAGCAGTTCATGTAATTGCGATATTCAGATTCCATAGGGCCCAAAAGAGAAGAAAGCGAGATCACGATGATACGCGATTGTGTTCTTGCGGCACTTGCCACTTGCATGTTTCTGTGCAATGACGCTTCATCCATCGGACAAACATCCGAGCATAGAGAAGCACGTGTGACTCGAAACGCAACTTACATTTTCTTAGGCCGGATCGAGAAAGAACGTGCTTCGAACTTAGCAATCGTACCCGCAACAGACGCGACGGCGCTCGTCAAAATTCAGAAGGTTCTGAGCCGGCCGGGAAATATGCCGGACTTCTCGAATCAGATGATCACGTTGAAATTGATAACGCCGGGCACCTTGAAAAATGGTGAATCGATGATCTTCTTCACGAATGTGTGGCTCTACGGGGAAAACCTAGCGCTGGAGGAGGTAGCGCACACATCCGCCGAAGATAAAACTGCAAATACTGCCTCTATCGAAAAAACGGGATCGGAAGCAGAAAACGTAGCAATAGAGAACCGTGTCCGCCTCGCCGCAGCAGTAATCGTAGGCAGAGTAGTGACGGTTAGAGCTCTGCAAAAGGATTCTAATCTGCGGCCTATGACCGAGCACGATCCTGAGTGGCAACTCGCAGAGATCGCAGTGGAATCAACGCTGAAGGGCACCCCGGGGGCAAAGGTTTCGCTACTTTTTCCAAACAGTAGAGACGTGGCATGGTTCCAATCACCGAAATTTCGTGTCGGCCAAGAAGGAGTCTGGATTTTGCAGGAACAGAAGTCTAAGGAAGTTACGTCCGCGATCGGCAAACCGGTCTACACGGCGTTAGACGCACTTGACTTCCGTCCAAAGTCTGAGATGCAAAGGATCAAGAAATTAGTTCTCAAGCGGGACTAACTGCTGATCAGAATCGGGCGAGTGGTTAAGGACTATTTCCAAAAGGGGAGAAAACCGATGAAATTCCTGTCATGTTTCCGCTCCCGATCTGCCGTTATGTTTGCGCTGTTTACTTTCGCTACTTCCACTACCACAGCCCAAAAAGTCACGGTGATCAACATGATTCCAAGATCATCGAGCAATGAGACGAACCAAGACAGCGAACCGAATTTAGCGGTGAATCCTGCAAATCCTAGCCAGATGGCGGGTTCCGCATTTACCCCCAATCCTCCAGGCGTCCCTGCAGGGACCTCCCCAATCTACCTTTCGGGTGATGGTGGTACGACTTGGACATTGAGTTCGATCATCCCAGGTTCCAACCACGACATCACTCTTCGTTTTGGAGGCCTGTCGAATACTCTCTACGTCAGTTGGATAGATGGCCAGTTCATTTACCTAGACACGGAAATTCTTCGTGTCACACCATTCCCTACGCCACAAAATCTGACCGTGCTCCAAGACCTTAAGAAGGAATGTATTTTCGGGTTCTGTGACGTCATCGACCAGCCCTATGTGGAAGCTACCACTGTCACGGCAGGTTCTGGGAGCGGCAGCGACCGGGTCTATATCGGAGAGAACGACATTGGAAAAGCTGGTGGGAATGGCGACACGGCCAGTTTGAATCAGTCTTTGGATGCGGCTACTGCCGCGCCTCCGGCGGGTTTTAACTCACTGTATGTCGATGCGAGACCGACATGCGGTCAAGACGCCCCATCGGTTCGGGCCGCCGTTCATTCGAGCGGGGTGGTATATGCGGCATTCATGCATGAATCTCAATGCTCCTCTTTACCCATCACTTCCGATCTCGTTGTGGTGCGGGATGACAATTGGGGTGCAAGTACAGTTCCTTATTCCGATCTGAAAGGGACAGATACGAATCCCGGTGTCGCCATAGTGACAGGCATATCATCACAATTTACTCGCGATTGCATTGGAAGTACTGGACCAGCATGTATGGGTACGGAACGCCTTGGTAGTCCAATATCAATTGCTGTTGACCCTAACAATGCCGGTAATGTCTGGGTGGCTTGGGCCGACGGGACTGATGCACCAAATTACACTCTGCACGTCCGTTTCTCGAACGACAAGGGGCTAACTTGGCATGGAGATGTTAGGACCGTGACTCCAGCGACTAACCCCGCTCTGGCTGTCAATTCAAAAGGCGTAGTTGGCTTTCTCTACCAAAAGTTTGTAGCTCACGGAGACTGTCTTCGACCGAAAAACGATAACGGAACGTCTTGCTGGGAAACTCACTTGGAGACGAGCAGCGTTGGTTCGACATGGAGTGACTTGAAATTGGCAAACACACCCGATGAACCAGCGCAATTCAATCCTTCACTTGGAGATTACATTCACCTGATGTCGGTAGACAAAACCTTGTACGGAATTTTTTCTGCTAACAACTTTCCAGCAATGTCGAACTTTCCCCAGCGTGTCATCTATCAACGCAACGTCGATTTCATGACCAACCGTTTGCTGGATGTAAATTCAGCTGCTGAGGTGAGCATATCCGTTGACCCGTTTTTCTTTTCGATAGTACCCGATCCATGCCAGAGTATGGTCGACAATATACAGGCGCTTCAGGATCAAATGGACGAGCTTGATAACCTTCTTGGCGATCCAGGTATTAGCCAAGCAGCGCAGCAGCGAATTCGGGCAACCATCCGGGGACTGGCGAAACTTATGGCAAATGAAAAGGCCCAGCTTCAGCAATGTGAACTACAACATCAGTGAGGAATTAGATTTCGTATCTGAACCGGCAAAGGTCGAATTGCTAGGCCTATCTGCCATTCGTCGGCTCCCCGGATCTCTAGTTTGGCCCCAAATTAAGTCGAGGAGACATGTCCTGTACGTTACGTGCTTGCAGTGGGGTCAGTTTAGTCGTGATGTGAGCAAGCTCAGATGAAGACAGGAGTAACCATGGCCGAGTCTTAAGGATCATACAAGGTCTCCTTTGCCTTCAAAAGGTCTTATCGAAAAGGAAGCCAAAAAATGAGTGGCACATTTTCGCCTGTGTTTCAGTGCTTCGTAAGTTCGATCTCATTACTGGTGTTTTTGACATCGTTTGGCTGCCCCATGCTTGGTTGTCCCACACTGAAGACGGTTTCCGTCCAACCCATCGATATTCAGACGGGAATGAGCGGTATGGCCGGTACGTATGGGGTTTCTTGTGGTAGGGGCGACATACCGGGTGTTGGCTACGGCCCGGGGCCAGGAGAGGTAATCGTAGGTTTTGACGATTACTACAATGCGGGCACTGCTCCACTCAACTGTCAAGATATTAGGGATACTGATTTCAGAGCAGGCGTGAGATTTGATCTGACTCAGTTTGATACCGTCGTTGGCGCAAATCTTGCTTTCGATACATTGACGTCCTATACCCGCAGTCCGGGCGCAAATGACGATGACGGATCGTGTACCTTAAATATATCTGGAAAGGGCCCGGAGACACCGCCGGAATCCCACGCTACAACCCTGGGACTCTCTACAAAGCCATTTCCCCCAGATAATCAGCCTTATACAAGTGGCACCTATCCCGATGACCCAAACAGCGAAGCTGGTTTAGGCGTGCCGCAGCAAGGGCATTTCAATTTCAGCGTCACACGGCAAGTGAGCGGTTGGGTCCTCAATCCTGCCTCCAATTTTGGTTTTGTAATTTGGGGTCCCTGTCCGCCGCGAGATGCTTCCCACTACAACATGAACAACAATGCACAAACGAGCACATACGGCAAATTCGTGATGAACGTCACGTACGATCCTTCAAAGAATCCGCGCGCACCGCAGTGACGGCGGCTTCGTTGCGAGCCCTACGGCTTTCGGGAAACCCATATTGCATAAGGACCAAAGGAGCTCTTATGAAAACTTTCCGCTTGGTGATCCCGTTATTCTTCGCATTGACAATGGTTAGTCAGACCGCCTCGTCCCAAGTAAGCATAGCTAATTGGAATCTCTCTGAACTTCAGCCTGATATTAGCTACGGAGGACGAGCAAGTACGATTGCAGTCAATCCCAAAAGCGATAACAACATCTTTGTGGCGTCAGAAAGTGGAGGACTGTTTGTCAGTCACGACCGCGGGAACACGTGGAAGCACATAGATACTCTGCCTTTGTATTCGACGAATGCCGTGGCCTTTGTTCCTGCTAGTCCCGATACTCTAGTCATTACAGCCGGGGAGGATTTCAAAACTTCAAACAGCGGTGGTATCTGGCGTAGCTCTGACGGTGGCACATCTTGGACTCAAGTGCTCAGCCGGCCGCTTGGCGCGTGGGAAATCTCTATTGACCCAGACACCGGCAGGATCTATGTTGCGACCGCAAACGGAGTTTCAATAAGCACTGACAACGCGCAACGTGGACGTCTAAAGATGTGTTCAAATATGGAACTCGTACCGTGTACTCGGTGCTCGCCCGAGCTAATAATCTAGTGCTGGCCGCCGGGCCAATGGGTGTTCGTCGCTCTTTGGACGGGGGATCCACATGGAAATTGCCTGCTTACAGACCAGGTGGAACATTCACTGATATGCATGCGCTGGGCGGCGATTCGGACTTTTTTGCACAAGACCAAGCGTACGTCGTAAATTCCGACACGGAGCTTTGGTATACGGAAGATGATGGGAACCACTGGGCACAGATCGCATCAGCCCCGTTGGGAGGAGGAGCCTGTGGCGGGATCTCCTTTGTTAAGGCGGTTGCGAACACGAGCTCCCTTGACCTCTATTTCGGAAACCGGTGCTGGCCGGAGAAGTTGACTGCTCCAGCGATTCCCGGCACAAATCATTTCGATTATTCAGGACAGTGGAGGCAGTTGAGTGTCGATCATAAGGACGCTCGCGATTTGGCTTTTGATTCAGTGCGTCAGCCTTTGCTGCTCGCGACAGACGGGGGCTTGCACAATACCGCAGATGGCGGTCTTAGCTGGCAGCTTGTGGGTGGCGGTCGCAATGGTTACAACGCCCTGCAGATCACCGAGGTGCGGGGACAATGGATTGATGACATCGAGCGCTATGACATGTACTTTGGAACGCAAGACAACGATCTCTGGTCATCGTCAGATGAAGGAGCTACCTGGGAGTTCGGTGCCGCACCAGAAGGGTTCCATATTGAGCTTCTGCCCCACGTGGCAACCGCAGCCGATAGCCAAGTCACATTTGTGCTCATTAACGGGTCGTGTGGCAATTGCCTGTCGGGCGCACTTTTTTCAAATATTGGACCTTGGCCAAACCCTCCTGGGCCAGTTGTTGGCAACCCGAAAATCATCCAAAAATCATTCTTCGTCCAAGCAGTAAGCGCAGAGGCTCCGTCGCCATTTGAAAAAGGACTGGCGTTTACTACAAACCTAGGCGCCTCGTGGCGTCAATACTCGGCATTCCCGGAGGACTGTCTCGATCTACCCAAAGTAAGCTCAGGGAGTGCGGGACGTTTTTTTACCGAACCAGTCATCTATCAACCGATCCGCACCGGATTCTACGCAAGCCAAGGATTCGAAATCGATCAGCTGGTCGGAGTCGTGAAGAACAAACTTACTATTGGCAACTCGTCAGCCGGGTTCCTTTTTTATCCGGCAATGAACAATTTTGGTGGGCTGGGTATCAATCCCACTATGTTTGCGTGGTACGAAGTCTTTGGCGTCGATCCTGGAAACGCTTACCACATCATCGCCCCAGATGCGGTCAACCAAAAGCTCATGCAGACTTTCGACGGCGGTAATAACTGGACTGAAATCCCACAACTCACATCGCTGATCACCAACAACGGCGAACTGTTGTTTAATTCTGGGATATTCACTCAGGCCACGGTTGTTAGCTTCTCCGAAGACAACTCAAATATGGTTGCCATCGGCTCTTGGGAGGCAGGGATATTTATCTCGCAAGATAATGGTTTGACGTGGTCGAAAGTCCCAGAATCCGAACGAGTAACGCACATTACTTCTATTGCGTGGCGAACCGATTCCGAAGCTATAGTTTCAAGTTATGGACGTGGTTTGTGGAGAGTCGCTTGGAACACAGTTCTTCCGCCATCTGCATATAATCACTTCTGCGAACATTGCCCCCTTCAGTTCATTCCAATCCCAGACCCGCCTCAAGATTGGACAACGGCCGCCCTTGTTTTCGATGGCGCCGTTCTTGGAGAAACGGTCAAAGATGGCGTCCAAGAAATTTTCGTGTCACCGGGGAGTTCGGTGGCGCTATTTTCAAATTCCCTCAAAGTACTGAGAGTTAAGGTAACGGAAACCACTAGATTTATGGGGTTTATTGGTTCGCTGGCTGTCCCCCAGTCGCGGGATGGCCTTCCTAGTATTGTCGGTCTTACCTTCGACGAAAGAGGGCGCCTAATGGGACTAGTTTTCTCCGACAAACACTTGACGCGTCGACCCCGTTTGAAGGAGGAGCAGAAGGAAGAACAGGAAGAGGCCCGCGAAGAAGAACACAAGCAAAGGAAGTCACCAACCGAGGGTAAACCATATGTGCAGTTGGCCGTAGGTCAAAATGGAAGACGCTCAGTCCCTCCGGGTGCTCCCCTAAGATTGACAGGAAAAAACTTTCCTCCTGGGACTACGATTCAGGTCCAGATTGATGCACGGAATGTTGCTACAGTAAGAGTGCCAGGGAAAGGTGAAATGGTACTCGAAATACCTGCGCCGCGTGAGTTCGGATTGCACAGCATCAGCTTTCTGAAAGGTCCTAAAGGACAGATATTGGATGGAACAATGTTTCTTGTCGGACATGAGGACAAGCCTTTAAGTGATGTTGAGCCGAAGCCGCCCCTAGCAAAGCGGGCAGATCATCCCTCTCGTTGACGATTTCAAACTCATGCGTGAACGGCGTCTGGAGGCCCATGGACATCGCTATTTTTGAGCCACATAAGCGGAAGGTTTTTACTGACTGAGAGGGCGAGCAAAAGCATCGGAAACGACCGTACTGAAGTCATGCTGCCATATCTGATCTTGGCTTTGGCGAGGATTGCAGCCAGAGAATTGGGATAACGCAAGAAATAAGGGACTGCTGCGCGAAAATCGACAGTGGCAACAGAATGTTAGCCTTTCGATATTGGGAGTGCTATCGAAGGACTTTAGCTAAGCATTTCGGAATTGATGAAGGAATTCCAAAACCAGAACTGGAGGGTTAAGGTTCCGAAACGTATATGCTCTGGGCTAAAGGCTGTTATCGAGATGCTTCCCGAAGATTCCATTCACGACAGAGACCTACGCGGCAGTGTGTACCTTAACGGGGGCTGTTGCGGGGCATGTCACGAGAAGTCTGGGCATGTCTCGATATGTCGTGGCAGGCTTCAGGCCGTAACCGCCTGTAAATGCTATGGAGACCCACCGAGACTTACTGCGGGATGCTGAGCAACGGCTAGAGTGCGAAACTTAAAATCCCGAGCATCACTAATTCCTGAAGCCCTGTAGAAGGACGCTGACTCGCTGGCGGCTTGGCCCAATCATATTTGCCGAGTTCTCAGAACTGCATGTCATGGACTATGACAAAATGAGCACGCGAGAGCAATCGAGAACAGGTGGGGAGGAACTCAGTTTGTTGGGCATCCTAGAACGGTATAGGGGCCAATTCTCGAAAGCAGGCGACTGCGCTCAAAAGCCTCAATGAGCGTGAAAGTTTTACAAACCGCCATTGACTTTGCTCGAATCTCAGTTCGGGTGTGACTTTCGCAAGTTGAGCGGAATTAGAAAATGGCGTCTTCCGTCGAGGTCAACAGAAAGCAGGAACAGCCGGTTTCACTCCACACACGATGATCGACGCTGCCCGCCTCGCTGTGGATGAAATCACCGGGATACAGTGTTCGATCATCAACCTTCAGTATGCCGTGAAGAAGATGCAGTTCTTCGATGCCCGCATGCCTGTGTCCTGGATAATCGGTTCCGGGATCAAGCCGCACCAACATGCTCACGCTATCGTTTTCCGCGTTT
>DASRFL010000011.1:0-478815 GCA_035651555.1 Terriglobales bacterium
ACGCATACGGTCCCCACCAAGGCGCGTAGCCCCAATAATATGGATAGCCCCAATAAGGGGCAAACCCAAAGTTCAATCCCCAACCCCAGCCCGGAAAGCCGATGAACCGAGCGCCACGAAAGCCACCGTGAAAGCCTCCAAAGCCTCCATGAAACCCACGAAAGCTACCGCCGCGGAAACCGCCGAAGCTCCCGCCGCGAAATCCACCAAAACCTCCCCCATGGAAGCCGCCGCCAGCACGGAATCCTCCACCGGCATGGAAACCTCCGCCGCCGTGACCTCCGCGTTGGGCAAAAGCTTGCGGAGCGCTGATAAGCGCAATTGAAGCCACCAGAACAGCTCCAGCCCCGAAGATTTTCATCGCTTTCATGGAAGCCCCCTACAAATGTCTCTGCTGGAAATTAGATGCTTCACTTCCCTACAAATGGTTAGCTGGACCTGAAAGACAGAACCTGAGTTCCGGCTATTCATCAGTTTCTGCAGATCTTTCCACTTCACCAGAATCACATGATTTTCCTGCAATGCCTTCTTGAATTCCGGGCTGTTGACCACGTTGAAGTCTCGCTGCCGCCACTCGGAGCCAAATGGCACACCCCCCATTATGGCTTGCAGTTCCGCATTGTCGTGACCCAGGTGGACGATCAACTCCGTCAGCCCCGGTTTCAGGGTCTTAATCGTCTCCAAATAGAATTCCTTCCAATGGTCCGGATCGACAGATGGATTCGCCAGCTTCACCGAGTCGAGAACTACGTCATTGTCTTTGAGGGCAGACAGAACATCTTGCCCCATGCCCGGGATCTTCAGAAATAAAAATGGAAGATGATACTCGTGCGCGACTCTCGCATATGCAGCGATAAGTTCCGGGCTCACCATCAGCGATCCCATGTGCGTGTCAAGGTGCGTCGGATGGATGCCGACAGCCAGCGCACGTTCGACCTGGGCACGAATTTCACGTTCCGCTTCCGCGGGCTTTACGTTCTTTGCCACTTGCTCTGAGGTGCTCCATAACGTACCTGCTGGATCTAGGAGGCTCGGAACTTTGTCCTTCGATTCGACCGGTCCCCAGCGATAAAACTTCCACTCGCCATTTAATGTGAGATGCAGGCCCAGGTCAGCATCAGGATGCACTTTTGAGTATTCCGCAACTTCGGTCAGCCACGGACACGGAACCATGATGCTTGCAGAAGTCACCGCTCCATGTTCGAGCGCCTCGAAGGCAGCAGAATCCACCGAATGCGCCACCGCCAGATCGTCAGCATGAATGATGAGTAACTTCGAATCCGGCGGATATCCCAGCCGCTCGGCTACCGTTTTCAGTTGAGCAGAAGCGCAAAGAGCTGAAATCAGCCAAATCGACACGACCAGCAAAAGCGAACGACCACGCATGAACTCTCCTTTCGAAGAAGCAGAAGCGTAGCACAACGCCCAACTACGGGCGCCACGTCGACAGCTAGCCGAATCTCATCGTCCTTACCTCCGATCAATTGCTTTTGCTGTCTTTCAGAACCAGCACCAGAATGCGCCCGTCGGAATGAAACTCTCCGCCCGTGGCAGTTTTGGCGGTAGTAAGCGGATCTGCCGGGCTCACGTGGTCTCGGTAGGCCACCAGTCCCGTGCCTGACAATGTACCGTTCACAAATTCGCGTTCCCCATCAATTGCGGGGTCTATCTTGTGCGTGAGTCCGTTATTCCGCTGATCACGTTCGAATCCGATATCGTGGGTGGCCGCTACACACCATAATGGACGGCCATCCACCGCGTACTCCGATTTCCATACGCGCAGGTGATTTCGAGACATCGCGACCCGAACAGGTTCGGCATGCGCGAAACCGTAATCCTGGGCGCGATCAAAAAGATAGAGAATACTCATGGGCATCGTGAGATAGTCTTTTTTCTCGATCGATCCGAGCAGGGCGTTCATTGCCGTCGTGCCGACCGTCTTATCCACCTGTACCCATCCCGCCGTAGTGAATGCTTGAACAAGTTGCTCCTGCGTCCCAACGATCAAGACATTCACCATATCTCCTGGATTGTGCTGAGGATCAGAGACCCGGCGTGGAATCTTGCTCAACAATTCAGGCGTGATGCCCGCCACTCGGCTCTCCGCCGGACCTCCTGCGGCAGCTAAGTCGCCGGAACCTTCCTCCAGAATTTCAATCTTGACCTGAAAACTTCCAGTCGCCGCTTCTGCATCTTTTTCGCTTTGGTTAATGCCCAGAAATAACCGGCCCGCAACCGGCACTTCATATTCCTTGTCCGCGCCGACCAGGAATGCCCGAGCATACGACTCGGAACCAATTCGCGCGACCACAGCGCCATGACCCGCGGTTGAAACCGCATACTGGTGCACCAGGTCTGCAAACCCTCGCGGCAACCCGTCTGGACCGAACGTTCCTGCAGTTCGCAATTTGCCGCCGTAGGAGTTCTCTGCAGGGTATGTAACCTGTCCAGTGGCCGTGAAGCGCAGCTTTGCCCCGCCACGAACATCGACGTTCGTGTCAACCCATTTGCTCTTCGCAGGCAAATCGATTGTGTACGATTTCGTCGTTGAAATTGTCGCCGGCGCTTGTGCCTGAACCCTTGTCGGTTCAATTTCGAGCATCGCACACAGCATGAACGCCGTCGTGCATAGGAAGACGGTGTACCTCATATTGCCTCCACCAGTACGGCCCGGTCACGCTGAGTGTACTCCAGGTCGTCGCATCATGATGGCCGTGCAAATTTAGTGGATTGAGCTGCCGCCGTTGTACAATCCCTGCGCTTCGAGTTTGAAGTCAACAGTCCGACCAGGAGGAAGAGATGAAGCGATCACTGTTCTCGACGGGCGTCGTTGCAGCTTTAGTCATGGCTTGGACCCTGGGCCGGGTTCAGGGACAACAAGAAGGCAAGGCGTTATTTGTTGATTCGGCAAAAGCCACCTACCGCACTTTGCAGGGAAACCCGGACGTGTCAACCGCACCAATTTGGGGAGATGCTACCAAAGGCGCACATGCAACCTTCACGAAATTCAACCCCGGATATGATGCAGGAATGCACACTCACACCAATGATGTGTGGCTGGTTGTGCTGAAGGGCGCTTACCTCTACAAGGATGAAGACGGTGAAAAGCGCGTGGGCCCGGGGGAGTTCCTTCGCGTCCCAGGGGGTCACAAGCACTGGAGTGGCGGCGACAAAAAAGAAGGCGCACTCTTCTATGAGGAAGGGTCGGACAAGTTCGACTACAACCCTGTGAAATGATTGCTGCTGTAACTTCGTCGTACGGCGTGCTCAGAAGGCAGTCGTTGCACGCGCCCCGCGATGGGGGGCACGCACGGCTGCCAGATTTTCCGCCTTGGCCTGTTCGTATCCTTCGGTGCAGTAACAGATGGCGCGATCAAAGAACTGGTCGAGCAGACGAAGCAACTCCATCTCACCGAAAATCTCGAGCGGACCGCTCAGGAACCCCTCGCGCTGCAGAAAATTCCAGATGTGCTCCTTGGTCAGAACAATGCCCCAGCACACATGCGCCAAGGGTACGTTCTGGGCGGCCCGCGAAGCTCCGATCTCGCGGTATCGCCGTTGCACGTCACTGTCGGACCTCGACAGTAGCCAGTCACTTAAGTTGCGCAGAATCTCGTCGCTGCGGCTACGGAGTTCCAGCAGCGGGACCTTGCTCAGTTCTCCCGTACGCGGAGAAGTCTGAAATTTGCGCAACAGCTCGTCTGTCAGCTCATCCGAGTGCCGCTCGATGAGCCGTACCAACCGGACCGCGATCATCGCGTTCTCCTGACATCACCGCCTTACAGCGAGGTGCCACGGGCGGGACTAAAAACAATTATATCGTGACACGATATAGTCATACAACAATAAACTTGGCGGTAATTTCCTCCGGAGATTACTTGAGAGCGGGCGACTACTTATATTCTGACACGATATTCTGGACATCGGTGGGCGCGCATCTTCCCATCCAACCAATTAGGAGGAACGCTATGGCTCAACTTACATATACAAACGAAAGTGTCGCGGTGCGCCCGCCGGCGACAGACTGGCGCGCCATCTGGGCGGGTGTATTCACATTTATCGCCATTTGGTCAGTATTTGGCTTTCTCGGCATGGCCATTTTTGCCAGCTCGGCCAATCCCAATGCAGCTCAACCGATCATGGGAATGAGCGTGGGTATGGGCATTTGGGCGATCGTGCTCACAATCATCGCCATGTACGTTGCTGGCCTTGAAACTGGCCGTTTGGCTGCGGTCACTACCCGTCACGACGGATTGATTCACGGAATGATCATGTTCGGACTTTCGGTAGCATCGGTTATCGTGCTTACGGTTCTGGCCGGTAGCATTTTTGGCCCGCAGACGTCCGCGGCGGGAACTCACAGCTCCTATACTCTGACGCTCACTGCTGACCTGGGCTGGATGATCTTCTTGTGTCTGTTCCTGGGCTGGCTCGCCGCCATGGGTGGCGCCTCTACCGGTGCCGGACGACGAAGCTCCCAAAAAGCTCAAGTGCAGGAAATTCGATCCGCGGCATAGTCGCAGTCGCAAAAGCGGTGACCCGGTGGAGGCCATCCGGGCCACCGGCCTCTCAAACCCTCCGTGTGCAGTGCACCACGGTCGCGGAACACCTTGCCGATTCATAGAAAAACGGGCAGTGTACTCAGGCGCGCCTTGAGTGTAAGATGTGCGCCGTATGAAAACGCCAAAGGTTTTCGCGGTTGCCGTCCTCCTCACGTTGCTGGGATGCGTTGCCTCTTCACAGGAAATTCAGCGGCTCGATCCTGCAGCCGATCAACTCATCGCGAAGGATGCCAAGCTGGAACGAGTCGCCACCGGCTTCGACAAATGGACTGAGGGTCCCGTTTGGACCCGCGCTGGCAGCCTTCTTTTCGCAGTTATCCCGGCAAACACAATCGAGCAATGGTCGCCAGCCAAGGGCGCCAGCGTTTTCATGCACCCCAGCGGCTATACCGGCTCGGCGCCATACGACGGCCCTGAGCCAGGATCGAATGGAATGACGCTCGATAAGGACGGTCGAGTTACCGTCGCGGGCCATGCGCGACGAAACGTGTGGCGATTGGAGACGCTCGATCCGCATGGAACCATCACCGCCCTGGCCGACTCTTATCAAGGCAAAAAGCTGAATAGTCCGAACGACCTTGTTTATCGTTCGGATGGCTCGTTGTACTTCACCGATCCTCCATATGGCTTGCCGACACAGCAGGACAACGATCCTCTGAAAGAACTGAAAGTGAACGGCGTCTACCGCATCCCAAACGCGCTTGAACAGAAGCCCGGATCTCAGCCTGACCGCGACAAGCTGCAGCTCATCATCAAGGATTTGCCGCGGCCGAATGGAATTGCGTTCTCTCCGGATGAGAAGACGCTGTACATCGCCGATTCCGGCAAAAAGGTGTGGATGAGCTATCCGGTGCATCCCGACGGCTCCGTGGGAGACGGCAAGGTTCTGCTCGACGCTTCCGCCGACAAGTCTGGTGGAGGACCCGATGGAATCCGCGTAGACAAGAAAGGCAATATTTACGGGGCTGGCCCAGGCGGCGTATGGATCATTTCGCCTAAGGGGAAGCATCTTGCGACCTTTAAGCTTCCTGAAATTGTGAGTAACGTTGCCTGGGGCGATGCGGATGGAAAAACGCTCTACATTACCGCGAGCACCAGCTTATATCGCGTCAAGCTGTCGATCCCGGGAGTGAAAAACTAGCCCGGGCGCGTGGCGGCAGTATTGTTGCAATCAACAAGGCTCACCCTGCGAGATAGAGGCTGAAGCGGAGCTCAGCCGCAATTACCAGTCCGCCCTATCGCCGGACTCGCCGCCAATACTTGGCTGCCTGCCCTTGACAACTATCCTTTGCGCAGGTTGATCGATCCGTCGCCGGTCTGAACAGAGATCAAATTTCCACCGCCATTCAGTTTGCCGTGAACATCGTTGCCCCTGATCCTGCCTTCGCTAGTTATAGGGAAGTCGACATCAATGTGTCCATCACCGGTGTGCAGATGTAGGTCTGCGACAAGGTCCTGCGGCACTTCCAGACTCACACTTCCGTCGCCAGTATGCAACATCCACTTTTCCGAAACTTTAGATCCGGCCATCGCGCGAACGTCGAGGTGGCCGTCACCGGTTTTCAAGTTCAACACCTCGAATTTGCCATCCGCACTGATGTGGCCATCGCCGGTAGTGGCATGAAGCCTTCCTTCCACATTGTGAATATCCTCTGCACCGTCACCGCTGCTGATGTCCATGTCACCTGCGAATTCCGCGAGCTCGATTTTGCCGTCGCCGGTGTGCAGATTGACGCTACCCTTGCGCGGCATGTGGATTTCAATATCGACGCGATGACTGGTGAAACCGCCGAAGTGAAATTCATGAGGAAAATGCAGATTGATCTCCACGGTGTCACCGCTCTGGTGCTCTTCGACCCTGAGACCGCCAGAGCCGAACTTGTAATAAGCGCTGGTAATCGTCGCTTCGATCGATTTCTGCTCCCATGTGTCGACGCGAATATTTGCATCAGTCGTATCGACCCGCAGATCCGGCGCGTTTGAAATCGTGTAGGTCTTCGACCACTGCTCCGCGCCGGCCGGCAGTGCAAAAGCCGCTAGCACCAGTATCGCCAATCCAATTCTCTTCATTGCCTCTCTCCTCTTTTTAAGTCCCAGGACAGACAGACGGATGCAAGCTGATAGACGTTATTACGAAGGAATAGTGAGTCTGGTTCCAAGGGCAAGACCGATCTATCGCTAGCACGATTCACGTAGGGGCGGGTGCCCTCACCCGCACGGCCATGCGGAGCATCGCGCGAAGTTCGTGTTGACATTCCATGTGCGGACGTTTCGTCCGCACATCCCGGACCCTTCGACTTCGCTCAGGGCAAGCTACGGGCGTCCGGGACTACGTGTCGAATCGCGAGACAAGAACGGGTGTACCTAGCGCGATCCCCACTCAAGCCAAAATCGGGCTTGAGTGGGCCACCCGTCCTCAACTTCATGGTGTCAGCTGCCTCTCCTGCGTTGTGGTCCTGAGCGGAGCTGAATTCTGCTTCGCGAAGCGAAGCAGATACTTCGATCAGGATGACAGGTGGATAGGAATTCGACGAGGGTGCCCATCCTTGTCGCGGTGTTTGCGACAGGGTGGGGATTTTGATTTTGGTTTGGATCGATGACCGTCAACTTCCCCGCTCTGTCTCGCACAAATCGCGAGACAAGGACGGGGCACCAAACTCAATTACCCGCTCAAGCCCTGAACCGGGCTTGAGTGGGCTACCTGCTCAAGCGAGCGTCTGACTCTGGTATATTCCTGTCAAGTTTCGCTTCTTTACGATCGGAGTTCGCGAATGATTTATAAGCTCGAAGTTGAAAATTTCATGTCGTTAAAGAATGTCAGCGTACTCCTAGATCCGTTGACAGTTTTTATCGGACCAAATGGATCTGGAAAATCAGCGATATTCAAGGCAATCGTTGTTCTTTCCAAGCTACTTAATGGAACTCCCGTGCGCGGCTCAAAGGGCCAGTTCTTCCTAGAACCCGGAATAACTCTCGATGATCTGGTATGGAACGGCAACTCTGGTTTGCCCATGCGATTTCGAGTGTGGATTAATACAAAAATCGATGAAGAGCCAGACTACACCCTGGAACTGAGAAAACGAGCCGAAGGCTGGAGTGTCACTCACGAACGCATTCGAGCCGGAGACGGCTGGATAGAAATCAACGAGGGCGAATCCTTTGAACATCCGACTGACAGAAAGCCGGGAACTTTCGTCCATACATCTCCACTGAGGGCAACGCTCCGTTACTTAGTTAATCCGGCCATTAACGATACGACTGCTCGTCCCGTTATTGATCCGATACTGAAATTCGCTCAGAACTTCGGCCAAGCGTGGCGCTACCGACCAAGCGCGATTGATATTGCCGCCTTCGTCAAACGTCCCACCGAGCGCGGTCGCAGTCTTTATGTTGCTGAGAACGGTTGGGGCGTTGCTGCCAAGCTTCAAGATCTCCAAAACAGCCCGACAGAGCGTCGAATCTTCGAAGCCATAGAAAAAGGACTTTGCCAGTTGTTTCCGCACGTGCAGGCTATCGGATTCGAAAACGACTTCTTGGGAGTCAGACTCAGCTATAGAACTACTCGTAGCTTCGAGCCTGTGCGTGCGCCTCAAGAATCCGATGGGGTTCTCCTTGCCACGTTTTTGCTCTGGCGACTACACACCGCCGGAAACGAACTTGTTTGTTTGGAAGAGCCTGAGAACGGGCTACACCCGTTGCTACTGGCGGAACGCTTTCAATTGCTAAAAAAGGTGGCGGGCACCCAACATCAAATATTGGTCTCGACGCATTCCCCTGAGTTCCTGCGTGTGCTCAAGGCACATCCAGCAACCCTTTACAAAGAAGTTCGGCTAGTGCAATTCGCTCCAGCAGATGGCACGTCCGTGGCGGGATTGCATCATTACAGAGATGCCACAAAACTGCTTGGTCAATACCAGGATGAGATGCAGGAGCGTTGGAAACCAATCATCGACGGTTGGGACAAAAACTAAAAGGCCGCCCGAAGGCGACCATTTTGTGGGTGACACAGGAATATAAGTGTGTCTGTCTAAAATTCCTACCCATAAGATGTCATAAGAAGCCAAAAGAAGCAAGGGAAGTTTTGGGAAAGACCCGCATCCCAGGCACGCTCTAGATCATCTAAACATTGACAATATCTCACTCAACTCTCATAATAATCCAGAGCGCATGGGGTGAGTAGTTGAAAGGAAAGCACTTATAAAACACGTCGTCGGCCGTTGGTCGTCGGTCGTCGGCCAAAACCCCGGGGAACAAGGCAAGGGCCCAGGCCAACGACCAAGGACTAAGGACCGAGAGCAGCGTCAAGCAGCACTAATTCTAAGGAGAACTTTATGGCCAAGATTATCGGAATTGACCTCGGCACCACCAACTCGTGCGTCGCGGTTATGGAGGGTGGCGAGCCCAAGGTCATTGCCAATGAAGAAGGCGGCCGCACTACCCCGTCGGTAGTGGCGTTCACCAAAACCGGCGAGCGGCTGGTCGGGCAGGTGGCCAAGCGCCAGGCGATTACCAATCCCGAAAACACCATTTATTCGATCAAGCGCTTCATGGGACGGCGCTTCAACGAAGTCAACGAAGAAATGAAGATGGTCCCATACAAGGTCGTGCAGTCGGGCGACCACGTGGCGATCGTGGCGCAGGGGAAGGAATATACCCCTCCCCAGATTTCCGCCATGATTCTGCAAAAACTGAAGAAGGCGGCCGAAGACTATCTCGGCGAAAAGGTGACCGAAGCGGTCATCACCGTGCCTGCGTATTTCAATGACGCGCAGCGCCAGGCCACCAAAGACGCCGGCCAGATTGCCGGGCTCGATGTGAAGCGAATTATCAATGAGCCGACGGCGGCCGCGCTCGCGTACGGGTTAGATAAAGGTAAAGACGAGACCATCGCCGTGTACGACTTCGGCGGCGGCACCTTCGACATTTCGATTCTCGAAGTTGGCGAAGGCGTGATCGAGGTAAAGGCCACGAATGGCGACACGCACCTCGGCGGCGACAACATTGATCAGCGACTGGTCGATTGGCTGATTGACGAGTTCAAGAAAGATGAAGGCTTGGACCTGCGAGGTAAAGGAAACGAGATGGCGCTGCAGCGTCTGCGTGACGCGGCTGAGCGCGCCAAAATCGAGCTTTCGACCACGATGGAAACGGAGATCAATCTGCCGTTCATCACCGCGGACGCAAGCGGGCCGAAGCACCTGGTGAAAAAGCTCACGCGCGCAAAGCTCGAAGGCATGGTTGAAGACATTCTGCAGCGGTCGGTTGGACCGTCGAAGCAATGCATGAAGGATGCGGGCGTCGATCCCTCGAAGATCAACGAAGTCGTGCTGGTCGGCGGCCAGACGCGCATGCCGCGCATTCAGGCGATCGTAAAAGAGCTGTTCGGCAAAGAAGGCCACAAGGGCGTGAACCCGGACGAAGTGGTCGCGGTCGGCGCGGCGATCCAGGGCGGAGTGCTCAAGGGCGAAGTAAAGGACCTGCTGTTGCTCGATGTGACTCCGCTGACCTTGGCAATCGAAACGCTGGGCGGAGTTTCAACGCCAATGATTCCGCGCAACACGACGATTCCGACCAAGAAGACGGAAACGTTCTCGACCGCGGCGGATAGTCAGACATCGGTTGAAGTGCATGTGCTGCAGGGCGAGCGGCCGATGGCGGCGCAGAACCGGACCCTTGGAAAATTCCATTTAACTGGAATTCCTCCGGCTCCTCGTGGCGTTCCGCAGATTGAGGTGACGTTCGATATCGATGCGAACGGAATTCTTAACGTAACAGCGAAAGATAACGCGACCGGCAAAGACCAGAAGATCACGATTACATCGTCTTCGGGTTTGTCGAAGGAAGAGGTCGAGCGCATGGCGAAGGATGCCGATGCGCACGCGGCCGAAGACAAGGCGCAGCGTGAATCGATTGAAGCCAAGAACCAGCTCGACTCGATGGTTTACCAGATCGAGAAGATGCTGAAGGAGCAGGGAGACAAAGTTGCCGGCTCGGATCGGGGCGACATCGAGAACGCGCTGGCCGATGCCAAGAAGGCGCTCGAGTCGAACGACAAGGCGCAGATGGACCGCGCCCGGGAGACTCTGACGCAAGCTTCGCACAAGCTGGCCGAGCAGATGTACAAGTCGGCGCAGGCGCAGACTCCGCCTCCAGGTGGTGATGCGGGCCCGAGCGGCAGCGCCGGCGGTTCGCAGCCCGGCAACGGTGAAGCCAAGAAAGACGAAGGCGTAATCGATGCCGAGTACGTGGATGTAGACAAGAAATAAAGTGTGAGACCGGGTGCCCCGTCCTTGTCTCGCCGATGTTGCGAGACAGGGCGGGGATTTTGATTTTGGTTTTACTTAAAGGAAGTCAACTTCCCCACCCTGTCGCATAAAACGCGACAAGGGTGGGGCACCCTCAGATTTTGAATAAAGGGGTAAATCAATTGCAATTTAAAGTTAAAGAGCAAGATTATTTCTTAGCATTCGTGGAACAGGAACGCCGCTGGTACGTCTTCGCGCCCACGGCGCAGGGAGTCCATCGTATTCCAGTGTACGTGGACGCGGAGAAGTATGGATCGCTAGCGACGTTGGGGAATGAAACGACGTTATCGTCATAATCGGAGCAGCGGATACGTCGTCATATGGCCGAGGCAAAGAATTTCACAAGCGTAGAAGAAGTGTCGATCGCGATTTCCGAGTCGCTGGCAGAGGCACCGCTTTATCAGGAATTGGTATATAGCGACACGAGCAACGCTGCATTGTTGCCCGCTTCGATCCAACTTTTCTGCGAAAACTGTGACCAGCGCACAAACTGGCAGACAACCGTCTACGGCAATCACAACTACCGCGAGGGCTTCTCTAACGCAACGTACACCTGTCGCAATTGCGGCAAGAAGAACGTGAAATATCACTATTACTGGGGCGACGCCAAGAGCGGCAAGCTCCTGTTCTTCAAGGTAGGTCAGTGGCCGTCACTAGAGGAGAGAATCCCGAGAGAGTTACAGAAGAATCTCGACAGAGGCAGCCTCTCCCTCTATTACAAAGCTCTTCGTTCCCGGAACCAGGGACTGGGGCTCGGATCGCTCGCGTATCTTCGGCGTGTGGTTGAAGACAAAATTAATTCCATACTGGACATGATCGCGGAAGAAGCAAAAGGCGTCGGCTTCGCGCCTGAGCAGGTTGCTAAGGTAGAAGAAACCAAGAACAAGGGACTGTTTAAAGACAAGATTGATCTTGCCGTAAATATCCTTCCCCCAAGCTTGCGACCTGGGGGCCATAACCCGATTGACGGGCTGCACGATTTGGTGAGCGATGGCATTCACCGCCGCTCAGAAGAGGAATGCATCGAGATATTCGACAAAGTGCGATTTGTGTTCGAGTACCTTTTTAGGGAGATCGACGCCCGGCGTCGTAGCGCCGCGGAGTATGCCGAATCCGTCGCTAAGATTGCCAGCAGGCGGAAGTAAAACTCATGCCTCCCACCACCAAAAAAGATTATTACGAAACGCTTGGCGTAAAGAAGTCGGCCTCGGTGGACGAAATCCGCAAGGCGTTTCGGAAACTTGCGCGCAAGTATCATCCCGACGTCAATCCCGGAGACAAATCAGCGGAAGAAAAATTCAAAGCTCTCTCCGAAGCGAATGACGTTCTCAGCGATCCCAAGAAGCGCAAGATTTACGACCAGCTCGGTTTCTATTCGGACAACATCGATCCAGCGGCCGCTGAGGCCTATGCACGCGGAGGCCCAACCGGAGCCGGGGGCTTCGGCGGATTTCCCGGGGCACAAGGCGGAGCGGGGCAAGGTCAAGGCGTTCCTTTCGACTTCAGCGGATTCGATTTTGGCGATATGTTCGAAGGCGCGCGCGCCGGACGTACAACTTCGTCGAGCAGTGGCGGCGGTGGATTTCGCGACATCTTCTCCGGAATTTTCGGCGGCGGTCGTGGGGGCTTTTCTCAAGCTCAGGAAGGTCCGGAGCCCGGTACCGATCTTGAATATCAAGTTAACGTTCCCTTCTGGACGGCGATTCGCGGCGGCGTGATGCGGCTGAACATCACGCGCCAGGACGTTTGCGGCAATTGTCATGGCAATGGAGTGATCGAGCAACCGGGCGTCTGCCCGCAGTGCAAGGGCAAAGGTACGATCGAGCAGAGCGCGAATCGCATGAAGTTCAACGTGACCTGCCCGCGTTGCCACGGTAGCGGCAAAAATGTGTCGCCTTGCCCGGTCTGCCACGGCGAAGGCGTGATCAACCGAACCGAGCCACTCGAAGTGCGAATCAAAGCGGGCACGCGCGACGGGCAGCGCATTCGCATCGCAGGAAAAGGCAATGCCGGAACTCACGGAGGGCAGCCCGGCGATCTTTACGTGATCATCCGAACCGAAAGTCATCCTGTGTTTCACCGCGATGGCGACGACATTCATGTTGTCGTTCCTGTTACCGCGACCGAAGCCGCGCTGGGATCGAAGATCGAAGTTCCGACCATCGATGGCCGCGCACTGCTGAAAGTTCCTCCAGGGACTCAATCAGGACAAAAGCTTCGGCTTCGCGAAAAAGGCGTGCCTTCGGCGACGAAAGAAGGCGTCCGCGGAGACGAAATTGTGGAAGTAAAGGTCACCGTGCCCATGCCACGCGACGAAAAAACCAAGGAGCTGCTGCGCGAACTAGCGAAGCTGAATCCCGAAGACCCACGCGACGAGTTGTTCAAAAATCTTTAATCGCCGAGCGCCCTGGTCGAAAAATCTTGCGGCCGCCCGTCCCTGGTCTCCCTCTCGAAATATGCGCGTTGATGCGATTGGTCGAGTGGTTTCTACGGCGTCGTGTTTTCCCGCAACGAATTCGGGGCCACACCAGCAGGTATAATCCAAAATTCGGAGATCATCGACAAGAGCTGCCATGCCTATCGGAACCGCATTTCACGAACGCACTTTCCCGCTCTGCCAAAGTCTCAACTACCGCGAGTGGTCGGGATATTACACGGTGAGCGCCTATGAGGCGCACCATGAGCACGAATATAACGCCATACGCAACGCAGCCGCGCTCATCGATATCACGCCGCTCTATAAATATTTGATCACCGGGCGAGATGCGACCAAGCTCGTGAACCGCATAATTACGCGCGACATCAATAAGGTCGCGAAAGGGCAGGTAATTTATTGCTGCTGGTGCGATGAGCAAGGAAAGGTCATCGATGACGGCACCATCACGCGCCTTGAAGAAAACCGCTATCGCTGGACCGCAGCCGAGCCCAATATCCGCTGGTTCCACCAGAACGGCTTGAATATGGATGTAGAAATCGAGGATGTTTCCGAGCAAATTGCGGCGCTCGCACTGCAGGGACCCACTTCGGCGAAGCTGCTCAAGACCATTGCCGACGCGGAAATTTCTAACCTGAAATATTTCCGCATGACCAGCGGACGAATCGCCGGCGTGCCCGTAGACATTTCGCGCACTGGCTACACGGGAGATCTCGGCTATGAGATCTGGGTCGAATGGAAAGACGCAGTGAGAGTATGGGACGCAATTACGGTCGCGGGACGTCCGTTCGATTTACATCCAACAGGCATGCTGGCGCTCGATGTGGCCCGGGTTGAAGCTGGGCTGCTATTGCTCGACGTGGATTACACCAGCTCACGCAAGGCGCTCATCGCTTCGCAGAAATTTTCACCGTACGAGCTCGGATTCGGCAAAATGGTGCATTTCGAAAAAGAATATTTCGTGGGCAAAGCCGCGCTAGAAAAAGACCATAAGAATGGAGTGCAGCGTCAATTAGTAGGGCTTGAACTCGACTGGAATGACATTGAAGCTTTGTACGAGAAACTGGGCCTGACTCCTGCCGCGCCCAGCCAGACTTCGCGCGTACACGTCCCGGTGTACCTGGGCAATCGGCAGGTCGGGAAAGCAACTTCGACAACCTGGTCTCCGGTGCTGAAGAAATTAATTGCACTCGCGAGCCTCGAAACTTCGCACGCACACCCCGGTGGCACAGTGCAAATGGAAGTTACGATTGAAGCCGCCCGGCAGAAAGCGACAGCGAAGGTCGTGAAACTGCCGTTCTTCAATCCGGCAAGGAAGACGAGAGTGCCGGTGTAGGAAGCGATGAGCCGCGAGCAATGAGCGGCGAGCAACCGCCAGTTTGAGCTGATTCAGATCAGAGCGATTGATTGCTCACGGCTCGTCGCTCGGTGCCCCGAACGCCTTCATTTCAGATAATCAAACAAACTCACCTGGGAAATCCGGCTGATGCCCGCAAGTTCGGCGTTTAAGCCGATTTCGGCCTGGCTGAAGTTGGTGGCTGCCTGGGCCATGTCGGTTGCGGAAATAGAGTTGGCTGCGGTTGCGAGGTCCAGTTTGTCGGAGTTCAGAACGATTTGCTGCGCCTGAATTTGATTTAATGCGTTCCCGTAAAACACCCGCTGACTGGTAACGTAAGTGAAAGCTTTGCTGACCTCGGTTACCGCGCTTCCGATATTGTTGTTGGTCTGCAATGCATTTATGAGATCAGCAATCGACTGAAAAACATTTCCTGAGCCGCCGGTGAAAATCTGCGAGCCCGGCAGGTTGATCTGCAGCGAATAATTGTTGCCAATCTCTACCGAGTTGGTTCCCGCGTTGCCCTTGTAAGTGACCCCGGAAGAACTGGCTGAATCAGCCATGAACGGCTGCACGGTCGCCGTTCCAGAAAAAACAAATTCACCCTGATAAGAGGTATTCGCCAGGCTCAGTAGCTGCTGCTGAATGCCGCTCAGTTCGTTGGCCACATCCTGGCGGTCGGTATCGGAGAGCGTGCCGTTCGCCCCCTGCACGCCGAGTTGTACCGCTCGCTGCAATGCGGTGACCACGGAGCCGATGGTCGAATCGGCGGTTTGCAGCAAACCGTTCACGCTGCTGATGCTGCGCAGAAAGCTGTCAACCTGGCTGCTCTGCGCATTGTTGAATACCATTGCAGCCGCACCCGCTGGATCATCCGACGGCTTGTTGATGCGGCTTCCTGTCGCCATCTGCAACGACGCAGTGTCGGCCTGCTGCTGGGTGTTGTTCAGGTCAGCAAGCAGGTCGGGCAGCACATACGGGTTTACGCGGATCGAGCTCATGAGGAAGTCGCAATCGTGCCCATGTTGATCACGGTTTCAAGCATCTGGTTGACGGCTACGACGATCTGCGTGGCAGCGTCGTACGCGCGTTGATATTGAGTCATGTTGGCAGCTTCCTCGTCGAGGGAAACGCCGGAGATGCTGCCCCTTTGGTCCTGCAACTGCTGCAGCACGAGTTGTGATGACTGCAATTCTGCCGTGCCATTCGATACATCGTTCCCCAAATTGAAGATAAGGTTGCCATAATAGTCAGTCGGGGTCTCACCGGAAATGAGTGCCTGGCTCTGAATCGCGGTGAAGTTGGCCAGGTTTCCATTGCTCCCCGCGCTTCCATCGGAGCTTGCCGCGATGAGGCTGGGATCTGTAATAGCGAGAGCCATGTTCGTGGCCGCACCCGCTCCCCCGGCCGGCGGCAGAACAAACAGGTCTCCCCCGGGGTTGCCGTTCAAATCAAATCCGGCGGCATTCGCGGCATTGAACGCGTTGCCAATGCCCGCCGAAAGGGTATCCAGTTGGTTTTGCAATTTGGGGATGGCCTGGTCTCTTACTTGAATCTCGCCGCCAAGCGCGCCCGCAGTCAATGTCGAAGTGATGTCTTTGCCCTGCGCGAATACGTGCTGTTCGCCGGATGGGTCAGGCTGGGTGCTCAAAGCGAAGCTTTGAGTTCCCGCAACCAGCGCGGTTCCGTTTGAAGTGGTGAGCGCGATGCCAGAGTCGCTTTTGATTTCGGAAACGTCGATCAATCCGGAAAGCTGATTGATCAGATTGTCGCGCTGATCGACAAACGCGCTCGCATCGTGGCCGATATTCTCCAGGCTGGCAATTTGCCCGTTCAGCCCTGCAATTTGCTGGGTAAGCGTATTCACCTGTTGCACCGACTGGGTCACGTTCAGATCCAGGTTCGAGCGCTGCTGCGCCAGACTGCTGGCAATGTTGTTAAATGAAGTCGTCAGGTTCGATGCTGCGGTCAATACTCCCTGACGTAGCGACACACTGGATGGATCAGTGGAAAGTTGCGCGATGCTGGCGAATAAATTCGAAATCTCGGAGCCCAGGTCGCTTGTGCCTGCATTGAATAGAGTCTGCGCCTGGTTCATCGCGGTGACGAACGCATTCAACTGACCGTGCTGTTGAGTTTCCTGCTGGATCCGTAACTGCAGGATGGGGTCGCGAATGCTGTGCACCTGCTGCAAACGCACGCCCGTCCCATAGGTTAGATTTCCAATTACAACCGGAGTATTTTCCTCAATCGTGGGGACTTCGCGCGAGTAACTGGGCGTGTTTACGTTCGCAACATTGTTGCCGGTGATTTCGAGCGCCCCCTGGTCAACGGCCATCGCGCCGGTCGCAACATACATGGTTGCCAGCAGACTCGACATTAACGCTTCCGCTCCGGCAACGCGACGGTCTGTGGATGGTAGGTAAGCGACGGCCCCTTCAAAAGATTGCGCAACGCATCCAGATGACGGCGCATGCGCCCAAGCGCCGCGGCAAAAATCTTATTCTGCTGCTGAACAACGAGGGCTGTGGGGACCAGATGGATTTGATCCTCCACTCGGTTGAGAGTGTGCGGCGAATTTTCGTGCAACCCGTTCAGGCATCCACAGAGTTCTTGCATCCGGCTGGCGCATGTTTCAAGGTCCTGATATCGTCCAGCCAACAAAGCGGCTTGCGCGTTGGCGATTGCGCAAGCCAGCTCCTCGATCACAATGCGGGCCCGCTCGACCGGCGGAGCGGGATGGTTCGGTTTTTCAGTCACGCGATACTGTCCAGTTCGTGCTCGATTGGTTCGAAATCGATCTCCCTTGGCTTTACTTTCTCGCTTCCTTTCCGCCCGCGTACTTCTCGGCCGCGTTCGGAGGTGTTGTGGCTCGTGTCTCGGGAGCTCAAATCGCCCGGCCAGGTGACTGGCGGCAGCTTCGGCGCAGAAAGATCGTCGGCAGCCATATTGTGCCCAGGTTCACTCCGTTTCAGGCCACGCTCACCCGCATCTGTTCAAGCATGGAACTCGCCACCGCAGTCGATGAAACGTGATAAGTTCCCGCCTGAAGTTGCGACTGCAGTGCCGCGATTTTTTGGCTGCGGACTTCCGGTGCGCTCATCGCAGCAGCAGCCAGACTACCCACATCCGCTTTGCTATCAGAAATCCTCGAATTACCGGCTTGCGTCGCCGCGCTGTGTGCCGACTGAGAAGACAAATGCGCTCTTTCAGTCTGTGCCCCGGAAGCCGCTGTATTGGTGTTTAAGTCGATTCTCATTTTCTTTGTCTACCTACCTTTAGCCCCTGCAATTACGATATCGGCTGGAAATTAGAAAACTTTAAATGCTCTGGCCCTGGCGTCTGGTGTGCGCGATCAGCGATCGTGCGATAAAGGCTCCCACCCCGACGCCTCCACGTTCAGCCAAACCGGAGGTGAGCGTCTCCATAGCAAACCCGCTATAACTCTTGTTGACTGCGTCCTCGCTTCGACCCGGCAACGCTGTAAAGGCCCGTTCCAGATCGCCGAGGACCATGTTGAGCAGGATGCCTTCAAACTGCGCCCCGGCCTTTCTCGCCTTGGCCGCAACCATTTCATCGGCAGGCGCCGCGCTTGACGGAGGAACTGCAGTCACGTTCATCAGATTACCTCCAGGTCAGCGTCCAAAGCGCCGGCCGCTTTTATGGCCTGCAGGATCGCAATCACATCCCGCGACGTCGCCCCAATTTTCTGCAGGCCGTTCACCAACTGGTCGACACTCGCTCCTTCGTTCAACTCAATTCGCCGTGATGTCCCCTCTTCTGCCTTCAGTGTGGTCTCGGGCACGAGTTTAGTTTCCCCTTTCGAGAGCGCTTCCGGTTGCGATACCGCCAGCTGGGTGGCCACTTCAATCGAAAAGCTTCCGTGCAAAATGGAAACCGCTCCCAGCCGCACATCTCTCCCCATGACAATGGTTCCAGTGCGCTCGTTAACCACCACCCGGGCCCGGCGATGCATCTCGACGCTCAGATTCTCAATGCGCGCCAAAAGCGCAGGTACGTCGTGCTCTTCTGGACCGCGCGCGACTTCAATGCGGCGGCTGTCTTTCACGGTTGCGGTCACGTTGTGCAGTTGAGCATTGATTGCTCCGGCAACCTGCTCCGCCGTCGAAAAATTAGGTTCGGAAAGTAACACGTTGAGCACGTTCATTTTCTCCAGATCGATTGAGCTGTCGCGCTCAACCAAACCTCCGTCCGGGATCCTGCCTACGGTCGGGTGATTGAGCTCTTTCGCGTTTCCGCCCCCACCTGCGCTGTAGCCTCCAAGCGTCAGCGGACCCTGTGCGGCCGCATAGACTTGCCCATCTGCCGCGTAGAGAGGAGTGAGCAGGAGCATTCCGCCTTCGAGACTTCTCGCGTCCCCAGCCGATGAGACCGTTACATCCAGGCGTGTTCCCGGAGTAGCGAAGGGCGGAAGCGTCGCGGTCACGAAAACCGCCGCCACATTTTTCACCACGACAGTAGCGGGAGGAATCTGCACCCCCATGCGCTGCAGCACATTCGCCAGGGTCTGGATCGTGAAGATCGTCTGCTGACGATCGCCAGTGCCCTTTAGCCCTACCACCAGTCCATAGCCGAGCACGGGATTGTCGCGCACCCCTTCAATGGTTGCGATGTCGCGCACCAGCGCGCTGTGAACCGTCTCGTCGGCATTGGCGACTGACACCAGCAAGCCTGCGATCAGGACCGGCAACAGGACAAGATTGCTTCGCGATTTCATTCCGTTATCTCAGATTTCGATTTTCTCTGCGTACTCTGCGGCGGCTCTCCGCGCACTTTGCGATTAAAGCCCTAAACTAGCGCTCAATTCGCGAACCTATCCCTTTAGAAATTCAGCACTCGCAAGATCGCCCGCACGATCGGGTTCGGCGGACGGTTGCCTTCGCTGATCACGCCCTTACCCTTGAGTTCCAGCTCGAGATTGGCGATGGCGTTTGAAGCCACGGTATCGCCTGGGCCGATATCTCCAGCACGCACCATTCCGCGCAGCAGCACCGTCTGCCGCTCATTGTTCATGGTCAGCTTGCGCTCCGCCTCGATTACCAACGCACCGCCCGGCAGAAGCGCCACCACCCGTCCGGCGAGGCTTGTCGTCAGGCTGGAACTGGTCGCCGCCTGTCCTTTCCCAGCCAGCGTGTACGTGGATGCGGGCGAAAACAGACTGGAGACGCCGGTTGTCTTCAGTTGCCCCGGCAACGCCGAAATCCCGGAACTCGCGCTCATATTGCGCTGCGAGGAGACGCTACCCGCATTGGTGGCGGTAATATTCTGGTTCACCGTGATCGTGATCAGGTCCCCGACCTGGTGCGCCTTGTAGTCGGAAGAGACATTGGTCAGCCGTCCGCCTTCAACCCACAGGCTCCCCGACGTGGACGCATTCGGTTGGGGTATGACCTGCTGCATGCGGTGAAGATAAGACTCAAGAGACTCGCTTTGTATGGGTCCGGAATATTTCGTGTCTTTGCTTTTATCTTTGTCTTTGGCTGCAAGCTGACAACCGCCAGCGGCAACGAGCAGCGTGATTGCAAACATTCTTTTCATCTCGTCGCCCCTTGCTGAGCGGCTGTAGCCGGACGGAGCGAGCCAGCGCCGGTGACTTCGGCCAGCAGCGACCGATGGGTGGCACGGTCCTGCACGCGTAGGACTTCGCCGAGTCTTCCCCGCCGCCCGGGCATTACCGTCTCAGTGATTCTCATGCCACCTGCTTCAATCACCAGCAGCGCGGCGCATCCGGGCTGAACCAAATATGCAGTCATAGAAGCTGCGGAAGATCGGGCAGGAGAGGTTGCCTCGTCGGTAACAGGTGCGACGCTTAACCCAGTTGATGCGGCCGCACGTGCAGGACCGGACAAAAATATTTTTGCCAGGAAACTGCCGCACTCGCTGCGATCATGGCAGCGCAAGGTTGCGATCAGCAGTCGATTTGGCGGATCCTGGCGCAGTCCTGTCATTTCAAGCTCCGGATTCGGAACGCGGGTCGCAAAGCCTGCCGGCAAAGTGATCGCTGCCTGCGACAGATCGAAATCGCGGGCTTGAGCCGACTGCTGCACGCGTCTTCGAATCGCCTCCAGATTGAGCCGCCAGCCTGCCCGACGGACCACGATTTCTTCCGGGACGGCGAATGCTTCTTCGCCAATAACCTTTTTTATTTCCCTGGCGGCGAATACCCGTATGCTGCCCGGCTCCGGTGCGCGTCCCAGCACCACATTTTCCGCCGCGCCTCTCATGGCAGAAGAACTCGGCTCGGGCAGCAGATCGGAGAGCCGTACGTTCCGACCAAGGACCGTAGCCTGGCTTCGTAACTGCACTCTGTCCTGCGCCCATGTGCAGGCCGCGCTAACGAGGATCGCGACGATGAAAACTGGCTTCATTCCGCCCTGCTCCGTTTACTTGCCCAAACTGTTCACGTCCTGAAACATCTCATCCGCCGCCTGCACCACGCGCGAACTCGCCTCATACGACCGCTGGGCGACGATCATCTGAATGAATTCCTCGACCACATCCACATTCGACTGCTCGAGATATCCCTGCTGAATCGTGCCTTCGCCTTCGGTCCCGCCCGGATTACCAACAATAGGATCGCCCGAGGCCGTGGTGGCAAGGAAGAGATTATTGCCCACGCTGTTCAGACCGCCGGGATTTTGAAACAAGGCCAGCTGTATGGTCCCCACCTGCTGCGCCTGGGTCTGCCCCGGTGAGGTCACGCTCACGGTGCCATCGGAGCCGATGGTGACCGAAGTCGCGTTTGGCGGAATCGTAATGGCCGGGTCCATCGGGTTGCCATCAGCCGTGACGATGTTGCCCTGCTGATCGAGATGAAAGGCGCCACTGCGAGTGTAGGCAGTTTCACCCGATGGCAGGTTAATCTGAAAAAAACCCTGGCCCTGGATTGCCAGATCGAGCGAGTTCCCCGTCTGGCTGAAGTCGCCCTGCGTCTGCACAATCTCGGAAGCCGCCGACCTCGCTCCGAGGCCAATCTGCAAGCCAGTCGCAACCGTCGTCTGCTGGGTCGAAGCCGCCCCCGGCATGACCACGTTCTGGTAGATCAAATCTTCAAACTGCAGTCGCCGCTTGCGGAATCCAGCGGTACTCGAGTTCGCCAGGTTGTTGGCGACATTCTCCAGGTTCATCTCCTGGGTGCTCATTCCGCTGGCGCCGGTATAGAGAGCTCGCAGCATATGTGCTCCTTCTATTGTGGGGGCACGGGCGTCCCCGCCCGTGTATGGCGGGCGAGGACGCCCGTCGCTCCATGTAAGCGCATCACACCCTCGGCAGTTCGTCTGCCGCGATGCGATTGAAGTCCGAGTAAAACGCGTTCATCGCCCGTCCCACCATCTCCGCCTCGCGCTGGGCGGAGATCAACTGGATCACCGCCGCGACCGGATTGACATTCGAGGATTCGATCATCCCCTGCTGCATGGTGGTGTGAACTGCCGTGGTCTCCGATTTCGGGGGCGCCGAATAGTATGCGCCGCCCACTGCGGACAACTGCGTGCCTGGAGCAAACTCGACCAGGCGCACCTTCCCCGCGACTGCGCCCGCGATGGAGATGGTCCCGTCCGGGCTGATCGCGGGTTCGGCATTCAAGGGCAGCGTGATCGGGCCCGCCGCCCCCAGCACCGGATCACCCGCCGAAGTTACCAGTTGCCCAGTTTTTGAAATCTGAAGGCTGCCGTTGCGGGTGTAAAGTGTGCCGGCTTTGGTCTGCACCGCAAAAAATCCCGGGCCTTCAAGAGCCAAGTCCAGCGGATTTCCGGTGCGCTCGAGGTTGCCCTCAGTCATGTCAAGCCGCGAGCCGTTCAACACCGCAAACTCGTTCAGCAAGTGGCTCCAGCCATTGCTTTGCCCGGAACGCTCGGTTTGAACCAGCAGCGATTCGAAAGTCGGCAGCTCGCCCCGATACCCAGCGGTGTTCACATTGGCAACGTTATTCGCCACCAACTCAAGGACATTCGATTGGGTCTTTAGCGCCGTGCAAGCTGCGTAGTAGCCGCTGTCCACGAGAGTGCCTCGCGGATGGGATGAGCAAGAGGCGTGCCGGATCAGATTAAAAGGAGTTTAGGAAATGAAATCAACCCCTGAGCTGTCATCCCGAATTCGTTCGCGGAACGCGGACGAAAGAGGGACCTGACGATATCTGTGCCGCACCGCGGACGTGATTGGGACAGCTACACGGCACAGAATAATTGGTGCGTGGCCCGACTTCGCGATGGACTCAATCCGACGTTGGGTCCCTCTCCTGCCCTTCTTCGGAAAGCAGTTTCGGGATGACACCTCATTTTGTAACGCCGTTAAGCGTAGGTTCGGAATGACGGGAACTTGGCAGTAACGGAAGCTACTTATCGTAATGCAGCAGCGAGAACACGTCGTACCCCTTCAGCTTCTCGCGAGGATTCAGAAAATCCAACTCGACCACGAATCCCAGGCCGCAAATCTCCGCTCCTGCACTTGCAGCCAGCTTGGCTGTCGCCTCCGCCGTCCCGCCCGTGGCAAGCAGGTCATCGACGATAACCACCCGTTGTCCTTTTTTGATTGCGTCCTGGTGAATTTCCAGCGTGTTGGTCCCATATTCGAGCGCGTAATCGAACTTCGTGGTTGCAGCAGGAAGTTTCCCCGGCTTACGCACGGGAATAAATCCGGCGTTCAACCGGTAAGCAACTGCCGGCCCAAAAATAAATCCCCGCGCCTCCATGCCGAGCACGAGATCGATGTCTTTCCCAATGTAATGTTCGGCCAGTGCGTCGATCAGCGTGGCAAACCCGAGCTTGTCTTTAAGAAGGGTGGTGATGTCGTAAAAAAGAATGCCCGGCTTGGGGAAGTCGGGAATTTCGCGGATCAGCTTTTTCAAGTGCTCGCAATTCGTGCGTGCCTTCGATGAGGCATTGACCATCTACCACGCTCCTTCAATGCGAAAAGTCTTGAGTCCCTCAACCGGCTGCGTTTCCGAAACCTCGACTTCGTCCACGCGCGATGCTCGCGGCCCTTGCCTGAGTTTCGAGTGCAAGTTCGAGAGCTGCTGCTGGCTTCCCATCGCCAGAACTTCCACAGTTCCGTCTGCCCGGTTCCGTACCCAGCCGGCAATCCCCAGCATATGCGCCTCGCGTTCAACAAACCAACGAAAGCCCACGCCCTGCACCCGTCCGCGGACGATGTAACTTCGAGCAATCGGGTCATCGGGTGATCGGGTCATCGGGTCATCAGGATTTAAAAACCAAGATTTACCGCTGAGACGCCGAGCTCGCAGAGATCGATTTGACCATTGCTCCGCTCGGCGCACTCTGCGGTCTCTGCGGTTAAATGTTTTGTGGCGCATTCACCGAAGGCTTCGATCGCCGCATCCCATTCACTTACGCCCTGGATAAATAAACTCCTTCCGCCGTATCCACTTTGATCTTTTCGCCCTCATTAATAAACGGCGGTACCTGCACCACAAGGCCAGTCTCGGTCTTTGCCGGCTTGGTCACGCTCGAAGCAGTGGCACTCTTCAATCCCGGTTCGGTTTCAATCACGGTCAATTCCACCGTCTGCGGCAATTCAATTCCTACTGCCTTGCCGTCGAAGAACTCGACCTTAATCGGCAGATTTGCCGTCAGGTAGTCCACTGCATCGCCCAAAATGTCTTTGGTGAGGTGCGTCTGTTCGTAGTTCTCCGTGTTCATGAAGTAGTAATCGTCGCCGTCGTTGTAGAGATATTCCATCTGGGTCTCATCAACGTTGATCTTCTCGATCGGGTCAGGCGAGCGGAAGCGGTGCTCGAACATTGCGCCGGTGCGCAGGTTGCGTAGCTTCGCCTGAATAAAGGCCCGCAGGTTGCCGGGCGTGCGGTGCTCGACGCTGAAGACCGAATGCAGGTCATTATTATGTTTAATGATCATGCCGGGACGCAGTTGGGTGGCTGGAATTGCCATTGCTGAATTGCTCTCCTTATTTGCTGTTCGAAGGCTTCCCTAAGACTCTTGCGGCCGACCGCCGACCGAAGACTGGAGCAGCCAAGCCTGGTGTGGGCTAACCTGTGTATTTTATATGGCTTGGTTAAATTTGGGAATCTGCACATCTTGTCATCCCATCATCGGTGGTCCGATGGCAGATGGCCTGGATCGCCAGATCACTCGATCTTTTGAAATTCAGCACGGGAACCGCGCTGGACAGCTAAAATAGCCTAACCAGAATCAAAGTCCGTTCATTGAGGTGCATTCATGCAAGAAGGAAAATACGAACGCAGCGGAAATGTTGGTACGGCAATCACTTTTCTTTTGATCGGTCTGGGCGCGGGTGCAGTCGTCGGAATGTTGTTTGCTCCCAAAGCCGGCCGCCAGATGCGGCGCGACTTGCGCAAGCAGTATGAAACCGCCCGCGAAACCTTCGACGACTGGAAAGAAAACGCCAAAGACTTCGCAGATGAAGTCATAGAGCGGGGCTCCGACTTGGCGGATGAACTGCGCGACCGCGTGACTCCGCTGGCGAAGCAGGCCAGGCGCCGATAACCTGCTCGCGCTTGGTGCTGCAACCCTCAAAAGATCGCGTGAAAGAGCCTGCTGAAAAAACCTCTGTGCTGTGGCTTCTCGGCTTCGGGCGGAGGTAATACCACCACCGGCGGCAGTTGGCCGGCGGGTTTCGAGGACAGCGGCAGCGTACCAACCTCAGCCGTGAGCGGGGGGGGGGCTGCTGCCGCTCGCTGCCTTGCCAATTCCTTGGCATTGAATACCAGACCAGTTGAGACCTGTGCCTCTGATGGCTCTGTCGGTTTCGGGTCACTCGCGGATCCGGCCGGCGCATTGGGGGGCGCTGTCGAGCCTTCAGCCACAGTTCCGGTCGCTGCGTCCGTAGGCTGTGGATCATTTGAATTTGAAAGCGCAAGTTGCGAACCAGCCTTGTCTTCCGAAGTGACTCGGGGCGGCGCCGATGCAGGATCGGCCGCAGCCCGCATGACTCGTTCCTGCGGTGGGGGACATCCACATGCCGTCACCGGCATCTCTACCGATTGCATGTTTCCCTGCCGGAACAGCACCTGCTGTTCCGGTTTGACCTCATAGGTCTGATTTCCCAAGATCTCCGCGACCACGACCGAAGAGTTGCTTCCCGCGAGCGAACTCACGCAGGTATCGCCGCGAGGGTCAGACTTAATCGCCAGATTGAATTCGCCCGGCCCAGGAAGCACGATGCGAAAATCCGGGGTCAGAATCGAGTCCGAAGATTCATCGAGATGGTAGTGAGTCTCAATCGAACCTGTATTCATGCCAAGCATCAGGTCGCTTCCGGCCGGAGATGTCGCAACTGACAGCGTTGTTCCCGGGCAGACTCTGACTTCGCCGCCCCGACTAAGCCTCAATACCGCAGTTTCGTCCTTCGCCGTAATGGATGATCCGCTGCCCACGCGGCTGCCCGCCTCAACTAGCGTGCCGGTAGTCCCCTCCGCGTATGGGACGGCTACGGGTTGCACTCCCGGAGTCATAGCTGGAACCGTGGCCGGCTTGGCGCCGGCATGGTCGTCTGAGTGGATCCGAATGTTTAGGCGGTTGCCCATGGCGTCCCACGTAAAGCTTACGGGCGCAGCCAGATCGACGACGATGCGCGCAATCGCGGGACTTGATTGAAATTGATTCATCCTTACATCTTTGATCTGCTGGTTGCGGAACGGAATCCGCTTGCGAACCGTCGCCAGATTCGATCCGGGAAGATCAATCACCAAACGAAGCGGATTCTCAACCGTCTGGACCTGCGGAGTCAGAGCCCGACTGGCCACAATCTGCAGAACCGCTCCACCGTCTGCGGGAACGACCGTGACCACTTTTACTGCGGCTGGCTGCTCGGCGGCAATTGCCGGCAACACACTTAATGCAACCAGCATTAGCGCGAAGGAATGGGCTCGGCCGCGAGACAAGGGCAAATCCTGATTGTGGAAGGTGACGGATTGAGAGTAGCACTACTTTGCGGGGTTATAAAGCTCAACGCCGCCAGATAGGTGACTCCAGTTTCCCCAGTCGGACTCGTTTTATCGCTTCGGGAATGATGCGCCACGCCATGAATCCATCAAGTCCGCGAAATGGCAGGAGATTAAAGATTGCGACTCCTATACTGAAGAATCCAAGCAACGCTAGGACAGCGTTCAGGGAATTGAACCGCGTGTAGCCGAAAACCAGGACATAGGCGACAGAAGGAGTCGCTACGATTGCCTGCGCGATGACGCCGCCCCATGCTATGACGCAGTGATCGAATCTAGACCACGGGGCTTCAAATCGACAAAAACCGAAGATGGGATACAGTTCGATCGAAAAAACTTCACACTTCAGCCTTTGCGCCACAACCATGTGCCCGCACTCGTGAACCAGGAGTATTCCCACATACGCGGTGAGCGCCATCAGGGTGGACAACGGGTGGCGAAATACGTTCGAGAGAATAAGTGCGGCAATCAAGAAAACAGACCAATGGACGTATACACCAACTCCGCGGATCCTAAGAACCTCAGTCAGGGAATTAACTTTTATCGGAATTGGTATTTCCAACATTCTGGGACGGTCGACCGCCGCGCGGGAATAAATCATGGCCGCCGCTACGCTTCCGAAAGGAACTCGTACTCGTCAATAATGGCCGCGACCGGCACCTTCGCATCTGCAAGTTCACTGTCAACGCGCACTACCTTGCCCTTGCAGTGCACTCGAATGCTCTCGGTAAGGGTAATTTCAGGCGGCAGGGTCATGGTGAACTCGATCGCCGAGCCAGTTTTCATTGGCGCGTCCAGATAAAAGCAGATACCCCGCGCGCTCACATCTCTGGTGTGTGCGGCAAGCGTGACGTTCGCATCCCCGGCATAGTTAACCGCAACCGGCAACCGTAACGCGAAGCGCCTTGTGGCCCGCTTTTCAGCCTGCTGGACTTCCACTGCCATAAGGAATGTTCCTAAACCCATGTAAGGATGTAACTTTGTCCTTGGTATGTCAAGGGGAAGTTGAAGGGAGCAGTGGGTCGTGCGTCGTGATTCGTGACTGGTGCAGTGGAGGTCGACGCAGATTCTTCAGAACGCGTGAACCAACACAGCGTCTTCGATTTCAAGTGATTAGGCGAGCCACTGATCCCCGGTCACGATCCACCCACTATCACGAGCCACGGAATACGAGCCACGCTCACATGGCAGTGATAGCTTAAAATCTACAAATGGTCTTCGTCCTCGACAACTACGACTCCTTCACCTACAACCTTGTCCAATATCTGGGCGAGTTAGGGCAGGAAGTCGTGGTGCGCCGCAACGATCAGGTTACGGTCGAAGAAATCAGGCAGATGCGCCCCGAGCGGATCGTAATCTCCCCCGGCCCATGCACACCGCAGGACGCAGGCATCAGCATTGACCTGTTCCGACGGCTGAGCGGCGAATTTCCCATTCTGGGAGTCTGTCTGGGACACCAGGCCTTGGGCGAGGCGTTCGGCGGCAAAGTGGTTCGCGCACCCCACGTGATGCACGGCAAAACTAGCAAAGTAAAGCACGATGGCCGCACCGTCTTTAAAGACCTTGGATCGCCGTTCACTGCCACCCGTTATCACTCGCTGATTGTCGAGGAAAAAAGTTTGCCTCTGGAGCTCGAAATCAGCGCATGGACTACAGAACCCGATGGCTCGCGCACAATCATGGGACTGCGCCATAAGAAATTTCCGGCCGAAGGCGTGCAGTTTCACCCCGAGAGCGTGCTGACAAGTGAAGGCAAGAAGTTAATCGCGAACTTTTTGGAGATCAGTGGCTAGTTGGAATCCAGTGGTTCGTGACTCGTTGTTCGTGATTTGTGTTTCCTGACTATTAGCTCGTGACCCAGTGTTTCGTGGCTCGTGGCTTGTAGTTAACGGTCTCTTAACGAATTCAGTAATGCATTCAACATTTGGCCGACCTTCTCAATGTGCCTCCCCATTCCAGCGCTTGTAGCTCCTGTCAAATAGCCCAAATTATTGGCGATTAGGAGTTGCGTTTCGAGTTCCAGCAAAGACCCTCTGGCGTGTCCCAGGAATTGCCGTAATTCTCCCGTTGAGCATCGACCCTGCCCCTCCGCGATATTGCTCGGAACAGATACGGCTGCCCGCCGGATCTGCGCTGTCAACCCATGGCGTTCGTCCGATGGAAATTCCTGAGTGAGCCAATAGACTTCGGAAACCAGACTCAAAGCCTGTTGCCACACAACCAAGTCGGATAGTGACGGACCGGCCCCATGTTCAGATAATTCTGATCCTTCACGCGGGAAATCATACTCGGAGGGAGGAATGCAGGCTGTGACGAAGATCACTTAGCCCATGCACCTAGACTGAGGAAAACCGTCGGTGATTCAGATATAACCACGAGGCACGAACCACCAGGCCCGATTCACGAATCACGAATCACGAATCACGAACTCCCCCCCGCCGCGCGTTCCGATAACGCAAGCATCACGATGCGCAACATATCTTCCCGCGGCGCCGGCTTGCCGGTGAAGATTTCAAATTGCCGTGCTGCCTGATTCACAAACATCACGCTGCCGGGAATTACTTCCGCGCCTCGCTCCTTAGCCAATTTCAAAAGCCGCGTCTCGGCTGGATCGTAAACCATGTCAAAAACGTATTTGGCGCGGATCTCATCGGGGCTGAGCGGCGACTCGCGTGGATTTCCCATGCCCACAGGCGTGGCGTTGATGATCACTTCAAAGTCGAACTTCTTCAGGTTCGCGCGCTTCATGGTGCGGGCTTTCGCCTGACGCGCGAGCTTCTGCCCCGCTTCGACGTTGCGGTTCAAAACAAAAACTTCGGCGCCTCGCTCCCTCAAGCCGAACACGGCTGCTCGGGCCGCTCCCCCGGCACCCAGTACAAGGATGCGAGCATCAGCCAACGGAATCCGCTGTTCGAGCGGAGTCACTACGCCAGCAGTGTCGGTGTTAAAGCCATAAAGCTTGCCATCTTGTGAGCGCACAACCGTGTTACAAGCCCCAATCTTCGCAGTCTGGGGATCGGTGTTATCCAAATACTTAAGAATCGCCTGCTTGTGCGGCATGGTGACAGAAAGACCATGAATTGGAATTTCCTTCACGCAGGACAGGAGATCCTTCAAAGATTTGGTGTGCAGCGCGAGAAAAACTCCGTTTACATTTTCACGACGCATGGCAGCGTTCATGATCGCCGGCGAAAGGGAGTGCGAGACCGGATCCCCGGCCACGCCGAAGACTTTGCTGGCGGCATCAACCTGATCGATGCGATAGATGCTTCGCAGCTCCTGTGCCGTGACCTGCCCCGGGGCTGTTTTCTCGTCCGCCGTCAGCGCGCCAAATGTGAACGCACTTCCCGCCCGTACGCCTACCACCCGACTGATAATGCCCTGCTCTCCCATGCAGAGCCCGACCAAGTTATGCGTATCCTGATGAGACTCAAGGAACTTGAGCATGGTCACATTGTCATAAAGGCTGGTCGCTGTGCCCACCATCTTGTAAAAATCAGCGGGATAGCCCGACATCTTCTTAAGGCTCTCTTCCAACTTGTGCGTACCCTTAAAGTCATGGAATGAGAGCACCAGAGCCGCTCTAGACCTGAGCTTCGCCAACTGTGCCGGTTTGAGCCGGGAGGCGCTCTGCATCTCAATATCGACCAACTGGCACCCGGCCTCCGCCGCTCGACTCAGAACGTCGATTTGAGAGCCAATGGATCCTTTGAACTTTCCTCCCCCGGCGGCCCGGCGGCAAGTGGCAATCACGGCCACATGGGGATGCATCTCGGTAAACTCTTTTATTTTTCCGAACGCCAGCCCGGGGCGCGAAATGTAATCTAACCTGAACTCTACAAAAGGGTTATCCCGCGAAACTGCTTCTGCTTTCTCGATCAACTCAGCGGGATTCGGAGCCGCGATCGCCAAACAGACCTTGGGCAAACGCAGGTGCAAGAGCCTGGAATAGTTGTTATTTCCGGAGTCCATGTAACCGCGCGATATTACAGGGACATACAGTCCGATGCAACTTCTTTGCACCGACCTAGGGCATTAAACTTTTTGCCAACCCGCCCAATGACACGTGCGTAACCTTGACCCGCTGTGGTTACGTTGATAGTTTCCACATTGGAACTTTCTTTGTTTTAAGCGACTTAGCACAACTCGCAATTTGCGAGAGCGCTGCGGAGGAAATATGAAGAGAGCAGTATTTTGCTTGTTGCCGCTACTGGCAGGTCTTTCCTGGGCGCAGCAAGGTCTTACGTCAGAACCAACTCCGGAAGGCACCGTAGCGACAACGATCGGATTCCCCATCGAGCGAGTTATTACGCCGACACAGGCCGACCTCAATTGCGCCGGTTTCATCAGCAAGTCGGAACCGAAGAACCGATTCGTCACTGGCGGACTGGAGTCTCCTTTCACAGCATTTTTCGGCGTCGGCGACGCTATTTATCTGCACGGCAAGGGCTTTGAAGCCGGCCAGAAATATACAGTGGTGCGCGAACTCGCCGATCCCAACCGTTTCGAGCTTTTTCCGGGCCAGTTCGCTGCCTTGAAGGCTGCGGGCGATGCGTATTCAGAAGTCGCCATCGTCAGGGTCTTCGATACCCGCCCGAGAATGGCGGTGGCACGAGTCGAGTTCGGTTGCGATACGGTTTCTCCAGGCGACCTGGTGATTCCGTACGTCGAAACCACCACGCTCCCTTTTCATCCTCCGGTGCGCTTCGATCGCTACGCGCTTTCCGGCGGACAGGCAAGTGGCCGAATCGTGCTTTCAAAAGACTTCGACTCTGAACTCGGTAACGGCGGGAAGGTCTATATCAATATCGGCGCCAATCAGGGTGTAAGAGTCGGTGACTTCCTGAGGGTTGAGAGAACCGCTGGTGAACTCTTGCAGAACCCGGTGGACTCGCTCTCTTTTAGCGCAACTTCTTACGAAATGACCCAGAAGTATCCGCCCGAAGTCAATCCCACGCTTCTTGATCGGTCTCACGGACCAGTGATTCATACAGACGAGATGCCACGGAGGGGGGTTGGGGAAATCGTGATCTTGAGCACTACTCCAACCACCGCAACCGGCATGATCGTTTTCTCGCTGGAACCGGTACATCTTGGAGATAGCGTCGAAGTCGATCGTCAATAAGAGTTCTTCCACATATATTCACTTCGCGGGGAAGGAGCAATCCTTCCCCAAACTTTTGCCTCAAATAAAAGTTCGGACTCGTGAGAAGCTAGAAAAATAGCGAGGAAAAGGGTGACACAGCTCAGCTTGAGTAAAAATAAAAGGGCACTCGCCAAGGCTCAAAGTAAGAAAGAGCCGCATCGAGCCACTCTCGATGGAGGAGTTCGCTCTCGCCAGCAGCAAGAATTGATCAAACACTTCGGTACCTTCTACTTCGACCCAGATTACGACTATAAGAAAGAACAGCGCGTTGACCGCGTCGATTTCCAGTCGTCCTACCCAGCCTCTCCAAACACTTCTGCCGTGAAAGCCTCAATCCGCGCCCCCGCGCTCCAGGCCTCGGGTGGCAATCCGGCTTTCAAGCACGTTTGTTCGAGAAATCTAATTCTGTCCCATCCATGTTCAATCGCGACTTGCGGAAGCAGCAGACCTCGCTGACCCCCGCGGGAGATGACCAGCCCATGGCGTCCCACTTGGATTTCCTCCGCTGATATCGGACGCAAAGGCGAGAGGACGCTGATTGAAATTTTCAACTGCCGCGCTTCGTCGATCTGTACCGGGCGAAACCTCGGATCGTCAGATGCTGCGGATCGGGCAGTCTCGAAAACCGCGCGGTAAAGTGGCAGAACTGCTGCCGGATATCCTACGCAGCCGCGCAGTTGCCGATTTGAATAAAGCGTGGTGAAGACTCCGCGAGGCTCGGAGAGATGTTGGGAGGTGGCAAAAACCGAAGCCTCCCGTTTTTCAACCAGCGACAGAATGGACTCGTGAGCGATCTTCAACAAGAGCTTCCGTTCTTCTTGGTTGTATTCCGGCTGTGTTCCCAAAGAGCTGGTACCTGAGGACAACTGCTCAGATGGCTGCGACATTGCGCTTCTTGCGCCGGCTGAGAATGAATGCGCGCCGCTGCCGCTTCACTACATGACGATCAATTCGCCGCCAGAACGCAATAAAGTAATCGCCGGCGGATATCAGAGACACAGCCACCATGAACCAGATCGCAAGAAAGGCGATCCAGTGAACGGGAAAAATATAAGGACCGACGGGCCACTCCTGCCAACGATGATCGAGAATGACGGCGACCACTGAGACGATCTGGACAAACATCTTCAGTTTTCCCAGATCACTGGCCTCAATCGTGAATCCTTCCGATGCCGCGATTGACCGCAGTCCGCTCACCAGGAATTCTCGCCCGATAATCACAATCGCGACCCAGGCTGGCACCAGCCGCGGATTGAATTGCACGAGCGTCACAAAGGCCGCCGCAATCAGAAGTTTGTCGGCCAGTGGGTCGAGCAGAATCCCCATAGTCGTGATCTGTCCACGGCGGCGCGCAATATAGCCGTCGATTCCGTCTGTGATGGAGGCAGCGATGAAGAGAGCAGAAGCCAGAATTTCCTTCTCGCCATTGGCGCTCGAGAGCCGGCTGGTGGAAAGCATCCATATTAGTAGCGGGATCATACAGATGCGGATCAGCGTGATGGAATTCGGCAGGTTCACTTCAATACTCGAGCGCTACCTAGATTATCCTCCGCCAAATTGGCGAAAGCAACGCGCAAAAGCGCGGTTTCAGCCCTTCCTAACCCGCGACTCTAGCTCTGGCCGAAGACAGCAAAATGTGAACGCCAACGATGATCGCAAGCACAAGAAGCATCGCGCGAGACACGAGTTCGAAGTGCCACTCGAAGTTGCTCCGCAGAGGAACCGAGTATTCTCCGCGGAACACCCAGCGAAATGGGCCTGGAGCAATGAAGTAGATGTACAACGGCAAACTGAGGAAAGCAGCCAAAACCATGATTGCGGCGGAAACCCGGTTGAAGAAAAACATCAACAACAGAACGACAATGAAAAGAAGGCTGCCGACGTCAGAGATGTTCAGCAGTGGTCCGGTTACCCTTCCACCGCTGAACTCAGATTCGTCTAGTCGCAGTGAAAAATTCCAACTCGTAATCAAGTACAGGAAACAAATTCCCGCCTGAGCAAACTTGCCCAGCATCTGTTTCCTTGGCTGCATATGAGCTCTATCAGGAAACCTACTCCAGCCGGATCGCCTTGGCCTGCTGCACCGCTGGTATTCCGCGTAGTTCGCTGACCACCGCTTCGGGAACCTCTCCATCTACTCGGACAACTGCGATCGCCTCAAGTGGCTTTCCCGGTTCGGACTCACCACTTCTACGCCCCAGGGAAAAGTTCGCAATGTTGATGTCATGTTTGCCAAGAATGGTGCCGACTTTACCGATAACGCCGGGGACATCCTGATTGCGCAGGTAGACCAGATTCCCCTCTAGCGGAGCTTCGGCCTCGATTCCATCCACGTGCAGCAAGCGAACGATGTTCTCGCGTAACACCGCGCCCTTTGCGACGTGCGTCTCTTTCCGGGTCCTGATTTCGACTGAAAGCACGCTACCCACTCCCCCCGTCGATGCCTTTGGTTTGCGCTCCTCGCGAACATCAAGGCCACGTGATAACGCGAGAGTCGCGGCATTCACCAGGTTTGCAGTCTCATCCACGGCAACGTTCAAGATGCCTTTAATCGTTGCGTTGCGTATGAGATCCGTCCTCCATTCCGCAATGTGTCCGGTATATGAAATTGAAATCTCTTCTACGCCACCCGAAATCTGCGCCAGAAAGGATCCCAGCCGTTCCGCCAGAACGATATATGGCTTCATCTGCAGGTACTCGTCATGCGACACCGAAGGCACGTTCACGGCGTTCTGAATTACACCGTGCTTCAGATACTCTTTCACCTGCATCGCGATCTGCTGGCCCACCGCCTCCTGCGCCTCATTCGTTGACCCTGCGATATGGGGCGTGAGAATCACGTTTTCCATTTTCTGGAGCGGCGAATCCTTCAGCGGCTCTTTCACGAAAACGTCTAAGGCGGCAGCGGCAACGTGGCCATCCTTCAACGCCGCAATCAGTGCGTCTTCATTCACCAGTTCTCCGCGCGCGCAATTCACCAGCCGGACACCTTTCTTCATTTTCTTGATCGACTCGGCATTGATCATGTTCTCCGTCTGCGGAGTCAGGCCGACATGCAGGCTCAAATAGTCGGCCATCGCAAACACATCGTTGAGCTCAGCCAGGCGAATTCCATTGTCTTTCGCAATGCCAGCGGAAACGAACGGGTCATGAGCAACAATTTCCATTCCGAAGGCGCGCGCCCGCTTGGCAACTTCAATTCCAATTTTTCCCAAGCCCACAATGCCAAGCGTCTTGCCCCTCAGTTCGGTGCCCTGTAAGGACTTTTTCTCCCACTTGCCTTCGTGCATTAACTGGTTTGCCCGCGGGACAAAGCGCGCCATACTCAACATCAGCCCAATGGTGATTTCGGCCACGGCCACTGCGTTAGCGCCGGGTGTATTCATTACCGCGATGCCTTTGCGGGTAGCGGGTTCGAGCTCGATGTTGTCGACACCAACTCCCGCGCGCCCAATGACTCGGAGCTTTGCGGCATTGGCAAGCAGCGCCGCATCCACCTGCACGGCCGAGCGAACCAGCAGCGCGTCAGCGGTTTCAATTTCCTTCGTTAAGCTGCCATTGAGCTGATCGGGTGTAATGACCGTCCACTCCGGCTCACGCAGCAAATTGATTGCGGAAGACGACATTTTCTCTGCAACTATGATTTTCATCCCAATGATTCCTTTACAAGAAAGTTACAGCCTTTCGACACTCCGGAGCGAGGCGTTTCCTAAACTTACCTCAGTTTGCACGCTCAGGGAGGAAAAACATATGAAACTTTTCGTGGTAGTTCTGTTGGCCGCAATTGGCGTTGGTTGCGGTTACTCCAAACCCGCGAACATGCCGGCGGCCCCAGGCACAACACCTACAATCGCCCAACTGACACCCCCGAGTACCGCCGCGGGCAGCTCAGCTTTTACACTCGAAGTGGACGGTTCCAACTTCGGATCTTCGGCAACCGTGAATTTCAACGGTGCCGCAATGTCTACCACTTGGTCCAGCGCCTCTAAGGTTACGGCCAGCATCCCGGCTTCTGCTGTTGCGAGCTCGGGAACTGTGCCGGTTACTGTGACCAACCCCGGCACACCTGGAGGCCAGTACGGCGGAGGAACGTTGCCTGAGACTTCGACAGCAGTGAACTTCAGAATCAATTAGTCTTCGTCTCGCACTTGTTGTTTCACGCCGGAGGCCGGTCCGCCTTTCGTTCAGCCCGAAAGGCGGAATCCTATTACTTCTTACTTCGCCCCTACCAGTTCACCACTCCGGCTGCGGGCAAAAACTTCCTGCGCCGCCCGTACTGCCGACCCATACTCGACCTGCTTGTCAGCTAAGGTCGCCAGAACATGCTCGAGTGCGGCCAAAATTCCCACCGTATCGATGAAATCGTAGTAGCCGATGTGCGCGATACGGAACAACTGACCTTTCATATCACCCTGCCCATTCGCGACCACCGCGGAAAATGACTCCCGAAATTCCTTCACGATCTTTCCTGAGTCGAGACCGGCGGGGGAAACGACTGCGGTTAGCGCTGCACCCGGCGAGGAACTAAACAACTTCAGCCCCAGCGCTTGTACGCCGGCGCGCGTCATTTCGGCTGCGAGCTCGGCGTTATCGACCAATGCCTTTCGGCCGGCGGCGAGATCTCCGCTGCCCATCTGCCGGATGAAATCCAGTGCCGCGCCCAGAGCCGCAAACAACGAGGTGGCCGGCGTAAATGCCGATTCACCCTTCGCCGCCGCCTTCCGCTCTTTGCGGAAGTCGAAGTAGTAGCGCGGATTCTTGGTGCTCTCCATCCGCTTCCACGCGCGTTCACTGATCGCGCAATAGGCCAGGCCTGGGGGAATCATCAGCGCCTTTTGCGATCCGCCGATGATCACGTCAATGCCCCAGCCGTCTACATCGAAATGTGTTGTGCCAAGCCCGGTGATGGCGTCTACAACGAGCAGCGTGTCATCCCCGTTTGCGCGGACTAGCTTTGCAATACCCTTCACGTCATGACGCGCGCCCGTGGAGCTCTCGGTCGCCTGAACATAAACGGCGCGGATCTCGGGAGTGAGCTTCGCCTTAACTTCATCGAGCGAAAAGGTTTCACCGTAAGGCCTTTCGATCACATCGACGTTGCACCCGTACGCTTTCGCCAAGTCGCGCCAGCGCTCGCCAAACTTCCCTGCGGTCAGCACGAGAACCCGGTCGCCGGGAGAAGTGAGATTCGAAATCGATCCTTCCATCACGCCTGTGCCCGAAGACGCAATCACCAGAACGTCGTTCGCTGTTCCGACGAAATCCTTCATGTCGGCCAGAACGCGCGTATAAAGCGCCTTGAAGTCGGCGGTTCGGTGATGCGCCGTGAATGCTGCCATGGCATTCTGTGCGGCGGGAAGGAGCGGGGTTGGTCCAGGTGTAAAGAGACGGTTCTTCAGCAGCATGAATATAGTCCTTGAAAATGAAATTTGAAGACCGAGGGAAGTACCTTGTATTTTATCGCGGAAATGGCTGTTGGCGTTTCAAGCCGGATGCGATTCCTGCATAGGCCGCATCGGGAAAAACGATAGGGTGGCAGAACCGTCGTTGGTCTTTGGTCCTTGGTCGTTTGTCCTTGGTCTGCGAATCAAAAAGGCTTTACAGGTTTGCCTCATCGTGGCGATGTGAGCCCTCCGCATTTACGTGAGTGTTCTGGCTCGCTGACCAGAGACCCAACGACTGACGATCAACGACTGGCATTCGGCCAACGACCAAAGACCTACGACGTATTTATAATTCCCCCATGCCTCTCGTTGATCAAATTCAGAAAGACATTGTCGCGGCGATGAAGGCCCGCGAAGAAGCGCGGCTCTCTACACTTCGCATGGTGAAGAGCGCACTCAAGAACCGCGAAATCGAGAAGATGGCGCCGCTCGATGACAAAGAGGCGCAGCAAGTGCTGAGCACGCTGATCAAGCAGCGCAAAGATTCCATCGAGCAATTCACCAAGGGCGGGCGCCAGGAGATGGCGGACAAAGAAACAGCGGAGATCGCGCTGATCGAAACCTATTTACCGAAAGCCGCGAGCGAGGCCGACATTGTGGCCGGAGTCAAGTCGGTCATTGCAGAGATGGGCGCACCAACCATGAAGGACATGGGAACGGTGATGAAGAATGCCATGGCAAAGTTCTCCGCGCAGGGCATGCGCGTGGATGGCAAAATTGTGAGTGAAGCCGTAAAAAAAGAATTAGCAGGAAAATGACGCGGCGGGAAATAAAAAATGGTTGCCCCACTCTTGTCGCGTTCTTTGCGGCAGGGTGGGATAAATTTGATCACTCGAACTGCAACATCACAATTTCCGGATTTGAACCCAATCGCAGGGGTGGTCCCCAGGTTCCCGCTCCGCTCGAAGTAAAGACCTGCATCTTGCCGATCCAACTCAATCCGTAGACGAATTGCTTGTAAATTCTGCGCGCAATCCAGCTCCAGGGAATGAACTGTCCAAGATGCGTGTGCCCGGAGAGTTGCAAAGAAAATCCGGCGGCTTCGGCGATTTCGGGATGGTCTGGAGCATGGGTCAAGAGAATGCTCGCTCGATCAGGATCCGGCCGTAAATTGCGAAGTATTGAAGCAAAGGTTCGTGGATTGGCCGCGTTTCCATATGGGACGCCGGCGAGTTGCAGCCCATCAATTTCTACCTTTTCATTCGTAAGCACCCGGACTCCGGCGGATTCAACCGCACGCAAATACTCGCTTTCATCGTGGAACTGTTCATGGTTTCCGGCGACGAAATAAACGCCTTTCGGTGCAGTAGTCAGGCGGCTCAGTGGCTGCGCTGCACTGGCCGCATCAATCGCGGTACCGTCATACAAATCTCCCGCAATAAAAATCGCATGTGGCTGCTCGTTGAGAATTTTGGCGATCATTCGCCGCAAGAAACTCCCATTCCGCACCGGCCCGAGATGCAGATCACTGATCAGTGCGGCTTTCCGGCCTCTCCATGCGTCCGGAAGATTCTCTAGCTTGACCGTCATTCGTGTGATTCGCGTCCAGCTCGCATTGAACACGCCAGCAAGTCCGACAACGATCGCAATAGCAAACAAGGATTCGGCCAACAGATGGAAGTTCAAATTGAGTCGCGCGACCACAGCCGCGGCATAAACAATCCAGATGCAGACCATCGCAATCGCAAGAAAACTTAAGAGTCCTATCCAGACCGCAGCAATTTTGTAAAAAACCCGCACAAACCGGCTGGTGTAACGGAAGGCGAGTAGCGAGGCAGGGACAAACGTCACCGACAACACGCCCAAAGCAACTTTCCCCCAGGACGCCGCAGTGCCACCCGAACTCTGGAAAATCCAAGTCTTATAGAGGAAGAAGTGAGCCAGGAATAGAACTGATTGGAGAATTGCGATGAAAGCGGCTATCCGCCCTGTACGTCTCACAAAACATTAGATTCTTGAACTCTGGGTATCGATGGCTTATTTTGCGGCAGCGGAGGGGCGCCTAGACTGAGTGTGCGGTAGCTTACATTTCACCGCGAAACTGCCGGATCCTCCGGCGATCTCGCTTTGAAGGCCTGCCTGCAGGAGAGGGCGTGTAGTACATTCCAGCCTTCCGGTCTTGCGCAATTTTTTCACGCCGTTCTCGGCTCGACTCCGTTTCACGGTAGAGAGTTTGCGCCACAGGCGCCGGCCCGCGAATTTCGCTCAGGAGCAGAACTTCGAGTTCGAATTCCCCGCTTGCAGTGCGAACATCCAGCAGCTCGCCAATTCGAACGGTCCGAGAAGGCTTAATCGGCTGCTTATTGCAGTGAACCCGCCCCAGTTCGCAGGCATGCGCGGCGAGGCTGCGGGTCTTAAAAAATCGCGCTGCCCACAGCCATTTATCGATACGAACTCCGTCCATGCCCCATAATAGTAATTCTCTTTGCGCTCTCGGCGGATTTCCTCTGCGATCTCTGTGGTTAAAGGCTTTTTCAGTCCATGCCCGAACTGCCCGACATCACCGCCTACATTCACGCCCTCGAAGAGCGAATCGTGGGCAAGCCGATTCAGCAGATCCGGATCGCGAGCCCATTCCTCGTCCGAAGCGCCGACCCACCGCTTACGGCTGCAGAAGGAAAAACCGTTCGCGAACTCCGCAGAATCGGCAAGCGCATTGTAATCGGAACGGAGGACGATCTCTGGCTCGTCTTGCACTTGATGATCGCCGGGCGGTTGCACTGGAAGCCTCGCGGAACAAAGCTGGCGGGCCGCCAAAATCTCGCAGCATTTGATTTCCCCAACGGATCTCTCGTGCTCACTGAAGCCGGCAGCAAACATCGCGCGTCCCTGAATCTGCTACGCGGAAAGGAGGCGCTGCAATCCGTTGATCCCGGTGGAATCGATGTTCTTGCCGCCGATCTCGATTCGTTTCGTGCGGCACTGATCAGAGAGAACCGAACATTAAAACGGGCGCTCACCGATCCGCGAATTCTCAGCGGAATCGGCAATGCCTACTCGGATGAAATTCTTCATGCAGCGCAGCTTTCGCCAATCGCGCTTACTCACAAATTGAAGCCGGACGAATGGGAACGTCTCTACGCCGCCACGCGCCACACGCTCTCGCGATGGATCACGCAGCTAGGCACCGAAGCTGCGATCAAATTCCCGGAAAAAGTAACCGCGTTTCGCAAAGACATGTCTGTTCACGGACGTTATGGTGAACTATGTCCGCGATGCGGCGAAAAGATCCAGCCGCATTCGCTACGCCGACAACGAAACCAACTATTGTCCCCGCTGTCAGACAGGAGGAAAGCTTTTAGCAGATCGCAGTCTTTCTCGCCTCTTGCGTTCCGACTGGCCGCGCACCATGGATGAGCTCGAAGCCCTCAAACGCCGCTAATGATCACCGTTTCGGCCGCAGTTGCCACTCGCGGTAAGCTTCGCTCTTCGAAATTCCACGTTCTTTGGCTATCTTCTTCAGCGCCGCCTTCTCATCCATCTTCTCGTCGCGCATGATCTGCTCAACGCGATCGGGAATACTAACAGAGCCAGATTCAGCAGTTCCCTTCTCTGCGGGACCGATCAACAACGTGATCTCGCCTTTCACTTCTGCCCGGTTTTTGACGATGTCCAGTAACTCACCCGCCGTTCCGCGCAAGAACTCCTCGTGAATTTTGGTCAGCTCTCTCGCTATTACAACTCGTCTGCTGGCGCCGAGCATAGAAAAAATATCTTCCAGCGTTTCCGAAATCCGGTGCGGCGCCTCATAAAAAATGTCGGTCGTCGATGAATCCTTGATTTTTCCCAGTTCCTGACGTCGTGCACCCGATTTCGCCGGCAAGAATCCATGAAAGCTGAAAGAATCAACCGGTAAGCCACTCGCAACCAGCGCCGAAACAAATGCCGCCCCGCCGGGAATTGGTACTACCGGTATCGCGCGTTCAATGGCGAGAGAGACAAGTCGAAATCCGGGATCAGACACGCCTGGTACGCCAGCGTCGCTGACTACGGCAATTCGCGCGCCTTGTGCTAGCTTCTCCACCAACTCTGCAGCGCGTGAAGCCTCATTGTGCTCGTGATAGCTGATCGTCGGCGTCAGAATGCCATAGTGGTTCAGCAGCTTTTGCGTCTGCCGTGTGTCCTCGCACGCGATCAGGTCGGATTGCTTCAGCACACGAATCGCGCGTAGCGTGATGTCCTCGAGATTGCCAATCGGAGTGGCAACCAGGTAGAGCCCGGGCGCGAGGTCGTCACCAGCCATGAGCGGGAGTGTAGCATCAGAAATTGACGGCATCTTCTCTCGCACCCTAGAATCAAGTTCAGACTTCGCGGGCGAGCGCCCGCGCCACACATTCCTTCATGCCACTTTACGAATATCAATGTAAAAAATGCGGTCATCGTTTCGAACGCATTCAGCGTTTTTCCGATCCCCTGGTCAAAAAATGCCCCGATTGCGGAGGTAAGGTCGAGCAACTAATCTCCGCGCCGGCCGTGCAGTTTAAGGGTTCCGGCTGGTACGTAACCGACTATGCCAAAAAATCTTCCGGTTCATCGGCGTCAAACTCCGACTCGGGCTCGAAATCCGAATCGACCAAAGATTCGACCGAAAGCAAAGACAAGGACAAAGACAAAAAGCCCAAAACGGAAAGCTCCAGCAAAAAGTCCGAAAAGAAATGAGTCTTACTGCTTCGGTGTTGTCAATTCATCCGGGTAGCTTGCTTCCAACCCGTGCGCTGTCTAGAATCTGAGGGTTTGCCTGCCGGTACCTATTCCAACCTCGCCGGCAGAACGAACGTGGTCATAATTCGGAGTTCATATGAAGACAGTTTCTCTGGAACAGGAGATTAACCCCTGGGAGGCGCAATCTGCGCGCTTCGACTTCGCCGCACAAAAACTTAATCTCGATGAAGGCCTGTGGAAGGTCCTGCGCTATCCCAACCGCGAGCTCATCGTCCACATTCCGGTTTCCATGGACAACGGCAAACTTGAAGTTTTTACCGGCTTTCGGGTGCAGCACTCGATCGCCCGTGGCCCGGCGAAGGGCGGCGTTCGCTATTCGCCAGACGTCACGCTCGACGAAGTCCGCGCTCTTGCCAGCTGGATGACGTGGAAATGCGCCGTGGTGAACATCCCATTCGGTGGCGCCAAGGGCGGAGTGATTTGCGATCCGCACAAAATGTCGCAGGGCGAACTCGAGCGCATGACGCGCCGCTATACCGCCGAACTGATCGAATTCATTGGCCCGGAAAAAGACGTTCCCGCCCCCGACATGAACACCAACGAACAGGTCATGGCATGGATGATGGATACGTTCTCCATGCACATGCGGCAGACCGTCACTTCAGTCGTGACCGGAAAGCCGATCAATATCGGGGGATCGCGCGGCCGCCGCGAAGCCACCGGCCGCGGAATCATGATCGTCTGCGATCAGGCGATAAAAAAATTGGGATTGAAGCCCGAAAGTACCCGCGTAATCGTGCAAGGCTTCGGCAACGTCGGCTCGAACGCCGCCAAGCTGATGTCGGATGCAGGTTACAAAATCATTGGCGTCATTGAAGTCGATGGCGCGCTTTACAACAAACACGGAATCGATGTCGATGCATTGGTCAAGCACCGCGAGCGTTCGCGCAGCATTACCGGCTTCTCCGAGGCCGAAAGCGCCGACCCCGCGGAATTGATGTGCCGGGAATGCGAAATTCTGGTTCCGGCCGCCACGGAAAATCAAATTACCAGCCGCAATGCCGCAAAGATAAGCTGCCGCATCCTTGCCGAGGGCGCCAACGGGCCAACCACAGCCAGCGCAGACGAAATTCTTGCGGAAAAGAGAGTTTTCGTGATTCCTGACATCCTTTGTAACGCCGGTGGCGTCACAACTTCATACTTCGAATGGGTGCAGGACCGCCAGGGTTATTTCTGGAAGGAATCGGTCGTAAATGACCAACTGGAAGACATCATGGTGAGCGCGTTTCATGACGTGGCCGGTTACGCCGAACGGCACAGCGTTAATAATCGCATTGCGGCTTACATGTTGGCGATCGACCGCGTAGCTTATACCATTCGCCAGCGGGGAATTTACGCGTAGCCTGAGCGCTCATGCCACACGATGCGCTTCAGATAATTGCGTCGCCCCAATTCACTGATTTCTACGTCAACAAGAGGAACTGGATGCGGAAGAAAGTATTCTCGGGAGCACTATTTTTTTTCTTCGTCGTGAGTTGCGCGGCGCAGGAGTTCGAGCATTTCGACGCCAGCCTGGCGGCAGGTGGGGTATTCAGCAGTAGCGGTAGCAGCAAGATCGGGCCCGTGACGCTCTCGCCTACGAATTCCGGCCTGATCCTGGGAACCTTCCGCTTCCGCTTCAACCCGATGCACTCGATTGAGCTGAATATCGGCCACACCAGCAATTCGCAGATTTTCTTGATCCCACCCGATAGCTATCGCCTCAAGACCTCGATTACCGAATACAGCGGCGCCTACGTCTTCAGCCCATTTCAATTCAAGAAACTGGAGCCGTTCCTTTTTGCCGGGGCGGGCGCGCTTCGCTTCTATCCCGGCACTACTTACATCGATAACGTCCAGAGCACTTTTTACGCCTACACCCAAACTTCGCTCGCTTTTTTATATGGTGGTGGCGCCGACTACCGCCTATGGCGGTTCTTAGCTTTGCGGGTGCAATATCGGGGTCTGGTCTACAAAGAGCCGACCCTCCGGGTGCAGCAATTTTTCACGGGAGTGAAAGGCCGGCTCGACGAGCCAACGGCGGGAATCGTGTTGCGCTTCTAGCTCAAATTTCGAGCTCTGCCTTGCGCAGCTTGCGCGTTTCTGCCAGCAGCGCCATGGAGTGCATGAGATTCTGCAAGGTCACAATCCCTACCAGTTGCTGGTTTTCAACCACCGGAATAATGCTCAAGTTGCGGGCGCTCAGCTTGCGAAAAGCAGAAGACAGCGATTCTGTTTTCTGCGCTACGTCGAAGATTCGGTTCATCACCGCCTGCACATAGCCATTCCCTTCGCGGCGCAGGGTCTGCAGAATCTTCTGCTTTGAGACCACGCCCACCATGTCGGCTCCCCGAATGACCGGGAAATCATCCTGCAGGCAGTGAACCGCCTTTTCGAGCGCGTCTTCCAAAGTATCAGCCGGCGAGAGCGTCGCAAAGTCGGTCAGCATAATGTCCTGAAGGCGGACCGTTTCGAGCACCGAGCGGAATATCGCTGAACGGTCTTCCATTTGTACGGCGAAAAATAATGAGACGCCAATCACCGCCAGCCATGTATTCCATACCCAGGCCGAAAGCATGAATGCAAACGCAAAACCACGGCCAATGTTAGTCGCCCGCCGCAGGGCGGCCACCGGATCCATGGTTCGGCCAAAAGACGCCCGCAAAACTCGGCCTCCATCCATTGGGTAGGCGGGCAGCAAGTTTATGAGTCCCAGCCACAGATTTGCCCACACCAGGCTGTGTGGCAGGTTTGTGGAATTCATATACGGATCTGTCCACAATCCGTTATGCGGCATGGTGACGCTCATGATGGCTGCCGCGATGCCGGCGACCGCAAAATTGCCGGCAGGTCCAGCGGCTGCGATCCAGACATCGCGGTTCCAGTTCGCAGCTATTTCGGGCTGCGCTTCGTCGAAGATGGTGACACCTCCGGTCGGAAACAGGACAATCGCTTTGGGTGGAATGCCAACTTTCCTGCTGACAACCGCATGGCTGAGTTCGTGCAGGACTACTGCCCCAAAAACAATCGCGATCAGAGCGGCATCGCGCCAGGGCGCAACTACAGTCCGGGCCAGTTGCTCGTTCAATCCCACATAGAGAAGCAACAAAGCAAAGGAAACGTGAATGCGCACCTCTATGCCGAAAAGTCGCCCCGCAGGAAGAGACCAGGTTCGCATATGCCTTCTGTAATCTTATACGGTTAAGTGTGGTCTGTGGGTTCGAGAGGTGAGTGGGAAAGACTTCAGGGACCGCACGCCCAGTGCGGTTTCTTCGGAAAGCACATGCGAATTATCGCGGGTAAATTTCGCAGCCGGCAACTGCGGTCGTTACGCGGCTCAGACATTCGGCCAACTTCCGATCGGCTTCGCGAGACGCTTTTTGACGTGCTCTGCGCGGGAAATCCAGCGGCGCTCGAAGGCTCTGTTTGGCTGGATTTGTTCGCGGGGACCGGAGCCGTGGGAATTGAAGCCCTGAGCCGCGGCGCTGCCATGGTCTATTTCGTCGAATCCTCCAAAACAGCAGCAGAACTGATCAGGCAGAATCTGGATCCGCTTGGAGTGGCCGGAAAATTTCAAGTTCTGCAGCAGGACGTTGGGCGCGCAATTCCCAGGCTTGCCTCGCAGCAAGTCAAGCCTGGGTTCGTCTTTTTAGATCCGCCTTACGCGATGCAGAATCTTTACCGCGAAACTTTGCTTATGCTGGCGGAATCCGAACTCAGCGTTGAGGCACGAATAATCGCGGAGCACGAGAAGAAATTTGATCCCGGCGAACAATTTGGGGAGCTAAAACGCGTTCGCCGGCTTGACCAGAGCGATGCATCGCTGAGTTTCTACAGACGGGACAGCTAACCTGACAATTCCGAATCAAGTGCTATAAAGATGGGTTCGAGAAAATGGCTGAAACTCAAGCTCGGGATGCAGTCGTCGTTGCCGCCGACGTGATCAAACACTTCGGGCGCTTTGCCGCCCTTCGCGGTGTAACCGCTGAGTTCGCGCCGGGTAGGCTCTATGTGATTCTCGGCGACAATGGCGCCGGCAAAACGACCTTACTGCGTACGATTGCCGGCCTGGCGCAACCAACACGCGGCGTTATCTCAGTTCTGGGGAGCAAGAACATAAAGGAAGTTTGCTTCCGGATCGGCTACATGGCACATCCCTCCATGCTCTACGACGAGATGACTGGGATGGAGAATTTGCGCTACTTTGCCGAACTTTACGGCGCGACCGAAACAAGGTGCCGCGAAGTCATCAAATCAGTCAAGCTCGATCCTGACCTCGATCGTCCTGTCGGCCAATACTCGCAAGGCATGCGACAGCGAATGTCGCTCGCGCGGGCAATCCTGAATGATCCGGAATTGCTTTTACTTGACGAGCCGTTCTCGAATATTGATTTTCGTTCGGCGAAGCAGATGGCAGAGTTGCTCGCTCACATGCGCGATGCCGGCAAGACATTGTTCGTGGTAACGCATCAACCCGGGGTGCTTGAATCGATTGCCGACGAATTCATCTACATCGAATCGGGAAAAGTTGTAGACCGTTCTCCAAAACTGCGGACGGTCTCGCAATGAGCTTTCTTGCCCTCACCCGCGCGACGTTGGCAAAAGATATTCGCCTGGAGTGGCGCTCGAAAGACGCCATTAACGCCATGCTGTTTTTCGCGCTGTTGGTAGTCGTGATCTTCAGCTTCAGCTTTGATCCGACGGCAGAAGAATCCCGAAGGATCGCCGGTGGGTTGATCTGGGTGGCATTTCTCTTCGCGGCGGTAGTGGCGCTGAATCAAACCTGGGCGCGTGAACTGCGCAATCAAGTGCTCGATGCATATCGCGTCTCCCCTGCGCCGGCGAATCCCCTGTTCCTCGCGAAAGCTTTGGGCAATTTTATTTTTGTCAGCCTGCTCGAAGTTTTGATGACGCCGTTGTTCATCGTGTTCTACAAATTGCGCGCTCTGGGCCCTGCGTGGGAACTCGGGCCAATAGCGCTACTAGGAACCTGGGCCCTAGTAGTGAACGGCACTTTTTTTGCCGCGATTTCCATACGCACCCGCAGCCGTGAAATCATGCTGCCTCTGCTGCTGTTCCCAATTTCTATTCCCGCGCTTCTTGGAATGGTAAACGCGACTACCGCCATCCTCACCGGAGAGGAACCGGCGCGTTTTTGGATCGCTTTGCTGCTGGCGTATGATGTCGTGTTCACGGCAGCTTGTCTGCTTTTGTTTGGTCTGGTCCTCGAAGCGGAATAACGAAGCGGAATGAAACGCGGATTCACATTGCTCGCCATCGTTACAGCGGTCATGCTGTGCTTCGGCTTGTACGCGGCCCTGATTCTTGCGCCTACGGAACGAACCATGGGCGATGTGCAGCGTATTTTTTATTACCACGTGCCCTCGGCGTGGACGGCATTCTTGCTTTTCGGCATCAATTTTGTTGCGTCAATCCTTTACCTCGCCAAGAAAAGCGCCAAAGCCGACATTCTCGCCCTGGTCGCGGCCGAAGTGGGCGTAGTTTTTTGTACCGTCGTTCTCGTCACTGGCCCCATCTGGGCAAGACCCGTCTGGGGGATCTGGTGGACATGGGACCCGCGCCTGACGTTGACCTTCGCTCTTTGGCTGATCTACATTGCCTACCTGGTGCTGCGTCGTTTTTCGAACAGCAGCCAGACAGCCACGCTCGCTGCCATACTTGCTATTTTCGGAGGGCTAGACGTTCCTCTTGACTATATGGCGATACGCTGGTGGGTTGGGCAACACCCGTCCCCGGTCATCGGCGGCGGGGGATACCTCGATTCACGGATGGCGTACGTTCTTCTCATTAACTGGGCCGCATTCCTGTGCCTGGCTTGGCTTCTTTGCATCACCCGCTATCGCCTTGAGGTCATAAAGCGAGAGGTTGAGGAAACGCAGGCTCTCGAATCTCTCAGGGAGGTCCGCCAATGAATTCAATGCATTATCTTTATGCCGCCTACGCCGCCACCTGGGTTATTCATGGCGTCTATCTCGCGATTCTGACGCGCAAATATGCAAAGTTGCGAAGAGAGATGGAGGGGTTAAAAAAGTCGTGAGTCGTGAGTCGTGGGCCGTGGGTCGTGAGTGGTGTTTCGTGGTTCCCGGTGATTCATTGATTTGCGAATACTGAAACAAACTTAGCACCGACCACTCACCACGAGCCACGACTGACGAGCCACGACTCACGAGTCACGTTTTTTTCCGGCATCTCTGAGCCAATCCCCCCGCATCAGACATGAGGAAGCTCAATCCCAAAAACTTCGGCTGGTGGGAGCACAACTTGACAGCCTATCCGTCAGATGTTTAAGTATTTACTTACTTTTCAGCCATTCAGACAACGGGTGCGCGATCGGGCCCCGACAGGCCAAGTCGAATCCCAACTGCACTGATATCAAGGTTTGGATGTCAAATTTTGGGGTAATCGCGCGTCTGGTGTCGTTCTCCCATATTCTTCTCCATGAACGGGAACTCGGAGGGTTCTGATGGTTAATCGCAGTGGGGCGGGGCCGGTTTTAGCGCGTGCGCGCGCTTTGGTTCTGCTGGTTCTTCTGGCTGCAGGCGCCGGTTTTCTGCTGAAGCACGACGCCGCAAACCCACCATCCTCAACCCCCGGATTTACCAAGCCCGAGCTTCAGGCAGCTTTCGCGCGCCTTCCCATGAGTTTTGAACCCAACCGGGGCCAGACCAGCAGGGATGTGAGGTTCCTCGCTCGCGGCAGCGGATACGGTTTGTATCTGACCCCGACCGCCGCGATTTTGAGCCTGCCCCGTCGCTCCTCCGCCGGCCTTGAGCAATCGGTTGTGGCTATGAAATTCGAAGATTCCTCGGCATCCGCCAGGCTTAGCGGCGCCGAACCGCTTCCCGGCCACAGCAACTACTTCATCGGAAACGATTCCTCCCGCTGGCTGCATAACATTCCCCAGTTCGCCCGCGTTCAGTATCGGGAGATCTATCCTGGAATCGATCTCGCCTTCTATGGCAAGCAGGACCGCCTGGAGTACGACTTTTCGGTTTCGCCGGGCAAGGATCCGCACCAAATTGAGTTGAGCTTTGAGGGCGCAACGGACGTCTCAGTAGCAAAAAATGGCGACCTCGTTCTCGGCTTCGATGGCCGTGAACTGCGCTTCGAAGCTCCGCACGTTTACCAGAACACCGATGCCGGAGTTCAGACCGTTGCAGGCTCCTTCGTCCTTCGCGGAGCCAAACGCGCCGGATTTGAAATCGGCAACTATGATCGCAGTCGCACGTTGGTAATTGATCCGATCCTCGCGTTTTCCACCTATCTCGGCGGTGCTGGAAATGAAAGCTGTACTGCCATCACCGGCGCAGCAGCGGGTTTTGTTCCCCACTGCCCGTCGATCTCGGTCGATTCCGGCCCCAGCCCGCGAATTTACATCGCAGGCGCGACTACCTCGGCGGGAACGTTCGGCGGATCAACTCCCATCGTCACCAACTCCCATCAGACCGCGGAAAATGTATTCGTATCTCGCATCAGCCTGAGCACTACTGGCGGCGTGTTGACGCCCAGTCTGGACTACGTTACTTACGTCAGCGGCTCCTCAGGCATTCAATATCCAACTGGTCTCGGCGTGGATAGCGGCTTTAACGTCTACATTGGCGGCACCACTAACGCGCCAGATTTCCCGACCACCGCTTCCGGCTTTCAGACCGCGCCCGTTTCCGCCGGAAACAATCACGGTTTCGTGACCAAGCTCGACCCCACGGGCTCATTGAATCTTTACTCGACCTATCTCTCGGGCAACGGCGTGGACACCGTCGCGAACATGACGCTCGATAGTCTTGGCCGCGTCTATGTGATGGGAACCACCACGTCCACCAACTTCCCGACTACACTCGGCGCTTTGCAGCCTGGGCCCAACGCCACCAATCAGTTCTTTTTCAGCAAAATCGATCCGGCATTGAACACTGCGAACAGCCTGCAATATTCGACCTATATCGGCGGCGCGACCCCGGCAAACGGAGTTGTCTTGGGTGGCGCAATTACAGTCGATACCAACTTCAATGTCTATCTTGCAGGTGGCACGAACTTCACTGACATGGGAACCCCGAATCCCTGGATTCTGAATGCATTCCAGGCGGCGGACAAAGGCGGCATTGACGTATGGGCGGCCAAGCTGAATGCTCCCGCCAACAATACGCAGCAGTATGCACTTTCCTATGGCACTTACTTCGGTGGCACGGGCGACGACGTAGCCTACGGAGTCGCCACCGACGGCACCCAAACCTACATCACGGGATCGACAACTTCCACCGACATCGTGCCGCCCAGCACCACCTTGGCCTTCCAGGCAACAAACACCGGGGGCACCGATGCTTTTGTGGCAAAGTTCGGAGTTCCTGCGGTCACGGGCACAACTCAGGGAACCGTGCCGCTTGACTACTTCAGCTATCTCGGAAGCTCGGTCACCGTTGGTTTGGGGATTGTCACTGACACTCTGGGGAATGCGCGCGTGACCGGATTTACCGATTCCAGCAACCTGTGCGCAGGATCCTCAATTACCACCTGCGGTCAGCCGCAGCCCAATTCCGGCGGCGGGCGTGATGCCTTTATCGCCCGCCTGAATACAACTGGCACCTCAACCAGCACAAATACAAGCACGGCAAGTTATCTTGGCGGGTCGGGCACGGACATTGGTACCGGAATCATTCTCGATTCCTCGCTGAACACCTATCTTGCGGGAGAGACAAATTCCGGCAATTTCCCTACGGCCAGTCCTTTGACAAGCGGTGGCTCGCTTTCCGGTGGCACAGATGCATTCGTGACCGAACTGGGTCCGAACACTTCCGGACTCTCGATGCCGCAGTTGACCTCGGCCAGCGCTACACCTGCATGTAATGCTGCCAATCCGACGGTGAGTCCCTCGCCGGTTGGAGTCGGCAATCAGATCACCTTCACTTACCAGATCTACAATACAGGCGATCCCGTCTCAGGTGTGGTCTTTACTGACACGCTAGCTCCGGGTTCCGGTTCCACTACCGCCACCAGCAGCGTGGGAAGTTGCCAGACCGGAGTCACAACCGGCACGCTTACCTGTACCCTGGGCACGGTCAACACTTCGACGCAAACGACTCTTTCGACCGCCAACAGTTGCGGTTCCACAACCAGCGTGGCCACGGCCGCAACCGTCACTGTCAAGGTCAATGCGCCGACCACCGTGTTGCAAGGCACCGGATCGATCGGCAATGCCGCCGCGCTCAGTTTCGCTGGAGGCAGCCTTCCAACGATCAGCGGTAATGCGCAGCTCAATGATTACAGCGTGAGCGCTACGCTCGCCGCTCCGAGCACCAGCAGCACAATTCCCTCGGGCGGTCAGGTCAATTTCTCGATCAACGTCACCCCGACCGGCGCGGGATTTCCGGAGTCAGTCACGCTGGCTTGCGGCACGGGATTGCCGGCGGGCTCGCAGTGCCAGTTCTCGTCACCTCAGGGCGCAACGATTTCGAGCATGAGCAACGGCCCGCAAAGCCGCACGCTCGCAATTTCCACCACCGCGCGGGTCACAACCACTGCTGGACTTCTCCGTCGAGGAATTGCGTTCGGGCTCTGGTTGCCTTTTCTCGGAGTAGGTCTGGTTGGAACCAGTTCGCGTAAGCGGCGAATCGCCTTAGGAATTCTTCTGACCCTCGCGCTGGGAACAACGCTGTTCCTCGGCGGCTGCAGTTCCAGCTCAAACAGAACATCAACCAGCGGAACGCCAGCCGGAACCTACACCGTCCCGGTGAACGCGACTTCCGGCTCCGCCGTGCGCACCACCACCGTTCAGTTTACGGTTGAGTAATCTCTGGAATTAAGAATCAGGGAACGCGCTTGAGCACTACTGCTGCGGTCTCGTCGGCGCCGATCACGCCCTGCAATTTAACCCAATCCGGGAATTTGTCCGCCTGCACGCTCAGATCACGGACGACGTATTCCCGCCAGTATTTCAACTTAGTTCCATCTACTTCAATCTTGCTCTTGTAGCTGGCGAAACCCACGTCTATGTTCGTGGGATCAGGAATATCATCCACGGCATAGCCTTTCGGAATTTCGATCTCATAGTTGTCAACTTCCCGCGCCGTCTGTTCCAGCTCAATCGAATAGTGCCGCGGCTTGTGCTCTACGTACTGGCTTTTCTCTCCAAGTACTCTCGGGCGAACAAGCATCAGCGGGCCCCGCTGCTGTCCATATTGCGGGGTAGAAAACTTGAAGTTGATGAGCACATCTTTTTGCGGCTGATCGGCCTGCTGAACATTCATGCTTTCAAGCGTAAAGCCCTGCAGCGATCTTCCAAGGTAGTGTTCAAAATAGTCGGTCCGTTTTCGCTCATCCCAGTTGTGCAGGCGTCCCCGTTCCTGGGAAGCAAAATCTCCGCCTCGTTCCTCGGATACTTCGCCACTAAGGCCGCCATCAGCAGTCAAGACGAAATGCCCTGTCCTCTGGAGCGTGTTTGTGTCCGGCGCGAGCAATGGTGTTTTAATCAGCTCGCCGCCGGAATCCCCTACCAGAAGCGCATAGGTGTCTTGCAATTCAGGACGTAAGGAACCGACCGGCGTGTATTCGTCGGTGGGATCGAAAATGATGTATCGCTTTCCCGTTTTCGCTGTGATGACCGAGGAATACCTGTCCGCTTTTGCATCGGGCGGCAACTCAATGGCGAGGATCGCATGATTGAACCAAACCGAAGGCACGGAAGGATTCACGAACCCGCGATCGGTGTCGATCAAAACGTAGTCTGAATTGACACCGGCAACGTGGAGCATGCTACTCAATAACGTTGCTTTGTCTTTACAATCCCCGTAGTGGTAGCGATAGATGTCATCGGCGCTATGAGGCTGGTAGCCGCCAATCCCTATTTCGATCGCCACGTAACGAATTTCAGACTGCAGGAACGCGGTCAGAAGCCTTAGCTTGGAATCAAAATCCGTTTTGCCCGCCGTTAAGTGCTCAACTTCCTGAGTGATTTGTGGTGTAGGATCGCGGCGGCCGGAGGTTAAAGTCGCATACCACTGGCCGAGAGCCGACCAGGAAGCCATATTCCCTTTTTCTCCCGGCGGGAAGTAGGCAATCGCCAGCCTGCCAAGAAGCGAGTGCCGCTCAGGCATCATCGGCTCCGGTTCTATGCCAGCCAGATCCTGTGCCGCCCACTCCCAATGGTTCGGCGACGTTTGTGTAGGCTTGACTCCCGCTGTCACCGGCCATGAGTCTTTGAACTCCCACCCGTCCGGTAATGTCAGGCTGATCTTCACTTCGTGAACTGGATTATCTTCCTGGAAGAATTGATTGATCTGGTTGGTAAAGGAATGCTTGCGAGCTTCGAATTCGAAAGCCACTACCGAACCGACATTCGCAGCGGGCGCAGTCGCGGTCAGAAAGCGAATATCGTCGTACAAAATAAACGAAGGGAAACTACGCTCCGTAAAATCCTTCTGCTTTAGCTCATATTCGTGTCCCGCAGAATCGAGCGTCCAGGCGTGCAAATAGTTCAGCTTTTCACCTTTGCTGAGATCGACTGCCAGGTCCGCCTCTTCGCGACCATCCGGCCTCAAAATCTTGACAATCCAGCGCGAGTGCTCGATGTAGTCACCGGGCGCAGTAACGGTGTAGTCCGTTTGATCGAGCAAGACGACCGCTTTGGTCTCTGGAGGATAAGTTCCGACCTTCTGCGCCGCTGCCGAGCGCACCCAGTCAGGGACACTGATGCCTCCAGCCATCAAGCTCGGCTGAAAACTTAAGAGCAAAAAAATAAGTAACGTACCCTTATTTAGCAGTCGCAACACTCTGCGATAACCTCACTAGCGCGGGTTGGTCATCATCCGCTTTGACCTTGTCGAAAAAACCTTTGACCTCTTTGTATTGGTTGGGAATGAAAATCTCCTCGCCCATAATGAAATCGCGGCGCGTGAAGATCTGGTTTGGAGTTTCCTGCTTGTGCTGCACTCTGTAAAGCGCATAGGGTAGCTTCACCGTGTCGTCCGGCGCCAGGCTTTCAACTTCCATTCCTGCAGGAATCGTGATGTGTACCTCGTCCGCCTCTTGCCATGGAGTATGGAAATAGATCGTGTTTTTGCGGTCGTTTGCCGGGAACAGGGGTTTTTCATTCACCTGAAAAAACTGCTGTTGGAGCATCAGACGCTTGCCCGCCGCTACTGCGAATGGGCAAGTAACATGGAATTGAGCAATGAGAGGAGATTCCACACCATCCCAATCCGGAGAATTGGTGAGCGAAATCTCACTGTTGCCGGGAAGAAGTTCTCGCAGGTGGTCCTCCAACATTTTCTTCCGGCCTTCTGCGTCGGTCATTGCCGCGTCTTGGCGGTATTGCATGGCTTCCGTGCCCTTGAACATCAAGTTCACTGTGCCCGAAGCCGTCCCGTGTTCATCGAGCGTCACTCGCGCGAGCCGTGTAGTAATCGTTTGCGTATACATTGGCAACGGAGTTTGTGCTATCTCTGTGCCTTTGCCGCTTTGTCGAATTCCTTCAATTCCTGTGTAACGCCAGTCGGTGAGTCCGTAAGGGCAGAACTTCGTGCCGGGATCGAGAAAAACATCTTTGCCATCAAGTTGGACAATCGCGATTTCAGCTTCCAGTGGTGATGTGCTCAAGAACTGCCTCACGAACACCTGGCGCTCACGGTTTGGGACCCACATCATCGAAGCCGGTATTCCCGCCGCTCTCACCATCGAAACAAACAAGCGATTCAATTCATCATGATCGCCGCTGTGTTCCTCGAGCACATCTGCTACCCCTTTTATCGGCTTTAACTCGAGCGTCTTGTTTTCCTGTTTGCTTCGTTCGGGAATGTAGTCCCGGTTCTCAAGCGAAGCCACAAAGGCATATATCTTCTTGACCTTTTGCTCCGGTGTATCTGACGGGGAAACGAGTTTCGCAACCGCGTCGCCCACACCTTTATTTCTGCCGAGGAACTCGTCGACTTCTTTGTTCCAATATTTGCCCTCAGCCTTCCAGTAATCGTCCATCTTCAGATTTGCCTGATAGTAGAAATACACACGCTCCTTCGCCAGGTCCGCAGGAGGCATGTACGGTTCTTTCACGAATGCCGGAATGTCAGCCAAGGTGAGATCGACCCAAAAACTGGCGTCGTGCACGGTGGCTGCGGCACTTGGCGGCAGTTGATGCTTTTCCGGCTGCGGTCCACTTCCCAGGAACGGCGTCCACGCAACCCCATTTGAAAGCTGGCCGTGGTCGAGCTGGATCTCCACATTTCCGTGATTCTGGAACGGAATGAATTTGAAGTAAGCTTTGCGCTGGAACAATTCGTTCTGCACTTCCCATTCGGGGGGCACTACTCGGTTATCGTCATACCGCAAGCTGTACCGAAAGTCGATGATGCTTCCAACCTGTACATCGGGAAGCGTGAATGACTTCACATTGATGCGATATCCGCCCGTTTTCTCAACTGTTTTGTCAAAAGGCTTGCCCTGAAATGGCACCGCCGTTCCATCAGGCTGCACGGTTTGTCCACTGATGCCGCCAATGTGAAAATAGCGTCGTCCGTAGGGAATCTCGACATTCGCGTACTCTCGCCCCGCGTCGGTCAGAATCTTTATCCGCATGTAAACAGAATGAGAATTGTTCAAATCGTCATCCACTTCTTCCCTATCCAGAACTACCGCGGGTGCGCCCGGTTGTTCCTTGATGCTCGTCATCTTCAAATCGTCGGGGCTGATCGGCGGCCAATCGGCGAACGATCGCAAGCATAGAAATAAAGGAAGCAATGAAAGCAGATGGACGAAGCGGATAGGTTTCATTGAGGTCTCCAAAAGGCCGGTAACAGATGAGAATCCATTTTCGGGCACACATCCAGCTACTTACGTGGGGAGAGCAAGAATGTAGTACGGAGTTAGTTACGCGTCAATAGAGAAGGCGGGACATTATCGCGACGATGGTCGAAGAGTACAGGGTTACTAAGGGTTTTCACCCAAGCCACTTGGTCGCGCTAAATCTTAATCCGCCGCGGCCTGGGTGTTGGTTGCATCTGGCTCGCGGCGGGCACGGTTCGGAGGCAGGCCGGCGTCGCGAATCTTATAGAGCAGGGCGCGGTAGCTGATATTCAATGTTTTTGCCGCCTGCTTTCGGTTCCAATGATGATTGTGCAACACCTTCAAAATGATCTTGCGCTCCAGTTGCCGCGTAGCCTGGCGAGTGAGCTTCTTCAGCGAAATCGGCCCATCCAGGTTGATGTCCGAAGCCAGCAGATCGTTTTCGCGCGGCTGCAGGTCGGTGCTGATTACGTCTTCGCTTCCCAGGATCACATACCGTTTCATCAGGTTTTCCAGCTCGCGGATGTTTCCTGGCCAATGATACTTCTGAAGGATTTCCATCAATTCCGGCGAAAGCGGACGCGCCTTGCAGTTGTACTTGCGATTGTAGTACTCGAGGAAGTAGCTCACTAACGCAGTGATGTCCGCACGCCGCTCGCGTAATGGCGGCATGTACAGGTTTACAACGTTGATGCGGTAAAACAAATCCTGGCGGAAGTTTCCTGCTGCGATCTCTTCTTCCAGCTTGCGATTTGTGGCGCAAACGACGCGAACTTCAACTTTCTTGTCTGCCTGTGCACCGATACGGCAGAACTGACCGTCCTGTAAAAGCTGCAACAGCTTTGACTGCAAAGACATGTCGAGCTCTGAAATCTCATCGAGGAAGAGTGTTCCACGATGCGCCAATTCAACCCTCCCGGGCTTCGAGCCATAGGCGCCAGTAAATGCTCCCCGTTCATATCCGAACAGTTCGCTTTCGAGGAGGGTGCCGGGAATCGCTGGGCAATTCACTTTAACGAATGGACCGGTCTTCCACGGCGAGCAGGCATGAACCAGGCGAGCAATGATGTCTTTGCCCGTCCCGCTCTCACCGTGAATCAGGACCGGAACATTGGCCGTTGCCACCCGGTCCAGCCGGGAACGCAACCCTTGCATAGCCTCAGACTGACCGAAAACCACCGCCTCTGGCGGGATTTCACCTACTGATTGCGCCAGCGAACTGACAGAATTTGTCATTGTGCTCGACATTTATTCACCACATTGCTGTTTCGAGGAAATACTGTGCACCCTGTCCACCAAACCCCAAAGAGGAATTACCTTTGCCTATGTTTTAAGGTTAAGTCTCTTAAAAGCTTGGGCTTATGCTTTCCAGGCATTCCCATTACGCGAAGGTACTGTGATCAAGTGTCGGACCATTATGGCCCGCTTTCGGAGGGAAAAACATTTCACACGGGAGAAGCAACTTTCCTTCGCATGGGGATCCGTGGAGCCTCGGGATCTAACAGAGGTTGGAGGAACCGTAGCCCCACAAGGTTATATCCTTCTGCATGACTTACATGAACAATCTTCGCCCTCAGGTGGCGGGAATTCTTGCGGACCGGCGCAGAGGCGGGCAGCGGCGCGCTGGGAATTTCCAGCAAAACCTGTGCGGATGGCCGCAGGGCACCGTGAACGGCCACCAGCGCCCCACCGGCTGAAATGTTCAGAGCGGAAGCGAATTCGAGAAAATCTTTGCCGTTGCGGTCACGACTCCGGACAAAGAGGGGAATCAGTAGCGGCAGTCGCGTCCACGCACGACGCTCAGGCACGTTCCGACGATTCAAACGAGTGGCCCCCTTTTACCGGGTTTTCACAAATTGTCGCACCTTAACTGCCAAACCCTTCCGGCGTGTTTGCCGTTTAACATGATCCTTTGCTCGGATTTCCGTTTTACGCCATGTATTACCCTGTTTCGCCGTAATTGTTCGTCTTTTGAGGTGTTTAGTGCGGTAAATAGCGGGTTTTAAATTGGCAAATTTTGGAAAGACTTTACCGAAACTGGCAACTCTTTTGCATTTTTCGTTGACACCCAAAGCTTCCTAACCTAGCATTCTGATACGGCCATCAGTTCAGCCAAAAAAAACGCTGATGCCGTCCCTCCCTCTAGTGATTGCTCAGGATGCCCCAATTGTCCTCCATACCCAAAGAAGCTCTAGCGTCGGGAGGCGATAGCCTGTCTGGTGCGACTCGACATCCTTCTTCAGCTCAGGAATTGCAGGAGTTCTCGATCCTGCAGGAACGGTATCTCCGAACCGCCAATGCCTTGGCTTCCGCCGCACACGATCTAAAAACCCCGCTGGCAATCCTGAACGGATACGTGGAATTGCTTCAGAGCGAAAAACTTGGCGGGTTGAACGACCGCCAGCGCGAAGTGTTGCGCGACATGCGCTCGAACGGCGAAAGATTGCAGCGCTACATCCAGGACTTTTTGAGCTTCAGTGCACTCGAAACCGGCGAGCTCAAAATGAGGTTTGAGCCGGGGAATATCAACGCATCCTTGTCGGAAGTTTGCCGGCTTTGGTCGCCGCGCTTCCAGGAACGCGGACTGGCCCTCTATTTCCTTGCCAACGAAAAGGTTCCGGGATTTTCCTTCGATGCCCCCAAAGTTGAACGAGTCATTTCCAATTTGCTCGAGAATGCATCAAAGTTCACGCCCAGTGGTGGCACTGTGTGGCTCCATGCCGAGCCCTACATGTGGGAACGCCGGACGATTGCAAAGCCGGCTGTGGTGCAGGAGCGCCGCCGCCGGCCGTTAACGCAACCGAACTCGGTCAAAATCAGCGTGTCGGACACCGGTCCCGGAATTCCCCCGGAATATCATCTGGAGATTTTTGACGATTTTTTCCGACTTCCAAGCAGCGACAAAGTGGAAGGCATGGGCCTGGGGCTCTCCATCGCTCGCCGCCTGGTGCTCTGCATGGGCGGGAAAATTTGGGTGGAGAGTGAACCCGGTGCTGGATGCAAGTTTTCGTTCATCGTTCCATTGAATCCCGTTGTGGCTGATGTCGAAGGGAAAAGATGACAAACGAGAAATCCAAGATCCTGCTGGTCGACGACGAACCCGGAATGCAGCGCTACATCAAGACGCTGCTTGAAATCGACGACCATCACGTCGAAACTGCCTCAACCGGCGAACAGGCTCTGGAACTTGTGCAGAAGGGCTTGCAGCCAAACCTGGTATTGCTCGATCTGCTCATGCCCGGCATCGATGGTCTGGAGACTCTTGACGGCCTGCGCAAGCTGCAGCCGAACATGAAAGTCGTGATGCTCTCCTGCGTCAACGACACGAAGAAAGTTGTTCAGGCAATTCGTCTCGGCGCCGTTGACTACATCACCAAACCATTTCAGAAAGCGGAACTCGATGCCGTAATCGACCAATGCCTGGGGACCAACCAGCAGAATTACACAGGCGAAGTTGAGGACCTGGGCGAAGAAATTTTCTTCGTCGCCGCCAGTCCGAACATGCGAAAGCTTCGTTCCCAGGCTGCGCTGGTTGCAAACGTCGACATTCCAGTTCTGATGCTGGGCGAAAGCGGCACTGGAAAAGAAGTGATGGCCCGGCTGATCCACAAACTTTCTCCGCGCGCACACCGCACATTTTTAAAAGTGAACTGCGCCGCTGTTCCGGCGGATCTCCTAGAGAGCGAGCTGTTCGGCTACGAAGCCGGAGCATTCACCGGCGCAACCCATGCCAAGCCGGGTAAGTTCGAGCTTTGCAACAAAGGCACGATCCTGCTCGATGAAATCGGTGAGATGCCCCCATCTTTACAGGCGAAGCTATTGCACGTTCTTCAGGACCAGCAGTTCTCGCGGCTCGGCAGTCGCTCAGTGGTCAAAGTCGACGTTCGTATTCTTGCTGCTACCAACATCAATATTCCCGAAGCGCTTGCCTCCAAGCGCCTGCGCGAAGATCTCTACTACCGTTTGAACGCTTTCACGCTTCAGGTTCCTCCGCTGCGCGAGCGCAAGGAAGAGATTCCGATCCTGCTTCGCCATTTCATGAGCCAGCTCTCTGAGCAATATGCGCGTCCGCCTCTGCCTTTTTCACCGGAGCTTTTGCAGGCCTGCGCCAACTATCCCTGGCCAGGAAATCTTCGCGAGCTGGGAAATTTCGTTAAACGATATCTCGTGCTGGGCGATGAAAAGCTCGCCATCAACGAACTGAGGCCTCGCACCGACGGTTCGGGCGCTGAATTTGAACCGATACCTCCACGCAATGGATCAGAATCTTCGGGCGGACTGAAATCGCTTGCCCGCAGCGCCAAGGACGGGGCTGAAGCGGAAGCCATCGCCAAAGCTCTGGATGAAACCAATTGGAACCGCAAGCAGGCTGCCGCGCTTCTTCAGATCAGCTACAAAGCCCTGCTGTACAAGATTCGGCAATATGGCATTGCCAAAGGCAGGAACACGCAAAAGTTTTCGGCAAACGCCTAAATAATTTCACTACTCACTTTTCTGGTTCTGTTGATTCCCTGTACTCCGGACTAAAAATAACCTTCGGGAAAACGTTATTTTCGGTAGAATACCCCTTTGCGGTCGTCCGTATGGAGTCCCCCAGGAAGGTTTCAACCTTATACTCGCGCAGTTCGGACGCCTCGAGCGCGAGCGACTTTTCCCTCCGCCGTCGTTTGCCCCGCATTCTGGTTGTCGATGATAACGCCAACACCATGACCTTGATGCAGGACCTGCTCTCCTCAAGGGGCTATGACGTTATTGCGGTTCCGACGGCAGCCGATGCGGAAGCTGAGATTTTCCGCCGACCTCCGGATCTTGTGCTCTCCGACGTGATCATGCCCGGCAAATCCGGCTATGAGCTCTGCCGCGAGCTGAAAGAAAATCCCCAAACCCGGTTGATTCCTTTCGTGCTCATTACCGGCCTCACCGATCGCGAAGATCGCGTTCGAGGAATCGAGTCCGGCGCCGATGATTTTCTGAGCAAGCCCATTTTTCCGGAAGAATTGTTTGCCCGCGTAAAGTCGCTCCTGAAACTGAAAGAATTCACCGACGAACTTGAAACTGCAGAAAGCGTTCTCTGCACTCTCGGCCTGAGCGTTGAGAGCCGCGATCCTTACACTGAAGGTCATTGTGAGCGACTGGCGCAAAACGCGAGCAACCTTGGTCGCTATTTACAGTTGCACGATGACGAAATCACCGCCTTGTGGCGCGGCGGCTACCTGCATGATTTGGGCAAGATTGCCGTTCCTGACGAGATCCTGAAAAAGGGCGCAAATCTGAACTCGGAAGAGTGGGTGATTATGCGCCGCCACCCCGTCACCGGCGAGAACATCTGCCGCCCACTGAAATCCCTGCGCCTCGTATTGCCGATTATTCGCAACCACCACGAGCACTTCAACGGTACCGGATATCCGGATGGGCTCGACGGCAGAAACATTCCTATCCTCGCCAGAATTCTTCAGGTGGTCGACGTGTACGACGCACTTACCACGACCCGGCCCTACAAGCCGGCACTCACCCACGATCATGCCGCCGCCACTATGCGGGATGAGGCCCGCGCCGGATTCTGGGACCCCGAGTTGGTCGATAGTTTCCTTTCCATGCTGGACCAGCAACAGCGGGTAGCATAGTTCTTGCAACATCCTTGCAATTGACCTTGTACCTCGCTTGTCGTGATACCTTTTCTAGGTCGCTGTTGCCGCCATCAATTCACCTCGGATGCCGAAATACAGCATCATCATCCCCGCCTACAACGAAGGCGCCCGTCTAGGTGCAGCCCTCGACAGCGTACTCTCTCACGTGGCTGCATCGAACTGGGACGCAGATGTCATCGTTGTGGACGACGGCTCGCGAGATAACACCGCGGAACTGGTCCGCTCCCGTGCACTCCTGAATCCCCGTCTTCGTCTGCTCGAAAATCCTGGTAATCACGGCAAAGGCTACAGCGTGCGTAATGGCATGTTGAACGCACAGGGAGAAATCCTACTGTTTACCGATGCCGATCTCTCTGCTCCCATCGAGCAGGCGAGCAAGCTTTTCGCGGCCGTCGAATCTGGTGCAGATGTCGCGATCGGATCGCGCTGGCTGCAGCCGGAAACCCAGACTCACCGGCAGTCACTCTTGCGCCAGTTTTATGGGCGGACGTTTAATCTGCTGTTGCAAATTCTACTGGGATTGAAATTCAAAGATACGCAGTGCGGGTTCAAAGCTTTCAATCGCGCCGCCGCACAAAAATTGTTTTCCATGCAGACAATCGATGGCTGGGGATTCGATGCCGAGCTGCTTTTTCTGGCGTGCAAACTTCGATTGAGAGTCGAGGAAGTGCCCGTGTTATGGTCCGATGTTGCCGGAACCAGAATTCACCCGCTTCGTGATGGCCTTCGCATGATCGGCGAAATTCTGCTGATTCGCCGCAACACATTGGCGGGAAGGTACGCAATCAAAACCTAGGCCGCTGCGGAAAGTGCGTAATTGCGCGCGCGCACCGTCACACCGCAATCTTTGTCGAACATGATCGTCATGCCCCGCGAGCAGTTTTCGCAAAGCCAGAAAAACTCCAGTCGCCGCAGAGGCTTGACTTCCGTCCCATCTTGTCCCATGGAACGCCGCCGATCATAGCCGGTCGCGGTTTCAACTCTAAAAAGTTTTCCTGTGTGAAAGTAGCGGAAAGGAGTCGAACACTCGGGGTTGGCGCATTTGGAAACCATGTCGCGCCTCCATCTGCCCTCATTCTAATCCGCTGTAGCTGTTGAAAATCAATAAAAAAGATGCGCCAACGTACGCCAAATTATTTTCCCGGAGTCAGAGCCGATTTATCAAGGAAGCAACATAGCCGCCTCCGAATCCATTATCAATATTGACAACGCTGACATTGGAGGCGCAGGAGTTCATCATGCCCAGTAATGCAGCCATGCCCTGAAACGAGGCCCCATAGCCAATACTCGTCGGCACTGCAATCACCGGAACCCCGACCAGCCCGCCCACCACGCTGGGCAATGCTCCTTCCATCCCCGCGCAAACCACGACCACTCTCGACCTGCTGATCGCCCGCTGGTGGGCGAGCAAACGATGAATCCCCGCCACCCCCACGTCATAGAGCCGTTCCACTTCGTTACCCATGAGCTCGGCCGTGATCACCGCCTCTTCCGCAACGGGAACATCGCTGGTCCCGGCGGAGATCACCGTGATCAATCCCTTGCCGTATTTTTTGCGATCGCGGCGGAGGACAATCGCTCGCGCTTGCTCTTCAAATTTCGCAGCACGAACCGCTTTCTTTACAGCCTTGAATTGGTCTTTGCTCGCGCGGGTTACCAGCACATTGTTTCCATGCTGTGCGATCCGCTTGAAGATACCTGCAACCTGGGCCGGTGTCTTGCCCTGACCCAAAATCACTTCCGGAACTCCGACGCGCAGAGCACGATGATGATCGACCTTGGCGAAGCCAATATCTTCGAAAGGCAGATGCCGCAGTTCGCTAACAGCCTCATCGGGCGAGAGCTTCCCCGCGCGCACCTGCTCGAATAGCTTGCGGATTGATTCTGGGGTCAAGAGAGTTCCGGTTCAGCCATTTAGGTTAGCATTCTCGGGTGCACCGGATGGCCGCCTTCGCTGTACAAGATTGATTTAACAACAACTTGCGGGAAGTTGGTGGTCTCCCGCACAAGGCTGCGTAGGAAAAGATCAGCCACTCACGATTTTCACAACTTTTCGCGAAACTTCCGCCAGAGGGATGGGTTTCCCGTACTAGAAGGAAAACACGCCCAACCGGCCGCCGACCCGAGCACGCCCCAAGCAGCGCGGCCGGTGAGGGCTTGTTCCGCACTGGCATATTCTCCAGCCCCGCTGATATTCTCTTGCATTCAGATTCCATATTGAAGGCCCACTGTTGTCGCGTTCCTTGCGATGTGGTGGGAGACAAACCCCGTTGCAGGAGAACACATGTCCTCTTCCCTCGAAGGCCGCGTGGCTGTCGTCTTCGGAGTTGCCAACAAGCGCAGCATCGCGTGGTCGATCGCCCAGGGGTTGCACCAGTCTGGCGCGAAGCTCGCGATTACTTATCAGAATGAACGTCTCGAACAAGAAGCCAAGGATTTGATCCTGTCCCTTCCCGGCGCCGAGGCCTTCATGTGCGACGTATCAAAAGATGACGAAATTGAGCGAGTCTTCGCGCAGTTGAAGGAGCGGTACGGCAAGCTGCACGTTCTGGTGCACAGCGTGGCATTTGCGCCTGCCGAAGAATTGAAAGGCGAATTCGTGAATACCACTCGCGAAGGTTTTCGGATGGCGCACGACGTCAGCGTCTATTCCTTGATCGCAGTTTCCCGCGCCGCGGCTCCGCTGATGGAGGATGGCGGCAGCGTGATCACCATGACGTATTACGGCGCGGAAAAAGTTGTTCCTCACTACAATGTGATGGGCGTAGCCAAGGCCGCGCTCGAGTGCACGGTGCGCTATCTGGCGAACGAGCTTGGCCCGAAAAAGATTCGCGTGAACGCTATTTCCGCCGGTCCAATCAAAACCCTTGCTGCACGAGGCATCTCAGGGCTTGGCGACATGCTGAAATCCCATGCCGACCGTGCTCCATTAAAACGCAACGTCGCCGTGAATGAAGTTGGCGCGACAGGAGTATTTCTGGCATCGGATGCAAGCTCTGGAATTACTGGAGAAACGATTTACGTAGATTGCGGATATAACATCATGGGATTTTAGCCTGTGCTTGCCTTCCCTGGCCGGCTGATGTTTTCATTCTCATCTCATAGCGGTCCCAAGGGAGGCTTCGAATCTCCAAACAGGTCCGTCTCAGTTGAAACTTCTATTGGCTCGAAATATTTAAGAAGATAATCTCGGTCGGTTGTCTGCTCATATTCTCCCTTCTCATTCACCAGCCAAATACAATCGGTCCCATCTTGTCTGCTGTAATAACCGACTCGAAAGACTCTTCCGATATCGCTTTTCCAGTTGGGCGTATTCTCATCCCCGCGAACAAGCTTGAACTTGGACAAGGGTGGAATAATCGCGGATTGTGAGACCTTATGGAATGTCGTCAAATCTGTTAGCACGCGGATCTTACGCCTATCGTTTGAGGCCCTTTCTAGAACGATCTCCACATCCCTTTCCTTTTGCAATCTTTCAAACTTCTCTCCCCACTCAATCAGAAGAACGCTGTTGTCGGTCATTAAGTCATCCAGCGCCAACGTATCCAACTCACGCGACGTGTCGATGCGATACAGGTCGATGTGATAGAGCGTCGCTGATGGACCGCGGTATTCGTGAATCAGCGTGAACGTCGGGCTGGTCACATCTTCTTCTGCTGCCGCCTGGAATCCCTGGGCAATTCCCTTCACCAGCGTGGTCTTCCCGGCGCCCAGGTCGCCGGTCAGCACAACCAGCTTCGGCGGTGTGAGCAACGACGCCAGCTCGCGGCCAACCGCAATTGTTTCGTCAGGAGAATTGGTTGTGTACTCGCGCAGCATCTGATCGAGGGAGTTAATCAGTATAGCCGCGCGATTGCTCAGGTTTCGTGATTCCACTTGCTCGAACGCAGCCCGCGAAAGCTCTGGTCGCCGCAATCCTGCACGAGCCGCCGCAGGTGGTCCTGATCATCGTCAGCGAGCGCGATAAAACGAAACGGCTGAAAGACGCTGCCCGGTGACTTATGCACCGGATTCAGCATTTCCGCCATCCCGTTCACCATGCCGGATTGCGCCTGAAACGCAACCTCGACAAAGTCGCCTTCGGCAATCGCATTCGCCAACTGCAAGAGCCCACCGGTGGTGGAGACAACCTGGAGCTTGCCTTTGGCACGGTGGCCGTCGTTGAGCCGGATCAGGGCTGGTGTGGTTTGGAGTTTGATACGAGTGGGACGATGCGCAGGATTACACTGGGGAAAGTGTGTCATGGCAGTTCCAATATGGCACTCTGCCCAAATCGGCGCGAGATTACCGAAGCCCACTGTACAAATTCAAGCTGTTTGCGCGTGATCGCTTCCGAGTTTTACCCATTTTTCTTCCGCTTGCGCACGGATTCGGCGGAAAGCTTCCGGCAGTGCGGTGATCAGGTCTGTGGCGACCAGCGAATGCTCTCCCATCGATTCACAGGCCACATCGCCGGCCAATCCGTGCAAGTAGATTGCAGCCAGAACTGCTTCAAACGCGCGTTTCGGATTCTGTGCGAGCATGCCGGCAATAACTCCGGTCAGGATATCTCCCGTGCCGCCGGTCGCCATCCCCGGATTTCCCGTCGTATTCACCCAGCACTCGCCATCTGAGTTCGCCACGATCGTGCGATCGCCTTTCAGCACAAGAATGACGCGGTGCTGCTGCGCGAAATCTCGCGCGACGTTAATTCGATCCCGCTGAATCGCCGCAATGCTCAAGCCAGTGAGCCGCGACATCTCGCCTGGATGAGGCGTAAGAACCAGAGGCGGTCTTGCGCTTTTCTCTGCCTCCTCCGTGCCACCTCTGTGCGCTCTGCGGTTAAAAGCTTTTGCGTTTCCCTCAAATGCATTCAAGCCGTCGGCATCAAACACAATGGGGGTGTCAGAGCTCTCCACCATCTTCCGTACGACTTCCGCACTTTCTTCATTTCTTGATATTCCCGGTCCAATCGCCAGCACGCTCTTCTTCTCAGAGAGCTTTTCAAGAATTTCGAGGGCGTGGAGCGAAATTGTTCCATCACCAGTTTCTTCCAGCGGCTCAGTCATCAACTCGGGATGGAAACCAGCGACCGTAGGCAAAACAGAATTGGGTGTTGCGACGGTTACTAAGCCTGCCCCGGCCCGCAACGCCGAAAATCCCGCCATTGCTGCAGCGCCAGCCTTGCCGAGCGATCCACCGACTACCAGCACGTGCCCATACATCCCCTTGTTCGAATCGCGCGGGCGCGGCCCCATGAGGGAAGCGATGTCACTGGGCGTGATCACGTTCAGTTTCAGTGAAGACTGAATTGCTTCCTCCGGCGAACCGATCGGTGCAATCACAATCGGCCCTTCAGTGAGATTTCCGAAGACGTGCGCCGGCCGCGGAGCGGTAAACGTTACGATTGCATCAGCCCGGGCGACTGCGCCGCCTTGCGAGCCCAGGACGTCGGCATCGCTACCCGACGGCACGTCAACCGCGATCACCGGCGCACTGGCTGCATTCATTCTCGAAATAGCTTCGGCATAGACCCCACGTACGGGGGGCTTGAACCCGGAGCCAAGAACTGCGTCAATCAAAATGTCGCAAGAGAAAACAGAGTTCGATGCTGAATTTTCCCACCCTACGAAAATCGCGTAGGGTGGGGCACCCTCGAGTGGTGTAGTACATGAACGGGGTGCCCCATCCTTGTCGCGTTCTTTGCGACAGGGTGGGAAATTTGACTCTTCTATGAGTCTCCGGTAATTCTCCGCGGCGTCCCCCTTCAACTCCGCCGGATCAGCCAACAACAGCAGCCGCACTTCCCTGCCCGCCTCGTGCAACTTGCGCGCAGCGACGAAGCCATCGCCACCGTTATTTCCCTTCCCGCAAATCACCCCGAAACGCTTCGCACGCGGATACGAACTCAGCGCGAACTCCGCGACCGCCGTTCCCGCATTTTCCATCAGCGTGAGCGAGGGCACACCGAACCGCTCACTGGTCACGCGGTCAATCTCGCGCATCTCGGAGGAAGTGACGATTTTCATGAGGCAGCTTCTGGCTCTTAGCTATTAGCCTTTAGCTTAAACCGAACATGGAAAGAGAATAGGGAAAGTTGAAAACGCGCCATCGAGCAAGTCACGCCTAACGCGGAGGATATCGAAAGCTAAAGCTAAGAGCTAAAAGCTTGTTCTCTCAATCCGCCATGGTCGGCGCAGGCTTTGGAGCCGATGCGGCGACTTGTTTCGCGATCTGTACTTTGCTGTGCTTGCGGCCATAAGTGAAGTAGATCACCAGGCCGATTACCAGCCAGACCACCAATCGGAGCTGCGTCCAATAAGACAGGGAAACGATCAGCAACCCAGAAAAAAGAATCGCCAGAATCGGAACCAGCGGCACCAATGGTGTCTTGAACGGACGCGGGACATTTGGATGGGTCCTGCGCATCACCCACACCCCTGCGCTCACGAGCACGAACGCCAACAACGTGCCTACGCTGGTCATTTCGTCGAGCACGCTTAATGGAACCAAGGTTGCCAGAATGGCGACGAATACACCCACCACGATCGAACTCAAATAGGGAGTCCGAAAGCGCGGATGCACTTTGCTCGCCCATGGCCACAGCAAGCCGTCGCGGGACATGGAATAGAACACGCGCGATTGGCCCAACAACATTACCAACATCACGGTCGCCAAACCGGCAAGTGCACCGAGTTCAACCAGGAACGTCGCCCAAGGATGTCCGGTTGTGCGAATTCCAATCACCACCGGATCAGGAACGTTGAGCTGTGTGTAAGGTACAAGGTGGGTGAGCAATCCTGAAACCAGGATGTAAAGCAGCGTGCAAATTACCAGCGACCCTAGAATGCCGAGTGGCATGTCTTTCTTTGGATTTCGCGCCTCCTGTGCCGCTGTGGATACGGCATCGAAGCCGATGTACGCGAAAAACACGACTCCGGCGCCGCGCAAAATTCCAGACCACCCAAACTGCCCGCGTTCACCTGTATTCGCGGGAATGAAAGGATGCCAGTGGTTCGGCTGCCAATTGTGCGACATAAGAAACGCCGTCGCCAGCGCGATGAACATGCACACAACCAGAACTTTAAGTATCACGATCGCGGTCGTGAAATTTGCCGATTCCTTAATTCCAATCACGAGGATGGTCGTGATCACGGCAATGATGATGAAGCCTATGTAGTCGTACTTGAGCTGAAGTGCCTGCCCAAAAAGCATAAAGTGAGAGGTTGGCATTGCTGGAAGACCCAGTCCAATGTCGGTCAGGAATGCTCTCAGATGGCCGCTCCAACCAACTGCCACGGTTGCTGCACCGAATGCATATTCAAGGATCAAATCCCAGCCGATGATCCAGGCGACCAGTTCTCCGAGCGTCGCATACGAATACGTGTACGCGCTGCCGGCGATTGGGATCATCGAAGCAAATTCGGAATAGCACAACCCGGCGAATGCGCATGCAGTCCCGGCTAACACAAAAGAAATAATGATGGCGGGCCCAGCGAATTGCGCCGCCGCCTGTCCGGTGATAACGAAAATTCCGGCGCCGATAATCGCCCCGATACCGAGCGTTATGAGATTGATTGGTCCAAGCGCGCGACGAAGGCTGTGCTCATCACTCTCCTGCGCCTCCGTCATCAGTTGTTCAAGTGGTTTCTTGGCAAACAGGTTAGCCATTTAACAAGCTTCTCCTCAAACCGCGGCTGCCTCGACCGTACCGCGCCGCGAACGCCACGCGTAATATACCGGAATCCCGAGTAGCACGATGATCAGTCCCGGCCAAGTGAATTGCGGCTTGTAGAGCAATAACACAATGTCAATGAAAATTGCCATCACGATGTAAATTGCTGGGAGCACCGGATATCCGATCGCTCTATATGGCCGTTCGGCGTTTGGCTGCTTGAAACGCAGCACGAACAAACCCGTGATGGTCAGGATATAGAAAACTAGCACGGCGAAGACGACGTAGTCGAGAAGCTGGCCATAACTCCCCGAGATACAAAGAATGCAGATCCACACCATCTGCACCATGAGCGATGCAACCGGCGTCTTGTAATTGGGATGCAGCTTGCCCGCGCTGCGGAAGAACAAACCATCCTTTGCCATTGCGTAGTAGACGCGCGCGCCAGAGAGAATCAATCCGTTGTTGCAACCGAAGCTCGAAATCATGATGGCCACCGCCATCAGGTAGCCGCCGATGTTCCCGAACATCTGCGTCAATGCGGCAGTTGCGACCCGATCTTCCGTCGCATATTGAATGCCCCGCTGCAGAATCGTTGGGCCACTCGCTGAACCATACAACGGCAGGATATTGAGATAAATCACGTTGCAGGCAACGTACAAAGCGATCACCACGCCCGTTCCCATAGCCAGCGACAAAGGCAAATTGCGCTTGGGATTGATCACCTCGCCTGCGGTAAACGTCACATTGTTCCAGGCATCGGCGGAAAACAGCGATCCTACCTGCGCGACGGCGAGGATGGTAAGCGTACTCACCAGCACCACCGGGCCGCCAACGCCAACCTGAATGGAATGCAGCGACCACGCTCCATGCCAGAAGTTCGCGCCAAAATTCGCCGCGATGGCTTGTGCATTACGGCCAACAAAAATCCCAACGATCACCAGCCCCAGCAGTCCCACAACTTTCGCGGCTGTAAACACGTTTTGGATCAGCGCTCCGGTCCTCACGCCGAAGATGTTGATGACCGAGAGCACAACCACCAGCAAAATCGCCATCAGGTTCTGGGTGTTCACGCCAACATCCATATTGCCGAGGACCATCGATCCCACATGGATGGGCGGCACCTTCGCGACATGAAACAGCCAATGCGTGGAAGAGATCGAAGGAAAAAAGACGCCGAGAAATTTCCCGAACGCTACACCAACCGCCGCGATGGTCCCGGTCTGAATGACTAAGAACAAGGTCCAGCCGTAAAGAAATCCCCACAAAGGGCCGAGCGATTCCCGCAGATAAACGTACTGCCCGCCGGCGTGCGGCATCATCGCGGCAAGTTCGCCATAGCTGAGTGCCGCCGTGATGGTGAGAAATCCGGTAACCAGCCACGCGGCAATCAGGAGCGCCGGCGATCCCACTTCGCGAGAAATCTCCGCTGAGACCAGAAAAATTCCCGATCCGATCATCGAGCCCATCACCAGCATGGTCGAGCTGGTCAGGCCGAGGCCTTTGATAAATTCACGGTCAGTGGGAAGAGATGCTTGAATTGGTGGACTGGCAGGGGCGGTTTTGGTATGGACGCTCAGGCAACGCTCCGAAGACGAGTGATTCGCGGCTCGTGGCCCGTGGTTCGTGACTAGCTGCTCCGGGATGACGGAGCACGAGCCACGATTCACCAGCCACTGGTTTTCACAACTTTACCCCAGAATGCGGAAAAATTCGCCAGCTGATTTGGCCGGATCCTGCACCAGATCGGATATTACCGCTACTGAGTCCGCTCCTGCCTCGGTCACCATCCGGCAATTCTGCCGGGTGATTCCGCCAATAGCGACCAAGGGCTTGCGCGTCAATTCCCGCGCCCGGCGCACTCCCTCGAGCCCAACAACAGGATCAGGATTCTTCTTGCTCCCGGTCGCGAATACCGGCCCGATCGCAATGTAGTCGGCCGAAGTTCTATTGGCTTCGATCACCTGCTCGGGATTGTGTGTCGAAACTCCGAGCCAGCGTTCCCGCCCGATGATCTTGCGCACGCTCTCAGCAGCGAGATCGTCCTGCCCCACATGAACCCCATCAATCTCCACTGTAAGACAGAGATCAGCACGATCATTCATGATCAACGTCGCGCGCGCGCCAACCCGCGACTTAAGTTCGCGAATGTCGGCAAGCATTCGCGCCGGATCATCTGATTTGTTCCGATATTGAATCAGCGTCACGCCAGCTCTGACCAGATCCTCTCCTGCCGCGAATAACTGAGACGAACTCGCGAAGCATGATGTATCAAGAATGGCGTAGACCCTGGGACATGTTTTCGGACGTTTCACGTTTCAGTTGAATATATACAAACATCATCGACGGTGCCCCGTCCTTGTCTCGCCGTTTTTTGGCGAGACAAAGCCTGCCCTGAGCGAAGTCGAAGGGGCGGGGACTTTGACTTCGCTGTTTTCTCAGTTCAGGTCAGACAACACGGCCGTACTAAAGACTCCGTTCCCGTCCAGCGAAACTACCGTACGAATCTGGCCGGAGATGAAGGAAGACGGGTTGGTGGCAAGAATGACGTTCTTCGATGCGGCTTGCGCGAACTCGACTACGAAGCTCCCTGCAGCGAGCGTCAGATATCCTGACGCGGACTGAAAGGCGAGAGCGGTCGCGCTTGGATTCACCGTCGAGATGTCCGTCCCCGGTGCAACGATGTAGACATCCACTGTCCCTAGCGATTGGGCGGCGTTAATGACTCGGATCTCAAAATTCCCGGAAGAAGGCGCAGACTTGTTGTCCTGGAACACGGTAGCACCAGAATTCGTTGCCAGGATGGTGTTGTTGTTTCCGCCGTTCAGGCTCACGCTTAGATTCAGCAGCGTCGTTTCCGCCGATTGCAACTCGAGCGAATGCGAACCTGCGCTCGACGACGCGAATGCAGAAGCTGAGCCGAAGGCGACACCGCTGGCAACCGTGTTGTTGTCGAGAAGCATGTTCACGCTACCCTGCCCATCCATCGCGTTCATCAGCCTGACCTGCGTGCTGCCCGATCCACATCCTGTGCTGAACAAAGTTGTAATCAATGCAAGCAGACCAATACCTAGCGGTGCCGGTTTCAAACGGATCACGAAGCGCTCCTTCAGAATTTTTTTGGAGTTACTTCGAGACTGATGCGGCGCTTTTTAAGGAAAGTTGCTGGAGTTGCGTAAAGAGTAGTTAAGGTTGGTAAAGGCTTGTAAACCCGGCGAGGATCCGCGCACGGATTTTCTTTGCACGGGCGAGAACGCCCGAATCAAAAAGATTTTCCTGACGGCTGACGACTGATGGCTGAGAGCAGTTTTACAACTGACTCATCTTCGCCAGGAACTCGCTATTGGTTTGAGTTTTAGCTAAACGCTCGATGAGCAGCTCCATTGCTTCAACCGGTGACAGCGGGTTCAGCACTTTGCGTAAAACCCAAATACGCGCCAAATCGTCCTTGGGAATCAGCAGCTCTTCTTTTCGCGTGCCGGAGCGCTGAATATCGATGGCTGGGAATGTGCGCTTGTCCACCAGTTTGCGGTCAAGAATGATTTCCGAGTTGCCGGTGCCTTTAAATTCTTCGAAGATCACATCATCCATACGCGAACCGGTATCGATGAGCGCGGTGGCGATGATGGTCAACGATCCACCTTCTTCGATGTTGCGTGCGGAACCGAAGAACCGCTTCGGGCGCTGCAATGCGTTCGAGTCAACACCGCCGGAGAGAACTTTTCCGCTGGGCGGAACGATCGTGTTATAGGCACGTGCGAGACGCGTGATTGAGTCGAGCAGGATGACGACATCACGTTTGTGCTCCACCAGTCGCTTGGCTTTTTCGATCACCATTTCGGCCACTTGCACGTGACGGGCTGCGGGTTCATCGAAGGTCGAAGAGATAACTTCGCCTTTCACCGACCTCTGCATGTCGGTAACTTCTTCCGGGCGCTCGTCAATGAGCAGCACCATCAGCACCACTTCCGGATGGTTGGTGGTGATGGAGTTTGCGACATTCTGCAGCAACATCGTTTTGCCGGCGCGCGGAGGCGAAACGATCAAACCGCGCTGGCCTTTGCCGAGCGGAGTCAAAAGATCCATAACGCGGGCGCTGATGTTCTCGCGCACGGTTTCGAGCTTGATGCGCTCCTGCGGATAGAGCGGGGTCAGGTTGTCGAAAAGAATCTTGTTGCGCGCTTCTTCAGGAGACTCGAAGTTGACCGCTTCAATCTTGACCAGCGCAAAATATTTCTCGCCTTCATGCGGCGGGCGAACCTGGCCGCTGATGGTGTCGCCGGTCTTCAGGTCGAATTTGCGAATCTGCGACGGCGAGACATAAATGTCATCGGGTCCCGGAAGATAGTTGTAGTCCGGGGAGCGCAGAAATCCGTAGCCGTCAGGCAAAATTTCAAGCACGCCTTCGGCAAAAATGTGGCCTTCTTTTTCGCTTTGCGCCTGCAGGATTTTGAAAATCAGGTCCTGCTTACGCATTCCGCTGGCGCCCGGGAGGTCGAGCGTGCGGGCGATCTTGGTTAATTCAGTTATGTTTTTTTCTTTGAGTTCTGCAATGGTCATTGGCTCACCTGCGAGGAGATCGAAATAAGGAAGGTATTTTCAGGGAGATCAAGGCTACTTCAGGCAGGAAGGGTTGGGGCTGCTCTTAAGCAGCCCGCCGTTGTGCCTCAACAAAATGCTCCGGTTCCGACAGGACCGTCTGCTTCTCAGAGCTTGCAATCCGATCCAGAACTTCGTTCATGGTTTCCTGGATTCTGGTGTTCGGCTTATGGAACTTCCGCGTAGCCTTGGAGGCAAGCTGGCAGAGCATATAACGGTTCCGCAAAGTATGTAAAGCGTCAAAAACACGATCAGAGCGCATGGGGATTGTCCTTTCTCTTAGGATTTAACTGGCGCAATCGAAGCTCTGTTGCCGGAGAGCCTGGCGAACGCCTACCGACCAGAATACTGTAAGATACTGAAAACAGATGAGTTCTACAGGAAAATGCTCTGGTTAATTGTATAGATGCTCCGAAGTGGCCGAAAGTTTCTCGGTTACATCGACCAGAGCCTTCCGAGCGGAGATTCATCGGGAATCTGGCCCAAGACCGTCGGAACGCTTTAAGTTACAAGTTACATCCCCCGTCGTCAAGAGTTTTCGTTAACTCGATTGTGCATAACTTGGAACTCCCATGCCGGAACGGGAGCGCACCAGATCGGGTTCCTAAGCCCAGAAGACCCGATCCAGGCTGCGATACTGGATAGCTTCCGCAATGTGCTTAGATTCAATCACTTGCGAATCTTCCAGGTCGGCTATGGTCCTCGCCACTTTGAGGATTCGGTCATGTGCCCGCGCCGTAAGCCCTTGCTGCGTCATCGCACGCTCGAGCAAGCGCTCGCAGGAATCCGACAATTCACAGAATGTTCGAATCTGCCGAGCCGCCATCTGCGCGTTCGAATATATCTTGTGCCTGGTATCTATGGAAAAGCGCTTTAGCTGCGTCTCGCGCGCCCGCTCAACCCGGGCCCGAATTTGGCTCGACGCTTCTGGCTCAGACCCTGCCCGCATCTCTTTGTAATTCACCGCCGGAACATCAATGTGAATGTCAATCCGATCCATCAGCGGCCCTGATATTTTCTGCATGTAGCGCTGGATCATCGCTGGCGTGCAGTGGCACTCGCGTGATCGGTCATTAAAAAATCCACAGGGACATGGGTTCATCGCCGCTGCCAGCATGAACCGCGCAGGAAAGGTCAACGACATCGAAGCACGAGCGATGCAGACGGTTCCATCCTCGAGCGGCTGGCGCATCACCTCGAGCACATTCCTGGGAAACTCCGGTAGTTCATCGAGAAAAAGCACCCCGTTGTGGGCCAGCGAAACCTCGCCTGGCCGTGGCACCACGCCGCCGCCGATCAGCCCGGCATCAGAGATCGTGTGGTGAGGTGAGCGAAACGGTCTCAGTCCTACCAAACCCGCTCCCGGATCAAGTACACCCGCCACGCTGTGAATCTTCGTGGTCTCCAGCGCTTCTTCGAACGTGAACGGCGGCAGGATTGTCGGAATCCGCTTGGCCAGCATTGTTTTGCCGGAACCCGGAGGTCCGATCATCAAAATATTGTGCCCGCCGGCAGAAGCGACCTCCAGTGCCCGCTTCGCGGTTTGCTGCCCGCGCACGTCTTTGAAGTCAACCGGAAAGTGTTGCGATTCATTCAGCAGCTCCTGCTGGTTTACGGCGAGTGGCTGAATGCCATTTCCGCTGTTGACGAAGTGAATCACGTCGAGCAGAGACTTCACGGGATAGACCGTCACACCGCTGACCATGGCTGCTTCTTTCGCGTTCAGCTGCGGAACCACGATTCGCGAAATCTTTCTGCCGCGCGCCTCTATCGCAATCGGCAGGGCGCCACGCACAGCTCGAATTCCGCCGTCCAGCGATAGCTCCCCAACGAACAGACAATCGGAGATTTCCTTTTTGTTCAGGCCGCCGTACGCGCCCAGGATGCCTAAGGCCATCGGGAGATCGAAGCCCGATCCTTCTTTTTTGATGTCAGCCGGCGCCAAATTGATCACGATGTGCGTGGGCGGAATGTCATAGCCGCAATTCTTTAAAGCCGCGCGCACCCGATCGCGACTCTCCCGCACCGCCGCATCGGGCAGACCCACAGTGTGAAAATGGTCTTCCTCGCACTTGATCCCGGAGACGTCCACCTCTACCTCAATGATATTGGCGTCGATTCCGTAGACCGCGGCGCTAAGCGTTTTGTAGAGCATTGCTATTCGGGGACGACAATCCCGGCTCAGGGTAAGCCACGGAGAATATGCACATCTGTGACGGATGTCACAGGCCGCGACGCGCGAGTGTACTAATCATTGAGGAAATCTCATCATCGCCAATAGCCCAATGTAATCTTTTTTTAATTACCTCTCTAAGATTTCTTTGTAGGCGTTATATGCTACCTTTTTGGGCTCTGCCGGCAGCAGCACATCGGCGGTACGCTCACCATTGCCTACGATTTTTAGTTGCCCCAAACGCACCATGCCCTTTCCAAAATCCGCGAACACGGGGACCAGCATCACAAAGTTTTCATCAACCTCGCTCTGCTGCATGGTCATATGAAGCTTGGTCTTGCCGTCTGCGGCTGGCGTTAAATCATAGTGGAACGTGTAGCGTGGGACCTCCGTTCCATAGACCCATTCCTTGAAGAACCAGTCCAGTTTTCCATTGCCGTCGACATCCATTTGCCGGGTTATGTGCTTGTCTGCTATCGCCTTGAACGATTCCGTCGATGCCAGGCGGTCCTGGTGTGCCTGCACGAAGTCGTGCATCATATTGATAAAAGGCTGGTCCGCATCTTTCGCATTCGGATCCGCCCCGTACATCATCGATCGCAACATTGCCAAGACGTAGGCACCTTTCGCATAAGTAACTTGTTGATACGCGTTTTCCGAACGCGGCGAGATGAGCCTCAAACCCATCCATACCGGCCCGGCGTCATTAGGAGATACCCCGAATTGATTTTTCTGCAGGACGCGTTTTTGCAAGCGATCCCAGAATTCGAGGTAATCCTTCCGCCACTCTTTTCCGCGAGTCTGCTGCAAAAATAAGGCCGCTGAAAACTCCGCGAAGCCTTCCGAAAGCCACTGGTCGTGATAGGACGCCCAGCCCACCGCATGTCCCCACCATTGGTGCGATACTTCGTGAGGGGTCACTTCCTGCACAAATGCCGTGAAGCTATTGTCGATTCTCCCGAAAAGCATCCATCGCTGGGTTGAATCCATGTAAGCCGAAATTGGCAAGTAAACCAGGTTTGGCCAGGACTGCCCAAAGGCAAAATCGGGTTGCTCCGTTATGAAAATGTGATCGAAGCCACTCTTGCCAAAGAAGTAGTCGCATACTTGAAGCTGAGCGCGGGTCTCTTGCAATGCGAAATCAGTCATGCTCTTTGGTGCCATCGCGGCCAGCGCCTGAAAGCTTCGCAAATTGTCCGGCAATTCTGGCAGGTAATACCCATCGATCTGATATCCAGTTTTGCCGTCAGACAGTTCGAGTTTCTCGTAACTCCCAAAATTGAAGCCGGCCACGGCGATCGGATTTTTTGTGGACCAATGACTGGCGGCAAAATCTCCTTCCGTCCATTCCCGGTCGAGTTTGCCCACACTGATGAGCTTGTATCTTTTCGGGATTTTGAAAGTAAGGTCGTATTGGGCGCGTTCGTTAAAACCATTCAGGTTCGGATACCACGATTCCCTTGCCCGCACGTAGTAGCTGCCGTTTCCCGCCTTCAACAAAACTTTGTCGCCGGAGTACTCAACCGTGAGAGAGCAGTCTTTGCCTATAGGTAGCGGTTCGGGGACTATCGCGTAAAAAGAGCCGTCTTGCTTCCGGCTCTCCTGAATGAAGTAGAGGTCTTTGCCTGACGAATCACTGACTCGCGTCACCCGCAAGTTCGGCAGCAGTCGGAACTTTATCACTCGCTCGCCTGCTATAAGAGGAACAAAGGTAATCGTTGCCACACTCGCCAGGTGGTCATTCTTGCCAATCACCGTCTCGATCTTGAAGCCCTTTGCCTGCACATATCGCCATTCCTCGCTCGAACTGGCGGTCCCCTTTGCGTATTCCAGCGCGAAGTGGTCCAAATACCAAACACCATCGTCCATTCCCTCTGGATCGTAGTTGACCAGTCCGACCTCCTCTGGCGAGTTAAGGTCAGGAATCGCACCGCCCCTCGGACGAAAGAAGAAGCGCAAGTCCTTGTGCTTCACGCCGCGCATATAGGCATCAAAAAAACCCGGGCGTTCCGGGTTATAGAGCGCCGCCAACACTTCAGCATCGACATTCTCCATAGCATCGCCGTGCAGCATTTCTTCAGAAAAACCTAACGGGACTTCGCGACGTTGACGCACCGTTTCGCGCCAATGCTGCAATGCTGCCATCACATCTGGGGTGTCGGTCTTATTCCGTGCCGCCGACAGTAACGTTCGGGCAGCAGGTCCAGCGTAGCGAAAAATTACCGAGGTAAAGTCTTCATCCACCTGGTCGCTTTTGGTGCGGCGATTGATCTCCGCCTCTGCAATTTTGGTGATCGGCTTCAGATTGAAGTGCCCTTCGCCGGTGAATATTGCTCCGGTCACTGTACCCTCGACTGGCGACAGGAACGTCAGTGTGCCGCGTTTCAGTTGAAAAATCGCGACATCACATTTAAATGTGAAGTTTTCGACGGCAAAGCTATTTCCCAATCCGACGTTGCGTAGACTGCGATAAACCGGGTCGGAATTTGCAAGCTGTGCATACTTGCCATTAACCGTGACTTCCTCTATTGCAACCGGCAGTGCAAGAACCAAGTCAACATGCAACGGAGACTCGGTCAACTCCACAGAACGCTCCAACCTATCGAAGCCCGTCGCAGATACTCGCAAAGAGTAAGTTCCAGGATTCAGGTCTGGAGTTGCGAATTGCCCGACGTCGTCACAGGTGATCGTTAGCGGCTGGGAAAGGGACCCTCCGATCACCTCGATTTTGGCATGGGCAACGACCGCTCCCGTACTGTCTTTGGTCGTTCCTGACAACACCGAAGCGCCAGCGGAGGCGGTAATCAGCAGTAAGGGAAGTAGTATGTTCCCCTTCTTTCGAAAAAAGGCGAACGACGACATTGATGGAACCTCCACCAGCATCAGTACAGCTCATCGTCTTGCAATGGGTCTCAATAACGCGAGAAACAATTTACAAACGAGACCTGGGGAAGGCCCTGAGTATGAGGCAAGTGTTCCTGAAGCGCAATACGTAAAAAAGGTACTGCGACACTCTCGACTGTCTAGGCAGTAACCAACTCTTCGCTGGGTTCGTACTCGACAATGTGCCCCGCAACCGCACTAGCGGCAACCGTAAGAGGACTCGCCAAGTACATCTGTCCTGGGCCGCTGCGACCGGGGAAGTTTCGGTTTTGGGCACTGATAACAACCTGATCGTTGCGCGTGGAAACACCTGGCCCAGCATTGATGCAAGCCCCGCAACTGGGCTCGATCACGCGTGCCCCGGCGCTCTGAAAGATCTCCAGGTACCCTTTGCGAATGCAATAGTCGCGCGTCTCCTGAGATCCGAACTGTATGTAAAACTGCACGGAATCTGCCACGCGCCGGCCTCGCCGCAACGCATCCGCGAGGACCAGCGCGTACATATCCATGTCCTCATTCTTGCCCGCGGTGCAAGTGCCACCATAGGCGAGCTCAACCGGAACGGGAGTGTTCAGCTCGCGAACGTATTTGCCATTTCCCGGATCGCCCGGAGTCGCAATCATGGGCGTGATCTCAGCAGCATCAAGCTCGATGACATGCGCGTATTGAGCGTCGGGAGCGCTCTCCAGTCCTTCAAGCATCTGCTGGGCCTCGCGAGGATTTATTCCGCGCCGTTGAACGAGAAAGTCGACCGCCTTCCGGTCCGGAGCAACGATTCCAGTGAAGCCCCCGATTTCAGCGGCCATGTTGGTCATGGTCGCGCGTTCATCGACGCTCAATTCCTGAATGGCCTCGCCCGAATACTCGATCACCTTGGCCAAAGCCTTGCCGCTGCGAACGTAGTCCAGGCTGAGGATCTTCAGAATCAAATCTTTCGCGGTTACATTCGGATGCTTCTTCCCGCGCACCACCACCTTCACGGACTCGGGAACACGGACCCGGACGTCTTTTGTGATCCAGGAATTGAAAACATCGGTTGTGCCGATGCCGAAAGCTACACAACCAATCGCGCCGGAATGCGGTGTATGCGAATCCGAACCAACCACCAATTGGCCCGGAAGCGCATAGCTTTCAAGAACGACCGAATGGCAAATCCCTTCCGCGCCCTTTCGGTCCTTCAATTCTCCATGCAGGCGAATGCCCTTGCGCTCGGCGAATTCAACTTGCTTCAGCTTGAGTTGCGTCGCCAGGTCAAGCAGTCCCATTTTCCGCTTTTGTTCCGAGAGTACATCGTCGAGAAAGGTAAGGTGGTCTCGAAAAAATAGAACGGAATTGGGCTCGTTCACCGGAGCATCGCGGCCCACCAACTGGTCAAAAAAAATCGCCGCCATGGGAGTGACATATTCGTGGCTGAAACGAAGATCCGTGCGAGCAAAACCAGCATCACCCGGTTTCACCGCAGGAACACCGACCTGTCCGGACGCTGAAATCATGTGCTTGGCAAAAATCTTTTCCGCCAATGTCATCGGCCGTAATTTAGTGCTAACGGCAGGAAGGGAAACTTTCCCCTGCATTCTCGCCACGTTGAACTGAAAAAGCCCGCCGAACTCGATGATCTGCCGCGTGATTTCGTCTTCGCCCTTTGTGAACTCGGCAAGTGGAATTTCTCTGCCCGAACGAACCTTGCCGATGAGCGAAAAATCGGTCGAGGTAAGCACTCCCAGGTTCTGGCAGTTCTGCTTGTAAATACGCTCGATATTTTCCGCGATGACCAGCTTTATGCCAGCGCACAACTCGGCATACGGCGACTGCTCACGGCTTGAGCCCTTTCCTCGGCGCTTGCCGCTGACTGCGGCCACAAAGCCGCCCTTCTTCACATCTCCGCGCTGGATAGGAACTTCGCTGCCGCACTTCAAACCGGTGTAGGGAAATTCGCCCAGCGTTTCGTCAAAGAAGAAGCAGATGTGCGCCGGGGTGATCTCGTCAGTCGAGATATCGTCGCGCAGCTTGGGATTGTTCTGCGGGTTCTTGGTGTCCCAGGGGAGGTCTTCACCCGCCAGCTGCCGCTTGATGAGTTCCGGATCTTCGGTAAGAAAGAGAATTCGTCCTTGCAGACTAACGGTGCCAGGCCGCTTCTCGATTTTCCTGTCCAGCAAAGCTTCCATGACGATCGCCTCGCCGCCCCATGATTATTTTACGCCGCCTGGAAAAACCTTTAGTCGCAGGGGGATCCGAAGGACCACGCAGGCTACGCAACACTTGGCGGAACGGTTCTCGCTGACGGCTGATGGCTGAGAGCTGAAGGCTTCAATGATGCCCGTGTGTCCGGTCGTACTTTTCCCCGGCAGGGATGGCCACCGCCAATCGGTTCTCTTTCGGCGCAAGTGGGCACGTGGCATAAGGAGTCACCGCACAGGGCGGGTTATATGCGCGATTGAAATCCATTACCACCTTGCCATCTGCAACTGGGCCCGTATCCAAGAATCTTCCGCCAGGATAGGTGTCAGTCTTGCTTGTAAGGTCACTTATCACGAAGTTCAAACCCTGAGCTGGATCGCCGCCCAAGGCGCTCAACGTAAGGTCCTGCCCGTTAAGCTTAAAGTGCACTTCACCGGCAATTGGAGTCGGCGTTACATCCCCAAGGACATTGGGAACGTCAACCGTCTTCTTTCCGTCCGATGGGACAAATGTTCCGGTCACTCGATACGTCATGTCGAGTGGGAAAAAAATCGGGCCAGCGTAGTTGCGTGCCCTTTCGCTATTTAAGTCTTTTACCCGAATTCCAATACGATTACCCCGCTGGATCACGAACATTCGCAAGCTACCCAATTCAATCACGGTGCGTTTGCCGGTTACATCTGATTGAAGTTTTGCGCTCGTGAATATCTGCCCATCGATCTTGGCGTCTACTCCTTTCGCCAGTTCAACCGAAACATTCTCTCCCTGCAGGTTGAATCTCCCGGCATGCGCCGGTCCCGACGGCAACACGACGGCGTTGTCATTGCCGCTGCCGAAAGTGTTCGCGCCGGGTTTCAGCCAGAACAATCCGGCAAGAACAAGCCAATTCTGCTTGAGATCGTCAACCAGTTCCGTTTTCCACTTTTCGAAAGACGCGACATAAGCCGCGTCGGGCGGTTGAATCGCCATAGCCAACACTGCAGCCATTATCAGAGATCCGAAGCAAATCGCGGCGCTCCGGCTCAGCCAACGACCAAAGACCAAAGGCCCACGACTAAGTTTTTCTCGCATATTCCCTCGGATCAGGCAGCGGCTCGAGGCCTCGTCCATCGAAGATTTCCTGAAATTCCTTGACTAGCGCATCATGAACCAATCCGTTCGATGCCAGCGTTTCGCGGCTGTTCAACTGAAATGGGCCGCCATGAAAATCACTTACGCGCCCGCCTGCTTCTTGAACGATCAGGGCGCCTGCCGCTGTATCCCAGGGATTCAGATTGAATTCCCAGAACCCTTCGAAGCGCCCGCATGCGACCGAGCACAAATCGAGCGCCGCCGATCCTGCCCGCCGGACCCCATGAGTATGCAGCGTGATCTGGTGATAGAAATAAATATTCGGGTTCTTGTGGCGCTTGTGACTGGGGAAGCCGGTCGCGACCAGCGATTCAGCTAATCGCTCAACCTTTGACACATGGATTCGGCGCTCATTTAGATAGGCCCCCCTGCCGAGTTCCGCCGCGAACAACTCATCGCGCGTTGGATCGAAGCAGACTCCCGCAATCATTTCGTCTTTGTGCTGCAAACCCATAGAAACGCAGAAAACCGGAAATCCGTGTGCAAAATTCGTGGTTCCATCGAGCGGGTCGACATACCAGCGATAGTCGCTTCCCGTATCTCGGAAGCCTTCCTCTTCACCCAGAACGTCGTGTGCGGGAAATTGCGCGCGGATCCGCTCGCGGATCAGGGCCTCCGACTTGCGATCGGCAACTGTGACCAGATCAGCTTCGCCTTTGTACTCAATCTTGATTTGCCGATCGAAGTGCTGCATCAGCAAAGCGCCGGCCTCGCGAGCAATTGCGGCGATACGCGGGACATATTCGAAATTCGGTATTGTGGAATGCAAGCAGTTTCAGTTTCGCAGATGGGCCGCAGGAAGGCAAAAACCCGAAGGTTGACTATCGCCGGATCGCCGAGCACACCGACCGTTTGTAACTGCTCTCTGCGAACTCGGCGATCTCTGCGGCAAATCTTGTAAAGTATTTAGATCGAGAATGCGTCTCGTCATCAAAGTCGGAACCAGTCTGATCGCCCCCAATGGGAGGATTGATACTAAACAACTGCGCTCGCTCGTCGACCAGCTTGACCTTCCGCAACATGAATTCCTCATCGTGAGCTCCGGGGCAATTGCATCTGGCATGGCGCATCTAAGACTGAAGAACCGCCCAGCGAACGTGCCGTTGATGCAAGCTTGCGCTGCTGTTGGGCAAAGCGCGCTAATGCACACCTACGAGCAATTGTTCTTCGGAAAGAAGGTTGTTGCGCAGTTGCTGCTTTCAAGCGATGACTTCACGAATTCCGCGCGCTACAAAAATCTTCAAAACACGCTGAATCAGCTTTTGCGTCTGGGCGTGGTTCCAATCGTGAATGAAAATGACAGCGTCTCCGTGCGGGAACTGGTCGGCGCATTCGGCGATAACGACGAACTCAGCGCGCTATTGGCGGCGGCGGTTGAAGCCGACTGGCTCCTGCTGCTCACAGACGTGGATGGGTTCTATGCTGCAAATGGCAGACGGCCGGAATTAGTGCGTACCATTCGCAAGCTTACGCCCGAAATGGAAGCGCTTTGCAACGGGCATGGAAAACTAGGACGAGGAGGAATGCGGTCGAAACTGCGCGCTGCGAAGATGGCGAGTGAAGCTGGAGTCAACGTCGCCATCGTGAATGGACGCGATCCGGACGCGATTGCGAAGGCACTCGGGCGCAAGACAGGAACGTATTTCCCTCCGAAGAAGGTGAAGGCGTAATGGCGGGTGGAGCAGCGGTTGCATTTTCAACGCGAGAAAAAATGGAGCGTGCACGTACCGCTTCGGTCGCGCTTGCCCAGTTCTCGACTGCACAAAAAAATGAGTTGCTTCTGAACATCGCCAATGCCCTTGAGAGGCGCTCTGCGGAAATCCTGCGCGCCAATGGCGACGATCTGCGCAAGTCAAATCTTTCCGGCGCCATGCGCGACCGGCTTCTCCTCACGCCTGAAAGAATCTCGGAAATGGCAAGCGCAGTTCGCGACGTCGCGAGCCTGCCGGATCCGATCAATGAAATCCTCGAAGAATGGACGCGGCCGAACGGCCTTATCATCCGCAAGGTTCGCGTGCCACTTGGCGTGGTGGGCATTGTGTACGAGTCGCGCCCGAACGTTACCGTCGATGCTGCTGTCCTGTGTCTCAAGACCAGCAACGCGGTTGTGCTGCGGGGCGGAAAAGAGGCGGCAAGGAGCAATCAGGTTCTCGCGGAAATCATGGCTTCCGTTCCAGGGATTCCGGCCGGCGGAATCGAGTTGCTCGATTCGACGAGTCGCGATACCGTGCAGGAGCTGATCCGCGCACGTGGCCTGGTCGATGTAGTCATCCCTCGCGGTGGGCCGGGACTAATCACGCATGTGATGGAGAATGCGCTGGTTCCGGTGATTGAAACCGGCGCGGGAAATTGCCACATTTTCGTCGATGACTCCGCGGATTTCGAAATGGCGAATCGCATAATTTTGAATGCGAAAACGCAGCGGCCTTCGGTCTGCAATGCTGCCGAAAAGCTGCTGGTGCATTCACGGATTGCAGCTGAATTCGTCCCGCAGATCGTACGCAAATTAGTCGATGCCGGAGTGGAGGTGCGAGGGGATCAACATGCTCGGCGTTTATCAGCCGAGGTTGCCCCTGCCAGCGAGCAGGACTGGGGAGAAGAATATCTTCGGCTGTGCATCGCGATTGGAGTCGTCGGTGATCTTGATCAAGCAGTTGTCCACATCAACCGTTACTCGACAAAACACTCCGAATCGATCATCACCGAAAACGAAGCAAACGCCCGCAGGTTTCTGCAATTGGTCGACTCAGCCGCGGTTTACTGGAATGCTTCCACTCGCTTCACCGACGGCGGAGAGTTTGGCTTCGGCGCGGAGATGGGCATCAGCACCCAGAAACTCCACTGCCGTGGGCCTTTTGCGCTGCGCGAAATGACCTCCGTGAAGTATCAGGTATTCGGGACCGGGCAGTCGCGTTAACCGGTAAACCTTCACAGGCGAGTCGCTGGGTGCGACAGAGCGTACGAGAAGTGCGCAAGTGCGTCAGCAATGAAGTGCGCCAAGATGACGGGTATGATGCGCCGGGTTCGGACATAGTAAACAGAAAACATTCCAAATACGACGACATACGAAAGGGCGTACGGCACGCCTTGATAAATGTGATACGACGTCTGAAGGAATGTGCTGAAGAGTATCGCCAACAATGAACTGCCGGTCAGCGCTATAGTTTCGGAAATCAGGAACGCCCTGACTATCATCTCTTCGAATACCGGATTCACTAACACGAAGCAATAAGTCAGGGGCCCCAATCCGAGCCTCAAGCCGGGGACAAAGGCAGGTGCTCGATGCCAACCGAAAAGCTCGCATAAAGAAAGAATGATTGGGAAGGACAGGCGATAGCAGATGGTTGAAACGGCCCATAGAAGTACGCCCCAAACGATCTCCTCAGCTCGAAATGTTAGGCCGAAATCTGCAGGTTTCGTACGATTTTGGACCGCGACATATGCCAACAATGCCAACGACGTGAGCTGAGTTAAGACGCGACTCATGTATGCGTAGTGAATCTCAGCATCCGAGTAACTCGAAATTCTTTGCTGATACTCTCGATGGAATGACGCCAAAATTGATGTCAGGAAAGCAACAGCTAACACAATGAGCAAACTCGCGATTCTCTGATTTCGCGAGACAGCCCGAATGGATTCCCCAGCTGTGCGGACTAAAGAAGACTCGGGAAGGGGCCCTGTGCCGGCCGTTGCCATAACAGGCATTATGAGGCAGCAATGACCAGTTGACTAGTTACCTTCGCTGGGAATGCGATTGTCTCTACCGCACCTACGGTGAGTTTCGTAGCAATCAAGCAGACTTATCCAAAGTTGTAATCGCTTGCTTCTCGAGATCTTCTCGATTCCACTTTCCCAACGTGGCTCCCGCTTCGTATGTACTCTGGCAGAAATCAAGCAATGTAGTTACGGCAGATGCGGAGTTGCGCACGTCGTCGTACATCAGCAGGAATTCTGCGACTTGCGCATCATAGTGCGCCGCATCAGGACGGACACGCCAATCGCGAAATCCTGCAGGCTCGGGCGCGGTGTACGAATAAAAAGCCGCTCCGGGAATGTTTCCGCCGCCGGGCCAAAAACCTACGCTGCTTACCTCTTGCGAATAGGCTTCACGCGTGATTCGATCCGCACCCGGCCGCTCCGGCGCCGGGCGGCCGGAAAACCGGGTCACCGCCAGATCAAAGCTTCCCCAGAAGAAGTGAATCGGGCTGCATTTGCCGACGAACCTCGACCTAAACTCCTCGAACACGCTTCGCACACTCAATAAAATTTGCCAGAATCTATGCGCGGCCTCAGGATCATAAGACGCATGCACTCGATCTTCATCGAATGGAATGGGATTCGGAATCTCAACCGGCATCCGCCAGATCTTCACGTCGATACCCGCAGATCGCAGCATGTTCATGACCTCAGCGTAGAAGTCAGCAACCGATCTCGGCTTGAGCGGTATTGCCTTGCACGCGCCATCGCTCCCCTGAAATACCAGTTGATGGTCCAGAAAATCGAACTGCAACTCAAACGGACTGACGCGATATGGGATTGGCGAGGTGGTCAAGCCACGAGCACTTACATACAACGGAACGTTCCACCAATGGTTTACCAGAGGAGTCAACGCAAGGCGGACTTTACCGACGATTTGCGTCCACATGTGGAGAGTGGCATAGGTGTCCTTCCACTGCTCGAGCGGAAGTTCGGGCCAACTCTCCACAGTGGTGATATCGAATGCTTTCATGGAACACCGGCCTTCTTTAACCTTCACGTCACGCTGGTTTCGGTATAAGTTCCGTACACCTGCCTCAACGCGTCGCAGATTTCACCTATAGTCGCGTAAACCCGGACCGCCTCGATAATGTACGGCATCGTATTCGCGTGGGAAATCTTCCCGTTCAACTCCGCCCGTGGTTCTTGAGCAGCGGCCTGTTTCAGGTTGTCCAGCGAACGCCGGACTTCATCGTTCGATCTGCGCTGCCGCAGGACTTTCAGTTTCGCCGATTGCTGACGCGCGACAGATTCATCAATATATAAAGTCGGTGGAGGCTCTTCCTCGATCGTGAAATCGTTGACGCCCACAATAATCTTCTCTTTTGCTTCCACCATCCGCTGATACTGATACGCAGCCTCGGCAATCTCTTTCTGCGGGTATCCGCGTTCTATGGCTTTGACCATGCCGCCCATGGCGTCGAGTTTGCCGAAGTAGTCGAACGCGCCCTCTTCCATTTTCAGAGTGAGATTTTCCAGAAAATAAGATCCACCAAGCGGATCGACGGTCTGGGTCACGCCGGATTCATATGCAATAATCTGCTGCGTTCGTAAAGCAATTCGCGCGGCTTCCTCGGTCGGCAGAGCAAAAGCTTCGTCGTAAGCATCGGTATGCAGCGATTGGGTTCCGCCCAGGACCGCGGCCAACGCCTGAATCGCAACTCGCGCAATGTTGTTCATTGGCTGCTGCGCGGGAAGTGAAACGCCGGCCGTTTGCGTGTGGAAGCGCATGAGCCAGGTGCGCTGGGTTTTCGCGCCGAAGCGGTCTTTCATCACGCGATACCAGATTTTGCGCGCGGCCCGGTACTTGGCAATCTCTTCGAAGAAGTCGTTGTGCGCGTTAAAAAAGAAACTCAGGCGGGGACCGAACTCGTCTACATCCAAACCGCGACGTCGCGCCCATTCGACGTACTCGACTCCGTCATATAACGTGAACGCCAGCTCTTGCAATGCACTAGAGCCCGCCTCACGGATGTGATAGCCGCTGATGGAAATCGTGTTAAAACGCGGCGTAAACCTGGAGCCGAACTCAAATGTGTCGATGACCAGCCGCATGGATGGAGCTGGCGGGTAGATGTATTCCTTCTGCGCGATGTATTCCTTCAGAATGTCATTCTGAATTGTGCCGGAAATTTTCTTCCAGTCCGCGCCTTGCTTCTCAGCGACAACCAAATACATTGCCCATAAGACTGAGGCCGGCGAATTGATCGTCATCGAGACAGTAGTCTTTTCGAGATCGATTCCGTTAAAGAGAATTTCCATATCTTCAAGGGAATCGATGGCCACCCCGCACTTCCCTACTTCGCCTTCGCTGGCCGGATGGTCTGAGTCGTATCCCATCAGCGTGGGAAGGTCGAAAGCAACGGAAAGCCCGCTGCCCCCATGCTCAAGCAGATATTTGTAGCGGCGGTTCGTTTCCTCGGGAGAGGCGAACCCCGAAAACTGCCGCATTGTAAAAAGCTTGCCGCGATATCCGGTCGAGTGAATGCCACGCGTAAACGGCGGTTCGCCTGGGAAACCGAGGAATTGTTCGTAGTCCCAGCGTTGGGGAAGGTCGGCCTGCGTGTACAGCCGCCGAATGGGAACGCCGGAAACGGTAGTAAATCGCGCGCGCCCGTGTTCATCGAGATTCGCGCCGGTTGGAGCACCGATCGGCTTCTCAGGAGACTTCTCAAGCGCGGGAAGGAGCGTCTTTTCCGCCCACTGTTTCTCTGAAGCGGAAGGATGACGTCCTTGGCTTACGTCCGCGATTGGAGATTCTTCTGTCTGGGTGTCAGGATTCGATGGCCGTTTCTTCTCCGCCATTCACGCGCCTCACCGTCGATCATAGGAGACGGCCCAAACTGGAGCAAGCAGAAGAGACGACCACTCGGTCGGTAGCGCGCCGGAGCCAGGATTCGTCGTCGAATTTTAAGAGCGATTACCAGGACTGACGCGAGGTTACACGAAGGATCACTGAGATCGCCTTCGTGAAAGCTCCCAGGCCTTCGCATATTTCCACGACACGTAAACTGCGTGATAGGCGTGCAGCAGAAATCCTTCTCGGCCGTCCAGAAATCCCAGCCGGAAAAAGTAGTTGTAGATAAACGTGAGCTTGGGACGAACAACAATATCCAGAAAACTAAACCCGCGATGCCCTTTCGCAACCGCCACCTCTCCGCCCGAGGACGAATAGCTGTTCATGTGATCGATGTAGCCGCGTAGGGTTGGGTAGGCATTGTGGATCAGCGCGTGCTTCAGACGGCCGGTCGGGCCATTCGCTTTGATCGTCGGATGTGCGCCGTACTCTTCAAACTTTCCAGTTCCGCGCCGAATCAGGCGCAGCTTGGGATCGGGATAGAATCCGCCGTGTTTGATCCAGCGGCCGAGGAAAAAATTCTTGCGAGGAATCCAAAAGCCGACCAGACTCCCCGCTCTTACCACGGCATTTTCGATCTCCGCGACCAGTCTTGGTTCCAGCGCCTCATCCGCATCCAACTGCAACACCCAATCCGCGGTCGCCTTCTCCATGGCGGAATTTTTCTGCGCAGCGAACCCCTTCCACGGTTCGGTGAATATCCTGGCCCCAAACGAGCGCACAATTTCGAGCGTCTGGTCGGTCGATCCAGAATCGACCACGATGATCTCGCCCTGCCCGTCGCGCACCAGTGGCATCACGCTTTCAAGCGTGCGCGGCAGGTTTTGTTCTTCGTTAAGAGTGATGAGGGCGACGGAGATTTTCACGCCCAATGAATATACCGCGACCGATTACTCAGAAACGGTAGTCTGCTGGCGAAGGCTAACAGTTACCCAGCCACTCCCGCCGGCCCGGGCACAGGTGGCTGATGCGCGGCGGCTGTGGCGGCTGCGGCTTCGTTCAGAATCCGGTGATGGATCGTAAACAGCGCTAACTCCAGCCGGTCCGAGACGCCGATCTTGTCGTAAACGTTCCGGAGATAATTCTTGATCACCTGCTCGGTTGTTCCAAGCTGGGAGGCGATTTCTTTGTTCTTGTATCCCTGAACAATGAGCGCGACGATGCGCAGCTCTTTCGCCGTAAGCCGATCACGAACGCGCAGCCCGACCATATCGTTTTCGGTCAACTCACTCGGAACCGCGATGTCCTGAATCCAGGTTTCACCGCGTGCCACCTTGCGCACGCAATCAACCAGAGCGGAGCTCGTCACGTTCCGATAAACAACTCCGTGCGCGCCGGCGCCCATATATTTCTGCGCGCTCTCGCCAGTATCGCCGAGCACTACAACTCGCGTGCGGACTTTATTCGCCGCTTGCACAACGGCGTTGAAGTCGCTGTGAAACCCGCCAGCCACCACCAGAACTGCGGCGCGGAATTTGTCGAGAGCCATAAACATCTGCTCCGAAGTTTGCGCCTGCGCAACGATGCGCATCTCGTCTTCTACGGCCAGCACCTTGGCGATGCCCGCGCGAAAAATAGCCTGGTTGTCGGCCAGAATGAGTTTCAGCATTGGCTTAGCACCTCGCGTTTACGGCTGACGAACAAAATCGTAAGTATCGATCACACAAGCTACGCCCTGTCCTTCACCGGTTGCCCCGGCATCTTTTCTCACCACGCGGCCTTTACATTGCACAACCACGTTCTCGGCAGCGCCGGTCAACTCAGGCGGCAAGGCGATTTCAAATTCGACATTGGAGCCGATTTCAAGCGCGGGATTGCCACGAATGTACACTCCGGCGGCACTCATGTTCCCGGTTACACTACCCTGGTTTTGCCCATGAATCTTTATCGGCAGTTCGAGCGGAAATCTCTTCCCTGTCCGTGCTTCGGACACAAGCCCTCCTTTTTCGAAGCCCTCGGATTCCAAGGGTCCGTTGGCGTAAAAAGCCAATTCCATATCCCACTCTCCTGGGAGCTCGATGACCTTTACGGCGTTATATCACGGATTTTGCTGGGCATAAAGCGCGGAGTTAACCCTTTAGGTAATGGGGCGAGGTGTCCGGAACGTTTTAAACCTGCTATCCTCCCTTTCACTCGGAGCTTGAAATGCCAGGTTTCAACGGCCTGCGCGTGCTTTCATTCGAGAGCCGCCGCGCCCCGGAGATCGCACAATTGATCCGCAACAATGGCGGTGTGCCGGTGGTCGCGCCCTCGACCCGCGAAATAGAAACGCCCAGCGAGGAAGAACGGCGGGCAATCCGGGAAATGCTCGACGGCAGGTTCGATGTCGTCATTTTTATGACCGGTGTCGGCTCCCGAGCACTGCTCCAGGCCGCAGAAGCACTCAGCCCTCGCAATGAAGTCCTGGCGGCCCTTCACCGAATGAAAATCGTGGTCCGCGGACCAAAACCTTCTGCCATCATGCGTGAATTCGGAATTCCTATCACCGTGACCGTTCCTGAGCCCAACACCTGGCGCGAGATCGTCAAGGCGCTCGATGAGAATTCCGAGCAAATCGAGCTCAAAGATCGCCGCGTATTGGTGCAAGAGCACGGGGAACCTAGTCCCGAGCTTTACGCCGCAATCCGCGAGCGCGGTGCCGAAGTCGTCCCCGTTCGTGTCTACCGCTCAGAGTTGCCGGAGGACACCGAGCCGCTTAAGGCGGCCATCCGTGAAGTGGTGGAGAAAAAAATTTCCGTCGTGATGTTCACTTCCTCAGTCCAATTCACCCACGCGTTTCGCATTGCGCAACAAATCGGTTTAGGAGATGAATTTTTGGGCGGCCTGAGACACGCCATGGTGGTCTCTATCGGCCCGATTTGCTCCGATACTCTACGTCACCATGGGGTAAGAGTCGACCTCGAACCATCACATCCCAGAATGGGATATCTGGTGAAAGAGACCGCAGAGCGTACGACCGAGTTTCGCGTCCGATCGTAGAGGTTGATCAAGGCAGATTGGCTGGAGGTAACTTACAGGTTCGACATCTAGTTAGTCGCTTTGTTAATAAACAAATAGAGCCAGAAAGTATCTTCTGGCTCTAGGGATTTGAAACTAAAATTCTATTACAAGCAATTTCTTTTGTAGCACAGAGGCATCGGTCCGTCGTTCAGCTTGTTGCTGACCGGGGCGGCCGCTGCCAGACAAGAACACGCGAATGCTACCACCAGGACTATTGTCCTGACCGCACGTGTCATAGCTTTTCTCCTACATGCGGGTCCCCTGGGAGCGGAAACCCTAGTGACGGAATTATAGCGGCGATGTCAAGCTTTTCCGCTTGTCATTGTGAATCCGTCCGACAAAACGGGACAAAGCTGGGTTCTGGCGGAGTTGAGGTGAACTTGTCTTTGGCGGGACTTACTCTAGTTATCTCAGGCGTGGCCGCTCTGAGTGCGCGAGAATGCGCGGTCTACCATATGTTCAAACATGGGAATCAACGACTCGGCTTCAGCCGCGGGATGTAATTCCATCAAGGCATTGTCCCAGCGTTGCGGGACGAGTACCGGCACCGCATGTTCACGACGGTTCAACACCGTATAGGCTAGCCAGATCACGACCGCGGCATCATAACCAGACATATTTATCGTGTTAACCAAATGGTTGGTGGTGTGACCGCCGGAGAATAGTGCAGTGGTGATGAGTTCTGTCGCCGCTGCCACGCCGAAGCCGCAGGCGATCCCAAAGCTGTGCCTGCGCCATGACACACTCAAGTGACTGCAGAAGGCGAGGAGAAACAGTACCATTCCGCATTGCACCACTCGTACGCAGCGTTGCAGAAGCAATACGCTGTGGGCAACCGGGTCGTTCCAAATTGGATTGGTAGAAACCAGGACAACTGAAATCAATATCATGATCAGGGCAGCCCACTTGAAAAGCGCCGTCCCCAGATCCCGCAACGCATGGTATGGCTTAAAGATGTCGAGGAAAATCTCGTGAATAATCTTGAAATCCAGGATCAGGTTAATGATCGTCGCTACCCAATACGTAAAGAAGTAAGCCCGATAGTCGGCGAGATGGTAAACCGGGAATTCCACCGAAAAAACCAGAAGTTGGACAATGGCGAAGGAAAAGAATACCGGGAAGTCCTTTTGCTGCTGCCGACGGAACATAACGTATGCCACCGGCGCCAATAAGATCGGTTGGGCGACCCAGAGCAATAGCTGGATTTGGGGGCTGGACATTGGTTCAATCCCGTACTACCAACACTAAAGACCTACTCTGGAATGAACCTTAGCAGTTTTTTACTCAGTTACCTATGAACCGTAGTAACCAAAGTTATGGTTACTAACTGAACTCCCGGTTACCGGTTTGGCATGCCGTAAGACCTGCTTAATCAACAAAAACGAAATAAGAGCTCGCCCAGGCTCCAGCCGGAATGGTCCCCCGCTGCTGCACGGTGAAGACCACGCTGTAATCCGTCGAGGCGGAGAGCGTTTCAAGGATCGAGGATTGATTCTTTGGAGAAATAGTTGCCAGATACCGCAACGCGCCGTATACGTCGCCAAACGATTCGTACTCCTGTGAAACGAAAGAGATAAACACGTTCTGCTCTGACAATTTCCAAAGCAGCGAAGCGGCTAGCGAAATCATCCGCTCATAACGAACCGATTGGAGCTCGCCCGGGGCCGGATTGTCGAACACTAAGCGAATGCGGCGCTCGTCTTCGCGGGAGAACTCCCTTACTTTGAGCGATCCGGACTTCGCCGTGGCCTTCCAGTCCACCTGCCGTGCCGGGTCCTCTGGAAGGTATTCGCGGATACGATACAAATCGGATCCAATCCCGCGAAGATGCGCCTCGAACTTCCCGCTCAAAAGCGGTACCAGCTCGATCGCATCCTGTGAACTGGTAAGTTCGGGATAAACCAACACCTCGCGGGACAAGGCTGCTCGTCGCGTTTTGACCAAAAAAGCAAACGGGAAGCGCGTCGATAGGCTGAATTTTTCCTGATAGCAGCCGCGCCGCCGGAAGTTCAACTTCACCGAAGCCTCCAGTCCCGAACCGGGCGGAATAATCGGAAAATACGCTGCCTGATGAAATACACCGGAAGGGCTTCCCACCAGCACGCGGCGCAATTTGCGGTCCGGCAGCCGCAGCCACTGCTGCTCCGGTGGGCGCCACGGCGGCACCGGAAACGTGGTTTCTACCCATTGCCATCGCTTGCGCTGGCTTTTTTTCTCAATGGGGACCGCGGAAATGGAAAGGGATGGAATCCATTTCCTCGAATTGTGCACGCACACTGTCGCGGCGACCTCGGTCCCAGCAAAGATGTGCTCCGGGATCTTCAATTCCAGATCGAGGCCACTCAAGCAAACCGCGCTTGCCAGCCCAGAAACTGCGATCGACGCCAGCATAGCCGCAACAACAATGTAGAGAAGATTGTTGCCCGTGTTTAAAGCCGCGATCCCGATCAGCAGCACGACCAACGCATAAAGAATGCCGGCCTTAGTTACCTCAAAGTCCAGGGCATCGCGCACTCGCTTCGCGCCCACGCGCCGGGCGAGATATGGGACTGTTCCCAGCCCGACCGCGACGGCAATCAGCAGAGCTAACGATGCCAAAACAACCGTGCCAATTACATTGCCTGCATCCCGCGCCGCAGTAGAAAAAATCGCCGCCGCAAAGGCAGCGGTCAGTCCGACTGCCGCCCCTAAAAAGCGCACCCAGGCCCCAGAATTTTCCGCCCGGAAGCTGTTCGCCAGGTGCTTGAACGGGGCGAATTGCGTCACGGCTGACATGGTAAATTTCGAGGTTAGCACCGCGCCGCCACGCTGTCAGGTTACTTATCGTGTGGAACGACCGAAGCTCCTGGGTTTTCCGACCATAAGAATTGCTGCACCGCAGCGCAGAATTCCTCCGGACATTCCTCGTAAGGGAGATGGCCTGCACCCGGGATCATTTTGACCTTCGCGTTCGGCAGGTACTTTTTCACCAACTCAGCCGACCTTGGATCGACGACTCGATCTCGATCTCCCCAAACCAGCAAGGTCGGTATATCGGCCAATTTCGGCAGTGTTTTTTGTAGCTCGGCCATGTCCCCCTTCCAGTTGCTAACAATCTTCACCGAGTGTTCGAAAACCCCGGGACGAATGAGTGGGCGCGAGTACCCATCCAGAGTGTCCTGTGTAATTCGGCTCGCATCGCCCCACATCCTCTTCACGAAATAGCTATGTAGAGGACGAGCCGATCTGGCGATTCGAGGGAACAGCGACGCCACAACCGGATTCCTCAACGCTGCAAGCCGCTTTCGGCCATTTTTCGACCATGGGTTCGCGGGAGACACAAGAATAAGACTGCGGACTTTGTGGGGCGCCAGTCCCGCCAGCAGAATTGTCGTTGCTCCACCATACGAGCTGCCAACCAGACCGCAAGAGGCGACTCCAACGCCGTCAAGAAAGGCTAAAAGGCGTTGTGCGCCTGCTCTGAGTCGGCAATCGAGGTCGGGCCGGCATTCTGAAAAGCCAGCGCCCGGCATGTCCGGCGCGAAAACTTCCCAATTCCGAGCCAGAATGGGAATGGCGCTTCGCCAACTGAATGAGTAGCCCAGCAATCCATGCACTAACACAAGTGCAGGCCCTGATCCAGCTCGCTTGAATCGGACCCTGAGGCCGTCACAGTTCAGCTCTTCGTCAGCAACTTTGAGCACCGGCTCTTTCACCGGAACAGTCTCTCATCGACCAAGGGCGGTGTATGGTGCCTTTCTATGGTAGATTCGCCGATTTTTTTGTACGTCCTAGCTGAACAATTTGTCTCCGGCTAGCTCGGGAATGCCCGGTCTTTGCGTACTTTTCCAACCTAAACAAAAGTGCCAGAGGAACTTACCAAATACGGGAGGGTTCGTTCCAAAAATCATAACGCCGCGTCCCGCTTCTCACTATAATTGTGGAAGCGCTTACGTTTATGGAACTTAAGGCGTCCATTCAGAGTGGGGGCTTGGCAGAGAACGTGCATCCCTACCGACGGATTGGTCGGTTAGCCTCCGATTCCGGCATGAACAGGGATTCGCAAATTCGATTTGCTGCTGGCGCTTTGGCCCTGTTCACTGTCGCAGCTACCACCTTTGCCTGGATTAATCTGCACAAGGAAAGCCAATTCTCCGCTCCCTCTGACGGAATTGTGTGGGTAGAGCGCGACGGTGGTCTGACGGCCGACCAAGTCGATCCCAACGGGCCAGGGGCCCAGGCGGGCATCGCTGTCGGAGATCGTCTCGTGCTAGTCAACGGAAATCGGATTTCCCATCTCGATCGCTTGGTGCGCCAGATGTATGGCGTCGGCAACTGGTTAAAGATTAACTATTCCCTGCAGCGCGGCGCCGTTGCTTTCACAGCGAGCCCGCTTCTTCGTCCGCAGGAAGTTCCCTCCCAACAACGCATTTTTAATGGCTGGCTCCGGCTGATCGGGCTTACTTATCTTGGAATCGGACTTTACGTTCTTTTCCGCCGCTGGACTGCTCCCGGCTCAACTCACTTTTACATTTTCTGCCTGGTGTCGTTCGTGTTTTGCTCGTTCCATTTCACCGGGAAATTGAACTCGTTTGATTGGACGATCTACTGGGGCAACATCGTCGCCAACATGCTGCAGCCGGCGCTGCTGCTGCATTTTGTGCTGACCTTCCCGGAAAAATCCGAAGCGGCGCGTAAAAGAAGCTGGTTGATTCCCGCGATCTATATACCTGGGGCTCTATTACTGGCCTATCACGTTTCCGCCATCGCGTTTTCGACTGCAAGCGAAAAGTTGCTCTCCCGGCTTGACCGCTTGTGGATGGCTTACCTCGCCGTTTACTTCGTCCTGGCTGCGGTCGTGCTGCTGCGCAGCTACAGCCAAGCCCGCCGGCCGATCGTTCGCCAGCAACTGAAGTGGCTGACCCGAGGCACGATTCTCGCGATCGCGCCTTTCACTTTGTTCTATATCGTTCCATTCATCCTGGGCCGTCCGGGGATCAAGAGCTCGGTGCTTTCGCTCGGGATTCTGCCGCTCACATTCGGCTACGCGATCTTCCGCTACAAGCTGATGGATGTGGACCTGATCTTTAAGCGTGGGATGGCGTATACCCTCGCGGCGGTTGCGATTGCGGGCGCGTGTTACACCGCGATTGCGCTGGTCGGGGAACTCATCCATACCCGGGTTCCAAGCGCTGGAACTACGGGGTTGGTCCTCGCAATCGTGATTACAGCTTTCCTCGCCGAGCCGCTGCGCAAATGGATCCAGGAGCGCATAGACCGGCTCTTCTATCGTACGAATTACGATTACCGCCAGACGCTGGTCGAATTCGGTCGCGAGCTCAGCGCCGAGACCGATCTCGATACAATGCTGACCGCCGTGGTTGACCGCCTTTCGCGCACGTTGCTGGTCGATCGAATGGCAATCTTCTTGTCGTCAGGTGAGCGGTCCGAGTCGTTCATACTCGCGAAGTCGTTTGGCATTCAGCACACGGCTGGACTCGACTTGAGCTTCCTGAGCGTTGAGCGCCCGGAAACTCCACAGGGACATATTTTTTTCGAGAACACGCATCACGTTCCGCGCGAGAACGCGACCGCGCAGGAGACGATTGCTCGTCTTGAACTGAACTACTACATTCCGTGTCGTGCTCAGAAATCCACCGTGGCAATACTTGGTCTCGGCAAAACAGCGACTGGTGACTTCCTTTCCAGTGAAGATGTGGAACTACTCGAAACTGTCGCCGGTTATCTCGCCATCGCCATTCAGAACGGACGGCTCTATGCATCGCTCGAACAGAAGGTCGCGCAATACGAGCGACTCAAGGACTTCAACGAGAACATCGTTGAATCCATCAACGTTGGTGTTTTAGCCGTCGATCTCCAGGACCGGATCGAATCCTGGAACTCGCAGATGGAAGTTATGTATGCCCTGCCGCGGCGGCAGGCGCTCTCGCGTTCACTGGGGGAAATTTTCCCCGCCGAGTTCGCTCAGGAATTCTCACGCGTACGGCAAAGCCCCGGCATCCACAACCTTTACAAGTTTCGGCTCGCAGTTCCTACAGGCGAAACCAGAATTTTGAATGTCGCCATTGCTCCGCTGGTGAGCCGCAAGTTCAATGTAGTCGGCCGTTTGATCATCATGGATGACATCACCGAGCGTGTCGATCTCGAAAACCAGCTTTCGCAGGCAGACAAGCTTTCATCCATCGGGCTGCTCGCTGCCGGCGTTGCACACGAGGTGAACACGCCGTTGGCAGTGATTTCTTCCTACGCGCAGATGCTTTCAAAACAGGTGCAGGGCGACGAAAAGAAAAGCGCGGTTCTTGAGAAGATCACGCGCCAAACTTTCCGCGCCTCTGAAATCGTGAACAACCTGTTGAATTTCTCCCGCACCAGCGGAGCGGAATTCGCAGAGGTAGATCTCAATCGTGTCATCGGCGACACTTTGAGCCTGCTGGAACATCAGTTCAAGACTTCGCGCATCCTCGTGCACGACGAACTTTGCAATCACTTGCCTACGATCCAGGGCAACGCCGGGCGCCTGCAACAGGTTTTCCTAAACCTGTTTCTGAATGCCAAGGACGCAATGCCCGACGGCGGCACTCTCAGCATCACAACTTCAAACGGTGATGGCGTTCGCGTAGTCGTCTCTGATACTGGTTCCGGAATTGCGCAGGAGCACATCCAGCGGATCTACGACCCATTCTTTACCACCAAGAGCATTGCGCAAAACGGACAGAAGCGCGGTACCGGTTTAGGGCTTTCCGTGACCTATGGAATCATTCAGGAGCACGCGGGAAAAATTCATGTGGAGAGTTCTCCCGAGCAAGGCACGACCTTCTACCTCGATTTCCCCATGCTGAGAAAGGCGGTCAATGTCTGAAGCCGCCGTCATCTCCGGGCGCATAGCCGAAACTCATTCGCCGGTGCACGGCAGTGTTCTCATCATCGACGATGAGATGGAAATACGCGAGTCCCTGCAAACTTTGCTCGAGTTTGAAGGTTATGAAGTGGAGGCGGCTGCCGACGGGGTGCAAGGACTTTCCAAGCTAGGCAACCGCCCATTTGATCTGGTACTGCTCGACCTCGCCTTGCCCGATCGCAATGGAATCGAATTGCTACTGGAAATTCGCGCAGTTGATCCGCAAATTTCAGTCATCATGATTACCGCCTACGGAACCGTAGAAGACGCGGTGCGGGCGATGCAATCCGGTGCAACCAATTTTCTTCAAAAGCCCTGGGACAACGAGAAATTGCTCGCTGACGTGCGTGCAGCAGTGGCGCGTCGACGGGCCGAAGAAGAGAACATCCAGCTCAAACGCGCACTGAAGCAGCGCTACAACTTCGAAAACATTGTCGGCAAGAGCGAGGGCATGCTCAAGATTTTCGACCTCGTTGCCCAGGTCGCTCCCAGCCGCTCTACGATTCTTCTTCAAGGTGAAAGCGGAACCGGAAAAGAATTGATCGCCAAAGCGCTGCACCTGAATTCGCCGCGCCGCGATCGTCCCTTCGTTCCCGTGAACACCGGCTCCATGCCGCCGGACTTGCTTGAGTCGACTCTCTTCGGTCACGTGAAAGGGGCATTCACAAGCGCGATCTCTTCGAAAAAAGGTCTTTTCGAAGTTGCCGACCGTGGCACGCTTTTTCTCGACGAGATCGGCACCATGGGTCTCGACACGCAATCAAAAATTCTGCGCGTTTTGCAGGACAGGAAATTCATGCATCTCGGCGGCGTGCACGAAATTCAAGTCGATGTGCGCATCATTGCCGCCACCAACGTCGATCTTCGCCAACTAGTGCGTGAAGGCAAGTTCCGCGAAGACCTGTTCTACCGCTTGAACGTGATCACCGTTGACCTTCCACCGCTGCGGCAGCGCAAAGAGGATATTCCGCTGCTGGCGGAATTCTTCCTGCGCAAGTACTCGGAAGAGAATCAACGCTCAGCCCGCAGCCTGACCACCGATGCTTTACGCCCTTTGCTGAATTATTCCTGGCCCGGCAATGTGCGCGAACTCGAGAACGTGATTGAACGCGCAGTCGTGCTTTCGTCTGGACCCGAAATCGGTCCCGAACTCTTACCCGACCACGTTGCCGGGCGCGGAACATCCCTGCCCATGATCGAAAGTCGCGCCGACGCTTCTCTCTTCGACGTAATGGAAGACTGCGAGCGCCACATCATCACTGACATGCTCGAAAAATGTGGCTGGAACCAAACCGAAGCTGCCGAGCGCTTCCACATCCCGCTTTCAACCCTCAACCAGAAAATCAAGCGGCTGAATATTGAGATCAAGAAGAGGGCGAGAGAGTAAGAGGCTTTCTGCTCTGAGCTTCAGGTGCGAGACGGGCTACACCCCTAACCAATCCCATACACCGAGCGTGTGTTCAAAACCAGGCGGACCGCTGAAAGCTGATGGCTGATGGCTGACAGCTTCTCTCTGTTATATTCCTCTCAGGCGCATGGAACTGATCTCTCCCACAGACTTCGCCAAAGAGAAGGTCCGCTCGGTCCAGGATTATTCTCTGCTTGCCGTGCGTTCCTTGGGCAATCTCTTTAACCGCCCGTTGTACATCGCAGATATGGTTCAGCAAGCCGACCTGATCGGCTTCGGCTCTTTGCCGATCGTGCTCGCAGCCTGCTTCTTTACTGGCGCAGCCCTGGCGCTCAACAGCGCTTCCACACTCGACCGCTTCGGCGCGATGACTGTCATTGGACAACTGGTCTCGGTTGGAATTGTTCGCGAGCTGGGCCCGGTTCTGGCGGGGCTGGTCGTTGCGGGACGAAATGCCTCAGGCATGGCCAGCGAACTCGGTTCCATGATCGTGACCGAGCAGATCGATGCCATGCGCGCCCTGGGTACCGACCCCATGAAGAAACTCGTCACTCCGCGCGTGGCTTCGACGATCGTGATGCTTTTTTTTCTCACCATTCTCGGAGATCTGCTCGGCTTGGTCGGTGGCGCTTTTGTTGTGCGTCTGGTGCTGCGGCTGGATACGCACCAGTATTGGAACAGTACCTGGCAGACACTCGAATTCTCCGATGTTTTTACCGGCCTGACCAAGCCGGTCGTCTTCGGATTCATCGTCGCCACCATTGGCTGCTACTACGGTTTGACGACTAAAGGTGGCACGCAAGGCGTCGGACTCTCGACGACCAGAGCCGTCGTCGCCTCAATGATTCTGATAATCGCGGTGGATGTCTTTATCACGCGAGTGCTGATGATTACTCTAGGATCGTAACTTTGTTCGTGGAAATCCGCTTCGACGATGTCGACTCCAATTCTTCCAATTGAACGATCGTCTCCCGTGGAACGAAGGCCGCCTGTCGAATCCGTCTTGTTCGAGAATGTAGAACTCTCTTTCGAGAATAAAAACGTTCTCGACGGTATTTCCTTCCGGCTTGCGCGCGGTGAGACCAAAGCCATTTTTGGCGTCGCCGGTTCTGGCAAGAGCACGATTCTCAAACTCGCTCTCGGTCTACTGAAGCCCGACGCCGGCCGCATCGTGGTGCTCGGCCAGGATGTCAACGCCATGTCAGAAGACCAACTATTTGAATTGCGCCGCAGAGTCGGAATCGTATTTCAGGAGAGCGCTCTGTTTGATTCATTGACCGTGCGCGAGAACGTTGCATATCGCTTGCTCGAAGAAGGTGACATTCCAGAAGCGGAGATCGAAAAACGGGTTCGCGAGGCGCTGAGCTTTGTTGAACTCGAGCACACCGTTGATTTATATCCTTCTGAGTTGTCCGGTGGAATGCGACGCCGTGTTGCGATTGCGCGCACTATCATCACCGAACCCGAAGTTCTTCTTTATGATTCGCCGACTGGAGGCCTGGATCCGGTGACCTCGAACACCATAATCGAGCTCATCGTGAAGCAGCGCGACGTGTACAAGACAAGCTCTTTGCTGGTGACTCACCGCCTGCAGGACGCATTCACACTGGGCACTCACTACTTCGATCGCGCGGCAAACCAGATGAAGCCGCTGCCGCCCAACTCGCGCACGGAAGTTCCAATGGGCTTCCTCATCCTGCGCGACGGGCACATCATTTTTGATGGGGAATTGAACGAATTGCGAGAAACTCAGGACGCGTACATCCGCGAATACATTTCCTGACTGTGTTGGGCGCTTGTGTGGGGCCGGCACTCTCGCCCGCCGCTGAACTATGCCTTCCCAGCAGCCGCCCTTCTCGCTTCCGCCCGCTTCAGCATCATCTCCAAGCGCTCGCGCCCGGCTTGCGTGCGGGTGGCAACTTTCTCAACATTCATAAAAGCGTGGGGTATACCAACCTTTTCCCGGACTTCCTTGAGGAATGGTTGCAGCTTTGCGAGAATGAACCACATCTCCCCGCCGCTGTCGAAGAATATTTCTTCGTTCAGCACGCCACGCAACACGAAAGATGCAGCCATATCCCAGTAGCCATTCACCTGACGAAACCACGCATTCTCCTGCGGGTCGGTGCCGTTGATTACGCGTAGGACATCGTGCGCCTCCTTGGGCCACCAAGACGCGTACCACGCCCGGGCCTTGCGCATTTCTGCTTCACGGCGCAGATCATAAAGCTGCATGACGATCTGAGCATCTTCAGCTGTGGGTTTCTTGGGCATCGTCCACTCCTTGATTTGTCCAACCAACTATCTCTGAATCGTTGTCATTCCGGGCGGAGCAACTCGTGAAGCGAATTGCGAAGTCGAGGAGCTGCAGTTACTCTACGCAACAGGTTTCCCCGCAAGAAAAGATTCCTCAACGCTGAAGAGGCTTAATGAAAGCAGGTTGAAGTCTGCAGAAAAATTACGCCGACGGATGCACATTCTTGCCATCCGCTGCCGCTGCCGGCGGCACCGCATTCTCATTCGGTCTCTCGTAGTCACATTCTTTGTTCGGGCATGCAATCACCGGGCCCGACTTCAAGTACTTTTCAACCAGGTGCGGGTTCCCACACGTCGGGCACTTCTCCGCAATTGGTTTATTCGCCGAAGTGAATTTGCATTTCGGATAATTGCTGCACCCGTAGAATGTGTTCCCTTTGCGCGCACGCTTTTCGACCAGTTCGCCGTCTTCGCAGAGCGGGCACTTCACTCCAATGAAATTCTGCTTCACGTACTTGCAATCCGGATATCCGCTGCATGACGTGAACTCACCGTAGCGCCCATGGCGGATCATCAGATTGCGCCCGCACTTGGGGCACAGTTCTTCCAGCGGAATGTCGGGAACTTTCTTGCCCTGATCCAAACGCCGCGTAGTCTTGCAATCCGGATACCCCGTACAGGCCATGAACTGGCCGAAGCGCCCACGCTTCAGCACCATCACACGGCCGCAGTTTTCGCAGTATTCTTCAGCTGCGCCCGTCTCCTGCATGTCAGCAGAGTCGAGGTCCGGCAGGTTAATCGGATTTTCTTTGGTGAACGTGCAACTGTTCGGGTCTTCTTTGTCATACGAACTGCACGCATAGAACGAGCCGTGCTTGCCCCACTTGATGACCAGTGGCGAACCGCAGCGCTCGCATTTTTCGTCCGTCGGCTTCTCCATGCGCTTGATGTTTTCCATGTGCTTCTGCGCATAGCGAAGGTCTTTCTCGAATTTCTTATAGAACTCGGCGAGAGCGTCGGTCCAGCCTTCTTTTCCTTCTTCGATTTCGTCGAGTTCTTCCTCGAGCCGGGCCGTGTACTGCACGTCGAAGATGTCGCGGAAGTTTTCAACCAGAAGATCGGTTACTACCAGGCCGATTTCCGTTGGCAAAAATTTTCCGCCAACTTTGTTCACGTATTGACGCTCCTGAATCGTGCTCAGAATTGCCGAATACGTTGATGGCCGGCCAATACCACGCTCTTCGAGTTCTTTCACCAGCGAAGCCTCGTTGTAACGCGGCGGCGGCTCGGTGAAGTGCTGTTCTGGACTGATCGAACGCAACGTCAGCTTCTGTCCCGCTTCCAATGCCGGCAGCTTGTGCTTCAGTTCCTCGTCTTCCTCGTCTTTGCCTTCTTTCGACTCTTCATAGACTTTCAGGAAACCGTCGAACTTCAAGATCGAGCCGGTAACACGGAACCAGAACGTCTCAGTACCCGATTTTGCGTCAATATCAACGGTGGTCTGGTCGAACACCGCTGGCGTGATCTGCGAAGCCACAAATCGTTGCCAGATTAGCTTGTATACCTTGTACTCATCTTCTTTCAGGTATTGCTTGATCTGGTCGGGATGGCGCGCGGCTGAACTGGGCCGAATCGCCTCGTGCGCACCCTGCGCTTCCTTCTTCTCCTTATATGTATTCGGAGATTGCGGCAGATACTCCGGCCCGTAATTCGATCCAATGTACTCCCGCACCTCTGTCAGCGCCTCTGGCGCAACTCGGGTCGAGTCGGTACGCATGTAGGAAATCAGACCAACGGCACCTTCCTCACCGATTTCCACGCCCTCATAAAGCCGCTGCGCGATCATCATGGTCCGCTTCACGCTAAAGCGCAGCTTACGGGAGGCGTCCTGCTGAAGTTTGCTTGTCGTAAATGGAGGCGTAGCGTTCCGGCGGCGTTCTTTTTTCTCAGCCGAGCGGACCACCCAGTCCGCCTTCTCGAGCGCAGCAGTGATCTTCTTCGATTCCTCTTCGTTCGGAATCTCGATCTTTTCTTCGCCCTTGCCAAGAAATCGCGCGTCAAATGCCGGAGGCTTTGCGGCGGCGAGATGCGCATCGATCGTCCAGTATTCCTTTTTCTCGAACGCCTTGATCTCGCGTTCTCGCTCAACGATCAACCGCAGGGCAACTGTTTGCACCCGTCCCGCAGAAAGCCCGCGGCGAACTTTGTCCCACAGCAGCGGCGATACCTGATATCCCACTAGCCGGTCGAGCACGCGACGGGCTTGCTGGGCATCCACCAGGTTTTGATCAATGGCGCGCGGCTTCTCAAAGGCCTCACGTACCGCACGTTGCGTGATTTCATTGAAGGTTACCCGGCGAATCCGCTCGTTGCCATTCTCGTCTTTCTTTTTCTTCTTCTTTGATTTTGCGCCGTTGCCCAGTTCGTCAGCCAGGTGCGCGGCAATGGCTTCACCTTCGCGGTCCGGGTCGGGCGCAAGATAAATCGTGTCCACGGCGCCGGCCAGCTTCTTCAGTTTTGCGATGACCTTCTCTTTGCCGGGGATGACGATGTACTCGGTCTCGAAATCGTTCTCGATATCGACCCCGAGCGTGCTCTTGGGCAGATCTTTCACGTGCCCAAGCGAGGCTTCGACCGTATAGCCCTTACCTAAATATTTTTCGATGGTCTTCGCCTTGGTAGGCGATTCGACGATGACTAGACCCTTTGGCAATTTGACCTCAAGTTCTGGATGATGAGTTGAAGCTAGCACGAAACCGCAGCTTCTAGCTACTAGCTCCTGGTGTGCTGCTCTTAGCTATTAGCCTTTGACTTTTAGCTGAACCACTTGTGCTTTCGACCTCACTCTCAAAGAAAACGAAGAGAGCATTCGCATTATGTCGCTAAGACTCGATCGCAGACTCTCAAACGACTCCCTAGGAAGGAAACCTAAATCTCGCGCCAGGCGCAAGTGATAGGAAAGCTCCGCCCCAGAGCCCATCGCAATCTGTATGAACCGCGCCATCTCGGGATCTGATCTGCGTCCGCATCCTTCGGCAATATTGGCACCGATGGAAGAGCATGACCTCCGAATCTGACTTGTTAGCCCGAACCGCTCCTCGATTGGAAAATATTGCGTGCTCTTGTATATCGCCAAAGTCAATTTGTGAGCCTTTTGCCAAACTTGCAAATCTTCATAATTTCTCATTTGGTCCCTCCGCTGGACCCCATGGGCCTTAAGCTAAAGGCTGAGAGCTAAAAGCTAAGAGCTAGAAGCTCCTCACGAAGTTCTTCCCCGGCAGCTGTTTCACTTTTCCCGCCAACTCCAACTCGAACAGCGCGGCAAAGATTTCCGACGACGACAGCTCCGGTTCCAGCTTCTCGATGATCTCGTCGAGGTGCATGGCCTCATCGGCCCTCAGCACCCGGTAGATCTTCTTTTCGTGCGGAGAGAGCGAAGGTTCCTCGAATAATGATGCAGTCTGAGCGCCCGGCGATTCAGCGCCAGTTTCAGAAGTCAGTGCAAGTCGCACATCTGCCGGCAGTTCCTCCCACACATCTTCCCAGGTCGCGACCAGCTTGGCCCCTTGCTTAATGAGCGTGTTCGGCCCCCAGGAATTCTTGTTTGTGACATTTCCCGGAACGGCAAAGACCTCGCGATTTTGTTCCAATGCGCAGCGCGCAGTGATCCGAGTACCGCTATACTCTGCCGCTTCGACAACCAGGACGCCGAATGACATGCCGCTAATTATGCGGTTCCGGATGGGGAAGTTTTGCGGCGCGGCGAAGGTGCCAAGGGGAAATTCGGATATCAGCGCTCCACCGAGACTGAGAATCTGGTCGGCCAAGCGCGAATTTTCCTTCGGATACACAACATCGACTCCCGTCCCAAACACAGCGACCGTTTTCCCCTTCGCCGATACCGCTCCCCGATGGGCAAACGTGTCCACGCCACGCGCAAGGCCACTGATGATTACCAACCCGCGCGATGCCAGATCGCCCGCCAGCCGCTCCGATATGCCCATTCCATACGGTGTCGGATGCCGGGTGCCGATCACCGCAATTCCCGGCTTTGCCAGCGACTCCACATTTCCACGAACGTACAACACCAGCGGCGGATCGTAGATTTGCCGCAGTCGCGCCGGATACTCCGGATCTTCCATCGTCAGCGTTCGAATTCCGTTCGCCGACGCTTTCGCCGCCTCATCCTGCGCCACTTCCATGGATTTCCCGATTGCGAGCGATTGTGCCGCCTGCGCCGGCAAGCCTGCCGCCTCGAGCTCTGTGAGCGAAGCCCGAAACACCGATTCGATATTTCCGAAAAATTCCACCAGCCGCTTTGCTCGTGTTGGCCCGAGCCCGGGTGTAAGTGTCAGGGCCAGCCAGAGAATCTGATTTGGGTTCGCGTTGGGGACTAAAGGGCGAATTTCGACGGCCGCATTCGACACGATTGCCTCCTTCTGAATCCTGCCGACTCTACGCAGTTCGGAAAATTCGCGTCAAGGTCAGATGTCACATATTTGGTAAAATTTCTGAGCGACGAGCTGTGAGCATTGAGCAGCGAGCTATCGTCAGAATCTTGAAGACGCTGCCACCTAGGTAAGTTGTTGCAGCGCTTGCTCATAGCTCGCGACTCGCCGCTCACAGCTCCATGCGCATCTCCGCCATCTCTTACCTCAACACTGCCCCGCTCATGTGGAAGTTCGAGCATGGCCCAGTCCCGGAAGGCTTCGAGATCTCCTACACCATCCCGTCGCAGTGCGCCCGCGACTTGCAAGATGGCAACGCCGATATCGGCATTATTCCGGCGGCAGCGTACGCCACGATTTCCAACCTCTCAATTCTTCCCGGAATCGCGATTGCTTCAAAGCGCCCCGTGCGTTCGATCCTTCTTGTAAGTGAGAAACCGCTTGATCGTATCCGAAAGGTCGCTCTCGACAGTTCTTCCCTCACTTCGGTTGCGCTCACGCGCGTGTTGTTTGAAAAATTCTGGGGCGGACCGCGCGACTATCGTTCTCAATCCCCGGACCTCGACGCCATGCTCGCCGCCAATGATGCCGCGCTCCTCATCGGTGACCCGGCCCTTAAAGTTGATCGCTCGAAATACACAACATGGGACTTGGCCGAAGAGTGGATTCACTTTACGGGTAAACCCTTCGTGTTCGCTTTCTGGGCTGTCAGAAACCAAGCTCTCCGATCAACCAGCTTGGATCTGGCATTGATTTTTCAGCAGTCTCGCGATCACGGTCTTGAACCGAACAATCTCGCGCAAATCACACGAGCCTGGGCCCGAAAGCTCAATCTTTCTGAGGCCGGCGTACGCCAATATCTCACGTGTAACATCTTCTACTACCTGGATGAGGCCTGCATCGACGGGTTGCGCCTGTTTTACCATCTGGCGCAGGAATGTGGTGCTCTTCCCCGAGTACCCGAATTGAGCTTCGTCGCCGCTCCGGCGATTGTTTAGCTATCTTCGCGATCTTTAATATGATCTTTAATATATGGGTACCACTCTGCCGCTTGAAATTGCCTCTAACACAGTCATATGCAAGTGCTTGCTGTAGCCGCAACCGCCACCGCCTGGCGATGGCTCGTCCGCTTGGGCGGGCCCGGGCTGATCCTGATCGGCATCGCCGACAATTCCGTCGTCCCGCTCACCGGCAGCATGGACGTCCTCACCATGTGGTTGGCCGCGCGTCATCGCGAGATATGGCCCTACTACGCCGTGATGGCAACCATCGGGGCAGTTGTCGGCGGCTACATCACCTATTATCTCGGTCGCAAGGGAGGCAAGGAAGCCATCGAACACCGCTTTAACAAACAACGGGCAGAGAAACTTTTCAAGCGCTTCGACAAGTGGGGATTCCGCACTATCGCGATCACAGCACTGCTCCCCCCTCCATTCCCATTGGTTCCCGTGTTACTCGCGGCGGGTGGACTCCAGTATTCGAAAAAGAAATTTCTCGGGGCCCTGACGCTCGGCCGCAGCGTACGATATTTCCTGGTCGCCGGTATCGGCTCACTCTATGCCCGTCCGATCACGGCCTTTTTCAATCGATATTACAAGCCCGCAGTCCTGATCCTAGTTGGATTGGCGGTCCTTGGAGGAATTCTCGCGCTGATCGAGTATTTCCGCTCGCGCAAGAATCATAGCGGAGGTCATGCCACCCCGGTTCCGCACGGGAAAGCGGCGTAGCAAAACCTTCCCTTGCCGCACGTAGGCTCTCGCCGCTATTGCGCGAGGGAATGTACGCTCCGCATCCGCAAAATCAGATACGTCGTTGCGATCAGGGCGAAATATACGACTATATGCAGCAGAGTTTGTGTAAGTGTCTGATCAGGCGGCGAAACGAAAAAGCTCAGGGCGATGTACGGGCCATGAGGCACTGCGCTGCGACTTGCATGGATCTGTGCGGTACCGCCCATCCAAGCGACCAAGGCGATGCCGATCACGGGCCACACCGTCCGCAATCTTTGCCGGACCGCAACCAGACCGATTGCCAAGCCAATCACAACCGGCGCGGTGAAGTAGATCATTCGGCCAATCTGGAAGTAAATGTTCCCCAGGCTTGAAATTCGAGGTGGGGTTTGTCCGAACGGCGTATCGGCGGCAGGAATGAACATCAGCCAGCCAGACCACAAAATGAGGGCCGAAACCAGATATGCCGCAAGCAAAAACACCAGCGGGGTAACGCTGAACATGGCCCATGGGGCGCGCGCGCACCAGGATCGAAATCGGCGCCGTTCTAGCATCGCTTTTGCGAGGTGTTCTACCGTGCCAAGACGGACAATTGCTGCAGCTTCCGCATCGGAGGTGCTGCGGCCAGCCCGCTCTTCTTCTTTCGTCAGATCGGCGAGATGATCCGCAAGTTCGTTCAAATAACGTCGCACATGCCGCGGCGCAACCCCACCTCGCAACAGGCGCTCACGCAATTCCTGGAACGGCTTTTGCATATTGCCCTCCACCTACAACCTTTTGAATTGCAGTTGCTAGATCCGTCCACGTCTGGTGCAAATCGGCCAACCGCCGCGCCCCCCGGGCTGTGACGGAATAATAAATTCGATTGCGGCCATTCACTGTCTTGCGGCGCGAACTCAAAGCACCTTCGCTTTCCAGTCCGTGCAGCACTGGATAAACCACCCCTTCGCCGATCGCGATCACCTCGTCCGTGCGCTCGCGGATCGCCTGCACAATTTCGTAACCATACATCTCCTGGTGTTGTAGCAGTCTGAGGATCAGCAACTCGGGAACTCCATTCATGAAATTCGGATTGGTCTCGCGTGGCGCCATCGAAGAGGACTATACCTCGTAGTTCGATGTATAGCAAGGGAGAATTTCACAAATCAGCGTGTTTCCGCGTCGATCAGCGGTAAAGAAGTTCCGCTAAAATAGTCCTTCATGTCCCTCACTCACGCCCAAGCGCTCGATCTCTATAACTCTGACGATCTCATCGGCATCGGCATGGAAGCCGACGCGGTCCGCCGCAAGCTGCATCCCGAGGGCGTGGTCACCTACATCATCGACCGCAACATCAACTACACTAACTTCTGCACCGAATATTGCACGTTCTGTGCGTTCTATCGTCCGCTGAAGGGGCCGAAGGCGAAAGAGGGATACATCCTCGACCTTGAGACTATTTACGACAAGATCCGCGAGACTGTCGAACTTGGCGGCACAGGCGTGTTGATGCAGGGCGGGCTGCATCCTGACCTCAAAATCGATTGGCACGAGAAGATGCTGCGGGGGATCAAGGAGCGCTTCAAGGTTCATCTTCATTGTTACTCGGCATCGGAAATTATCGCCATTGCCGAGTACAGTGGCCTCACAATTCGCGACACCATCTCGCGCCTACGCGATGCCGGACTCGATTCCATCCCCGGCGGTGGCGCCGAAATTCTCGACGACGAAGTTCGCCATCGCATTGCGCGCCTTAAGTGCCTGACGGAAGACTGGCTCAACGTGCACCGCACCGCTCACCAGCTCGGCATGAGAACCACCGCCACCATGATGTTTGGTGTCGGCGAAAAATACGAGCACCGCATCAACCATTTGCAGGCCATTTACAACCTGCAGGAAGAGACCGGCGGCTTCACAGCGTTCATCCCGTGGACCTTCCAGCCGCAGAACACTGCGCTTGGCGGCCGCAAGTGGGACGAAGCGACGTCAGTTGAATATCTGAAAAACCTGGCCATCTCGCGCCTGTTCCTCTCGAACTTCCAGAATGTACAATCGAGCTGGGTCACGCAAGGACTGAAAGTTTGCCAGATGGGCCTGCGCTTCGGCGGCAATGACGTCGGCTCCGTGATGCTCGAGGAAAATGTCGTTCGCGCCGCCGGCGTAACCAATTGCACCACTGAAGAAGAGCTCCGCCGCATCATCCGCGACGCCGGATTCAAGCCTGTCCAGAGAGACACGCTATATAGGACGTATTTCCTGAACTAGCCTTCGACTTAAGTTCGTCATTCCGAACTGCCGCGCATTCACCAGCGGTGCCCCGTTGTGGTCCTCGCATTTCCTCTTAGCTCAAGTACAGGGTTTCCTAGAGCAACGGGCAAAGTTGCTGCCGCTTCTAAGCTGCACGTGTGTTCCCTTTTCCCCCAGGAGGTTTGTCATGCATGCCCGAAGTGTCTTCATTTCCCTTCTTCTTGCTCTCACTTTAGCGCTGTGTGGCAATGCTTTTGCCGGCGGCACTGTCGGCTTCACGGTGAAGTGGTACAACACTCCGACACTTCTTTCCGCAGATGACGGCCTTCCGGTCCGGACCGGCATTGTGATGGCGGATTTGAATCGCGACGGAATTCCTGATGTGGCGTATACGTACCCCGGTGGTGTGATCGTAAAGCTCGGAACCGGAGGCGGAAATCTTGGTCCGGACAATTCCTATACCGCAAGCGAGTCAGATTTGGGCGAGTTGGAAACCGCGGATATCAACGGAGATGGATATCTCGACCTTATGGTTCGTGAAGTAGGCAATGATGAAATATTCCTGCTGCTCAACAATGGCGATGGAACGTTTCACCTGGTCGGAGGGCTCGTGACTGATGGTATTCCCGGTTCCTTCACTCTGGGGGATTTCAATCACGATGGCAAGATCGACGCGGCGGTGATAGATTGCGACAGTCCTGTGGCCCCGTTTCCGGTTGGCGCTGCCTCTTGCAAGTTGGATATTTATCTTGGCGACAACCAGTCGTTTGCGCTGAAGCAAACGATCCAGCTCGCAGACGCTTCCTACAATCTCCAGTCTGCGGATATAAATGGCGACGGCAATCTCGATCTGATTTTTGTCCGCGACAGCGTGGGGGTGATTCTCTGGGGAAGAGAAAATGGAACCTTTTCAGGCTCGAGCTATCTGAAACCGCCGACGACTCTGCCAATGGATGCAGTCGCGGTCGGCGACTTCAACAATGATGCGCGTTTAGACGTAGCGCTGTTGTCAGGCAATCCCTGTCGACCGACTCCAGACGACAGCGGTTGCGACGGGCCGAATCCAAACACCGTGTGGATGTACAAAAACAACGGCGGCGCCAATTTTACGCTTACAAGCCACGCTCCATTCGCCGCTCAGGCAGGATCGATCGTTCCGGCTGACATAAATGGCGACCTCAACCAGGATTTGATCTATTACAACCCGTTTGCCGAAGGCATGTCGCCGGTTCTTTCCGGGCTGGGACAATCTGGCAAATTTCTGGCGTATGCCCTGGGTCAAGGCAAAGACAATCTGGGATCACAGGGAACTCTGCCGGATAACTCCTACGATGTAGCCGTTGCATTCCGCGACATGAACGGTGATTCTCGCGCCGACTATGCCGTCATCGACTGGAACGAACAGCTACTGGGAATTTCTATCCAGACCGGCGGGTGGAAGAACTGCGCTCCGCCAAATTCAGCAAAGCTAGCTGCCAAGATCTGCGGGATTTCAAATGGAGCGACGGTGACTTCGCCGCTATTGGTGAAGGCGTCCGGGAATTCGCCTGCGGGAGTGAATCAATTGCAGGTTTGGATTGACGGCAAGAAGCAGTACGTAAAGTGGGGCGATCAACTATCCAAGAAATTTACGTTGAGCGCGGGTTCACATCGCATTTCGGTAGTGGCGAATGATAAGTACGTCGGGCACGCGAGTACGGTGATCAATGTTAGCGTGCATTGAAGTTCCGTAGTTCCCCCTCAAAAAACACAAATCCCACCCTCCCGCAAAAATGCGCGGGGAAGGGCGGGGCAACCCATGCTTTGTAGTGCTTAAGTGGCCTTAGACTCTGATCGGAAACATAGGAGTACAATTTGAGCCGTCCGAGGAATGCCGCATCAGTAGTTGTTTACGCCGAACCTGTCTATCTGAAGGCCAGTCTGAGAGGAGTTCACCATGAGTGCATTGCGAGCGGTACCAATTTCTGAGGCAGCGCCGAGGCCACAGACTTACACAGCCAAAGCGGTTGCCGCGAAAAGTCCAGCCTCGGGCATGTAGGGTATCACGATTCCGCGACGCGAGCCGCAACCCAAAGATGTGCAGATCGAAATTCTTTTCTGCGGCATCTGCCACACCGACGTACATTTCGTGCATAACGACTTTGCTGCGATTTTGCCGACGAGTTATCCCTGCGTGCCCGGGCATGAGATCGTTGGGCGCGTGGTGAAGACGGGTAATGCAGTCACGAAATTCAAGGAAGGCGATCTTGCGGCTGTCGGCTGTGTAGTGGATTCCGATCGAACATGCACGTTTTGTACCGCGGGTGAGGAACAGTTCTGTGCCAGCCAGCCAACGTTTACGTACAATGCGCCGGACAAGTACCTCGGAGGCATGACTTACGGCGGCTATTCGCAAAGCGTGGTCGTAGATGAGGACTTTGTTCTGCACGTGCCCAAGAACCTCGATCTCGCGGGCACAGCCCCGCTGCTTTGCGCTGGAATCACAACGTATTCGCCGCTGCGACGTGCTGGGATCAAAGCTGGGAACAAGGTGGGAGTTGTCGGTCTTGGCGGCCTGGGCCACATAGCGGTAAAACTTGCAGATGCTTTCGGCGCGGAGGTGGTCGTCTTTACCACTAGTCCGAATAAAGCTGCAGACGCAAAACGGCTTGGGGCGGATGAGGTCGTCAATTCGAAGAATGATGCCGAAATGCAAAAGCATGCAAACACGTTCGACTTCATCATCGACACCGTTCCGGTGAAACATGAGATCAGTCCGTACATCAACCAGCTCAAGACGGATGGAACGCTGACATTCGTGGGCGCACCGAACGAGCCACTAAACCTTGATGTCGCGGGCTTGCTCTTCGGGCGCAAAAAAGTTGCCGGCTCCCTGATTGGCGGCATTCGCGAGACACAAGAGATGCTTGATTTCTGCGGAGAACACAAAGTCGCCGCAGATGTCGAAGTGATTGGCGTCAACGAGATTGACCAGGCATACGAGCGGTTGTTGAAGAATGACGTGAAGTATCGTTTCGCGATCGATCTGGCGTCGTTGAAGTAGTCTTGGTTTGCTCCGCGTAAAGGTCTCACTCGGGTGAGGCCTTTTTCTTTGGCCCTCAAACAGAGGAGAAAATGAACTTGGAGGCGCAGAAACATGTCGGACAGGAGTGTCCGACCCACGCAGCCGGGCTAGTGCTTTCTGCGATAACGGTTGAACTGATGGTCGCCCACTCGTCGGCAGCTCAGCCATTTCCACCAGGGCGCGTTCTCTTTTGTGAATCCGGGCGCCATGAAAGTTGTCGGGCGCTCTTTTGGAGGGTTCGCTTTCTCAGTGTTGGCGGGTTCCTGCTCAGGCGGCACATAGAGTCCGATCTCCATGGGAGAAATCGTAATGAACTTTTCATCAATCAAGCCTGCGCGGGACATGTATCCATAGAGCGTCGGGCCGCCTTCGCATAGCAGGCGCTCGATTCCATGATTTTCGCGAAGTATCCGCATAGATTGCTCAAGATCCACGAGACTTCCTTCCCCGGCGACGATGACTTTCACGTGAGGATGAGAACTTTTCTGTGCCAGGCGGCGTGCGCCGGCGGTCGTTGTGATAATGAACGTCTCGACTGGGCCAGGATCGAACACGCGGTAGTCGCTGAGATCCAGATATGCCGCTCCGGTCACAAAAATGTTTTTCTCCTCGCCGCGGCGCAGTTTCTTGCGTAAAGCCTGCAGCGCCGGGTCCTCAACCGCGTACACAGGCCCGCGCCTTCCTGTAAGATGTGTCTCTTCTATCAGCGTATTTATGCCGAGCAGAACTCCATCGGCATGGGCGCGCAGAAAGTCCATGAGCCAGCGGTCTTCTTCGAGCTGAGAGATGTCGCCCCCGGTCGCGTGCCGTCCTTTGAATGAAGCAATACCGTCAAGAGACTGCACGAAGTTGGAGTAGATCCAGGGCCGATCGGCTGGAGGATCGGGAAAGCTCAGCTTGCCATAGCGTTGGAATGCGGGATCGTCCCAAGTTGAAGACTCGCCATGGTCGAAGAGAATTTCAAAATTTCGCACCGAAAGATCGTAGTCGAAATCCTCATGCCATGCGAAAACCGAGTGGAAAACCACGCCGTGTGTGGAAGTCAAATTTTCTGCCCTCGGCAAAGTCGAAAGCCGGAGCACATCCTTGAATCTGGCAAACTCCGTTTCCTGGTGCTACTATCCTCTGCCATGCTCAAATACATGGCATTGCTCACGACAATGGTCCTCGTCGCCAAGGCAGCTGATCTGCCCACCAAAAAATATCTGAACCTCTCTGCGATCAAGCCAATGGTTGCAGCGGCGGAAGGCGAGGCGCAGCGGCAGAATGTGCAGGTGACGATCTGCGTGGTCGACGACAGCGGCAACCTTCTTTTTCTGGAAAAGGCTGATGCCGCCCCGCTGAACACGATCACATGGGCGCAAAAGAAGGCGCGCCATGCGGCCTTTTACAAGAGCCCTTCAAAGAATGCGGAGGACACAGTAAAGGACGGGAAGCTCGAGGCGCTTGCGTATCCCGACTTCTTTCCTAACCAGGGCGGGCTGCCGATCATCGTTGATGGGCAGATTCTAGGTGGCATTGCGGCCAGCGGCGCAAAATCAGAGATCGATGAAGCTGTCGCCCAGGCCGGACTGGATGCCTTGCTCAAAAAATAGTCACGATCGGCGTTTGCCGGGGCCGAGCAATGCGTGTCCTGGAAAGTCATTGCCGACCAATTTTCCGTTATCGATCAATACGTTTCCATTCACCACAAGGTACTCGACGCCGACGCTCGGTTCCATCGGGTGCTGGAAGGTGGAGCGGTCAGTAATTGTTTGTGGATCGAAAATCACAATGTCGGCGTCTGCACCTTCCTGCAAGCGTCCCTTGCGCCGCGCCGCCGGAGTCGCGCGTTCCAGCCGTTCCGCCGGCATGAGCGTCATCTTGCGGAGAGCTTCCATTAAGGTCAGGCTTCCCTGCTCGCGCACATATTGCCGCAAAATGCGCGAAAAAGTTCCCGCATTTCGCGGGTGACTAATTAATCCGTCGCTGGCAATCATGACGAGTGGGTTCGTAATTACGCGATCGACTGCTTCTTGCGTGTTTTGAAATATCAACAAAAGTTGCGGCGTGTTGGAGTTGTGCAGCTCTTCAAACTTTTCCTTGGTAAGACGTTCGCCAGTGTCAGGCAATTCTAGCGAATCGTAGCTGATACCTATCCGTTGCTGCCAGCCGGGATTGAAAACAGCGGAATTCGCGTAGGTCATGCCGGCAATATAAGGATAAGATTCCGTGGTCACATCGAGCCCTCTTGCACGCGCGCCTGCAATCATCGAAAGACACTCGGGACCATCCTGCATGCAAGTGCTGTTCACGTGCACGATTTGCAGCGACGCGCCCGTGATGGCAGCAGCGCCAATCACTTCGCTCACCGCTTCGACTGACGAACCGGGCTCGATTCGCCCTGAGCTGCGCACGTGCGTGAATACAGGAACGCCACGCTCCGCCCCCAGCCGGAACATCTGGATGACTTCCGAGTGAGTGGCTCCCGGAGTGTAGGCGATGCCCATGCCAATGCCGAGCGCGCCGGCGTCGAGTTCATGGCGCAAGCGGTCTTCAATTTGTGCAATCTGTGCGGCAGTCGCGGGCTGATCGGTGGATGGTCCGGATTTTGGCAGCAGTTCCGGCAAAGGCTCTCCGAAAGCAAGAGATCGCGCGGCAACGTGGCTGGCGGTAGTGCCGTAATTGATCAGCGAATGACCCGCGTGCGATTGCAAAAACGCAGCTACATCGGGCTTGCCGATCTCCATCTCCAGCGCGGTGGTAACTCCGTCGAACGCTTTCAGACGCTGGCTATCGATGTCTTGCGCATGCTGGTGCAAATCAATGAAGCCCGGAGTAACGACCAAACCTTTGGCTGAGATCGCGCGCTTGCCCCTGAGCGGGGCTTCTGAGATACGAACTATCCTGTCTCCACTGATACCGATGTTTCTGATGCCATCGAGGCCAGTTTCCGGATCCATAACCCGGCCATCTTCAATCACGAGGTCGAACTGTTGTTGAGCTTGCGAAGAACCCATCAGAACAAAGAGTGCGGTTATGAGGAAAATTGTGCGCATCGCCTGCGGATGATAAATCCCGAAGCGTGCGGCGGCAAGCTGAACTCACCTCGTTCGCTTGGAGATGGCGGGTGGTTAAGGCATCAGGTTTACCGGCAAAATATTTACCTAGCGCATTCGCGAATATCTCATTCTGTGGCGCGGCCTTTGCGAATAGGGTCATCGACGAGCGAAACTTCATCGCATCGATTTCCCCGAAAATATCTTCCGCAGATTGTCCTTCAATCGAATTCACCGCAACCGTGCATTCGATCAGGCGCGGCCCAAGCACCGGATGCTTTACAAACGCAGTCGCCTCCGGTAGTCCTGAGATTCCGTAGAACGCCGAGTTCGCGCTGTGGCCCAGTCCTTTCAATTGGGGAAAGATGAACCAGATCCAGTGCCCGCGCTTGCGGCCTTGTTTCAGTTCGGCTAACGCGGTGTCAAACACGGGTTCCTGCGCATCTACAAAGCGCTGCAGATTGTAAGTGTCAGGCACAGGTCCTTTAGGTCAATGCAGCGGATTTAGCCATCGCAGTCCCGGAAATCGCGCGAAATCCCGGTCGGTGGTGTGGAGCACACCTCCGTATTCCATGGTCAGCGCCGCGAGTTGAGCATCCGAGATTAGCGGACCTGGCGCTTGCCCTTCTGTAACTACCCGGCGCAAAAGCATCCAGTGGTCGTCAGCAGGAGAAAGCACACGCAGGTTCGGTTGCGCCAGCCAGCGGTCCACAATGGCTACGGCTTCTTCCAGACTGAAGCGCTCGCCGGGAAGCCGAGGGTTGGTCATGATGCGCAAGAATGCACCGATAGTTTGCCAAGGCAATCCGACAGGGTCAGCCTGCGAGAATACTTGTTCCACCCAAGCCCGCGCTTTCTTGTGATGGGAGGATGCGCTGTCATAGGCGTACAAAAGAATGTTGGCATCGAGGACGATCACCGTTGCAACGGTCCTTCGATCGCGTCCAGAAGATGCTGAACATTGTCATAGCTCAGGCCGGAGGGCAGGCCCAACTTCCTCGGAGTAACAGCGAAGGCTTTCTGCTGCGGCCGCTTACCAGCCGTCAGTCCCAGACGCAGAAAATGATTCACCACGTGCTTGAAAGAAGCACCGGAACGCCGGCTTTCTTTGGCCAGCAGTTGAGCAATGTCGTCGTCGATTGAAAGCGTAGTTCTCACGTCACGATGCTACAATACTAGACATCATGATGTCAAGTTATGTGATGCGTAGAACATCACTGGCTTTTTCACTCGATTTCATCCGGAACATACGCCCATCTGTCTTTACTCCGCTGCATCGCGGGATCAGGGCACGAGAATTTGCGGAATGTCCGTGTATGGCTCCCCGATGGTTATCGGATACACAATCGGATTAGCGCCAGGATAAATCCATAGCTCCAGATAGTAAGTCCCGGCGGGGACGTTGTAGATGTAATACATCCCGTAGATGTCGGTGTAAGCCGGAGACGATCTGCCCACGTACTGGTTATAGATCGTCACGGTTATGCCAGCCGCTGGTACGCCGTTCGCCTGGTGGACAAGCCGTCCGCGGACGGTGGCTGCTTCGGATGCCGTAGCAGCGAACACCGCAAAACTGCAAAGAATGAGCGCTCGGATCACCAGTCTGTGTGTCATTGATGGGCCTCCGTGTTGACCTGCGCCGGCTCTGCATTAAACGGCACTGGCTGCGGCGCTTGTTGCTGCGCGGGTTGATAGGGCTGCGCCGGTGGGTGCAACACGATTCTAGGGATCGTGATCATGTCGCCCGATCGGGTCACGGTGATATCGGCATCGTTGCTGGCATTCGGATTTAGATCGATCTCGCGTCCGTCAAATCCGCGGGGATTGATTTTGAGGGTAGGAAATTCCATGCCCGCCAGGCCGGCGGAGGTGTAGATGGTCAACTTGAACTTTCCATTGCCTGGATGGTGAAACGAAGGTGGATCCATGGAAAAGCTATTGATGTCGATGGGTTCGACAGGCTTTCCGTGCTCATCAACCAGCAGCCCAGAAACTTCCCAAAGCTGAAACTGAGAAGGAGGCTTGACCTCAGAAACGAGTTGCTGATTTACCAGAAATGCAATGCCTACCAGGGCAGCCAGTGCACCTGTCAACTTGAGGGCTCCGACTGTAAATGTGGTCGTCCCCTCAATGCCACCGAGAAATCTGTACGTCAGCGCTGCTAGCCCGGTCGCCAACAAGTACGACACGATCACTGGCGCAATCGTCTTTGACATGACCTGAAGGACGACCGCGCCGCCGACCCCGAGGAATGCGAACGCGACTACAACGAGTTCGTCCATCCCCCAAGGACGTGGTTGGGGTGCGGGTTCTGGTGCTTTGGGTTTTTGAGGTTTAGGTTTTGGTTGATTTGGATCGAGGCCAGCTCCAATGTTAACGCCGCCCATAGCTCTCTCCCCGCGCCAAACCGGGCGGTTCGGCGCACACTCGGACTGAAGTGTTGTTTCCTGTGCGGAAACAAAGCCGGGGAAGAGGCGAACGAACTATACAAAGGAATTACGCTGTCAGGCAAGAGAATTTTAGCGCGGCGTTCCGAGATCGAGGGTCTTCTGACATTCTGAGACACGCAACCACTAGTTCCCGATTGCGTGCCTCCAGAATAGTAGGGCTCAAGCCGATTTTTTCCCGAACACCCCGCCCAGATTTTCCTCCGCTTTTTCAGTCATACTGCCGGTCTTTTCTGAAGAGTTGCTGCCCTGCATAAGGCTATCCAGATGGCCGCCGAGGCTGGGAAATTTTGATTTGAAGAATGAAATTGCGGTTTCTGCAGCTTGCCTTGCCTTGTCTTCTCCGATTCCTGTTCTCTGCGCGATTTGTTTTACGAGTTCGTCCATGGTTCCTCCTTCTAGACTGTTGAAGCTTAGATGCATGCGGTTGCGCAGCGTGCATCACGCTGACCTCATCTGACAGTTTCGGCACCGGAACGATGGTCAATGATGGTCAATATTGACAGCTGCCAATTCCCGAACGCCGTTGCTTTCGTGTCTAGTCCCGCCATCGAGCTATAAGAAACCAGGCCTGCCGCGGCATAATTAAATCTGCGGCGATTCTTCGCTTTGTGCCATCAAAATTCTTGAGGCCCTATGTGCAGAAATATAAAGACGCTTTTTAACTTTGAACCGCCTGTGACCGAGGATGAGGTACGGGCGGCTTCGCTGCAGTTTGTGAGAAAGATCAGCGGCTTTACAAAACCCTCGAAAGCGAATGAAGCTGCATTTGACGCAGCGGTGGATGAAGTGGCCGCGGCTTCAGCTCGATTGCTGCGCGCGCTTGAAACATCCGCTCCTCCAAAGAGCCGAGAAGAAGAAGCCGCCAAAGCGAAAGCTCGCGCCGCGGCAAGATTTGGAAGCTAGCTTCAGTTCGCCCGTCAAATTACATATGCGGGCGCACTAAACCCGACCCTTCTACTTACGATTTCCAGCCGAGGTCAAACCCGCCATCCACGCCTGTCCTACTGAATTCCGAATTGCACTTCTCATTTTGCATGGACGAAATTGCTTGCGATATAAAAACTGAAAATTCAGTAGTAGTCGCGAACAATCTCAAAGGTTCACTTCCGCGCCAGCTTCGTGAATTCCAAATTGGAGAGCCTCACCGGCATTTTTTATCCCATGAAATTTACGGTCCTGCTATTTCTCTGTCTGCCTGCATGTGCACAAACCTGGTTCAGCAACGTGACCATTAAACCCAGTCAAAACAGCTGCTCCATCGGTTGGACGACCGCTGTTCCCACGATCGCTCACATTGAGTACGGACGCACTGCAGGCTCCTATACCAATACCAACGCCAATAGCACGCAATACCTGCGCAGCAAAACAGAGTCAATCTCCGGCCTGACGGCTGGCACGATATATCACTTCAGAATAGTTGCTGCCGACACAAAGAAAGATTGGGTCAAGAGCCTCGATTTCACTTGCACTACGAACAAGTCCACGACTGCGACGGGACATTCGGTCAAGTTGAACTGGGGCGCCAGCAGCAGCAGCGGAGTAACGGCCTACAATGTTTACCGGTCGACGATTTCGGGCGGATATTTCGGGTTGATCGGCAGTGTTGCCGCTCTCACATATACCGATAAAAGTGTTCAGTCGGGCAAAACTTATTTTTACGCGGTGAAGGCATTGAACAAGGCTGGCGTACTAAGCAGCTTTTCGAACCAGGTGGCTGTAGTGATTCCGTGAATTCTTTCCTCGACCTGGACCATTACAATTTCGCTGGCTACGAATGTTGATAGTAATTTCTCCTCCCACGGCGTAGTATTCAGGCGCAAAGACTTCCGCGAAAGGTGGTCCGCCATGGTTTCCGGCATGAGCCTCGAGAACTACACACTGCTCCACGTCCTGATCAGCCTGGTGGGAATCGCTTCTGGTGGGGTGGTGATTTACGGATTTCTGACCGCCAAACGCCTCGACGGCTGGAATGCGCTGTTCCTGCTGGCAACGATCCTCACCAGCATTAGCGGATTCGGTTTCCCCTTCAAAGGCGTCACGCCAGCGATTAAATTGGGGATCATTTCCCTGATTGTTCTTGCGGTGGCGGTGCTAGCTCGCTATGTATTCCGTCTCAATGGCCGGTCGCTCGGCATCTATGTCGTAGCTGCATCCATGGCGGAGTATTTCAATGTCTTCGTTTTAGTGGTCCAGTCGTTTGAAAAAATCCCATTCCTCCGAGCAGTCGCGCCAACCCAGAAGGAACCTCCATTCCTGGTTGCGCAGCTTGTAGTGCTCGCGATTCTGATTGCCTTGACGGTCCTGTCGGTAAAAAGATTTCATCCGCAATCTCACGCGGTGACAAAAGCAACGGGCAAGGCGGCCTGAGACGTCGCTCCCACGAGGTCCGGTAACGGAATATCGTGTGACTCGCTCACCTCAGCTACAATGTAAACTTCGAGCCTGATCGACTTTTCTGTCTCTGTTTTCGAGTCGCCGATCCAGCATGTCCCTACCCAGCCCCATTCTGGCCACGTTTTTTGCCGAGCAGGGGATATCGCACTATATCCGGCAGCACTTTCTGGATAAGACTTTCCGAGGGATCTACGAGGTCAACGGATTTGACCTGGCACTACTTATCCCTTACTTCGTGGTGCTGGTGCTGTTGGCGACCTATGGAATTCACCGCTACACGCTGGTGTACCTCTACTACAAGAACAAGAAAAAGGGGACGACCGAGCCGGAGCGCAAATTTGCGGACCTTCCCTTCGTCACCGTGCAGCTTCCGATTTTCAACGAACGGTATGTCATCGACCGACTTTTGCAAGCGGTTTGCCGGCTGAACTATCCGCGCGAGAAGCTGGAAATCCAGCTCCTCGATGACTCCACCGATGAAACTGTCGATGTAGCTCACGGGCTGGTTGAGCATTATGCCGCTCAAGGGTATCCGATCGAGTACCTCCATCGGACTAATCGCGCCGGATTCAAGGCTGGCGCTTTGCATGAAGGCTTGCAGTCCTCAAAAGGCGAATTTATCGCCATCTTTGACGCCGATTTCGTGCCTCCCGCGGATTTTCTCGAACGCACTATTCACCACTTCACAGATCCCAAAGTCGGCATGGTGCAGACGCGTTGGACGCACATCAACCGCAACTATTCTTTCCTGACTGAAGTCGAAGCCATCCTGCTCGATGGTCATTTCGTGCTCGAGCACTCGGGCCGGGCCCGCAGCGATGTGTTTTTTAATTTCAACGGGACCGCGGGCGTTTGGCGGCGAACAGCCATCGACGACGCCGGCGGCTGGGAGCACGATACCCTCACCGAAGACACGGACCTTTCTTATCGCGCGCAACTAAAGGGATGGAGATTCATCTATCGCCAGGATGTCGAATGCCCCGCCGAGCTCCCAGTCGAGATGACAGCATTCAAGACCCAGCAGGCACGCTGGGCGAAAGGACTCATTCAGACGGGGAAAAAAATTCTCCCGCGGGTACTTAAGAGCGAACAGCCGTTTCGCGTGAAGCTCGAGTCCTGGTACCACCTCACGGCAAACATGAGCTATCCCTTGATGGTCATTCTGTCGGTCTTATTGCTGCCGGCAATGGTGATTCGCTTTTATCAGGGCTGGTTTCAGATGTTGTATATCGACATTCCGCTTTTCCTCGCATCGACATTTTCGATTTCGAGCTTCTATCTCGTGTCGCAGCGTGAACTTTTTCCAAAGACGTGGCCGCGCGCGCTGCTTTATCTACCTTTCCTGATGTCACTGGGAATTGGGCTCACGGTCACCAACACTCGCGCGGTGCTCGAAGCATTGATCGGAAAACAAACAGCCTTTGCCCGTACTCCCAAGTACCGCGTGGAATCGAAGAAGGACAAAGTGCAGGCCACGAAATATCGCAGGCGTCTGGGTTGGGTGCCGTGGATTGAGTTGCTGATCGGTAGTTATTTCGCACTCACGGTGGTTTACGCGGTGCAGAACGAAAATTATTTGACCGTTCCATTCCTTCTGCTTTTCGTTGTCGGCTACTGGTACACAGGCTTGATGTCGCTTCTGCAGGGACGTTTCTCGGGCCTCGCATTGAGGGCGACTGAAAATCACAAGCCGTTTCCCGTAGGTGTCTGACCTATTTGCGCCCCACTCCTTTCATTTTTCACGGTTGCAGAGTTAGAATGCGTTGCGCTCCATTGCAATTCGAGGGAGGTCTCCACATGCAATACCGCAGACTGGCTCTTTGCGCTCTGACGATTTCTTTCCTGGTTCCGCTTCTAAGTTGCGGCAACGGTCACAGCGGCGAGACATACATTCTGATTGCCGCGAATATCAAAGTCCCCTATTGGCAGAGCGCTGGGGCGGGCTTTGCGCAAGCCGCCAGTCAGATAGGTGTTGCATATATTTTCCAGGGACCCGACAACTACGACCCCAACGGCGAACGCGACAGTTTCGACGGTGCGATGCAGAGGAAGCCTGCGGGAGTGCTGGTATCGGTGGCGGATCCGAAGGCGATGAAAGACTCCATCGATAAGGCCATCGCGGCCGGCGTTCCGGTCATCACCATCGACTCCGATGCTCCCGAGAGCAAGCGCCTTTTCTTTGTGGGCACCAACAACTACCAGGCGGGAATGATCGGCGGCAAAAGACTTGCGCAGGAGTTAAAGGGTAAAGGCAACGTGGTGGTCTACACCATGCCGTCGCAACCGAACCTTGACGAGCGCATGCGCGGATACAAAGCCGCGCTTGAAAGTTCGCCCGGGATCAAGATTACTCACATTGTCGATATCAAAGGCGACCCGCGCGTCGCCTATGACTCAACCAATCAATTTCTCGGAAACGACAAGAAGGAACACATCGACGCGTTCGTTTGCCTCGAGGCCTTATCCGGGAAAGAAGTTGCTTCGGTCCTCAGCAGCTACAACGTCAAAGATAAGACGATTATTGCCATGGACACAGACGCTGACACACTGCAATGGATCCAGAAAGGCGTGATCGCTGCAACCATTTCGCAAAAGCCATACACCATGGCCTATGTCGGCCTGCAAATGCTCGACACTCTGCACCATCATCCGCCCAAAACTCTCGACTCTGATTGGGCGCATGACACGCTCGCGCCCGTGCCCGCGTTCGTCGATACCGGCTCGGCCCTGGTCGATAAGAGCAACGTGGACTCATTCCTTGCCGCAACTAAATCTGTTTCTGGGAAATAGAAAGGTATGATGAGAGGATTTTCCGTCACTGCCCTGCTTGTCGTCGCCCTGTGCATTTGCTCCGCTGCTCTCGATCGCCAGCCATCATCCGACTATCACGCGCGCCGTGAGAAGCTCGCGGCGAAACTTGATGGCGGCATAGCTCTGCTCTTCGCGCCACCAGAAGCCGAAGGGCCGAATGATCTTTACGGTTATCGTCCGGACGATAACTTTTACTATCTCACTGGCTGGCCGGAACCGGGCGCTGCGGTTCTGATCGCCTCGGCCCGTGAAGCCAAAGGCGAGAATGCCGCGCGGTCATACACGGAAATTCTTTTTCTGCCAAAGCGCAATTTTTCGCAGGAAAAATGGACTGGGGCGAAGCTAGGTGCAGACAATCCCAAAGCGGCGCAGCTCACGGGATTTGACCGCGTGGAATCGCTCGACGGTCTCAGGGACGAACTGGTGAGACTCGTACCTATCCGGAGCACGATTTTTACGGATGTTCCCGCCGCGGGCCAGATTTCCAACTCGGAGAAGCCGCTTTCGTGGCTGCAAACGGCAAATGCATTTCCGGTTGGAACTTCCTATCAGGACGTGCGTCCGCTGCTCGGTTCATTGCGCGCGGTAAAAGATGCGGGTGAACTGGCGCTGATTCGCAAAGCGGTCGATGCTTCAGTTGCGGCACAGCTCGCCGCAATCCGCGCAGTGAAGCCGAACGTGACGGAGCGGGAACTTTCCGCTCTGCTGCAATACGAGTGGGGCAAGCGCGGTTGCGAGCGGCCCGCTTACGCTCCGATCGTGGGTTCAGGACTTAACTCAACCGTGCTCCACTACTCGGACGATTCCGGTACCGTCCAAGCGGGCGATCTGGTACTCATGGATGCGGCCGGGGAATATTCGCTCTATGCCTCGGACATCACCCGGACCGTGCCTGCGAACGGTAAGTTCACGGCGCGCGAGCGAGAGATTTACGATATTGTGCTCGGCGCGCAGAAAGCTGCGATTGCCGCCTTCCAGTCAGGAAAGTCTCACCTGCTCCGCAACCTGCCGGATTCAATCCACGATGTTGCGTTCAATTACATCAACACTCATGGAAAGGATTTGCATGGTGAACCTCTGGGAAAATATTTCTTCCATGGCCTCGGCCACTATGTCGGGTTGAATGTTCATGATCCCGACGACTACTCCATGCCGCTCGGCCCCGGCATGGTATTCACCATCGAACCCGGCATCTACATTCCGGAAGAAAAAATCGGTATTCGTATCGAAGACATGTTTTATGTCGACCAAGATGGGAAGCTGATCCAGCTCACAGCGTCCTTGCCGCAGACCGCGGATAGTATCGAACACTTAATGAGCACCCGCTGAGGGACTTGTAGATGGCGAGTTCGTTGGACATCGCGGCAGGTATCTTCGGTCTGATTCTCATTTGGTTCATAGAGAGGTTGATTGCGAAATCCATTCGCGGAGTGAAAAGGTTTGTTCGAGATAGCATGAGGCGAGTGTTGCGATTTCGTTCCGATAAATATGAGACGGAGAATGTGAAAATCGAAGAGAAGGCTCGACTCGCTCCACCCCTAGAGAATCCCCATCTGTAGAGCAGACAATCATTACCCTTGCATTTTGGTATCCTAGGTCATCGTGCGGATGATCTGGTGGTTTCTGATCGTAGCTGTCGCCGCCGGTACGATTGTATGGGCGGTGCTGTCTGCGTATATTCAGGTGCGCGATCGCATGCGGCGCTCGCAGAACCAGCACCACGAGGGCGGACATGAGGCCGAGACCGGCCATCAGCAGTGAGTCCGTTGGTTGATCCAGAAAAAGCGAGGCAAGAATAATGTCATCACCTGCCGTTCAAGTTGCGACTCGCAATCGAACACTCGATTTCGCCACGCAGATCGCTCTCGTCGTAGCAGCCAGTTTTTTTGTTGCTCTCTGCGCGCGCATTTATGTTCCTCTGCCGGGAACTCCGGTTCCGCTGACGGTTCAGAACCTGGGTGTGCTCCTGGTCGGGCTCGCTCTTGGTAGTCGTCGCGGCTTCGCGGCCCTGGCGCTCTACTTGGCTGAGGGAGCAGTAGGGTTGCCGGTTTTCAGTCCGCATGGAATCGGCGGCATCGCACAGATCCTCGGAGCGACCGGTGGGTATCTGATTGCCTATCCATTTGTCGCGGCATTGACGGGATACATTTCGGAGCGCGGCAAACCTAGCTTCGCTCGTGCTGCCTTCGCTTCATTGGCGGGAGAAATTCTGCTGTTCGCCTTCGGAATTTCCTGGCTCTACGTACTCACGCATTCATTGGCGCAGGCTCTCGCCTTCGGGCTTTATTGGTTTATTTTCGCTGAAGTGATCAAAATTATGCTCGCTGCCGGCGCAGTACGCAGTTGGCAAACCCTGTTTCCCCGGAACTAATGTTCCAATTCATCGAGATTTTCTGGAGAGAATAGTTGGCCAGCCATCCCGCAATTGTCACCCGCGAAATCACCATCGCGCACAGTCCCGATTCTGACGATGCCTTCATGTTTTACGGCTTGGCCACGAACAAAGTGCAGGTACCCGGCCTGCGATTCACACACACCTTGTCCGACATCCAGACCCTGAATCAGAAGGCGATGAAGGATGAAGGCGTGTACGACGTGACCGCAATTTCTTTTCACGCCTACCCCTATTTGCAGAATCATTATGTGCTGATGACGTGTGGAGGAAGCGTGGGCGAAGGCTACGGCCCCATGATCGTCGCGACGCGTGCGTATTCGGATGAGGAGATCAAGCACAAGACGATTGCCGTACCGGGAAAGCTGACCACCGCGTATCTTGCTTTGAAGCTGCTTGCGCCGGAAATCGAAACCGTCGTCGTCCCCTTCGACCAGATCATTCCGCGCGTGGTGCAGGGAGAATTCGACGCGGGGCTGATCATCCACGAAGGCCAGCTGACCTATGATCGCTCGGGTTTGTACCGCATTGTGGATCTCGGCCGCTGGTGGCGGCAAACCACGGGGCTGCCGTTGCCTCTGGGGGGAAACGCAATCCGCCGCAGCCTCGGAGGCGAGCTGATATCAACCGTCTCAACCGCCTTGCGCGACAGCATCCAGTACGCGCTCGAGCACCGCGGTGAGGCGCTTCAATACGCGATGCAGTTTGCCCGCGATTTAGATCCGCAACTTGCGGACCGTTTCGTCGGCATGTACGTCAACGAGCGCACGCTCGACTACGGCGCCGACGGCAGAGAAGCCATTCGTCTGCTGCTGGAGATGGGACATCAAAAAGGAATCATTCCAATCGTGCCGTCCGTCCAGTTCGCAGCCTGAACAGCTTCATGTCAGCCCAAAGTTTCTAGCCAGAGCTATTCGTAGCTGGTCGAGCACGGCAAATACGGCGTAGCCGATCCCGGCCCAAAGTGGTTGATCTTCGACTCCTGCACCAACTGGAATTTCCCGTTCACGTTGTTGTAGTAGCGCCAGTCGAAAATTCCCACCTGATATCCCAGGCGGAAAATCTCTTGATACTTGCAATTCTCATAGTTCGAATCGCAACTGTACTGGTAAATGAAGTCTCGTTCGAGGACCGTCCCAAGGTTGCCTTTCGTATCGAAGGACCGCGGTACAGAAATCTGGTTTTTCACATATCCCAGGTTCTGAACTTTCGCCGGCTGGCAATTGCTATACGATGTGAAGTTCGTACTTGCTGAGGGAATCTTGATGGTTGCGCCCTGCTTCCCAATTGGAGCGCAGCGATGCGACATAGGCAAATCCTGGTTGAATCGCTTGAACGAGGTGGGATCGCCCCACACCAGCTCCGTGCTGCGGTCATAAACATAATTTTGGTCAAACGTTTTCACGTCCCACGGATAACCGTTCGTGCTCTTGATCCATAGGAAATAACCCGACGTAGCGAAATTTGTGCCCAAGTCGGGCGATATGTAGGGGAAACTTGGGTTCGCAGTGCCCGGTCCCATGTGACTGGAAAGCCGGTTTGGATAACCCATCAGGAAGTAATTCATCATGTCTTCGGTTCCTGCCGGACAGGTTTGAACTTGCGCGCAGACAGGCAAACACAAAACCGCACTCAGTGCGGCGAGCAAAAAGTATTTCAAGAGAAGCCTCCAGTGAACGCGAATAAGAGAGCTGGAGTGCGAAGGAGCACACTTCTCCCGTCAACGGCGACGGAAATGTCTTGAGTGATACCCCAACTTAGCGGGATGCCCCAACAGCAAACCGCTCACAAATCCAGCAACTTTCCTGGATGCTAGCCAGAAAGGTACTTACCTTCCACAATTTTTCGTTGAGTATGATGACTCTAGTGCCAAAACAGGAAATCCATCCTCAGACCCTCCTGATCGACGCCGACGACACGCTGTGGGAGAACAACATCTATTTCGAGCGCGCGATCGCTGATTTCATTTCGTTTCTGAATCATCGCGAACGCACGCCAGCCGAGATCCGCGAGATCCTCAATCAAGTGGAACGCGAGTGCATTGTGAGCCATGGTTATGGCCTGCGCAGCTTTACTCACTCGTTGGTCATGACCTTCGAACGGCTTTCGGTCGAGCCGATTACGCCCGCGCTGCACGAGACCATTCACGGATTTGCCCGCACCATCGCCCAACAGCCAGTGCAGATTTTGCCGCGGGTCGCAGAGACGCTGGAGTATCTGTCATCTAGGCATCGTTTAATCCTCGTGACCAAGGGAGACTACGAGGAGCAGAAACGAAAAGTAGAGCGTTCAGGTCTGAAGGATTTCTTCGGCGTCGTAGAGATTCTGGCAGAAAAAAACGTTTCGGCGTATCGCAAGATCAGCAAGCAACACGAACTGGATCAGCGGCAAACGTGGATGATCGGCAACAGCCCGAAATCTGATATCAATCCGGCGCTGGCGGCTGGGCTTAACGCGGTCTTTGTTCCGCACGAGGACACCTGGGTGCTGGAACATGAGGACTTATGTAACGCGGAGCCGCCATGCCGGCTGCTGCTGCTAAAAAGGTTTTCGGAACTGATGGAGCATTTTTAGGTTTTGTCGGACAAGAATGTCCGATCCTTCGGCAAGCTCAGGACAGGCTCCACACGGCTATCTTTCCGCCACGTAGGCGATCTGGTCTTTGTAGATGAACAGATTGGGCGCGCCCTCGCGCGTGAGCCGGAGCATGTTGCGGTCGTAGTATTCGATCCATCCATTGACCACTTCGCCATCGACGAGCTTGATCGACACCGGCCGCTTCTTCTCGACCAGCGCCTTCAAATGCGCGGCTTCCTGGTTGGTCGATTCCGGAGGCGGAAGCTTGGGCTTGTGCGGAGAGGAAGAGTCTGAGAACGACATCAGTGGATTCTACAGGATTCGATGTGCAAAAAAATAAGGCCGCCGCTTTAAGGCGACGGCCCATGAGAACATGAGAGAAGGAAGCTTGAGCTTAGAAGTTCAACTTCAGTTCAAATTCAATCTGGCGCGGTGCGCCGAGCGCATTGACGCCTGAGCCAAGCCCGAGGCGCAGGTCGTTGGGCTGAGGATTAGTTGTCCCATTGGGGGATCCCGGGCTGCCGTCCAGAATATTGCTAAAGGGAGCGGCAGGTCCGTCGAAATTGGCGAAGTTAAACACGTTGAAGATGGTGATCCCAGGCCGAAGTTCGACTCGCTCTTTGAATCTATAGGCCCAGCTCAGACCGAAGTCGAAACTCTTCAGCCAGGCTTGCCCGACCGCTCCGGCAGGAGCCAATTGCAGCGGGCAGAACGTGCTGCCGCAGCCGGTAACGTTCCCGCCGATGACGCCGCCCAGTGCTTGTAAATCGGCGAGCGTCATCAAGCCATTGTTGATAAGAACTTGGCCAGCAGGCGTAGCCTGTCCAACCATCGTGTTGTTGAAGTTTGTAATTCTCTGGTTTAGGCCGTTTACGCCGAAAGTTCGGCCGAAATCGCCGACATTGGTTCCGGGTAGCAAGTCGCCAGCCCCACCATTGGAAACTTCACTTCCGTCGCCGGTGCCGTCGCCAGTGATGTCGGTCTGGAAAATACCACCTGGCAGGCCAGTAACGGGTAGGGTGACATTGGAAGCCAATGGACTGTCGAAGTGTCCGATCAAGCTGAGCCGGAAATTGGCAAGCAGGTCGAAGGTGCCTCCGAACGACAACTGATGCGTGCGATCCAGGCCGTTCGGGCCAATGTATTTGGTCGGATTAGCATAATCAGTTGAAAAGTTGATGAAGTCACTATCTCTCGCGGTCGAAACATATCGCGAGAATGAGTACGACACCTGCAGGTTCAGCGCTTTGCCGCCGCGGAACGGGTTGCGAACCTCTTGTCTCAGAGAAGCCTGCAAGCCGTTGTACACGGAGCGCCCAATCGGGAACAGCATCTGATTTGCGCCTACATTCTGGTTGATACCCGGAAAAGCTGCGGCACCTGGGCACGGGAAGCCGAAGCAAAGGGAGTATCCGGAATCCAGACCATTTGTCGCAAAATCACCGATATTCGCTGGCCTCGCTGGGTCGCCGGGGGTTCCGTAGTTAAGGTCCGATGGGCCAAGAGTGGGGTTGTGCAGGCAATTAGCAGAGTACGTCGAAGCAACCGTTGAACCTAGGCCACAGTTCGACTCGACTGCTGCGATGGCCGCGTTAGCGGTTGCGGGCTGAAAGTACCTGGCATCGCCGACATGGTTCGTATCAAGAGTCAAGAGGTTATGCGTGGCAATATTTCGCAGATAATCAACCGTCAGAACCATCCCTGGCCGAATCTGATGCTGTATTCCGAGGTTCATCTGCACCGAACGTGGCGTCACATAGTTCGGCGCGAACAACTGCGTTCCCGTACCGTCGATCGCATCGACAAGGGCCGTCCCAACATAGACGGGATTACTCGCAGCGGAGAGACTTGCCGCCTGATACGCCTGTTGCGCTGCAATAATGTCCGGGGCAGCAGTTCCGATCGGCTGCCCGCAAAATGTGAAGCTACTTCCCGGAGCTGGGGAACCGCCGGAGCACGCCGCTTGCTGTGCGAGGAACAATCCAGAAGGCAGGCGGCCGGGACGGTCAAAGAGGTTATTGTTCCAGATAGAGTTTTCGTAAAATAATCCGATTCCGCCGCGAATTACCGTGGTTCCCTTCTTGCTCGTGTCCCAGGCAAACCCAACCTGGGGAGCAAAATTGTGATTGGGCTGATTAACCCGCGCTCCCAGATTCTTATAGAACTGGTTATTGAATTGATCGAGAGCAGCAATTGGAGCAAGATCGCTATCGGTGCGACCTGTATCTCTTACCCATCGAACACCATACGTGACCGTCAGGAACGGCTTCACTTTCCAGGCATCTCCAAAATACAAAGCTACTCGATTATCTGGGCCTAACCCCCCACCTGGGAACCCGAACGCCGGCTTCTCGGAAGAGAAGCCCTGGCCGTTCCCCAACGTGACAGTGTCCACCGGATAGTTAAGAGGATTGCTGTTCCCGCCAGCGAACGGGCAGTTGTTGTTGGTTACGCAAGGCAAGTTCTGGCCAGCCAGCAATGACGGCGAGCCCACAGCAGGAGCCAATCCCAGGAACTCCGCAAATCCTCCACCATGAAGATGGTTGTAACCCGCACCAAAGCGGAACACGTGACTCTTGTATGCCTTAGTCGCATCGTACTTCAGCTGATGATCCGACTGCATGGTGGCCTGTGGCGCCAGAAAGTTCGGGCCGGAGCAGAAATCGTCGAGTCCCGCAGTCAGGCAGTTCGCGTCTCCGCCGATCGCGAGTTCAATCCCCGGTGCCGGATCAAAAATCGAAGAACCGGTGACCGCGTCCTGAATACCGTTCTGGAACTTCGTGTATCCAAAGCGGATGCTGTGGGTGAAGCTGCCGGTATTGAAATCGATTCCAACCACATGATCGCGAGCGTGGTCCACGTTCGAGAACGGCTGGAACGAATTTGGAATGAACGGGAGTACGCTTTTGTTCTGGTCAAAGGTGAATCGATAGAAAATCTTGAACCGGTTGATTTGGTAGTCCAAGCGTCCATCAAGTTCGGTCTCGCGGAACGGAGAGTCAAAGCTTCCCGCCAGATTTGCAAAATTGCCGCCGGGAATCACCGGGTCCAGCAAATCCTGCTTATTGCGTTCACCGGTTATGAAAAAGAAAAGCTTGTCTTTTACGATTGGACCGCCGAGACTTCCGCCGAACTGGTTGCGCTGGAAAGGATTGGTCGAGTCGCTCGGCAGGGCGGCATTCATGCTCTGATCGCGGAAGTAATAGAAACCGTCTCCATGCAGGCCGTTGGTTCCTGATTTCGTGGTCAAGCTCACCGAGCCGGACGAAGTCAATTCGGTTGACAGATCAAGCGATGATTGCTGAAGGGAAGCTTCCTCGATTGCGTCGAGAGGGACGTTCATTGTCGTGGTCCCTACGGTCTCGTCGCTGATATCCAACCCATCCAGTTCAATACGCGCCGTGCGTCCAAATCGTCCGCCAAATGACACGGAGGAAAATCCATTCTTTGTAGGATCAAACGTCCCGCCGTCCTGAATCTGAACACCGGGTTCGAGTTGCGCCAGGTCGAGAAAATTCCGCCCATTAATCGGCAAGGTTTCAATCTGCTGCGCAGTCAGGATTCCTTGCACCGTCGCCTGTTCGGTGTTCACTTCAACGTCTGAGCCTTGTACCTCCACAACTTCGGTTTCCTGTCCGACCGCCAGCTTCAGGTTCCCGGAAGAGGTCACGTTCACCTGAACAGTTACCGGCAGCTCTGCTGTCTTGAATCCTTTGGCTTCGACCCGCACCAGGTAGTTACCAGGTACCAATGCGCCAGAAGCGTAGGCTCCGGCCGACGTGGTAGTAACAGTGAATGTTTGCCCGGTGGCCTTATTGGCAATCGTCACCCTTGCATCGGAAACCACGGCACCGCTCTGGTCGGTGATGGTTCCCTGAATACTTCCCGTTGAAATGGTGGTTTGTGCAAACACTGCCGGTGACGCAACCGCAATAATCAATAGGGCCAGCAGCGAAAATCGAACGGCAGAAATCGCGCGAGTATTGTGTTTCATAACTCGACCTTTCATTTTGGGGGAGATGTCGTACACTGCCTGGGAACTTTGACGCGGCACTTGCATTCGCGAAAGCATCCAAATCACGTCGAGAACGTGAAAAGCCATATCCAACAAACTTCAACCGATCTACTGGCCCGAGCGGGCGCACTCATCATCTGTGGCTTGGTCACTTACGTTGCAATCGAAACGCCACCGCGAAGCTTCATCTGTCACTTAAAAATCAAAGACTTACATTGCGCCCTACAAAAATTTGTTTGTAAGCGGCGAATTGTATATGAAATCTGGGATTATTCGCACCAATAACACATAACTTTACAAACCTCCTATGGCAATCGAGATCTGGCCGGGCTGTCATCGCGATCTTGGGGCAGATGTCCGCTGCTATTCTTTGAATGAAATGCTCTTTTGCGCGGTAATTCGACTTTTTCTGTCACGATGTTTTGTGGGTTGATACCTGAAATGAAAGCACTCGTAAAAGCTAATAAGGCTCGCGGTCTCTGGCTCGAGGACGTTCCCGAGCCGGAGTTTGGCATTAATGACGTTAAAGTCCGGGTGTTGATGACCGGAATCTGCGGAACTGACGTCCACATATACGACTGGGATGAGTGGGCCAGTTCGACCATTCCGGTTCCCATGGTCACGGGGCATGAGTTTGTCGGCGAGATCGTCGAAGTCGGAGCGAACGTCTCCGACTTTCACCCGGGCGAATTAGTCAGCGGCGAGGGACACGTAACTTGCGGACGATGTCGTAACTGCCTCGCCGGGCGCCGCCATCTTTGCGCGCATACCCAGGGAGTGGGAGTAAATCGACCGGGCGCATTTGCCGAGTATGTTGTGCTGCCGATGTCGAACATCTGGCGGCACGATCCGAAAATGAATCTTGAAGTCGCCGCGATCTTTGATCCATTCGGCAACGCGGTTCACACCGCGCTTTCTTTTCCGGTGCTTGGTGAGGACGTGCTGGTCACTGGCGCCGGGCCGATCGGAATCATGGCTGCCGCAGTGGCGCGGCATGCCGGCGCACGTTACGTCGTCATCACCGACTTAAATCAATACCGGCTGGAGCTGGCAGGAAAAGTTGGTGTGACCCTTGCAGTGAATCCTAAGAACACGCCGCTGTCAGAGGTGCAGAAGAGACTCGGAATGCAGGAGGGATTTGACGTCGGCATGGAAATGTCGGGCAATCCTGTCGCTTTTCGTCAAATGCTGGCAAACATGAGCCACGGAGCAAAGATTGCTATGCTCGGCATTCCGTCAGGAGAAATGGCCATAGATTGGCACCAGGTCATTTTCAGCATGTTGACCATCAAAGGCATCTACGGCCGCGAAATGTATGAGACCTGGTACAAGATGACCATGATGCTCGAGTGCGGACTGGATATTTCGCCGGTGATCACGCACAAATTTTCCTATCGAGAGTTCGAGAAGGGATTCGAAGCTATGCGATCGGGAAATTGCGGAAAAGTTCTGCTCGATTGGCGGGAGTTGAAGAAGTAAGCGTTGTTTCTGCGATTCAACGGGCGAGGACGCCCGTCCCTCCACAAGAAGCTTTAATATCAATCTGTGTTCGATTTTAAGCGCCTGCGGCCGAACGAAGGGCGGCTCTTTGTAATCATCTCCCTGGTGATCGGCGTACTCGCCGGAATTTCGGTGATCGCCTACCACTTTCTGATTGAGGGGATCTTCGACGCTATCTACTGGCGCGGCATTGAGCAGAGCTATCTTTGGAAGCGCGTCGCGTTTCCTGCACTGGGAGCGCTGTTTGGCGGCGCGCTGCTGCTGCGGTGGAGGGATGCGCGCGGCAGCGGCGTGAACCAGGTGCGAATCTCGCTTCTCGCTCACGATGCCCGCATGTCGGTGCGGGGCACAATTGGAAAGTTTCTCGCTTCCGGCATAGCGATTGGCTGTGGACTACCGCTCGGTCCCGAAGATCCGGCAATTCACATCGGTGGCGGAGTAGCCTCGACTCTGGGGCGGTTTATAAACCTTTCCAAGAGACGGCTGCAGGAATTGATTCCAGTGGGTGCCGCTGCTGGTCTTGCCGCTGCGTTCAATACACCGATCACGGCCGTCATCTTCACGCTGGAAGAGATCGTGGGCGACATCAATGCGCCCATGCTCGGGTCGACGGTGCTAGCGGCAGTTATTGCGGTCATGATCCGCCGGGCCGCGCTCGGCTCTCAGCCGCTTTTCAGCGTTCCCCAATATTCGTTTTCTCACCCCAGCGAGTTGCTGCTGTTTGCATTGCTCGGCCTTGCTGGGGGCGCGGCCTCGGCGGGATTTACCCGGCTCCTGGAGTTTTTGCGAAGCCGCCTGGGGCGTATTCCACGCCGCGGGCCATTGGATTTGGTGACCGTCGCGGGAGGTGTAATAGCCGGCGCGATCGCACTCTGGCGTCCGCGAATTCTCGGCGTCGGCTACGCTACCGTCAACGACGCGTTGAACGGCCATCTGGTGCTGAAGATTCTGTTTCTGCTATTCGCTCTCAAGTTGCTGGCCACGGCTATCGCATTCTCATCGGGAAACTCGGGTGGACTTTTCGCGCCTTCGCTTTTCATAGGCGCGATGCTCGGTGGCGCGGTTGGAACCGCAGGAGCGCACTACTTCCCTTCTGAAATTCTCTCGCCGGGGACCTATGCGCTGGTCGGAATGGGAGTCACTTTCGCCGGCATCATTCGCGCTCCTGTCACCTCATTCTTCATGATCTTTGAGGTCACGCAGGATTACCAGATTATGCTGCCGGTCATGATCGCCAACACAATCGCGTATGCGGTTGCTGAAATTCTGCACAAAGAGCCGCTCTTCGACGTACTGGCACGACAGGATGGGATTCGGCTGCCTCGCAAGGAAGACCGGCAACTACAAACTCTGACCAATGCTGAGGCAATGCGACAACCGGCAATCGAGCTTGATGCCAGCGAACCTATCAATTCCGTTCTTGCGCGTGTTCCTCCCGGTGCGCCGGAAGCTTTTGTGGTCACGAGCGATGGAAATTTGACGGGTGTAGTGACCCGGGTTTCTCTGCGTCAGGCAGCAACTTCAAACACCGCCGCGCACGTAGGTGAAATCGCGGTCTTGAAAGAGCAGTACCTTGCCTACCCGGATGAATCGCTTGCCTTGTCACTCGAAAAACTGCGGCAAGGCGCGGCTCTGCTGCCGGTGGTCAGCCGACTGCGGCCCAACCGCCTGCTCGGCGTGATTGAAGCAGGCGATGTGTTGCGCGCATACCGAATCGCTGTCGAGCCTATCCAAAAGAGAACGGTAAACCCGGAAGCGAGAGAGACCAGTCTCTAGTTAACCAAAGGGTTCGACTGCCGACAGATCGGTCGGCCTGAGCGTCTTCGGTTGCGGTACGATTAAAGTTTACGCGGCTCCTGCCGTTCGGCAGTCGAGTGCGTTTGCAGAATTCTTATGGCAACCATTTCCCAAACGAATCCCGCTATTCCCCTTACAAAAAACGAACATCTGCTCCGCTGGGTAGAAAAAATGGCGGAACTGACCCGGCCCGAGCGCATTCACTGGGTCGATGGCTCGCAAGAGGAGTACGACCAGCTCTGCGACGAGATGGTCGAAAGCGGCACGTTCATCCGTTTGAACCAGGAACTCTGGCCAGGATGTTTCCTGGCGCGTTCAGACAAGAGCGACGTTGCGCGCGTAGAACAGCGGACGTTCATCTGCTCTCTTTCAAAAGACAGCGCCGGCCCGACCAACAATTGGGAAAATCCTTACGAAATGCGGCGCAAGCTTCGCGGCCTGTTCCGCAATTCCATGAATGGCCGCACCATGTACGTTTTGCCGTTCTGCATGGGCCCGATCGACTCGCCGATGTCGCAAATCGGCGTTCAGCTTACCGACTCGCCTTACGTCGTGGTCAGCATGCGCATTATGGCGCGCATCGGGCTTCGGGTTTTCAAAGAAATAGATAAAGATTACAAGCGAGTCGTCGCCTGCCTGCACAGCCTGGGTGCGCCGCTCCAGCCGGGACAGAAAGATGTTCCCTGGCCCTGCAACGAAACCAAGTACATCGTGCACTTCCCCGAGTCGCGTGAAATCTGGTCATACGGTTCGGGTTACGGCGGCAATGCTTTGCTCGGGAAAAAATGTTTCGCTCTCCGGATCGCCTCGGCCATGGCGCGAGACGAAGGTTGGATGGCTGAGCACATGCTCATTCTCGGAGTCGAAGATCCGCAGGGACAAAAGACTTACGTCGCGGCGGCGTTCCCGAGCTCATGCGGAAAAACTAACTTCGCCATGATGGTCCCGCCGGAAGAATTCAAAGGCTGGAAAATTTCAACCGTTGGCGACGACATCGCGTGGATCACGCCAGATTCGGAGGGCAGGTTGCGCGGGATCAATCCCGAAGCAGGCTTTTTCGGCGTCGCGCCCGGCACCTCGGTCAAAACAAATCCAAACGCGATGGCGACGCTGGCGAAGAACAGCATCTTCACCAACGTTGCACTTACGCCTGATGGTGGCGTCTGGTGGGAGGGAATGACCGACACTCCACCGGCCGAGTGTGAAGACTGGCAAGGCAATCTGTGGACGCCGGAAATTGCAAAGAAAACCGGCGCCAAAGCTGCGCACCCGAACGCGCGCTTCACAGCTCCGGCCCGGCAGTGCCCGACAATCGATTCCGCCTGGGAAGATCCCACGGGCGTTCCCATCAGCGCGATTATTTTCGGTGGCCGCCGGGCGCACACCATCCCGCTCGTCTACCAGGCTTTCAACTGGAGTTCTGGCGTTTACGTCGGCGCGACCATGGGTTCGGAAATGACTGCGGCGGCTGCTGGAGAAATCGGCAAGGTCCGGCGCGATCCGATGGCGATGCTTCCCTTCTGCGGTTACCACATGGGCGACTATTTCCGGCACTGGATCAAAATGCAGCGCTCGCTTAGCGTGACGCCGCGCATCTTTCACGTGAATTGGTTCCGCAAAGATGAAAATGGAGAGTTTTTCTGGCCTGGTTTCCGGCAGAATTTCCGGGTACTGAAATGGATTGTCGATCGAGTCCACGGCCGCACACGTACCAAAGAAACTCCGATCGGCTGGACGCCTTTTTACGAAGACATCGACTGGCGTGGTCTGGATTTCCCCCGCGAGAAATTCGACGAACTGCAGAAGGTTGACCGGCCAGCCTGGAAGCGGGAAGTGATTTCACACGAAGAGCTGTTCATTCTGCTGCACGCGCACCTGCCTCCCGAGATGATTTACGAGCGCGAGCTCCTGATCTGCAGACTGTGATTTCCTTTCGACTCTGTCGTTGTTCTCTGCGGTTTTCCGCCCCGAGTCTGCAGCGGTTTACAGTGAACAGGTAAAATGCCGTTTCATCCTGGAGCAGGAATTGAAACGGCCGATTTTTGCTGTCCTCTTTTTTTTCTTTTGTGCATTCAGCTCGAGCGTTGGCCAATCGTCGGCGACTCCGGCAGAGCAGCGGGCCAATCGCTATCTCGAGAGTGTCCGCGGCCAGCCCGGCCTGGTCCTGGCCTTTCTGCGTGAAATGCCAAAAGGTGGCGACTTGCACAATCACCTCGGCGGTGCAGTGTATGCGGAGGATTTGATCGACTACGCCGCGCAGGACAAGCTGTGCGTGGATCGCCCGACCGGGACCGCCGTGCGTGGGGGATGCGATGCGAGCTGCGAACCGTCCGCTTCAAAGCCTGCGGTCGAATGTGCTTATCGCGATCCGAACCTCTACAACAGAATCGTCGATGCCTGGTCGATGCGCAATTGGGAGCGTGGTCACGAATCCGGCCACGATCACTTCTTCGCCACATTCTTTAAATTCGACACGCCGTTTCAAAATCACATCGGCGAAGAGATCGCGCGTGCCTTGCAGCGCGCAGCTGCCGATCATATGCAATATGTTGAGCTCATGCACACAGTTGGCGGAATGGAATCCGCACAACTTGGAGCCAGGCTCGGTTGGGATTCCGATCTCGCAACCATGCGCGAGAAGCTGCTTTCAGGAGGATTGAAGGACGCCGTCGCCGCCGCGCGCAAAGAACTTGATCAGGATGAAGAGGCCGTGAGAAAGGTGAATGCCTGTGGCACTTCTTCCGCATTGCCGGCCTGCAACGTCACCGTTCGTTATCTTTATCAAGTTCTTCGCGGACTTCCTCCCGAGCAAGTTTTCGCACAAATCCTTACCGGGTTCGAATTGGCTTCTATTGATCCCCGTGTTGTCGGGCTGAATCTAGTGATGCCGGAGGATTGGTACGTCCCCATGCGCGACTTCAATCTCCACATGCGCATGCTCGATTACCTGCATGGAATCTATCCCAAAGTACACATCAGCCTTCATGCCGGGGAACTCGCCATGGGCCTGGTTCCGCCCGAAGGCTTGAGCTTCCACATTCGCCATTCGATCGAGCAAGGTCATGCGGAGCGCATTGGGCACGGGGTCTCAGTGATGGACGAGCACAACGCCATCGATCTGCTCCGCGAGATGGCTGAGCGCAAAATTCTGGTCGAGATTTGCCTGACATCTAACGACACGATCCTTGGGGTGAGCGGTAAAGATCATCCGCTGCCGATTTACCGCAAATATAAAGTTCCAGTTGCACTGGCCACGGACGATGAAGGCGTTTCCCGGTTGGACATGACGCACGAATATCTGCGCGCGCTCGAGACCTACAACTTGTCCTACGTTGATTTGAAGCACATGGCTCGTGAAAGCTTGGAGCACAGCTTCTTGTCCGGGAGAAGTCTTTGGGCGGATGTTGAGCGCGAACAAGAGGACCGAGCCTGCGGCAGCGACGGCGCCGGTCGGTCGAGGACGTCCGCCTCCTGCGAGAAATTCTTAAGTGAAAACGAGAAAGCCCAGATGCAGTGGAAGTTAGAACAGGAATTTGCGACCTTCGAAAAAAAGTTTTAGCTGTTGGAGTTTGTTTCCATCGTGTTACTTCCCTTCGTGGTTAGAAAAATCAATCAACCACGAAGGTCACGAAGGTGCACGAAGGAACCCCCGAGGAACTCTTTGAGGACCTGAAACATGGTAGTCAATAGCGACGAGAGTGCGAGAGCTAATGACGAATTCTCTCGCGCTGAAGCCGCCGCGCAATTCCTGCTGTCGAACATATCTTTGCGACCAAAGATCGCGCTGGTTCTCGGCTCCGGGCTTGGCAGCTTCGCGGACGAACTTACAGGCGCAATCCGTATTCCTTACACGACGGTCCCTCATTTCCCCCAAGCCACGGCTATCGGTCATGCAGGGCAAATGGTCGTCGGCTATCTCGCCGAGGTCCCACTCATTGTTATGCAAGGCCGTGTTCATCTCTACGAAGGCTATTCCGCGCAGCAGGTAGCATTTCCGGTGCGCGCCTTCGGACGAATGGGAGTTCGAGCCATCATTCTCACGAACGCCGCCGGAGGAATAAACCTCAACTATCAGCAAGGCGCGCTGGTTGTTATTAAAGATCACATAAATCTACAGGGCCAGAATCCGCTGATCGGTCCGAACGACAACCGTTTCGGCGAGCGTTTTCCCGACATGACTCGCGCGTACTCGAAGCAATATCGCGACCTCGCGAAGAACTCCGCGCAGGAGCTCGGCCAAGAGTTGGCCGAGGGAGTCTATGCCGCGCTTGCCGGTCCAAGTTACGAGACTCCGGCCGAAATTCGCTACTTGCGCGCGATCGGGGCCGATCTGGTTGGCATGTCGACAGTTCCCGAAGTGATTGCAGCCCGTCACATGGGAATCGACGTTCTGGCAATCTCCTGCGTAACCAATATGGCCGCTGGAATTCTCGACCAACCGCTCAGTTCGGATGAGGTTTTCGAAACCGCAGCACGGGTCCGCGGAGACTTCGTCGCCCTCTTGCGCGCGGTAATACCCGAAATCGCAACGAGCCTGGGATAACTATCTCCAGCTCAACACTCCCCGGTCAAAGTCGAACGCTACCTGTTTGATCCCAAGTGCCGGCAGACTCAACAAGCCGTCAAAATTCCTCTGCACGCTGGCATTCGCTTGCACCAGGAAGGCGGATTGCCTTCGACGTTCAATGTGTCCCAGGTGCAAGGAAACGTAAATCTCGCTCCGGACGAAGCTTCCTGAGATATTTTCCGCGCCCTCGACTCTCACTAACGGCAAGCCGCGGGGGTGTTCATCTTCGGCAAACAACGTTAGCCCTGACGCGCCGGTGTCTACCAGGAACCTCAGCGGCTTGCCTTCCAGTTGCATTTTGACTGTAACCAGCGGAGGAGCAGTTTCGAACCGCACGGAGTCACTCGAGATCGGCAGCTCGCCGAAGATGATCTTCTTTGATTGGTAGTCGATGGCAAAGTTGCGGCTGCGAAGTACATCCAGTCCGACGATGGCATCGATGCGGACTCCCAATTCCCGCTGCACAAATGACAAATCCGCAACCAGCACCGGCAAAGAACTCGCACGAATCGGGCCCAGAACCAACGACGGAAGCACGCTGCTGGCCGCGCGTGAGTCGCGATTGAGCTGCGAGAGGCGCGAGGGCTTCTCGCTGAGTCCTAAGCGTCTGGCAACCGACCTATCGACCACAGTGGGATCCGCGCCGGTGTCGATCAGCAATGAACGGCCTGCCATATCGCCCAAGGTTCCCTGCACCACGATCAGGTAATCACGAAAGAGCCGAAATGGAACCTGCTCTGAAACCGGGAAAGGCGACGGCGCATCGTCGCGGAAAGCGACCCTCGCTTCCGACAAGCCCGAGAACCCCCAAACAACCACCAACAACAGACCTGCGCTTTTCCACCCAAAGTTCGACATATAGCCCTCGCTCTGGGTCGAACTTGGGCCTGCGTGCCGGGTACCTCAAGGAATGGGTTGTGAATTGTGCGTGGATTTTTTGTGGCCAGATAACATGTTGTGGCATCAAGGTTTGTAGATGTCTCTCCCCAACCGATTGAGGGCCCGAACCGCAACGCCGATGGTAGACTCCGGTATGAGCAGCGTTCAGCTCCGTCCCTCTGAGTCAGGGTTCATCATCCGCTTCGGAATTTATGAAGTTGACCTGCGCCGGGGAGAACTGCGCAAGTCGGGCCTGCGTATCCGGTTACAGGAGCAGCCGTTTCAGGTTTTGGCTATCCTGCTGAAAAGGCATGGAGAAGTAGTTACACGGGAAGAACTCTGCCAGGAAGTCTGGCAGGCCGATACCTTTGTCGACTTCGATCACGCGCTCAACACTGCGGTTAAGAAAATCCGGGCGGCGCTCTCCGACGACGCTGACAATCCTCGATTTATCGAGACAATTCCTCGCCGCGGGTACAAATTCATCGCGCCGGTTGAAACCACGAATCAGAGTTCATCTCCGGTCAGCCTAGTGCCGCGGGCACACCCGGCGGTTCGTTGGCTTGATCCCTCTAACGCGTTCGCTGTGATCGGCGTCATCGCGGTGGTCATCGCTCTGGTAGGCGTCGCCTGGAAGCTTGTTCCCCGCCGGCAGCTTGAGCAGGTCTCCGCTCCAGACTTTCAGCGACTTACTTTTGACGCTGGGGAGCTGAGCGGCGCGCGTTTTACACCTGACGCGGCCTCGGTCATCTATTCGTCTGGTCCCCGGTACTTCAGCGAGCAGGTCTTCAACCAGCGAATCGGCGCCGCGGTCGCCCAGCCCCTGGGTGTCTCAAAAGCACTGGTGCTGGCCGTGTCACGATCAGGGGAGCTCGCACTGTCCGTTCTGGACACCGGCTCCGACTTGGGCGTGTGGCCCGAAAGGACATTTGGGACTTTGGCTCGTGTACCCATCGGCGGCGGTGCTCCGCGAGAACTGCTCCAGAACGCCGGGGCGGCCGACTGGTCGCCAGATGGCCAGCTCGCGATTGTAAGAGAAGTGGATGGCAAAAGCCGGCTCGAGTTCCCTATAGGCAAAATCCTATACGAGAACTCCGGCTGGATCTCTTCGCCACGGTTTTCTCCCCGTGGTGATCGCATTGCGTTCCTCGACCATCCGATCGCGCCCGACGATCGCGGCAGCGTCGTTATGGTCGACTTGAACGGCAATAAGACCGTGCTTTCGGGATTTTGGGAAAGCGAGCGTGGCCTCGCCTGGGCTCCAAATGGAGAGGAAGTCTGGTTCACCGCCGCCCGCTCGGGCGTTTCCAGAGCGCTTTACGCCGTCAACATGCGTCGCGAAGAGCGTCGGGTACTGAGTGTGGCCGGGGGTTTGTCGCTGCAGGATATTGCCGACGATGGTCGGGTGCTTCTCACTCGGGACAACGAACGCCTTGGCATTGAGTTCGTTGGACCCGGCATGAGCGAGCCGCGCGATCTTTCCTGGCTCGACTGGTCGATGTCGGCTGACCTTTCACGCGATGGCAAGATGCTTCTGTTCGGCGAGGAGGGCGAGAACTCCGGCTTTACGTATCAGGTCGGCTTGCGCCCCACTGATGGCTCCTCCCCGGTAATGCTAGGCGAAGGAACCGCCGAGTCTCTATCTCCGGATGGCAAATGGGCGCTTTCCATTATTCCACCTCCGGATGCTCACGTGATTTTGCTTCCTCTAGCTGCGGGAACTCCGCGGCCTTTGGAAAAAGGCGCGATCCAGCAGTATCGCTTTTCACGTGCGGAGTGGCTCCCGGACAGTCAGCGGATCGCCTTCCTGGCTGGCGAAGCTGGACACGGCACTCGCTGCTACGTACAGAATGTGAACGGAGGCGCTCCGCGCGCCTTCACGCCGGATGGAATCGTATCCTGCAGCGCGTCTCCCGACGGGAAGATTCTCGCCGTCAAGAGTGATGGAGAAGGGCTGTTGTATAAATCAGCCGTCGAAGGCGCTCCCGAACAGGAAATCAAGCTCAATCCCGGCGAAGCTCCCATCGGCTGGACATCGGATGGAGGATCAATCTATCTTTTCGATCCGCGCCGCAACCCACCTACTATTACCCGTCTTGAGTTGGCCTCCGGCCGCCGCTCACCGTGGAAGCAATTGCGCCTGCCCGCTTCGAACACTCAAATGAAAGGGGACGAAGTCGTCATCACTCCTGACGGACAGTCGTATGCTTACACTTATAGCCGTCATCTTTCAGATTTGTACGTAGTGAAGGGACTGAAGTAGCGGGAAACAAAAAAGCCCAGCTCTCGCTGGGCCTAGGTGATGGTGGTTAAAACTCTACTTGGTTTCGTTTCCAGGTGTGGCGATAAATTCCTTTGGCTTCGCAACCGGACGCGCTGCACGGTTCGCTAACGCCGGCGCGCCTGCCGCGGCTCCATAGCGCTCCATCAGCATCGGGACCATCGCTCCTTCCGCTTCTTTGACAAACGTCAGTCTGCCTTCGGGGTTGAGGTCAATCCGGATAAAATCTCCCAACCGAATCTGGCCAGTCGCGACCAGATTCGCCAGCGGAAAAACTAGATTTCGTTCGATCGCGCGTTTCAAATGCCGCGCCCCGTATCGCGCATCGGTTCCCTCGTTCAGAAGATAATTCTTCACCTTCGGCGTGCATGAGAAGACGAACTGGTTCGCGGCGGAGGCCATCAGTACTCGCTGCTGTACCATACCGAGTTCGATTTCGAGAATCTGCGATAGATGTTCCGGCCGCAGCGTCTTGAAGACCACAACCTTGTCGATGCGGTTCATGAACTCGGGGGTAAACTTGCGACGCGCCGCTTCGACCGCAGTACGGTTGATCTTTTCATCAAACGATTCGTCTACGGTGTTGGGCTTGGGCGCGAAACCGAATCCGCCCCCGACAAGGTTGCTCATCTCGCCAGCCCCCAGGTTCGAGGTCATAATAATGATGCACTGCGAGAGGTCGACCCGGCGGTTATCGCCGAGAGTGAGCGTGGCCTTGTCGAGGATGCCGAGCAAGAGCTGCCAAAGCGCGTCGGAAGCCTTTTCAATTTCGTCGAAAAGAAGAATAGATAGCTTGAGCTTCTCCGTGTGCCACTGGTTGAGCGCTTCCTGCGTAAGCAGAGGGTGCGTTTCGCGGTGACCTAGATAGCCCGGAGGCGAGCCGATCAATTTCGCGATCTCGTGCGAATGCTGAAATTCGGCGCAGTCGATCTTGATGCACGCGCGCGCATCACCGAACAAGCTTTCCGCCAGCGCCTCGACCACCCTGGTCTTTCCTGATCCGGTCGGTCCCAGAAAGAGGAGATTGCCGACCGGCCGGTTCGGCGGGTTTAATCCCGCCAGGAACATCTGGTAAATCTCTACTACCTTTTCAACGGCTGCATCCTGGCCAACAATCTTACGGCGGAGTCCGGTTTCGAAGTCCCGCGCATCACCGCTGCGGCGGTTAGGGTCAAGAACTGTGCTGGCAATGGTCTTCATATCGGCGCCTAGTTCTCCTTAATTTCTGGCCTTGCGGGATGTCGCTACTTTCTCCTCGAAAGTGACAATTTTTGTCACTTCCGAATAACTGTTCGGGTGAGCATTAGAGCAAGCGCCTCGCCATCCTGTACAGAACCCGCAAACCTCTTTTCTGCAAGGTTTAGATGCGACAGTTGCATCGAGAGAGTCACTTACATTGAAGGGTGAAATCGTGTAAACGGAAATGTTTTGCGCAGCAAAAAAGAGAAAAGAGAATTCGAGTTCTGGCCCTCGGGTTTTCACCCCTATCCTCGTTTGCTTTGTGGGTTTACGAAAACCGTCTATCCATTGAACTTCTGCTCGGCACAATTTTGCTGAAGCTTAGAGCCCGAGACCCAGAGCCTGATCTCCTGACGTTCGTGGTCTGCCGTAACTAGCGAGCGGAATTTCAGATAAGTAGCATCGCAAAAAGGAATGTTCCTCATTTCCTGGAGAAAAACTTGCGCCGTCATCAACTGAATCTTTTTCTGGTTCTTGCAGTTGCAGCAACAACGTTTGCCCTTTTTCATCTTCGATCAGTGAAAGCGGCAGCCGCCGACCCGCAAACGGCACAGTTGATTCCAGCCAAGGCAACGACCAGCACCGCCGCGCTTCCGGCGCCAAGAATTCCGGCGCCGGGCACGACCTACTATGAAACCCGTCGCGGCGATACGGTTATTTCTGTAGCTCGGCACTACCTGGGACAGACTTCCTACCTGACTTCATCGCAGTTGGCAGAGGCGATTCGCAGTTCCAATACTGATGTTCGTAGTACGTTCCTGAAATCGGGACAACAACTTACTATTCCCGGCATTCTTGACAATCCCATTACAGAAAAATCCATTCCGGTAGCTAAGGACTTCGAAGTACGGGCAATCTACCTGACCGGACTCATGGCCGGCAGCGATCACGGTATTCAGATTGTAAAAAGATGGCGCGACGCCGGCGGCAATGCGGTTGTTTTTGACATTAAAGATAGCGATGGCACGGTCAACATTCCGTTTGAGCATCCTTTGATCGGCCAACATAAGGTTTATCTACATGATGTTCCCAAGTACGTTCACTTCCTGCACTCGCAAGGCATGCATGCGATAGCTCGTATTGCGATATTTCGCGACGAGCGGCTGGTCGTCTCGCATCCCGAGCTTGCAATTAAGTCCAAGAAATCCGGCCAGCCCTGGCGCGAGAACGGCAAGCTGGTGTGGACCGACCCTTCGCGGATCGAAGTCCAGGAATATGACATTGCCTTAGCCCTGGCCGCGGCTCAGGCCGGCGCCGACGAGATCCAGTTCGATTACGTCCGCTTCCCTGCTGAGGGCGATCAGAAAGACGCCCAGTTCAGTTTCATGAAGTCGCATCCTGAATGGCAGCGCGCCGACGTCATTGCTGATTTCCTTCGTCGCGCCTATACGACGCTCCATCCGAAAGGCGTTCTGCTTTCGCTCGACGTCTTCGGCATCATGGCCTGGCAGCGGCAGGTTGATCTCTCCCACACCGGGCAGGACATCGTTCGCATGGCCAAGTTCTGCGACGTCCTTTCGCCGATGATTTACCCCTCGCACTTCTTCGGCATGGATAACGTTGCCCGTCCCGGCGATGAGCCCGAGCACTTCATCGGCGAGTCTATGGACCGCTTCCAGCTGATCACAAAAGGCAGCGGGGTGGTGATTCGTCCGTGGCTGCAGGCGTTCGCCTGGCGCACAAAAACCTATTCGCCCAAGTACATCGAAGTCCAGGTGCTGACCGCAAAGAACAAAGGCGGCATAGGCTTCCTCTTCTGGAACGCGAACAACGATTATTCGAAGCCGTACGTCGCCATGCCGGAGATGAAGGCGGCGAAGGGGCAATATTTCCGAGGGGATGAACTGCCGCCGCAGCGGGCGCAAATCGCAATGAAGATGGCCCCGGGCTACAACACCGCGAAATGAAGTTTAGAGTTAGCTTGGTTGTTCTCGTATTTGTTCTTGCAGCGTCTTGTGCGATCTATGCACAACAGGTGAGTGATACTCCAGGAGAAAATCCAACCATTACCGCTCTGCTCTCCAAATTAGAGTCAAAACATTGGCAGGAACGAAGCGATGCATTGGACGAGATCAGGACTAATCCCGACGCACTAGGCTCTCCTGTATTGAGGTCGGCATTGCTCAACTTGCAGGATCAGGAGAATAAAGAACGCGAAACAGGATATAAGGAGTCGCTAAACGGCAGGCAGGATCCTAAAGTCGCCGGTGATGCAGACGATGATGAGGGATATGGGGAATACTACGCCGCCCTCGGAGAGGTGGTCGACTCATTCGGTGACTGGAATGATCCACGACAGGCATGCATCATGGTCAACAGCGGATTTATCGACTATCCACCTTCTGACTCAGCCGCCGCTGCACGGGCGAGTGCAGCTATGCCCTGTCTTTTGAGAATGGTTGCCGAGAACGACGAGGGTACGCGGGCAGTAGCTATTCCGATGCTGGTCGAAGCATTAGGAAAAGGTAAAGATCGCCTTGACTCCAAGACGATCCAAAGCGCAAACGAGATGGTGTCGCAATCTCTATTCGATTCACATGCTAACGTTAGGGCCGCAGCCGTATTCGCTTTGGGGAAGTTCGGTGGACCAAATGTAATCTCTATCCTGCAAAAGATCGCTAACTCCGATACCTCTTCCGAGCAGCGAATGGATGGTTCCACGTCATTCCCGATTAGGGAGGCGGCTATCGAAGCGATCATTGCAATTCAACAGCGAGCACACCAACAACAGATTCCTTCAACCACACGCTAAATCCGCTGTCATTCCGAACCGCTTCAGCGGCGAGGAATCTGCTTTTCCGCCGCTCGGGCTTCCGCCCTCGCGCTCAATCAACGTCTTGCCCACCTCAACCCAGCGCTCAAGCATTGGGCTAAAATCTGCCGCCCCTGCGGGACTGAGCTCGGCTTTCTCCTGTCATCCTGAGCGCAGCATCCTCTTTCGCTTCGCGAAAGAGGATGTGGGGCCGAAGGACCCCATGACCGCGGACCAGTTTCACGGCCTTATATGGAAATTCGCCGGCAATGGTCGCGGTCAGAATGCCTCAACGCGCCTCAGATGCTGCTTACCGACGCGAGATCCTTCGACTCCGTAAAATCAATTCGTGAACGAATTGATCTACGTTCGCTCAGAATGACAGTGGCTGGTCGTCCCATACAGATAGCGCGACTCAAGTCGAGCTCTGATACAACAGACCCCATCAGCGCATAGACTAGAAAGACTCACGATCGTTTTATGTTCACTCAAGCCGCAATTCTTGACCTGCACAACACTACGCACGAGCGGCTCGATCTCTTGCTGCGCCACATCGAAACTGTGCCTGACGAACTCCGGCACAAAGAGATTCCAGGGTTCGGGCATGCGTCTGTTTGGAAACAACTAGTGCACATCCTGACCTGTGAGGAAGGCTGGGTGTACGACTTACAGAACCAAGCTTTTCCCGGCTGGAGCGAAAAAGCTTGCCCCACGGTGGCCGACCTGCTAGCAGCCAAGAACCGGATACGAAACGCGACCCGAGCTTATGTCAGCGGCCTTACTGAAGAACAACTCAATACGACGCTGAAAGAGCGTCCCGTGGACTGGGGCGGCGAACTGCGGAGTCCGGCTTTTATTCTGTTGCATGTGATAACTCACGCATTTCACCACAAAGGCCAGATTGTCGGGATGCTGCGAATTCTGGGATATCCGGCGCCGGATACAGACTTGCAGCCGGTTTAAAACTTTGTGCTAGCATCGGCGGAGAAGCGGTTCCGCCAATGCCCTGCCAGCGCCAGTTCAACCTACTCCGACATATCCTGACCGCGAGCATAGTTTTTTCCCTGTGTATCTCCGCACGCGCCGCCGACCAGCATTGGCTACGTGTCAGCTCCGACCATTTCATCGTGCTCACCGACGCGCCTGAAAAATCCGGCCATGAGGTCGTTGCCCGCTTCGAGCAGATGCGCTCGGTTTTCGGCCAGCTTCTGATGCGCAACAAGCTGACCATGTCGCAGCCGCTCGAGATCATCGCCGTCGCGAATGACAAGGAATACGAGAATCTCTCACCTCTGGTGAACAATGAACCCATCACTGCGCCTGGCTTTTGGCTGGCAGGTGAAGATCGCGTGATTGTTGTGCTCAATCTCTCCGAGCCGGATAGCTGGCGCGCAGTTGAGCATCAGTTCGCCCACTTTTTGCTGAGCTTTAACTACCCTCCGACGCCAGCGTGGTTCGATGAAGGCTTTGCGGAATATTTCGCATCGCTCTATCTCACGAACAAGAGCGCCGAACTGGGTAGCGACCCAGAGTTGAACCCGGTCTACGAAACGGACCTGCTCGGCAATCAGCGGGAGACCAAGAACCCGGAATGGTTCACCGAAATCCTTAACAATCCTGTCTGGCTTGCATGGCCGGACTTACTCACCATGAAAAACCGAGTGGTGAATGGGCGCGAAGGAACCCACCAATCGTTGTTCTACGCCCAGTCCTGGATCCTGGTGCATTACTTGCTCAACCAAGACAAGATGTCGGATCTGGGAAAATATTTCGGGCTCGTCTATCTCCAAAAACTTCCGGTTGATCAAGCCGTTCAGCAAGCGTTTGGGATGAGCGTGACCCAACTGGATCACGAAGTGAAAACCTATTTCCATTCTCTGACGCCTCTGTTCACCGCACTTGACGCTTCGAAACAGCCAAACGCCTCGAACATTCCGCAAGCGGTAACTCAAATTCCGCTATCTTTTTCGACCGATGACGTTGGAACAAGTTCCAAGCAGATTCCGCTCGGCGAAGCCGAAGCCTTAGTTGACGAAATGAAGCTTCGCATTCCCGAACGCAGCCAGCAAGCTTTTGACGATCTTGAAAAGCTCATCGATGACCCGAAGACGGAAAGCGTTGTGGCTCACCGGGCGCTGGCCTGGGCTTACGTGCAACGACATCAGACTAATCAGGCGTTCGAGGAATTGAACGATGCCGTGCACATCAACGCTAATGATCCCTGGACACGCTTCGGCCTTGCGCTCGCAAGTTACCACTCAGGCCAACAGGGCGCGCGCGTGCAGGGACTGGCAAACATGATGGAGAGCCTGCACATCGTGCTCGCCGAGTATCCGAATTTTGCCGAAGCCTACAACATGCTCGGTTGGGCGCGACTGGCCGGGGGCGGCCCGAACGCGGCAATCGAGTCGCTCAAACTTGCGGTCCAGTTTGCACCTCGCAACGAGCAGTATCAATTTTTGCTCGCTCGCGCGTATCTCTCCGCGAAAAAATTCAACGACGCCAGCGCCATTCTCGACCGCCTCAAGCTCAGCTCCGATCCGCAACTTGCGCAGGCGGCTTCGAAAGAGCTCATTGACTTGCCATTCCTGCAGAAATACGGCGTGCCTCCCGAGGAGGCTAAGGCCCAACAGGAACAAGCAAAAAAGGAAGAAAGCAACGCCAGCGACGAGGAAGACGACGATCAGAAACCCGGCACCAAACCGGACACGACTTCACCCTCGGTCGACAAACGCCCGGTTAAGTTTCTCAAGGGCATTCTGGTATCTGTTGACTGCTCAAAGTCTCCGGTTGCAGTGCTTTCGTTTTCAGATGGCAAACGCACTCTGAAAATTCGCTCTGCGGACTACAAGTCTGTCGCGGTCATCGGAGCGCCAGAGTTTTCCTGTGATTGGAAGGGAAAACCGGTTGATATAAATTATCGTGCCAGCGGACCTTTGGCCGGAGACCTGGTTTCAATCGAAGTTCAGTAGTGCGACCCCGGCATTTCGCAAACGCTTACTTCGTATCCAACCCCCACACATTGCTCGCTCCGGTTGGCTGGTTGAGAGCGACGCGCTTTCCATCGGGAGACGGAATAGCCCAAAACGCGCACCCGCACAGACTGGGGAAGTTACCCTCGCGCAGCACATGGACACCTCCATCAAGCGTTACGCGCAATAACGCAATGTGTCCTGCGCGATTCAGCGTTCCAATGAACATGCTTTTGCTGTCTGCCGCCCAATCAACTTTATTCAGTCCGGTCCAGCCTTTCACGTCCAGCGTCTTCATCTTGCCATCTGAGACGGAATATAGGGTGACGCTCCCATTTTCTGGAGAGTAGGGCAAAATCGCCAGATAGGCTCCGTCTGGTGAAAGTCCCCAGTTCAGCTCGTCCTGATTATCGATGCTTGTCAGCTCCGATTTCGCACCGGTCTTTGGGTCAAAGCGAAAAAAAGTCACATGTTCGCCATCGATAAAGTGGATCACACAGAAATTTGCCGGCGCTCGCGCACACTCGACGTTCCCCATTCCCAACCCATTTATCTCAAGGATTTTTCGTGAGACACCGCCATTTACGGGTGCGGCATAAACCGTCCCTGGGGTGGCAGCAGACGCATCCTGCGGAACAGAAATGTAGAGGACCTCTGAACCATCCGGGCTCAGGCGAGGCAACAAAAGATTTGCCGCGCTCGAGACCAGGAGTTCTGCCTGCGTTTGATCGATGGCCTGCTTGAAAATCTCGGAGTGTCCGTTGCGGTCCGACGAAAAAAGAATTGCCTTGCTGTCGGCCGTCCAGGCTGTGGGAAGGTCCTTACTTTCTTCAAGCGTTATTCTCCGGATATTCACGACGTGGTTTTCGTCTGGCGAGAGTTGACCCAGGAAAACGTGCCCGCCCCACGCATCCTTCAGAAATGCAAGATGCTTTCCATCGGAACTGGACGAGATGCCCGAAATCCAGCCGAAACTGCGCGTCAGCCGGACCGAATTTCCGGAGATGTTCGAATCCTTGTTGACTTGCATCGCCCAGGCATTGCTGTCTCGTTGGTTCGGACGCTCTTCGCGCAGCGCATAGATCAGGCGGCCATCCGGTAACCACTCGATCGCGGGACCGATATTCCTATTGCGAAGGAGAGTGTGCGCTCCAGAACCGTCCGGCCCGGCGATTTCAATGGTGGAGGTATCAGAACTGTGTCCATACCAACGTGTAAGTGTGTAGGCGATCCGCCTGCCGTCTGGTGACCAGGCCAGTCCACCAATCGCGCTGTTTGCAACACCAGGAACACTTCTGACCGGGTTAGTGCCGTCTGCGTTGTAGGTCCAAATTTCGCTGCCGTAAACTCCCCAGTCTGGGCTACCCCGAAGCACGGCAATGCGCTGTCCGTCCGGAGAAACGAAACCCGTTAAAGCTGAATCAATCACCTTTCGCGGCTGCCCGCCATAAATCGAAAGGCTCCACAAACCATCAGCCTCGCGCTTCTCGCCACCATTCACCAGGAGGTGTGCACCATCAGGAAACCAGCTAACCGGAGTCGCGTAGAAATCGGTTGGCAGGTTGAGAGCGTGCGTTTCGCCAGTTCGAATCAGCTTGAGATACAAACCCGTCGTGTCCGAGTACGCGAGATAGTTGCCGTCCGGAGAAATGGCCGCTCCGGTCACCGGATTTTCCGGAGAATTTTCCGTTAAGCGAGTCTCGATGTGATCGGCCGTCGGCTGTGGCCGATTTCTGAGGAAAAGTGTGACTCCTATGGCAATCGCTAACACGACAAACACAACGATCGTTAACCTGACAGCATAAGGCCGCTTCGACGTAGCGGGGACAGAGACTGGAAGTACTGGTGGTGGTATGGGCGCCAAATGATGGCCATTAATGCTTCCGATGAACCGATAACCACGTTTAGCCAGCGTCTCGATAAATACGGGCCGCTCGGCTGACTCGCCCAGAGCATCGCGCAGTCTTTTTACCGCAGCGTTCAGGCCATGCTCAAAATCAACGAAGGTGTCGTTCGGCCAGAGTCGATCTCGAAGCTCCTCACGCGTGACTACTTCGCCTGGGCGCTCTAAAAGGGCCATCAGAACCGCAAACGGCTGCTGCTGGATTCTGACCTTATATCCGTTCTTCCGCAGTTCACCAGCACGCGAATCCACCTCGAACGCGCCAAACTGGATCACCGGTGGCTTACTAGGAGTTTCCATTTCCGGAGAGTAGTGAGAAAAGTCTAGCATCGCAAAGCAAACCTGGCGTCATTTGTAGCCGCAAGTATTTGACGAAGCAAGGCGTTAGTTCGTCACCTTCATTTCATTCCCCGGTTGCTCTGCTTGCATTGAGGTACGCACCTGAGAGCCGCAGTATGGGCCAATGAAATGGATAAGAATTATTCTGGCGGCTCTCATTGGCTACTTTTCAGCGGCTGTTCCCATGATGGCGCAAACTCAAAATACGGAGGTTACCATCCGTGTGTTCAACCGGTCGCATGTCTCGCCTTCAATTCTTCTCGATGGAGAGAAGCAGGCTTCCGAGGTCATATCGGAGGCGGGCATCCACGTTGCCTGGCTGAATTGCCGGGCTGGTACTCAGGCATGCATTGAACAGCCAAGCTCCAGAAACCTGATACTCACGATCCTGAAGCAGGGATCGGCCATTGGAAGTGATGACGTGCTCGGACTCGCGGCGCAGAATGAAGTCGGATCAGGCGCCTACTGCTATGTCTTCGAGAATAAGTTGAATGAAATCTCGGGGGAAAATCACGTCGCGATTTCGCGTCTGCTTGGTTATGCACTGGCACACGAGATCGGTCACCTGCTGAAAGGATCACACTCCCATTCACGCGACGGCGTCATGTCGGGCCTGTGGTCGCCGAGCCTTCTGGAGCAAATCTCTCGAGGCGCCCTTGGATTCACACAGGAAGATGCTGAGATCATGCAGGCTCGCCTGCGGAATCTTATCAACACGAATGAGACTGGAGCTGTTGTGATGGAAAAGGTTCCACCGAGACCGTAAAACTTAAAAACCCTTCCAGCTTCCTGGAAGGGTCTGCAAGTGGATGCGGGGTTTATCCGGGATACCCAACACACCTCTGTTGTGGGTGGACTAACCGCGAACGACGTTGGCCGCCTGATAGCCTTTCGGCCCCTTCAGGAGATCGAACTCGACCGTCTCTCCCTCGTTCAGCGTGCGGTAGCCATTTTCCTGGATGGCGGAGAAGTGAACGAAAACATCTTCACCCGTTGACCTCTGGATGAAGCCGTATCCTTTCGCCCCGTTAAACCACTTAACTGTACCCTTCTCTCTCACTAAATTACTCCTTTCAGCCATTCGCTAAGATTTGCCTTAGCCCCCTTGTGGGGCTTGCGCCCCAGGTTGCTTGCTTCCCCCCTAAAAGGACCAAAGCAGGTGAACCAGGTTGTGTCTTGATGCGGCGAATTTCGCTCCAAAATAAAAGCCCTGCGCGGCAACGGGGAAACGTTTCCCCGGCCTGGCAGAGCAATCCATTTTGCGAGTTTGAACGACGGTACAAAACATCGACCCGAATTCTGTTTTGCCATCGCCATAACGTTCCGGCGGTGGGCAACAAATATTAGTCAGGAACTTACAGTAATGGCAAGAGAAATTTGCGCTTTTAAATCGATTCATGAGCGATTGGGAACTAGCTCCTTCCGCATGCTTTCGTCGTCGCAGAACGCGGAAATAATGCAAGTATTTGATAAGATTGAGCAACTTTGCCGCAAACCGCACCACTTATGGATCAGAGCAGTCCACAACCGACAAAGGTCAAAACTGACAGGTGGGAGCGAGCCAAGTATCACTACACATTGTCGTCCTCAACCGTCCGTTACCTGCTGCACACCGAAGTTCACACCTTTGCATTTTCGGTTGCGGCAAATGCGATCCTCTCGTTTTTTCCTTTTGTTCTGTTGCTTATGACGTTGGTCCAGCGAATATTTCATTCCGCGACCATGTATCGGGTCATTATCGAGTTGCTGCGAGATAACCTTCCCGCGGGCCAGGATTTCGTAATACGAAACATGAGTGCGCTGGCCGTGGCCAGGAATCGCGCACAGTTGGCGTCTTTTGCGATCTTGCTCTTCACTTCGACCGGCGTCTTTATGCCGCTTGAGGTCGCCTTAAATCGTGTCTGGCGCTTCCCGAGCAACCGTTCGTATATTGGGAATCAATTCATCGCGTTGGGCTTGGCTTTTGCCTGTGGAATTCTGGCGCTGATCTCGATTGCCTTAAGTGCCGGCAATGTGGTTTTGCTGCGCACCCTGGCATTCGGCCACGAATTCTTCTTGGTCCGCCTTCTCGGTTTTATGACCGCAAAGGTGTTTGCCACCATCACCAGCATGGCAATCTTCTTTCTGATCTATTGGCTGCTACCGAACGGCAAAGTGCCGGCGCGAGCCGTGCTGCCGGCGGCCATCATTATGGGATTGCTTTCAGAAATCTTGAAGTATTCGTATATTCTTCTGCTGCCGAAGCTGGACTTCCAAGAGGTCTACGGGCCTTTCGCAATTTCGGTGAGCATGATGTTCTGGGCGTTTCTTTCCGGACTGCTGCTGCTCGCGGGAGCACATCTCTCAGCCCAGAAAATCTTCCTGAAGACCAGCTAAGCCGCTGATTTTGTTCCATTGAACGCCCAACCGAGCTGGATTTTCACAGACCTTTTGTGACATCCGTCACATACCAGCCCTCGACGTTGAGGCTAAAATCCTCGCGCTCCCGTCAGAGCACCGGCCTCCCAACGTGAGGTCAACGTGCGTTTTCTCATATTTGCTGTTTTAACAGCAACCGCGTGCTTCCCCGAAACGCAGCGCGAAACCCCTTCGGCAAAGCCCGTGCCCATTCTCCCTCCGATGGTCCTTCATCGCGTCCTGGCGAAGTCTGGTCAAATTTTTTCCGGCACTGTCATCAAGGTCGAGCATTCCACCACCAACTCCTCGACCGCATTAGCAACTACCAGCGTTCAACTCCGCGTGGATGAAGCCATTCGCGGCGTCCGAAAAGGTCAGATTGTTCAGGTCAAGGAATGGGCCGGACTGTGGCAGTCAGGAGAGCGATACCACCCCGGCGAGCGCGTCCTGCTCTTTCTGTATCCGCCCAGCAAATTCGGCCTCACAAGCCCGGTTGGGCGTAATGCTGGCCGTTTTTCCGTAGATACCGGCGGTCATGTCTTCATTCGTCCTGCGACCGGGTTCCCCAGAAAAGTCCCGGTACATAGAATCGCGGAGCAGATCCGTCGCGCTGAACAGGAATGACTTTCATGCGGAAATTCTGGATTCCGGCGGCGATGTTCATCTTGCTGATACCCTCGGCGCAGGCTGGGGGCCCGGCCCTCGTCGCGGGAGCCAGCTTCTTTGATCCTTCGGTGGTCGGTACACCCTTGACCTGGCCGCAAGGTGCAATCACCTATTACACAGATCAGGGAGACCTGAGTGCAGCCCTGCCGGGCCCGAACGCAGATTCCTTCGTGGCAAGTGCTTTTAGCCTCTGGGCATCTGTCCCCACGGCTGTGATTTCTGCGATTCGCGGCGGTCAGCTCGCTGAGGATGTCAACGGCTCGAACATTTCTGTCTCGGGCAGCCTGATCAGCGCGCCCACGGATATTGCTCCGACGGCTACTTCCACCCCAGTTGGTGTCGTCTACGACGAAGATGGCTCCGTCACCGACGCTTTGCTCGGCACCGGCGCCAGCGATCCGCTCTATTGCGCCGATAATTCGGTGTTTGGTGGAATCGACAACTTCGATACCAGCGCACATTTTCTGCACGCACTCATCGTCATCAATGGCAATTGTGCCCAGACTTCGGCACAACTTCCTGATCTGCAATATCACCTGGTGCGAATTATCGGGAGAGTACTTGGCCTCGATTGGTCGCAAGCGAACATCAATGTCGTAAACGGAAATCCCCACGCTACCCCTGATCAGGTCGCTGGTTTTCCAGTCATGCACGAATTCGATCCTCCGGCGTGCGTTCCGGTCGCTAACTGCTACTCAAACGGCGGCACCGTGAATCCAGCGCTTCCAAAAAGCGACGACCAGGCAGCGCTCTCACGCCTTTACCCTGTCACTTCCGAGAATATTGCAAGTTTTCCCGGCAAGCAGATTTTTTCCCAGACGACGGCGCGAATACATGGAAGCGTCTACTTCACTGATGCCAGTGGCGCAGCCGCTCAGCCAATGCAAGGGGTCAACGTTGTCGCACGCCTGATTGATCCCTCTTCCCAGCAGCTTTCCGGTAGCGTGGTCGTCACATCAATCTCCGGATTCCTTTTTTGTGGCAATGCGGGAAACATTATTACCGGCTTCGCAGACAGCGATGGAAATGATTTCAATCGCTTTGGCTCGAATGACACCTCGCTCGAAGGTTTCTTCGATCTCGCTGGCCTGCCAATCCCTAACGGTGCAACAAGCGCGCAATACCAGCTTTCGGTAGAAGCCGTGGATTCGCTGTGGTCGACGCATGCTGGTCCCTATGGGCCCACTTCCCAGGTGCAGCCGTCGGGTTCGTTCCCCTCGATTCTCGTCACGGTCACTGCCGGCGGAGATGTGTCTCAGGACATTCTTATGCAAGGCAGCGCCGTGCCGAAACAGCCTTGGTACGGTACAACCTCGTTCGGTGCTCCCTTACAACTCGCCACTTCGGGAAACTGGGCGGGCGCGCTCGGCGGCTACGGAAACACCGATTATTTTCAATTCTCGGCGCAAGCTAACCGTTCACTTTCCGTCATCGTGAACGCGCTTGATGATGCCGGCAATATATCCGAATCGAAGGTCACTCCCGTTATTGGAATGTGGGCTCTTGCTGATCCCGGAGAGTCTCCGGCACCCGCGAACACTCCATCGGCATTCAACGGCGCACCCTTCGGAGAGACTCGCCTCGACGCCGACATCCTGCAAAGCACAACTTTTCGCCTAGGCATTGGGGATTATCGCGGAGACGGAAGGCCGGACTTTCGTTACAGGGCTCGGGTGCTTTACGGCGACAACGTAAACCCGACCAGGGTCAGCGCTGCCGGCGGCACGCCGCTGACCATTCAAGGTCTGGGTTTACAGCCTGACACTTCGGTTCAGATCGCGGGTGGGATACTCCCGGTTCTTGCCTCATCCGCGACCCAACTGCTCACCAACACCCATTCGTTGGCCGACGGCGTATATAGCGTGCTTTTGCAGGATTCCGATTCCGGCGGCCGCTCGAATATAAACAACGTCATAACCGTGGGAGCAGGCCCAACTGACCTCATCGAGATGCTCTCCGGCATCAATCCTGCAACTCCAGTCGGTGGCCAAGGGCTGGTTCCTTTTTCTGTGTTGGTTGTGGCGTCCGACAAAACTACGCCAGTTGGCGGGGCGAGTGTCCAATTCAGCTCTTCTCCCGCCGTTGGACTCTCAGCCTGCTCGGGTCAATCGAGTTGTACAGTGTTTAGCGACCAGAGCGGCATCGCTTCGACATACATGACTCCCCTGTCGGCGACGGCAGCAGTGGTTACTGCATCTCTTGCGCCCGCTTCTTCTTCCAATCCAAAGCAAGTGCAAACCACTTTGGTGGGATCTGAATCGTCGCTGGATTTATCGTTACTGACTCCGCCACTTTGGATCGCGGAAGGCGCAACGTTGACATTGCCGATAGCCGCGCGAGTGATGTCGAACGGAACACCGGTGAGCAGTGCCACGGTGACCTATCAGATTACAAGCGGGACTGCGACGCTGAGCGCAGCGTCATCCGTGACAGATTTGACTGGGCGCGCTACGGTGAACCTGCAAGTCAGCTCGTTGGAGAATTCGGTTCGCCTCAGCGTATGCGTGGCTCCGAGCAACAGCCCGTGTCAGATTTTCAACGGCACTGTGGTCCAAATTTCGTCGATACAGTTGCAGCCGGTTTCTGGAACCGTACAACTTGCAACCACGGGACAAAATTTTCAGCAGGTGACGGTTCGCGCAGTCGATTCCGCAAATCCGCTACATCCGATATTCGGAGCAAATGTCTCTTTTCTGGCATACGTCGGTCGCACGCCCGGGAATGAGCCGATCATTTGGGAGAAACAATCGAGCATTTCTCAGCCCGCGATGCCAGTAATCCTCGCCGAGTCTCAAGCGAACCTGATGTCGGATGCCAATGGCATCGCAAGTTTCCCGCTGTCAACCGCGGGTATCTCCGGCAACGTGGCTGTTGTCGGGACTGCAGCCGTAGGAGCAAGCAACGTGGAATTTAAAGGTCAACAAATCGGGCCAGGGAACTGACCCTAGACCAGACACTCCCTTATCTCTTCCTCGCTGAGAGTGTGATCCGAACTCTTCGCGCGCTTATAGATTTTCTCGACCAGATCGTCCGATGCCGCAATTCCGTGCCGCTCGAGCCAGAACAGCACATTCGACTTCCCGCTCATTGGACCAATATCGATCACCTGTTCCATCCCGAAAAAATGCGAAGGCACACCGGAATAAACGGCATTCGCCAGCTCGACATCATTTTTCCTGTAAGCCTTGATAACGGCCGCCGCATGAACTCCGGTCGCAGTGCGGAATGCATCTTCACCTACGACCGGATAATTCGGCGGAATTGGTACGCCCGTGGCGCGCGAAACTGCCTGGCAATAATCTCGGAGCTTGGTTAAGTCCTGTTTGTCCCACGGCGCTATGCCCATTAACTTGAGATTCACCAGCATCTGGTCCATCTGCGTATTGCCGACGCGCTCACCTGTTCCCAGGGCGCACGCATGCACACAGTTTGCACCCGCGGCTAGCGCCGCCATCGAATTGGCGACGGCGAATCCGCGGTCGCAATGCCCGTGCCAGTCGACGCGAATCTTTTCCCGTGAAGGTTTCACCACTTGCTCGATGACAAATTTCACCAGCGCGTACGCGCCCATCGGGGTTGAATGTCCTGCGGTATCGCAGATCACGATCGCCCGCGCGCCGCAATTGATGGCTGTCGAATAGAGCCGCTTCACCATCTCAGGGTCGCAGCGACTCGTGTCTTCGGTGACGTACATCACTTCAAGCCCGAGCGAGATGGCAAACTTCACTGCCTTTTCCGTCGTTTGCAGCAGGAATTCATCCGTCCATCCTTCAGTGTGTCTCCGGATCGGACTCGATCCGATAAACGTTGCGGCCTGAATTTTCAATCCGGTGCGCTCTACGATTTCGGCAATCGGGCGAATATCGTTCTCATGCGTACGTGCGGCGCAATTCGCCTGAATCTTCATGCGCGCACGGACCATCTCACGCGCCAGCGCCTCTACGTGCTCGACCGCTCTTGCGCCTGCACCGGGAAGTCCGAGATCCAGCGACTGGATCCCTAAATCCTCCATCAGGTGCAGAATCTGAATTTTTTCTTCGATCGAGGGATCGCGCACCGAGGGCGACTGCAGCCCGTCGCGCAGAGTTTCGTCATTTAGAAAAACGGGGCCGGCGGGCAGAAATTGCGAGGGCAATGCCCGGTTCCAGTCGTAGATGAGTTCGGCAGCCTTCACGCAACCACAATTCTACAAAAGCAGCGATCATCCGACGCTGTGTTTGTTATCCTCTCCTCGACCATGCGTCTTTTTGTTGCGTTCGATCTGGACCCCGAGGTTCGCCAGCAAATTCAGGACTTCGTATCGCGAGTACGCGAGTTTGCGCCAAAAGTGCGCTGGGTCACCGCAGATTCATTGCATGTAACGCTGAAATTCATCGGCGAACGACCTGAGAGCATGATCAAACAAATCGAAGATTCACTCAACACAATCCACTGCGTACAATTCCAAATTGAATTCGCCGGAACGGGCTTCTTCCCTGACGCGAAATCTGCCCGAGTATTTTGGATCGGCATCCACGCGGATGATTCCCTGCCGCATCTCGCAAAAGTTATTGACGACCACCTCTCGGTGCTCGACATCGCCAAAGAAGCTCGCGCCTTCAGCCCGCATTTAACTCTCGCCCGTGCGAGCGGCGGCTCGGGCGCACCCGGCTGGAGAAGAGGTGACCGGCCTAACCGGCAATTCGCGGAATTGCAGAAATTTCTTGATAACCATCCTGCTCCGGATTTTGGTACGATGGCGGCCCGCGAATTCTTCCTGTATCGCAGCCAGCTTTCGCCCACTAGGTCGCAGTACACGAAGATTGCGCGATTCGAGTTAGGCTCTTCCCAAAGTTGATATGCACCCGTTCTCGACGAGCGCCGTGATCGGATACTTTCTGGGGTCGATCCCGTTTGGATACCTGCTCGTCCACATTTTTCTCAAAACCGATGTGCGCAGCACGGGCAGCGGGAATATAGGAGCCACGAACGTGGCGCGATCTTCTCCGGCGCTCGGGGTTGCAACATTGATCCTTGATGCTCTCAAGGGAGTGGCCGCGGTCTCAATTGCAATTGCAATTTCCTCAGGAAATCACACCGCCGGTTTTGTCGCCGGCGTGGCCGCCATTTGTGGTCATGTGTTCCCCATCTGGCTGCGTTTTCGAGGCGGAAAAGGAGTCGCCACTGGCTTGGGGTCGTTCCTGTTGCTCACACCCAAAGCGATATTGCTGGCTCTTGCGGTGTTCGTGGTTTTGGTGGTTGCCTTCCGATACATATCGGTCGCTTCCGTAATGTCGGCCGCCTCTTTACCGCTCCTGGCGTTCATCACTCGCGAAACCCAAAACCTTGCTGAATTTGGGCTGGTCTTCATCGCCTCTTTTCTCATTATTGCGAAGCACCATGCCAATATCAGGCGCCTGTTCGCTGGTACCGAGCCGAGATTTCAGGTCAAGCACAAGTGAGCCGGGTCGCGATCATCGGCGCAGGCGCGTGGGGCACTGCGCTGTCCATTGTTCTGGGCCGCACGGGTAGGCACGAGATAAGACTCTGGGCATACGAACAAGAGGTGCGTGATTCCATCGCCTTGAGCCGCACCAATTCTGTTTTTCTTCCCAGCTGTCGCATTCCCGACGTAGTGCGTCCCACGGGAGATCTATCGCAGGCGCTGGAGAGCGCTCAAATCGTAATCAGCGCCATGCCCTCTCAGCACTGCCGGAACTTGTTCCAGCAGATCGCCCCGCGTCTTCCTTCCGAAACCCTCGTCGTGAGCGCGACGAAGGGGTTGGAGGAAACCACACTGTTTCGAATGAGTGAGGTCATTTACGCGGTCTCGCAGCACAAGCGCGTGGGCGCACTCAGCGGGCCGACGTTCGCCTCCGAAGTCGCGCGTGGCGACCCCACAGCAATCGCGGTCGCCTCAGAAGATGCAGAGCTGCTGTCCACAGTACAGCGGGAATTCTCCGATCCCGCATTTCGTGTTTACACAAACACCGACCTCATCGGCGTCGAACTTGGTGGGGCGCTGAAAAACGTGATCGCCATTGCTGCAGGAGTCTGTGATGGCCTAGGTCTTGGACACAATACGATCGCCGCACTGATCACTCGTGGCCTGGCGGAGATTTCTCGCCTGGTCGTGGCCTGCGGTGGGAAGGCTGAAACTATGGCTGGCCTGGCCGGACTCGGCGATTTGGTCCTTACCTGTACTGGTGGGCTTTCCCGAAATCGTAGTGTCGGTGTCGAGCTAGGTCGTGGACGAAAACTGCCTGAGATAGTCGCCGGAATGCACGGCATGGTCGCCGAAGGTGTTTTTACGACCAATGCCGCTGTGCAGCTCGCCCAAGCCCGTGGTGTGGAAATGCCTATCACTGAACAGATGTACGCGGTGCTGAATCAAGGCAAGTCGCCGGTTGAAGCAATTAAAGAGCTTATGACGCGAACGTCGCGCCGCGAGACTGAGTTTTATTAGGAAAATCATCGATCTTAGTAACCGCAGGTAACCAACTGGTTCAGAAAAAAGTTTTCCTGGCCGAGCCCCCACTCAGTACTTCGGTAACGCCATAGAGGGTGCGGAATTCTACTGCCCCGCAATTTTGCCAAGTAAAATTTTGAAAGGACTCGGTGTTGCGGCTCGCGTTGCCGCCGGGCAAGCCACTTTGGGCTCTAAATTTCTTCCAACCCGTATTCCAATTCTGTATGTAATCCTCGGTGTGCTCGTCGCGATCAGCGTCGTGCCCATGTACTTTTATTCGGCGCAGGTGCAATCAATTAACCGCGACCGCCTTATCACCAACGAGCGTCTGCTGCAGAACACGGTCACTCGCTCGATCGCCGATGATATTTCTCAACACCAGGAATCTTTCCGCCTCATGCAGGCCAACCTCGCGGCAGCTCTGCAGATTGCAAGCGGGGGCGATCTTGGCGGGCAGCATGTTGAAGCTCCGGAGTTGCGTGCATTGCTCGAAAATTTTGTTTCCTCTTCTGAGGACCTGGATTACGCGACCTTGCTCAACTCAGAAGGCAAAGGCATTTCCGCCGGACGTATTGATCCTGACGCTTTCTTGCGTCGCGAGTTGGAGCAGGCCTACGCCGCTGCCACCGACTCCCGCGCCTACAATGGCCAGCCACTGGTCGTAGGAAGCGGGAAATCTCAGCACACGGTGATGCTGGTCAGCACGCCCGTCATGTACCAGGACAAATTTCTGGGAATGATCGCATCCGTCGTCGATCTGGGATTCCTCATCCGGCGCTTGCAGGAAATCGACCGAGCGGGGCTCAGCCCTTACGTTGTCGACAGCCAGGGTCGGCTGGTGGCGGGCACGAACGCTGAGTATGCAACCGGCCAGGACATGACCAATCTCGAAATCGTTCATAATTTTGTCGAGCAGGGCGGAAAAGCCCAGATGGTGGCAGCAACCCGCGAGTTCATTGTCGGCAGCGGGAAAGGCGCTACGGTCATGCTCGGCACGTATAGCCCGGTTACAAACCTGAACTGGGCCGTAGTTGCGCAGAAGCCCCGCGACGAAGCTTACAGCAGCGTCTATGAAATGCAGCGCAGCGCGCGAATCCTCGCAATATTCGCCATCGGGTTAAGCATCTTCGTCGGAATTCTCGCTGCGCGTCGCATCACGAACCCGCTCGAAGTACTGACTGAATCCAGCCATGCCATCGCTCGCGGGGATTTTTCCCAGCGGGTGGAACTTAAGAGCCGGACTGAAATTGGAGAACTCGCTTCCACCTTCAATTTCATGTCACAGGAGTTGGAACATTTCGTTCACGACCTGAAACGGGCCGCTGCCGAAAACCGCGAGCTGTTCATGAACTCGATCCAGATGCTCGCCGGGGCGGTTGACGAAAAGGATCCGTATACGCGCGGCCATTCCGATCGCGTTACGCGTTACTCACTGATGATCTCGAAGGAAATGGGAATGTCGGAAGAATTTCTCGAGATCGTTCGCGTTTCCGCCCAACTGCATGACGTGGGCAAAATCGGAATCGAAGATCGCATTCTGAAAAAACCCGGAACGCTGACCGCGGAAGAATTCGAGATTATGAAGACGCATACCACCAAGGGCGCGAACATTCTGCGTTCGGTGGCGCAACTGAAAGAAATGATCCCAGGAATCGAGCTACATCATGAATCGCTCGATGGACGTGGATACCCGCATGGACTCAAAGGTGATCAGATTCCCATTCTGCCGAGAATCATCGCTGTCGCGGACACCTTCGATGCGCTCACCACGACTCGCCCATACCAACAGGCTTATGACGCGCAGGCTGCGCTGCGGATTATCCACTCGCTGTCTGGCAAGCGGCTCGACCCTGCTGCGGTTGCTGCGCTTGACGCAGTGTTCCACCGGGGAGAAATTCAGATTTCGCATGCCACCGGCATGGTCGCCGTAGCTGCGGCCGCCGCCGGAGTCTCTTCCGCTACTCCCGCGCCGCGCCCTGCATCTTCGTCGATCGAAATGGACCGCGTTTAAGTTCGGTTCGCCCGCCACACGCCCTCTGCCATTGACCCATATAATGAATCCAGGTTGTTCCCCAGGTTTAAACATTCATGATTCAGACATTGTTTGGCAGCACCGAAAAGAAAACCGGCCTATTCGAGAGGATGAAGGAGGCGGTGGCGCGCACTCGCGAGAATCTGAGCGAGCGCATCGATGAAGTCGTCGCTTTCAGCAAGGAAATTGATCGCAACACACTCGACGATCTTGAGGGCACGCTCCTGGGGGCTGATTTGGGATCGGCAACAACTCATCAGGTGCTGGAGAAATTGCGCGAGCGCGCTGATCGCAAACAGATCAGAAATGGCGATGAGCTCAAGCGCCTGTTGAAGGAAGAGTTGCTTTCGATTCTCAACACTGCGAATACGCCTCCGGTTGAGAGGGCCGAAGGCATTCCAGAGGTAATCTTGGTTGTGGGCGTGAACGGGACCGGAAAAACTACCAGCATTGGCAAGCTGGCGCAAACTTTTCGCTCTGACGGAAAAAGCGTCTTACTCTGCGCAGCCGACACTTTCCGCGCAGCCGCGATCGAGCAACTGGAAGTCTGGGGAGAACGAACCGGGACCGAAGTGATTCGCACCCGGGCCGGTGGGGATCCCGCAGCCGTGCTCTTCGATGCGCTCGAGGCCGCCAATGCTCGCCACGTGGATTGCGTCATTGTGGATACGGCCGGGCGTTTGCACACTAAGGCAAACCTGATGTCGGAGCTGGAAAAAATGCGCCGGACCGCACAAAGGCTAATTCCCGGCGCGCCCCACAAGGTGCTACTCGTGATCGATGCGACAACGGGCCAAAACGGATTGCAGCAGGCGCGCCAGTTCACCGACGCTGCCGCTGTGACTGGAGTCATGCTCACAAAATTGGATGGGACGGCGAAGGGCGGCGTGGTGATTGCCATTGCGCGCGAACTAGGATTGCCCGTCCGCTACGTTGGTGTCGGCGAAAAGGCGGGTGACCTGTTGCCATTCGACCCGAAAGAGTTCGTGGATTCGTTGTTTTCGTAATTTTTCCGCTCAATAACGACGATCTTCAGCTCGATGCAACCTTCGAGTAATTTCAATGCCATTTATGGGTTTGCGGTTCGCCGATTCGTCCATAGAAAGTGTAAGGCTGAAGGAAACAACGTACTCCATTGACAACCTTCAACACGTCCGATGAATTTTTTCTCCGACGGGCCATGGAACTGGCGGGCAAGGGCTTCGGTCTGGCATCTCCAAATCCGAACGTCGGTGCGCTATTGGTCTCAAGCGACAGCAAGATCGTAGGCGAGGGCTTCCATACCTACGACGGCGTGAAGCACGCCGAAGTTCTCGCTCTCGAACAGGCGGGTGAAAGAGCTCGAGGCACGACGCTCTACATCAACCTTGAGCCATGTTGCCATACGGGACGAACCGGTCCTTGCGCCGACGCCCTGATCGCAGCTGGCGTGAAACGTGTCGTCGCCTGCATTCCCGATCCCAACCCCGTTGTTAGCGGACGTGGATTTTCCCGCCTTCGCCAGGCCGGAATTCAGGTCACCTCTCATCTGCTCGAAGAAGAGGCGCATTCATTAAATGATGCTTTTGCCAAGTTCATCCGCTATCGCCTGCCCTTGGTCACTCTGAAAGCGGCGATGACGCTGGACGGCAAGATTGCGCCACCGCCGGAAGATTTGGGAGGCACGGAACTGCACAGTGCCGGCGGTCCCGGCGCGGGCCCAACCGGAGGATGGATCACCAGCGAAGAAGCGCGTGCACACGTGCAACTTTTGCGGCACCAGCATGACTCGTTGCTGGTCGGTGTGGGCACCATCATCGCTGACAATCCGCTTCTGACAGACCGCAGCGGGCTGCCGCGTCGGCGTCCTCTATTACGCATCATTGTCGATTCCCATCTTCGCCTTCCGCTTGAATCCCGGGTCGTGAGGACTGCCGAAAACGATGTTCTGGTTTTCTGCTCCTTTGCTGAAGAGAAGAAAAAACACCTTCTGCTGGAACACGGAATTCAAATAGAACAGGTTGCGTCCGCTGGGCCGAATGGCCGCCCGGACTTACAAGCCATATGCCAGCGTCTTGCCGAACGCGAGATCACCAGCGTTATGATTGAAGGCGGCGCCATGGTCAACTGGACTGCGTTGGCTTCGCGAACCGCAGATAAAGTTTTCTTTTACTATTCGCCGCGCATTCTGGCCGGTACGGGATCGGTGCCTTTCGCCGCAGGCGCTGGGTTCCGCAAGATGACGGAGGCCGCGCATCTGAAATCGTTCCGGCTTCACCGTTTCGGCGAAGACTTCGCCGTGGAAGGATATTTGAGGGATCCGTATTTGGATTGAGAAGCACCGCCTCGAATTAAAACGCATTTCACGGACGAATCAGTACGTGAAATCATAGGGTGCTAATCTGCTGCCAATTAGGACGACTGCCGTGGAATTGTTCGATCTTGGACGCAGATTTCAATCCGCGTTAATCGGGGAAAATCCGAAGCCTGAATTTATGTTCACCGGAATCATCCAGGAAGTCGGACGTGTTGCTTCGATCAAAACGAAAGGCGCAAAGCGCCGGATTACTATTTCCGCGACAGAATCGTCGCGAGAGCTGAAAGAAGGCGATAGTATCTCCGTCAGTGGCGTCTGCCTTACGGCGATTGAGATTGCAAAGAATTCTTTCTCCGCCGATTTGGCTCAGGAAACATGGCTACGCACCTCGTTCTCACGGCTAAAAAGCGGAGCGATTGTTAATCTGGAATTACCCATGCGCGCCAACGGCAGATTCGACGGACATGTCGTCCAAGGCCATGTGGATGGCACCGGCTCAGTGATTTCCATTGAGCCAGTTCCCGACGGCAACGACTATCTGCTGAAGATCAATGTGCCTTCTGAACTCACGCGCTACATCGTTCCCAAGGGATCACTGGCGGTCGAAGGCATCAGCCTGACAGTCGCCGCAATCGACGGGACACAAGTTCAAATCGCGATCATTCCGCATACAGCCGAAGTTACCAACCTGCACTCTCTCGAGCCTGGCGATCCCGTGAATCTGGAGGTGGATGTAATCGCGAAATACGTGGAGAAGATGACCGTACTCGAAAGGACGCACGGTTCATTGAACATAACGAAACTTGTGAGCCGCGGTTTCTGAGTTGTCTCACGCCCCTAAGTTCAGCTCATCCAGCTCCAAAAACTCCTGCACGATGGGTTCTTCGCATCTCTCCATGTCATCGTAGGTGCCGAAAAACAGCACTCTGCTCTCATGCAGGAACACAACCCGATCAGCCAGCTTCTTCGCGAGCCGCATATCGTGCGTCACGACAACGCTCGTCAGGTGGAGTTGGGCTTTGAGGCGTTTCATCAAGTCGCCCAAGAGCTGCCCCATCAAAGGATCGACCATCGTGGTCGGTTCGTCGTAAAGGATGCATTCCGGTTGCAGCGCCAGGGCGCGCGCAATCGCGACTGAGCGTTTCATGCCGGTTGATAGTTCGGCCGGAAGCTGGTCTGCCATTTGCTTCACCCCTACCATCTCCAGCAGTCCGGAGACGATCTGCAGAATCTGCTCTTCGCCCAGGTCCCCGCGTTCTCGCAAAGGAAAGGCTACGTTCTCGCCAACCGTTAGCGAATCAAACAGCGCTCCGTTCTGGAAAACCATGGTGACTTTCTTCCGAATTCGTTCTAGGTGCTCCTCTGAGGAGTCAGTAATATCTTCGTGCGCCACAATCACCCGACCGGAATCGGGTTTCAGAAATCCCATGATGTGCTGCAGTGCCACAGACTTTCCCACGCCGCTCCGGCCCAGAATGCAAACCGTCTCCGCTGTGTTCACCTCGAAGCTCACGTCGTTCAGTACATGTTTTTCGCCGAATGCCTTGGATACATGCCGAAACTCAATGTATGGGCCTTCGGGGTTCCCGCGCTGCTGAACAGCGTCATTGGGTTCGAGCGCCGGCGTCAATAGCTGCTCAGCGGCCATCTGCTCTCTAGCGGCCGATCCGTTGTTTCCTGATTCATTCATGGAATTCAGCTCATGATATATGGTTTGCCGTTGTACTCAGCCAGGTGCGCACTCGCGCTCGGCCTGCCGCCATTCTTCCGGAGTGTTCACATTCCTGAATAGTGACGCGGGCAGATGGTTCTTCCTCAGTTCTTCTTCTGAAATGACTCGCACCTGAACTTGATCGAAAAGAGCATCGATCTTGTAATTGCCTGATCGCAAAGCTTTCTCCGCCACGCCTGCAAATTCCTTGCGATATACAGCGCATAACGGATGCAGGTGTCTTCCAGTTGACGGTACCGTCACCATTGCACCAGAAGACCGGGCCTGCTGCGCAACATAGTTCAGAAGCGGTGCGTTTAGAAACGGAGTGTCCACAGGCACCACCAGATTGAAATCACAAATCGACGCCATAAGCGCGGCATGGATCCCCCCGAGCGGCCCGCATCCGGGAAAGACATCGGAGACCACCGGACCGTATGGCGCGAACTTCACCGCATCTCCAACAATCGCAAGTTCGCTGGTAATCTGCCGTGCTAGCTCGACCGCTCGGACAATCAACCGCTTACCGGCAAGCTCAAGCAAAGCTTTATCTTTGCCCATGCGCGAGCTTCTGCCCCCTGCCAATATGTAGGCGGCCAAACCCTTCATTCTGCGATCATACCGTTCGCTTTGTTCTGAAGTTACACGGGAACTTCAATGCTTCAAGTCGGTACACGAAAGTAACCTACCGCAAATCTCCAATTCATCGGATTATGAGTTTGCCTACGCTTGCCAGTTAGGCGAACCTTTATGCCGCAGAAGCTGTTGGATGTTCTTCTCCTGGGCCACTGTTCTCACGAATTTTCCTGGCCCCGTCGCGCCGCTGATGGCGATTACTATCAGGTGTGCCTGTTGTGCGCCGCCGAGTTCAAGTACGACTGGGCGACCATGCGCCGCACCGAGCGGCTGAAAACGAGCGCCGAGGCTGGCACGCAAACCAAGCGCCGTCCGCATACGACGAAGACCAGTTGGGTGCCACGCGCTCGCCGCATCAAGATGGATTCGCCCGTGCGTTATCGGGTCAAGAACCTGGGCACCTGGAACGAAGGCATCATCGAAAACCTGAGCCAGTCTGGTGTGCTGATCAACGCGCAGCAACGCTTCCCGGAGAACACGCTGATCGAAATGGTTTTCGAAATGCCTGAGGCTATTTCCGGCCAGAAAAACAGCAAGGTACTGTGCCAGGGCCGTATTACGCGCATGAAAAACGCCCGTGAGAAAGAAGCAGAAACCCAGTTTGCGGCGTCAATCCTCGACTACAAGTTCATACACTAGCTTCGCAAGAATTTGTTGACTTCTATAGACTGCGCGGCGGGGACAAAAGACTAAAGTGGCACGGTCCGTGGAATAAGTTCTCGGCGGCTATTCCTTGGCCCTTTGTCTCGCGGTTACTCTGCCCAGCACAAACTCCTGCACCACAGCGCTCAACATGCGTTCGCCGGTGGTCACAAACAAATTCTGGAACACCAGACCAGCCCCGCGATTAGAAGGCGGATAGTACAGATTCGACAAGGCCGACGAGCTCAGGTCGCCACCTATGCTTGAGTAGTTGGGCTGAAATTTCCCGTTGTCTCCCTTGCAGACGAAGGGGCTCGAAACGGCATGCAGAATACGAGATTTGCTGGTCCCGGTACCCTTGTAGTAGTACCGAGGGTCCTGGTGTAAGAGAGATGGCAGAATGGCGCCACCGATCATAATGTCGGAAAAACCATCGGCGGCAGCAGCGCCGAAACGTTCCCCGTAACCAGCCGCACCCTGACGGTAATTTGGAGTGTCACCTGCCTGATTGATGCCGGCAAGCGCTCCGATCCCAAGAACGCTGACAATGTCAGTCGAGGTTTTCATTGCCAGATGGAACTTGAGCTTGGTGGTGAGCGGCGCCGGGTCGGATTCGTAAACCACGTAAAAATTAGGAATGATGCCAAAGACGCGCTGCGTCTCTTCGACCTGCAACTGCTCGGTGGCGATTTCGTCCGGCCGGTCTCCGACGTTGATACTGGTTGTCACCTGAACGCGAAGCTGGCAGTTGCTTAGAAGCATGTATTGGCTTGGGCTAAGAACCAAATCGCCCGAAGTCCAGTCAGCAAAATCCGGTGCGCTGATGGTCACGTGATAGGCCCCTGCCTCGAGCTGCTTGAAATCGAAGAAGCCGTTGTCGTCCGAGGTGAGTTTTATGGAGTTTTTGCCGTCCTGCCGTTGCAGGACAACAGTTGCTCCGGCAACAGCGTCGCCACTCGAGTCAATCACCGTACCGGCAATTTGCCCATTTGGCAGAGTCGGAGCACTAGCAACCTGGGCCAGCAACGTCGCAGATGTGGTGATCGTGACAACTACCAACAGCAATGGCCAAATTCGTCGGATTATCAAAAAAAGTCCTTTACGCGAGATAATCCTCGATTTTATGTGGGCAGTTCCGGTCTCCCAAGTTCCGGAAGGTCAATAGCCACTGAGTTCAAAGGGCCTGGATCGCGGTTGCAAGTCGTTGCAACAGCTAGAGACGCTTGACCTCTGTCCCTCCCGCCGCGACATTGTAAAATCGACTCAGGCCTTCAAGGTCTTTGGGAGACAGAATGTATCCGGAGCTGATGGTGGTGCCAATGCGTGAAGAACTCACACGCATGGGAGTGGAAGAACTACGAACCGCGTCTGACGTAGATCGCGAATTGGGCGTTCAGCAAGGGACCACGCTGGTGGTTGTGAACTCTATTTGCGGCTGCGCGGCTGGAAGAATGCGCCCCGCGTTGCGCACCGCCCTTCTCCACCCTTCGAAACCCGATCGCGCGTTCAGCGTCTTCGCAGGTCAGGACGTTCAGGCCACCGAGCGCGCACGCTCCTATTTCACCGGTTATCCGCCATCATCGCCTTCGCTTGCACTGTTCAGGGACGGTAAACTCGTACACATGATGCAGCGGAGTGATATCGAGCACCGCGACGCAGTTGATATTGCCGCGGAATTGAAACGTGTATTCGATCAGCACTGCGCGATAGCAGCACGTCAATAAGGAAGCTTCTACCGACACCAGGGGAAATTGCCGTCCCAGTGCCTGGATCGTAGTGTTACCTCCGTGCATTCACCTTGCGCCCAGGCGTTCGACACACCCAGTTTTTGCGATAAGCTCAGTCTTATCCAGGGGATACTGTGTCTGCATCCGTAACTACGGCGCGAATTCCTGAAACAAGTATGACGCCCATCTCGAATTGGTCGAGTACGCGCTCGTATTTGTTGCTGATTGCGTTGACTCTGGTTTGTCTGCTTCCATTCGTGGGCCGGGCATTTCACATCGATGATCCGCTCTTCGTCTGGGCCGGCCAGCAAATCCAAAAGCATCCGCTCGACCCGTACGGCTTCCGCGTGCTGTGGGACAACTACTCCGAGCCTATGTCGGAAGTCACAAAGAACCCACCGCTCGCCTGCTATTACGCGGCGCTGATTGGCTCCATCGCGGGGTGGTCGGAGGTCGCGCTTCACCTCGGATTTCTGTTGCCCGCGATTGCGCTCGCCTTGGGAACTTACCGTCTAGCCACAAGATTTACGCGATCGCCGCTTCTTGCCGCAGCTGCCGCGTTCCTCAGTCCGGGAGTCGTAGTCTCAGCCAGTAGCGTGATGTGCGACACCATGATGCTCGCTTTCTGGATGTGGACGGCGGTCTTCTGGATTGAAGGATTAGAGAACGAGCGACCGGCATACCTTGCATTCTCGAGTGTTTTGCTCGCCCTGGCTGCACTCACAAAATATTTCGGGATTTGCCTGGTGCCGTTGCTGATGGTTTACTCTCTCGCGCGCAAGCGGCGCATCGGGTGGTGGGCAATGTACTTTCTGGTGCCGCTGGCATTACTTTCCGCCTATCAACTCTGGACTGCCATCATCTACGGCCATCGGATGTTTTCTGAAGCTTTCGATTTCGCCAAGAACCAGCGCGAGGTCAATGGCAAAATCTCATTGCTCACCAGCGCTGCTATTGGTTCGAGCTTTGCCGGCGGGTGCACTTTGTCGGCCCTCTTTCTCGCGCCGTTTGTGTGGCGATGGAAAAAGCTAACTGCCGGCCTGGCTATAGGAACTCTGGCAGCTTTTGCTCTGGTCAGGGGATGGATCGGACTGGGGCCATACGCAGAAGTGATTGTCAGGGAATCCCTCCACGCGCATCCCTGGACTGCGGGAATTCAACTCTCCTTTGCCATATCTGGTGGTATTGCGGTGCTTGCCCTCTGCTTCGCTGAGCTTCGCAACTGGAAAAACTCCGATTCACTGTTTCTCGGCTGTTGGGTGCTTGGCACCTTTATCTTTACTGCTTTCGTGAATTGGACCATCAACGCGCGGTCGATTCTGCCACTGATTCCGGCGGTTGGAGTTTTGCTGGCTCGTCGTCTGGATTCGCAAGACTTCACTTCCAAGCCACAGATGCGCAGACAAATTGTTTTGGCTGTGCTTCTCTGCGGGGCGGTTGCGTTCTGGCTTGCGAAGGCGGATTTCGACTGGGCAAATTCGGCGCGCAACGCGGCAGAATTAATTCATCAGCAAAATGAAAATCAGCCTAGCGCTGTCTGGTTCCAAGGGCACTGGGGATTTCAGTACTACATGCAGCTCCTGGGTGCTCGCCCCGTGGATTTTCTGAATTCCGACATGAACCGTGGGGACCTGCTGGTGGTTCCGGAGAACAATGCCGACGCGTATCGCATGCCGCCGCCGGAATTTGTGGCCTCAACTACGATGTTGCAGATGAAACTTCCGCAACCCTTATCAACTATGCGCTGGCATAACGGCGCCGCTTTTTATTCGTCGTTTTATGGCCCTCTGCCCTTTGCCTTCGGGCCCACCGATACCGAACGCTACTATCTTTTCCGGCTCAGCATGCCTATGGCGCGGCGTATTGTGCATGGCCGTTTCAAGACCCCGGGAAATCAGACTGAACCGGAGAAGTAGGCGAGTTTCATTTCTCTTTGCGGATAAACTCCCCGGTGGTCGCGTCCACATCGACAACCAGCTTGGCATCATTTCGGCTGGCGCCGTAAATGACGTGCCAAACTAATTTGTTTTCTCCCGCGGCCCAATCGAGTAGATAAGTCACCGGAGTGCCTGTAATCTTGTCGCCACCGTGTTTCTGCGCGACTTCATAGGCCTTGTCCGAATCCACCTTAAGGAAATTTACGTCGAAGGTATTGTTCGGCACGTAGCTGTCCTGCGTGCCGGGATTCACCCCGCGTGAAGGCGCGTCCGGAGCATCGATGCCCGACCAGACGTATGGCTTGGAGTTGTGCTGGGCCTGGGATGCGAATGCGCCCCGCCAGATGACAGCCTTGCCATCGGCCCCGTTGTTGTCCCCCACAACCTGCGATTGCAATTGATAGGGCTTAGCGTCACCTGCCCAACCGTGAGCAGAGACATAAAGCTTTTGAAAGGCGCTGCGCCCGGTCAGCGGTTCCGGTGGCTGCGGCTTCTGTTCTTGTTGGGTTGGCTCGGATGTGCATCCCGCGATGAACATCAGAGACAGAAGAATCAGCGCAAGCCGTTTCATAGCTCCTCTTCGTTTGAGAGAAATTTTTGCGACTCGGTTTACTGAAAAGCATTCTACTAGAGGTGGACGCGAAACTTTCCAAATTGCACCTTGCTCTCACCAACGCAATCAAAGGAATGTCGGCAGAGGACTTCGCATGGCAGGTTCAAGGTAAATGGAGCTCGGCGGAGATCCTGGATCATCTCAACCTCACCTATCGCGGCACCATCAAAAATTTTGAACGCTGCCTGGCGTCCGGCAAGGCTGGCGCCAGTTCCGACCGAAACAGCAAACGCTGGCGGCGCCGCGTCGTGGTCTGGCTCGGCTACATGCCCACCGGGCGCAAGTCTCCCGAACGCGTTTTGCCCCGCGGCACTCCCCTCACGCAGTTGAAATCGGAAGTTTTCGAGAACATCGCGCGAATGGATGCCGTCATTGCAGACTGCGACCGCTCCTTCGGCCCGGGAAAGCCCCTGGCTGACCATCCTATTCTCGGCCCACTGACAGCCGGGGAATGGCGCAAGTTCCATCTTGTCCATGGAAGGCATCATGCCCGCCAGATTGTCCGGCTCAGGAATAGTCAGGGTCTCACTCGATAACTGAGTTCGGGGCCCCCGCTTTGCGCGCCTGGTCCTGCAGAGCAGAAAGCTCGGACTTCGCCTGATCGAGGGCTTTCTGCTTGTCTGCTAAGCCTTGCGCATATTTCTCGTTATATGGCCAGACTGCAGTGGTTGGCATCGTTCCGCTGTGCTGAAAATCGTCCAGCTCTTTGGCAAGCTGATCAATTTTCCTTTTCTGCTCGCCAATCTTGTCCTTCCAGGCATCGATCGTCTTTTTGCGATCTTCCATCGACTCGCCCGGCTTGACTGCTGGCGGCCGGTCGGCGTCGGCCGTAGCTTTCGCGTCCGCACCGGAACCGTTGTCACCAGTTTTGGCCGCCGTGGTCTGGTTGGTGGTGTCGGCCGCCGACGGAGCGGCCGTTCCAGCAGCAGGTGAGGATCCCCCGACAACGCTGATCGAAGGGGTGGAAGGGAGATTGTCGTTATCGTAAACCTTCGCCGCGCTCTTTGCGTCTTCAGGTTTGTTCTTCTTCAGGGACCGAGCGTAGTCGCCGAGGGAAGGCTCTGTCTGTGCTCCGGCCATCATCCAGAATCCCGAAAAAAGAATGACTGCCATCGCGCCAAATACAATTCGTTTCATGGTCGTCTCCGTTTCCACTAGTCCAAATCCAAAATGCGAAGTCTCTCCGCGAACCGCCTTAGCTCAAGTACCAAGTCAGCAGCCGTTCGCCGAACAAGAATGCTGCCAGTCCCATGCTTCCCAGAAAAACCCCGAAGGGCATCTGATATCGCCGCAGCGCAACCATTGCCGAGTTCCACGCGCGCTTGCGCGCAATCGCGCCCTGCTCATGAAAAGCCCGGCGACGCCGCTCGGTACGCTTGATCCATACCGTAAGAACGGTTGCCAGCCCGAACGCGCTGCCGGCGAGGGACGCGGCAAATATCGTCACGATCGTCAAACGAAGTCCGACAAAGGAGCCGATCATCGCCATCAACTTCACGTCGCCAAATCCCATTCCTTCCACGCCTCGCGCCCGCAGGTAGATCGCGCCGGCGCCGTACAAAAAGGACGCACCGACCATTGCACCCAGAATCGAGTCCATGAGCGAAAACAATCTGGGTGAAAGCTCCGGGCCAACCGGAATAGATACGGTTCCCGGCAGCAACACGCTTAACAGATCATTTACCGGAACAAACAAACTGAAAATTAGTCCCAACGCCAGGCCTGGCAAAGTCAACTTGTCAGGCAATAAATGGGTCTCTGCATCGGTGAAAATCAGTCCCAGCAGCAGGAATCCGAACACCGCGCACTTCAAAGTTGCCAGCCGCAATCCAAACTGTTGGTAACAGATCAAAAACAAGCACCCGGTCAGCAGTTCCACGATCAGATATCGCGCGCTGATTCGCGCCGAACAGTTCCTGCACTTTCCTCGCAAAATCAGCCAACTGAATACCGGGATGTTATCGAACCAATAAATCTGCTTTCCGCAGTGCGGGCAAGCAGAGCCTGGCCAGATGATCGATAAGCCTCTGGGCAGCCTGTGAATACACACATTCAGAAAACTGCCAAAAATCAGCCCGAAGGCGAAAACGGCCGATGCGATAAGAACTTCCACCGATCTCCAGAAATCGCTCATTGACGAGATTAGGGCGATTTGGCCTGATTATATGCGGTGAAGTGAGGGAATTATTGGGTACAAAGGTCACTGTCCCGAAGGACAGCAGATGATTAGAACCAGCAAGTTAGCTAGGCGGCGCGAGTCTTGGCTTTGACCGGTGAGTCAGGCAAAAACACTGCAAACACGGTGCCGCTGCTTCCAGGAATGGTCCTGGTCGCAACTTTCATCCAGCCCGCATGCTTTTGGACCGAACCATAAGCGAGCCATAACCCGAGCCCGGTACCCTGGTCCTTCTTGGTAGTGTAGAAAGGCTCAAAAATATGAGGCAGATCTTTGGCTCCAATGCCGTATCCCGTGTCGGCGAAGGTCACCCGCACACCCGTCCGGCGCTCGCCAGACCACTCATGGGATCGCACCACTCGCAACCGCAGGCGTCCCCCGTCGCGCATAGCGTCGATCGCGTTCAGGATCAAGTTGGAAAAAACCTGCCGCAGCTCTCCCGGATACCCGAGAATCTCGAGGTTTTGTCCTGTCTGCCTCTCTACTTTGATTCTTGCGGCCTGTAACTTTCTCAAGTAGAGCTGCACGACTTGTTCGAGAACCTGTCCGGCATCAAGAGGTTCAGGTGATGTCGCTTCGCGTACCAACCCCAGCGCCTGCTGTGCGATTGAATCGAGGCGCCCGATCTCATGCTCGGCGCGATGCAAGTATTCTTCTCGCGCGGCCGAATCCTGGCGTGCCAGATAGATAAGGTTCGTCAGAGCTTCTAACGGATTCTTGATTTCGTGCGCAATCGCCGCCGTCAACCTGCCGGCTGTAGCCAGCCGTTCATTCCGCCGCAGCGCTTCTTCCGTGCGCTTCTGCGATGAAACGTCTCGAGCAATCGCCGACGCTCCCACCAGCCCGCCAAGATCATTTCGCAGCGGAGACATGGAAAGCAGAATTGTGAGCCGGGCTCCATTCTTGTCTACGCGCTCGGTCTCATAGCTGGGCACGCGTTCTTCGCGATTCAAACGCGCCAGGCTGGTTGCGAATTCCTCCATCCTGTCCGGCGGCACGAGCACGGAAATCGGTCTGCCAATGATTTCTTCCGCCGTGTACCCGAAAAGTGTTTCGGCGCCGCGGTTCCAACTCGTGACCAGCCCATCAGCAGTAAAGCTGGCAATCGCATCTTCCGACGAAGTGACAATCGCCGCCATCTGTTGGCGGGCCGCGTCGGCCTGAGTTTCCGCGCGCGAGCGTTGCCGTGCAAGGCCGGCGACGAGCACTGAAATAAGGATGAAAACTCCCAACCGCTGCAACTCATTCTCGGAAAGTGCGGTGGCAAATGTCTGCCGGAACATCGAATAGTCCAACACGACCGCGGAGCTGAAGGTACAAAGGACCGCGGGGCCAAATCCGAAGAAACGTGCGGTGAAAACCACGGCGAGAATAAAAATGACGAATGGATCCTGATGCATTACCGGCGAGAGCCACCAGATGCACCATGACAGCGCGCTTGCTGCTAAGGCCGATCCGTACCAGGCCACGCGGTCTGACCAGCGCGGCTCAAACTTGTAAATCAACGCAAAGCGATTATCCATGGGACCCGAGAGACAAGTGGCAAACGAAGAAGCGGCGGGCGGATCTACTTACTCGTTAAGCGAATGTACCACGATTTTGAAATCAGGAACACACGTCTGAAGAAAAAAAAGCGCGATCACTTGATCGCGCTTGCGAATGGCCAATCTCCTTTACAAAATCTTATTGTCCGCTTGGAGATGTGAGCCTCTGTCCTTCCCGCGCCGGCTTGGTTGTGGGTACCAAAGTAACCGGAGCTTGCAAAGTGAAGGTCAGGACTTTCTCAGAGGACAGCTTGATGTCAGGCTTCTTGCTCGCTGCTTGAACTCCTCCGCCTGCGCCAGCCCCCGCGGCTGATCCGATCGCAGCGCCCTTGCCGCCACCAAATATCCCGCCGATTATTGCCCCTGCAACTGCGCCCGCGCCGACTTTTTCTGCGGTGTTCTTTCCCCGCGAACCCGTCTTTTGCGAAAACTGATCGGTCTGAATATCGTAAGACTTGTCGCCTACCCTCAATCTGTCGAGCTCTAATACCAGGAGCGCCTGTCCCTGAAACTTGCCGGAAGACTGAGCATTCACAATATGACCTTCAACCTCGTAATGCGCCGGAACTACCACGTCGCCATCTACCGCCAGCGGAGAATCCAACGTCGCGTGAAACTTGTCTCCGGTTTGCGCGGTCGCCGTGTCGATCGTGTCGATCAGCCGTACTGAAAGCACAGCTCCTGATGGAACCGTTACCGGCGTGGGCTCCGGCGGCGGAGGTGGAGACGATGACGTCTGCGCTGCCGAAGGCGGATCGGCCGGCTGCGAAGACGCTGACGTCGGAGCTGATGCATTACTCATTGCTGGCGGTGCATCAGACTGAGATGTTTCCGTGGCATCGGATTGCGATCTGCGCCGCCGCGATGGTGATGCCTTCGACTTCATCCACGTCGAAGAATTCGCCGAGGAGCTTGTCGACTGAGAGCCAGCTTGCATTGACCCAACCTGCAGATTGTTGATTACTGTTCTCACTCCTGGTTCAGACGCCGCGTACTTCGCCGCGGCGTCGCGTTCTGCCTGAGTATCGACAGTTCCGGATAGGGTGACCGTCCCATTTGCCGATTGCACGGTCAATTGTTTGTCTTGTAAGCCGGAGTCAGCGGCGAGCTTCGCTTGAATATCCGATGTGACCTTGGCATCATCTGCCTTCTTCACACATGCTACGGTCAATACCAAAAACATGGCGCAAACAACGCTTCGCGAAAAATGGACAAATTTCGCTTTCATGATTTACTCCTGATTTTTGCCTGGGAACGCTATCAAGTTTAGATGCAGAGTAGCCGAACTTCACATTAAAAATTGCCATACGAGGCATCAGTAGAACTTTCGCCTGGAGTGGTCCCTGTGTACCACAAAGCAAACCGGCCAAAATCGTGGTATTGCTTCCTGATGTTTTACAATTTCGGGGACAAGTTGAATTCTGTGCAAAGTGCTCGGGTAGGAAGGGGCTGTAATGGCGTTAGTCTTTTCGCAATCTGATGTATCTGAGGTCACTTTTCAATTCTCGGTCACCCGCAGCATGAAATGTGCGCCTGAGAAATTGTTTCGGGCCTGGACAGCGCAGCTCGACCGCTGGTTCGCGGCTCCAGGATCGGTGTTAATGAAAGCGGAGACCGATTCACCTTTTTATTTCGAGACAAAATTTGAGGGGAAACGGCACCCGCACTATGGACGTTTCTCGCGCCTCGAGCCCAACCGCCTGGTCGAAATGACCTGGGTTACCGCTGCGACCCGTGGGGCCGAGACTCTAGTTACGGTTGAACTATCGCCAAAGAGTGACGGCACAGAACTGAAGCTGACTCATGCGGGATTCCCCGATGAAGCTTCGAGGGATCAGCACGAAGCAGCTTGGCCATCTGTGCTCGAACAGCTCGATCAGCGCATGGCCGGATAAGCATAGATCGCGCGCTTAGCTTCATTCGTTAGATTGAAGACAGTTGCTGATGACCCGCCGCCGCTGGATCGCCGACGAAGTCCAGGGAGACCACGCCGCGCTCATCAGCGAGCATGCCAGACATCTCGCGCAAGTGCTGCGTGCTCGCGTTGGCGAGGAGTTCGATATTTCCCTTGGAGCCCAAGTTCGCCGGGGAAAGATCATCCACATTTCGGCTGACCGCGTGGAATTTGAGTTGGGTGAAGTTGTCTCTCAAATCGACCTGACGAAAATGACCGTCGCACTCTCTATCTTCAAATTCGATCGCATGGAATGGGCCATCGAAAAGTGCACCGAACTCGGCGTGGCGCAACTTGTTCCCATGGTCGCAGCCCGCACCGAACCTCATCTTGCCGCCGCTGCTATCAAGCGCGTAGAACGCTGGCGCCGGATCGCCCGGCAGGCTGCCGAACAGTCACGCAGGGTTTCTCCTCCGGAGATCGCTGACCCGCTCAGATTGAAAGAACTGCTGGCCTCACCCGGCGAATCCAAAATCGTGCTGTCAGAAACAGAGAATGAGGTGATGCTCAGAGATGCTGTAAGGCCGCGATGTCCCTCCCTTCTGCTAGCCGTGGGCCCCGAAGGTGGGTGGAAACAGGAAGAGCTCACCGCGTTTCACGAGCGGGGGTGGGTATCGGCGTCATTGGGCAGCACCATCCTGCGCGTCGAGACCGCTGCCATCTCTGCGGTCGCCATTGCAACGTCGATTCTCGAGCATTGAATCGCTCTCGGGGCGCCCCTCTGTATAACTCTGTGTCCTCGGTGGTTGCGTTTTTTTGCTTTATTGCGTCCGCACGCGGGCGTCCGCAAAAAACAACTGAATTGAAAGTCCAGATTTGCCCATCTCCGTGCCTCCGTGTCTCGGTGGTGAGCTTGTTTTTTCCGCAGCCGACTCTGCTATGCTCCTCATCAATGGCTGTTTCCCGAAGGGCTCCCGCGTTCCAACCTGATCCCAACCAGCAGGCCGCCATTGACCATGTCGCTGGCCCAGTGATGGTCCTTGCCGGCGCGGGTACTGGCAAAACCGCCGTGTTAGTCCAGCGCATCGCAAGACTCATTCGCGAGGGTCACGCTCGTGCCGGAGAACTTCTTGCGCTTACATACACCAATAATGCTGCGAACGAAATGCTCGATCGCGTCCGCCGCGAGTTGCGTGACTTCGATTCCGCCACTCTTCAGGTCTGCACCTTTCATGCCTATTGCAATAACCTCCTCATACGCTCCGGCAACAGCTTCGACGTCCTCGATGACAAGCAGCTTTGGATCTTCATCCGCCGCAACCTTCCCACGCTCAGCCTGAATTATTTCGTGCGGGCGGCCAACACAGCCAAATTCCTCGACGACCTGCTCGATTTCATCCGGCGCTGCCACGACGAACTGGTCAGCCCGGAACAGTACAGGGCGTACGTCGATCGAATAGAGCGTGGAGAACTACCACTGCCGCGCGTAGGCAAATCCAAAGAGGCCGCAACGATCACCGATGAGGAGATTCTTGGCCGCTGCCGGGAAATCGCGTTCGTTTTTGAAGCAGTTGAGCGCATGTTGCGCGAGCGCAATCTTGGCACCTTCGGCCATATGATTCTTCGCGCGAATCAACTTCTTGCGGCAGATCCGGCTCTGCTGGCTCGTGAACGCGGCTCAGCCAGATTCATTCTGGTTGATGAATTCCAAGACGCCAACTTCGCCCAGATTGCAGTTCTTTCCCAACTAGCAGGCGACACGCGAAATATCTTCGTCGTTGGTGATCCCGACCAGGGCATCTATCGCTTTCGCGGCGCATCGAGCGATGCCTTCGAACTTTTCCAAAGAAATTTTCCGGATGCGAAGTTGATTTCGCTCTCCCGAAACCGTCGCTCCACAACGCCAATCCTGCAATGCGCCCACGCCCTCATCTCTGAAAACCCCGCGTTCGGGCTCCATACCGATGAATCGCAATATCAACGCTCGCCTTTGACGTCTGCGCGTGACGAAGAAGATCGCGTCAAAGCAGCCCAACGCCCTCCCGTCCACGCTGTTCTCGTAAGCGGCAGTTTCATGGAAGCCACGGACCTCGTGACCACGTTGCAAGAAATCCGCCGCCGTTCGCGTTGCAGTTGGAAAGATTTCTGTATCTTGTACCGCATTCATGCCCATCGAGATGAAGTTGCCGCGGAGCTCGCACGCCGGAACATCCCATTCTCGATTGAAAATCTCGACGTCCTCGACTCTCCTGAGGTCCGCGATCTTCTCGCCTGTCTTCGCGGCACAGTTTCACTCGGTGAAAGCAGCGCCCTGTTTCGTGCCGCCGCGTTGAACCAATTCTCGATCAATCCACAGGACCTGAAGACCACATTACGCTCATTACCGCGGGACACGTCCGCTCCAGTTGCTACCGCTCTTGACACAGTAAAGGGAGGCGCGGAGCTGCTGGGTGTATTTCGTGAGACGCACGAGGCAATAACCGACCGCAAAGCTCATGCCGCTCTCCTGATTGTCACCACGAAATTTCAGATCGTGCGTACTCCTGCCATCAAAACCATGCTCGAGTTCGCCGCAAGCTGGGAAGGTTTGCCCATCACGGAGACCGGCAGTCCCGTCGAATTTCTCGAATACCTCGACTACTTCCGCGAGGCGCGCGGCACAATCTCGCTCGTGGTTCCTGACGAAGGTGACACGGTGAAGCTCATGAGCGTTCATGGCGCAAAGGGTCTCGAGTTCGACCACGTGTTCATCGTGCGCGCGGTAAAGAACAGCTTTCCCTGTAGCTGGCGCGAGCCGCTGCTTGAGCTTCCTTCAGAACTGCGCAATTCCGGCCGAGGAGAACAAGACGAGAAGAAGTTATTCGAACAGGAGGAACGCCGCCTCTTTTATGTCGCCATGACCCGCGCCCGCGATAGCCTGACCATGTACGGCCAGTTCGGCAGAGGCGAAAAGGACAAGACGCCGCCCGGATTCCTCCGGGAACTGATCAAGCGCCGCGACATAAAAACCTGGTTTCAGCACCGCACCTGCCGCGAGTTTCAGACCGATATCTTCGCCGCCGAAGAACCAGCGGCGATTTCGCAGATCGGAAGATGGATCGGCCTGCCCCCCGAGTCCGATCTCTCTTCCACGCTAAGCGCCAGTGCCATTGATCGCTATCAGTTGTGCCCGTTGCAGTTCAAGCTCGATCGAGAATGGCGCATTCCCTCGGAAGTTTCTGCAGCCGTGCAATATGGCGCCTCCATGCATCGCGTGCTGCTCGCCTACTACGATTCAGTGCGCTGGGACCGGCCATTGCCAATGGCCCAACTCGAAGAACTCTTCCGCGCCGATCTTGCCAGCGAAGGCATTGCGGAAAAATATCAGCACGATCTGTACGAACAACAAGGTATTGCTCAGCTTCGGGAATTCGTTTCAGCTTCTGAGCGGGCGCAACCGGAAGTCCTGCATACAGAGGAACCTTTCACCATGCAGATTTCCGGCACCAAACTCGTGGGACGCATCGATCGCATCGATCGGGCAACCGGCGATCGGGTCGTCATCACTGATTACAAAACCGGCAAGCCGAAATCCCAGGAAGATGCTGACGAAAGCCTGCAATTGTCGCTCTATGCGCTTGCGGCTCGAGAAAAATGGGGATATAGAGCGGATCGTCTGGTGTTTCACAATATGGAAGGAAACACCGCCATCAGCACCACCCGAAGCGAAATCCAATTGGAAGAAGCGAAGGTGAAAGTGGAGAATGTCGCGGCGAAAATCGCTGAAGGAAAATTTGACGCGAAGCCCGGATTCCACTGTTCCTGGTGCTCATATCGCCTGCTTTGCCCAAAAACCGAAAAGCAAATTCCGCAACTGCTTGCCATCGCCGCTACCGAGCAAAATTGATCCACAAAAAACTTGGGGACGCTTTCGCGTCCCCATTGTTTCCTTGCGAATCGACCAGTTAGTGTTTCTTCTTCGTGGCCTTCTTCGCTTTTTTCTTGGTTGCCATTTAACTATTCTCCCTTTCCATTGTTCATGGATCGTCGCAACGATATTTTGTTACGACTGATTGAATGTATAGAGTCATTAAAAAGCGAAGTCAAGCAAAAAATGATCGAGTGAGAGCGTCGCAACCGCAGTACGAAGGTCACTGCCGATAAATTTCTCGCGCTCTTCGCATGATTTGAAAATCTATCGGTTACTTCCTTCTCAGAATTTGTCTTCCTTCATGTAACTTCGTTGCCTTAGGGTTAATGCATCTCGAACGCTCCCCGGCGCACCGTATCAGCATCAACCTCATCTAAATAGCGGACTATAATTTTTATTTAGAGCGCATCAGGAGTTCTCCATGCCCACTGACCACGTCATCATCATCTCTGGTTGTCGCACGCCGGTAGGAAAATTCCAGGGAAGCTTGTCTGATTTGAGTGCGCCACAACTCGGTGCAATTGTTGTGCGTGAAGCCGTCACGCGCGCCGGGATTGAACCGAAGCAAATCGACGAATGCATCATGGGCAATGTGGTGTCCGCCGGGCTCGGACAAAATCCAGCGCGTCAAGCCGCGATCTTCGGCGGTCTTTCACCCGAAGTCGCCGCCATGACCATCAACAAGGTCTGCGGATCGGGATTGAAAGCGGTTGCGCTTGCTGCGCAAGCGATTCAAACCGGCGAAAGCAGCGTCGTTGTTGCCGGCGGAATGGAATCGATGAGTAACGCGCCTTATCTTCTTCCGCAAGCGCGCAAGGGATATCGTCTCGGCGACGCGCAGATCGTCGACTCGATGATCCGGGACGGCCTCTGGGATGTTTACAACGACTATCACATGGGGATCACCGGCGAGAACGTCGCGGAAAAGTACAACATCTCGCGCCAAGAGCAAGATGAGTTCGCTCTCAACTCGCATCGCAAGGCTGTTTCCGCCATCAAGGAATGCCGATTCAAATCGCAGATTGTTCCCGTTGAACTTCCCGCGAAAAAGAAGGGCGCGGCGCCGGTCATCTTCGATAAAGACGAATCGCCGCGCGAAGACACTACCATCGAGATTCTGCGCTCGTTGAAACCTGCGTTTAAAAAAGATGGGACCGTTACCGCCGGCAATGCTCCCGGAGTAAACGACGGGGCGGCGGCAGTCGTAGTCACCAGTGCAACAAAAGCGAAAGAACTCGGTGTGAAGCCGATGGTGCGAATCGTGGCGCAGGCAACCAGTGGCATCGATCCCAAATGGGTCATGATGGCGCCAGTCGCAGCGGTCCGAAAAATCTGGGCAAAAACAGGTTGGAAGAACGAGGACGTCGACCTCTACGAACTGAACGAAGCTTTTTCCGTTCAGGCGCTCGGGGTCATGCGGGAGCTCGGACTCGATCCCAACAAAGTGAACGTGAACGGAGGAGCAGTCGCCATCGGCCATCCCATCGGCGCCAGCGGTGCACGCATTCTAGTTACCTTGATTTACGAAATGATCCGCCGCGACGTGCATCGTGGAATCGCGGCTCTTTGTCTTGGCGGTGGCAACGCCGTCGCTATGGCGGTTGAGAGATGACAGCCCAGATTAAGCAAGCGCACGATGACGGGCGTATCGCCCATCGTGAACACTAAACGCTTCCCTCCCTGTGTTCACCCGTATTCTTCGCCGGACTGAGCGCCTTACCATCCGGCGCGTGATGGATCTCAATGTGCCCGTTCACATTCCGCAGCCTGATGTGCGTTCCGCCTCCGCCCAATTCGCCCTCCAGATCATGCCCTACGATCCGATGATCGTTCGCATGCAGCCCAAAATCGTTCTCGATCCCGCCGTGCACAGTCGTGGCTTCAATGCTCGCCTTGGCATCTGAGGGTAGTGTCAAATCGAGGCTGCCATTCACGGACGAAAGCTCCAGAGGATCGGCTGCTTTATCGAAGGTTGCGTCCAGCTTGCCGTTGACAGTGGTCAAGTCCGCTCGCCCGGTCAGTCCCTTCGCAACCAGCTTCCCGTTGATGCACGAAGCACGCACTTCCCCGCTGGTTCCACTTACGTCCAAAGCTCCATTTATCAGCTTGATCTCATCCAACCGCGCGTTGCGAGGTACAGTCAACGTGTACTCGACCGATGCCGGATTGTGGCGACGATCGCCATCCCAGTTCTCGTGATCGGGATATTGAGTCTCGATGGAAATCGCATCCTGCCCAGCATCTACACGAATTTCGGCTTCCTTCAGTCGCTTTTCATCGTGAGCGCGTTTTACCGCATCCACCTTCACCTGATTCTGGTCCCACGCGGTAATGTGAACCGCGCCGTTGATGTTCGATAGCGAAATGCGCCCGTTCGCCACCAGCGGATATGTGTGGTGGAATTCCTCGGTCACAACCGGGGCTGAATCGTCATCATCACTGTCCCAGGCGTGGGCCAGGGCAGAATTCATCAGCAGGGCCAACAATGTGCCCAGGATCGCTCCCATCCAGGTCGCTATTCGGCGATTGTGTTCCATAACCATCTCCTTGATGTTGCTTAGACGGAAGACCTGAAGAATCGTTAGGCGGGATTTTCGGATGCTCTCGGCAAACGCTTTCCTGCGGCTTCCGAAATAACATACGCGATCAATATCGCCATCTCCGGCTCAATGGGATGTCGATATCGCGAATGCGGATAAACGAAGTAGTAGATGGTCGGATACGAAATAATCAGCCAGAAGAAAAGCCACGCTCCGGAAGTGCGTTTTCGAAGCGCAAGTCCCAATCCCCAGAACCCCAATACGGACGACGCGAGAAAAGCCGAGTTGTCGATCAGCGCCGCCGATTCGGACGATCGCGGCCGTCCCGCCCAGTAGTAAACAAAGCGTTTGAAGCTCAGCCACGCGAAGCGAGCGTAATCCGCGCGAATAAAATCCGTGGCTTCGCGTTTGCGCTCTGCGACGTATGCAATTTCACCCACCTTTTCGTACTGCTTCAGGGCCAGATCGTTCTGCGTGGGATGCAGATACGACATCCAGGTTCCATCTGCTCCCGGGCCATTGCCCAATCTCAGCTCCGCTCCAAGATTGGACCGAATAAAAATAAATTTTCCGAACACTTCATAATTTCGCACCAGCCAGGGAGAGATCGTCGCGCAAAAAAATACTGACGCGAGCACGGCCCCGATGAGCGACTGCTTCCCTGCCTTCCAACGCCGATACCACGCCCACAATCCTGACGCCGGCAAAAATGAAAGCAGCGAGGAATTAGTCAGTGCTGCCACTCCCCAGAGCACACCAAACCCGACCCACGGCAACATCCCATGCAATTCTTCCATTTCAAGCACAAGCCAGAAGATGAGCGCCAGCAGCAACGCCGCAAGGCTTGTCTCCCATACCCAGCGCGCGCACCAGTACATGACGGTAGGCAGCAGGGCCCAGCCCCACGCACTCCACACGGCAACTTTTTCGCTGAAGCACTTTCGTGCCGTCAGGAAAATCGGAATGCACGTAACAGCAGAAAAAACACTATTGATCGTCAGGAGGATTAAAGCAGAAAGTTTTGAGTAGATTCCGGTTACCTTGAAAACCGTTGCGATCAAGTAAGGATAAAGCGGTGGCTCCCAGGCGGTGGGCCCCGTTGCAGGACCAAATGGGTCCGCGAAACCGTGACCAGTCGCAATTGCGCGCCCGATTCGGCCCATTTCATAACCGAAGCTGAAATAATCTTCATCCGGTTTCACCTTGTAGGTGTGGGCTGTCAGGATGTAAGCGAGTCGCAAGGCGAATGCGATTGTCACGATCCAGAAATAGGACGTGCGAACTCTCGACCACCAGCTCGAAATCGCACGTGCTTGGGTCTGCCTGGAAGCCAAAGTCTGCGCCATCGCAGTCTAGCTTCTCACAACTCAGGGGAGCGGGTCCGGGTGAGGTAATTTTCCACACAATAAAGCGGCCCTCCAGTCACAACTTGCGGATCAGGAGGGCCGTTACGCTTGCCTGTAGCTTCTTCAATATCTCGCACTGCGAGGTTTGCGCAAAGTGCCAATACACGCCACTCTGGATTTTGTGCGGCTCGCCTTCCACAAATTGACAGCCGCGCTCAGCCGAACCTAGACTCTCAATTCAAGTACGAACGAATTGAGATAAGGACTAATCGGGTAGAACATGGCGTACATCAAACTAACCACTCAAGCAGAGCTTCCTCAACCCGGCGAGGCCAGGGAATTTGAGGTCGGAAACAAGACCATTTGTGTCGCCAACGTGGATGGAGTAATCACCGCGATGGACAATGTATGCCTTCACATGGGTGGCCCGCTAGGGCAAGGCTACATAGAAGCCGGAAAAGTCATCTGTCCCTGGCACGGTTGGGAGTACGATCCAAAAACGGGAGAGCTCGGCGACGATCCGAAATCCAAGCTCGCCGTCTATCCAATCAGGATCGAAGATGGAACCGTCCTGATCGAGATCTAGGATGCGCTCGGTTCAGCTCTGGTATCGAATTATCAAAGACCCAAGCGCGTCAAATACAAAAGCGGCGTCGGATGAACCACTCCGATTCGCCGCTTCTTGATCCAATATAACTACTTCGCCGACTGTACCGCGCTCTGCACGGCGCTGACGAAGGATTGCGCATCCGCATTCGAGGTTGAGGCATTTCCGGTCAGAATATCTTTGAACGAAACGTCCTTTTCATACCACGAACGAGTGGCTTTTTGGTCCTGATGTAGTTCAGCGCCGTTCAGAGAAGCTCCAATAAACGCGCCTTTGCTGGCCGAGTAGGTCAGGATTCCAGCCTTGTATCCGGCGTCCGCAGAAGCCGAGCGGCCAACGGGGCCTGCTGCTGCTGAAACGTCGGCACCAACTTTAATGTGGCCCTGCAACAAGTCGTTCATTCCCTGATCGTTCATGATGAACATGACAAGGTCAGTGCTCTTTCCGCCAATCTGCGCTCCCCAACTGATTCCAGAGACTTCAAACGGCGCTGGAGAGCTCCAGCTTCCGCTGCTGGTTCGGCAGGTCGCCACCCCTGTTCCATGTTCTCCGCCAACCACGAATGCACCCTTCACCAGCTTTGGAATTACCGCAACGCACTTTGCGCCTTGCAGAACGGTGTTCGGGATGCCCTGGTCCGGGGATGTGGAAGTTAAAGTCTGAATTACGGTGGTTGCACTCTGCAGTTCGCCTGGGTTGTCTTCGTCTTTTGCCCATACGAGAGTTCCCAGGCTCAACAGCAATAAACATGTGAGTAAACCCTTCATTTCAATTCTCCTTTTGCCCGTCGTTGTTAAGGTCGTCCTCACGTTCGATTCCTTTGTGCCACAACCGGTTTTCCAAAAATCCGGAGTAGCACGTGGGATTGGAGACAATCGTGAGCACGTTCAGGGTCCGCTCAATGCTGCGGAGCAACATTCCTCTTCAGAGCAAGGTAGCTGCTGGTTGTTTCGGTGCTGGATGAAGGAAGACCGGTAAGCCATTAGCGACGTGCCGTAGTAAATTCGAGAAGAACCAAGCGCGATTGCCCGAGCTTTACGTCGCAGGCGGCGCTTGCATATTGAGACGCCCCACCGGAACTCTGGAATCGCGCAATCGTTTGCGGGTAACAATGATAGCGGTGAGGAACAGCGCAACCAGGCTGATTGCGACGACGGCGAAGGCCACCCATCCGTACAGTTGAGAGTTGCCGCCCATGATTGTGAGCGCAAAAAAGACGCACAACAGGTGCACGCAGAAGACGGAAAGCGAAGCCTGGCCAAGCATGACCAGCGGCTTAATCGCCAACGGCTTCAGCAGCGAACGCAGCCGAACTACCAGCAGTCCCGCGGCCGTGAAATTGATCAACCGCGCTACTCCGAAATTCCATTTGTCGAAGATTGGCCACAATCTTCCGAAATCGATGTTCCTCTCAAGCTGCACGTACCGCACAACTATGAAGAACCCGACCACAAACACAGCCGGTAGCGTGAGCTTCTTTGCCCAATCCTCAATATGCAAATTGTCCTTCGACCAGCGGACCCCGAGCCACAAACCTACCAGCCACCAGAGCTGCCAGGCCCACAGATTAAACGCACCCATCTCAGTAAGAGGAATCTGCAGATGGAAGGCTCGCGTCATCATGTTGTATGCGAAATTCTGGAATCCGATTTGCGCCAGAAACCACAATGTGAATCCGCCAGCAAAGCAATATTTCCATCCGTACTTCGCGCCTAGCAAAATCGCGAATGGCGTAAGGGCCAGAAAGATGATGTAAATCGGCAGAATATCCAGCAGAGGCGGCCGGTAGATCATCAATGCCGCGTCAATGAATGCCCTCGGGCGGCCAACTATGAAAAAGTAGTTAAGAAGGTTGTGGACCGCAGGACGATTTCCCCGGGCCGCTATTGGCGCCTCGATAACAAAGGCAAAACCCAACAAGAGCAACTGGTAGCCGTACAGTCGGAGCGCTCGCATCCACATATTGCGGCGCATGACCTTCTCGCCACGACGCTCAACAATCCCGGCGCAAATTCGTCCGCTGAAGAGGGCTGAAAGAAAGATGAATCCCTCGGTGGCTGCAAAATATCCGAGCGGCTGGTTGATGTAGTAGCTCAGCGTCGTCGGCAGGTGAGTACATGTCATCCATAACAGCATCAAGCCACGCAGGGCATCGAGTTCTTCGATCCGGTTCTTCATTCGTATCCGGCTTCAATCACGTCCGGCCACTCATGTGATGCGGCGGGTGCCGCTCCAGAGCGGTTCCCTATGGAAATTGTTCACTACGCTAAGGCTTTCAGTTCGATCCGCCGGACCGTTTCCAGCGTCCGCAAAGCATCTTCGATGCGCTGTTTCCTGCTGAAGTCTTCAATCGAGGAACCGAGCTCTGACAAGCTGGATTCCAGAACTGCCACTGCAAAGCTGATTTTGTCCGCCAGTTTTTGATTCTCGGTTTCAAGCATTGCATCCCGGTAAGCTGACTCCCACTCCTCGAACATAACCCAACTCCTCGCAGACTGTTGCTCAAGCGACAGTTCGTTTTACAAGAACAACATGTTTCCGCTGAATTCGGGGTAAAGAGTCGGTCAATTATGGTGAAATTTTGTAACCGGGATGGGATCTGTCAGCTTTAACAGGCGGCCACCCTTCGCCCAGGGTCTAGTGCTTTTCTCCCTGCTCTACGAAATATTTCCCACTTTCTCCGCTGGAAAAATAGCGCGAGGTCACCGTCTTCTTGCGCGTGAAGAACTCGATGGCATCGAGCCCATGCACATGCACGTCTCCGAAGAAAGAATCTTTCCATCCGGAGAACGGGAAATAAGCCGGGGAAGCAGCGACACCAATGTTCACGCCCACCATGCCCACTTCAACCCGCCGTGTATATTCGCGTACCGCCGCCCCATTTTCGGTGAAGATCGAAGTTCCATTGCCCCGTGGATCGCTATTCACAAGCTTGATGGCCTCGTCGAGGGTGTCCACGTGCATCACCGAGAGCACCGGCCCAAAGATCTCCTCCCGCGCGACCCGCATGTTCGGCGTGACATTGTTCAAAATCGTTGGGCCCACAAAATTTCCGCCCGTCGGGAGGCCTTCAGGGTGACGGCCATCTACCAGCAACTCAGCACCTTCGTTAATTCCGCTCTCGATACACTCATGAATTCGATCGCACGCCGCCCGTGAGATTACCGGCCCCAGGGAAGCTTTCGGATTCGTTCCTTCTCCTGCAAGCACCTTTCCTGCTTCGGCTTTCAACTTGCCGATGAACGTCTCTTTCGCCGAACCCACCGTGATCAGCACGGATCCTGCCATGCAACGCTGGCCCGCATTTCCGAACGCGCTACCCAGAACGTTCGAGACGGTTTTGTCGACCACCGCATCCGGCATCACTACCATGTAATTCTTTGCTCCGCCCAACGCCTGCACCCGTTTGCCATTCTCCGCCGCCCGGCGATAAATGTATTTCGCGGTATTCACCGAACCTACAAACGACACCGCACCAATTCCAGGACTATCAAGGATCGCGTTCACCGCATCATGCGCGCCATGCACAATGTTGACCACGCCGGGAGGTAAACCAATTTCGGCAAGAATTTCGCCGATCAGCACCGATGTCAGCGGCACCTGCTCTGACGGCTTTAGAATGAACGTATTTCCGCAGGCAATGGCAAAGGGGAGAAACCACATCGGTACCATGGCTGGAAAGTTAAACGGAGTAATCGCCGCGCACACTCCCACCGGCTGGCGCACGGTTTCAGTATCAATTCCTCGCGCCACTCCCTCGAGTACGCGCCCTTGAATTGTCATTGGGGTCGAACACGCCACTTCCAGCACTTCGACAGATCGGCTCACTTCCGCCCGAGCGTCCGAAAGCACCTTCCCGCCCTCTCGCGTGATTGAAGCCGCAAGTTCATCAATTCTCTTAAGAAGCTGCTCCCGCAGGGCATAAATGAACTGGGTGCGGTCGCCAACAGCACGTCCGCGCCACTCAGGCAAGGCAGCTCTTGCCGCGGCAACAGCTGCTTCAACATCGTCGCGTCCGGAAAGCGGCACGCGGGCCAAAACCTCTCCATTTGCGGGATTCGTCACATCGAGGGCGTCTGGCGTACGCGCTGGCATCCAGCGGCCGCCGACAAAATTCTGCAGAACGCGTGCTCCTTTCACCGATTCCGAAGCTGTGACGTGATCTGCGGCTAACGTGCTCATGATGCGATCTCCTTGAGTGCCCTTCGAGTCTGGTTTCGAGACTTCAAAGATTGTATTACGTGGGCCGTGGCGCGGTAGACTTCGGTAAACTGTTCCATCGCCAATCCGCGCACCTCGAGGAAACCTATGCCAGAGACACTCACGTCAGCGCAGGTCAAAGAGCTTACGACCCATTACACCTATGGAACCTGGCGCCGCCAGAAGGGCTGGACTCCGGTGCATGTGGTCGATGCCGAGGATTGCTATTTCACCGACGGCGACGGCAAGAGATACCTGGATTTTTCCGCCCAGTTGATGTGCGTGACACTTGGGCATAAGAATCGCGCGGTCGTCAACGCCATCAAAGATCAGGCGGAAAAGCTGGCCTACGCCGGTCCGGGATGGGCAACTACGGTGCGCGCAGAATTGAGCCAACTTTTGCTCGAAGTTCTGCCCAAAGGTCTCGAAAAATTCTTCTTCACGACTTCCGGCACCGAAGCCAATGAGGCCGCGTTCAAGATCGCCCGCATGGTGACCGGAAAAACAAAAATCATCTCGCGCTACCGCTCTTATCACGGCGCGACCATGGGATCGATCGCCGCCACCGGCGATCCCCGCCGCTGGGCTATGGAGCCCGCCGGAAAAATTCCCGGCGTGATCTTCGCGCCCGAGGTCAACTGCTACAAGTGCCCAATCCTCCACACCTATCCGGGCTGCGGCATCGCCTGCGTCGAATATGTGGAGCACATGATCCGAAATGAAAGCGATGTCGCGGCGGTTATAGTTGAGCCGGTAGTTGGAACCAACGGTGTGCTGGTCCCTCCGAAAGAGTACATGCCGCGCCTTCGCCAAATTTGCGACGCCCACGGCGTATTGCTCATTGCAGACGAAGTCATGAGCGGCTGGTGCCGCACCGGCAAGTGGTTTGCCGTCGATAACTGGAACGTGCAGCCGGACATTTTGACCACGGCCAAAGGGATCACCAACGCTGCAATTCCGCTTGGTTTGTGCGCTACGACCGCGAAAGTCGCGTCATTTTTCGATGATCACTTCTTCTCTCATGGCCATACCTATGAAGCGCATCCGCTCACTCTTGCCCCCGCGGTTGCGTCCATCAACGAGATGAAGCGGCTCAAGCTGAACGACCGCGCGAACCAGATGGGCGCCTATCTCGGCCAGAAGCTCAACGCTCTGAAACCGAAGCATCCTTCCATAGGGGACATCCGCGGAATCGGTATGTTCTGGGCCGTAGAGCTGGTCAAGAATCAGAGGACTAAAGCTCCGTTCAATACCGGCGAAGACAAAGTTGGCGGCAGGCCCATGCTGGTGGATAAAGTCGCCGCTCGCGCCATGGGCAACGGCGTGTACATTCAGGCATGGATGAGTCACTTCGTAATCGCGCCACCGCTCATCATCTCAAAGGAAGACATCGATCGCGGAGTTGCCGCCCTGGATGAAGCGCTAGCCTTGGCGGATGCCGAAATCGAACGCGAAGGGGCGGCGGTCGCGTATAAATAGCCAATCCCTGGGGTCCGCTCTGAGCCACTCGCAAAAAACGGTCACCACGCGCCGCGATTTCCTGGTCCGCTCTGCCGTCGGGGTCTCCGGGTTGTTTGCTCCACCGGTTTTGTGCGGTCTCTCAGATTTTTCGGGAAAGCCAGCTCTTCCCGAACTCCACCTGCACCCTCGTTACCGCTCGCCGCTGCCCCTCGATGCAATTCTGGCAAAAATCCCTCCCGGTTCTGACCAATTCATCACCGAAAAATACGCCGCCGAAATCGCAGCAGTTCTTGAAACCTGGAGCTCCGATCTGCGACGTTCGCCGGAATCGATCAGCGCAATTGGAAACGCCTTGGCGAAAGATTTTTCCGGCGTTTCTCTCGCCAGTATTCAGTCATGCCTCGTGCGATCTGGGCCTATCAATGTTTGGAAGAACTCTTTTCCCGAGACCACCGTCTCGAACGAAACCTTCCTGAGAGACCTGAAGGCGTACCTGTCTCCCTTTTCTCAAATCTTTACCGCTGAATTTCAAATCACTGGCATTGAAGCAAACCTTCCGCAGATCGTAACGCGAATTCGCTACGATCTGGTCGCGTCCGGCGCGACTTTTCATCGCGAACAGCGCACCGGCTACTGGGAACTGGAATGGCAACAGGATGACGGTCACTATTTTCTGAAACACTGGAAGGCACTCGACGAGACACGCAGTCGCACCACCGCTCCCGCTTTCGCTGATATCGCTTCCATGGCTTTGGGCAGGAATCCTTCGTACAAGGATCAACTACTTCACGGCTCCGACCACTGGCGTACCGTCCTTGATGGCGCCTGTGGAATCGATGTCTACGCTCACAACGGCGTCTGCGTCGGTGATATAGACAATGACGGCTTCGACGATCTCTACATCTGCCAGCCCGCCGGACTTCCCAACCGGCTTTATCGAAATTTCGGCGACGGAACTTTCGAAGATATAACCGACTCTTCCGGTGTGGGTGTTCTCGACAATACCTCCTGCGCGCTCTTCGTCGACATCGACAACGACGGACGCCAGGATCTTGTCGTGGTTCGCACCGATGGCCCCGTGCTTTTTCTAAATCAGGGCAACGGGAAATTTCGTCAGAAGCTCGATGCCTTCAAATTCGCCACCCCTCCTCGCGGCACTTTCACCGGTGCGGCCGCAGCCGACTATGACCGCGACGGCTGGCTCGATCTCTATTTCTGCCTCTACAACTTTTATCAAGGCACCGGGCAATATCGTTATCCACTGCCGTACTTTGACGCCAACAACGGCCCGCCGAATTTCCTGCTCCGCAACAATCGCGACGCAACCTTTACCGACGTGACCGCGGAAGCCGGTCTCGACCAGAACAACACCCGCTATAGCTTCTGCTGCGGTTGGAACGACTACAACCGCGACGGCTGGCCCGATCTCTATGTGGTGAATGACTTCGGCCGCAAGAACTTGTATCGCAACAACGGCAACGGGACGTTTACTGACGTGGCGGCCGAAACTGGCGTGGAAGACGTCGGCGCAGGCATGAGCGTTTGCTGGTTCGATTACAACAACGACGGAGTTGAAGATCTCTACGTCGCCAACATGTGGACCGCCGCCGGCGAGCGCATCTCAACTCAAGAGAATTTCCAGCCCAATGCGCCTCCCGGCACGCGCGCGCTTTATCAGAAGCACGCCATGGGCAACTCGCTCCTGCGGAATAACGGAAACCGATTCGCAGATGTTACCGGCTCTGCTTCCGTTGGCATGGGGCGCTGGGCATGGTCGAGCGACGCGTGGGATTTCGACCAAGATGGCTTCCTCGATCTATACATCGCAAACGGCATGGTCTCCGGTCCCTCACATGACGATCTCAACAGCTTTTTCTGGCGCCAGACGGTCGCCAATTCTCCCAACGATGCCAATCCCAGCAAGCCATACGAGGAAGGCTGGAATGCGATCAATTCGCTGATTCGCGAAGATGGCACCTGGAGCGGCTACGAGCGAAACGTCTTTTACGTTAACAATCGCGACGGAACTTTTTCCGATATTTCCGGAGCAGTTAGTCTCGATTTTCTTGAAGACGCCCGATCGTTTGCGCTAGCAGACTTCGATCGCGATGGTCGGCAGGAAGTGTTTCTAAAGAATCGCAATGCGCCTCAGTTGCGCCTGCTGAAAAACGTAATGGCGGAGCTGCCGCCCTCTATTTCGTTGCGCTTGCAAGGCACAAAGAGTAATCGGGACGCAATCGGAGCAGTAATCACTTTAAACAGAGGCGAACTACGCCAGACACGTTCTCTTCAGGCCGGCTCGGGATTCCTGGCGCAGCACAGCAAAGAACTTTTCTTCGGGTTGGGAAATGCCGAAGGACCGATTCATGCTTCCATTCGTTGGTCAAGCGGCTTAATCCAGGATTTCGATAATCTACCCGCCAATCACGTGGTCTGGATCGAAGAAGGCTCAGGGTCAATTCGCACGGAACCGTTCAAAGCAACTACGAGTTTCTCCTCGATCGCGATGGGCCAGCGTGAATACACCCCCGAGCCACTGCCGGAAACCATTGAAACATGGCTTCTCTCGCCAATTGCAGCCCCGGACTGCTCTCTGCCCGATCTCGCCGGGAAACTGCAAAATCTCTCCGCATTCCGCGGCAAATCGGTGCTGCTGAATTTCTGGTCTGTACAGTCGCCAGCCTGTTGCAATTTCCTACAAGACCTGAGCAAATCCTATTCACGCTGGCAACGCCAAGGATTTCAACTCCTCGCGATCAATACCGATGATGAGGCGCACAAAGAAGACGTTCAGCGTCTGGTTCTTCAATCGCGATCTTCTTTCCCCGTCCTTCTTGCGTCTGACGACGTTGCCGCCACCTACAACATCCTCTACCGGTATTGTTTCGACCGCCATCGCGATCTTCCACTCCCAACTTCATTTCTGCTCGACAGCAATGGAGACATCGTCAAGATCTATACGGGGGCCGTCAAACCAGAGCACATCGATCGCGATTTCCGCAACATGCCGCGAACCACTGCTGAACGAATTTCAGCCGCGCTTCCCTTCACCGGAGTCAGTGACGTCACCGAATACACTCGCAATCATCTTTCTTATGGTTCGATTTTCTTTCAGCATGGCTATCTCGATCAGGCTGCCAGATCATTTGAGGCCGCCCTTCACGACAATCCTCAAAGTGCAGAAGCCGCATACGGTCTAGGCAGCGTGTATCTGCAGCAGGGCAAGACTGCTGAAGCAAAGAAACAATTCGAGCACGCAACAAAATTACAACCAACTTCACCGTCTACCTTGCCGGATGCCTGGAACAATCTCGGCCTTCTCGCGGCCCGCGAAGGAAGAAGCGACGAGGCTATCGCATATTTTCAGCAAGCGCTCGCCTTGAGTCCCGATCATCTTGTCGCGTTGGAAAATCTTGGCAACGTCTATCGCCAGCAGAAAAATTGGGGGGAAGCGCGCAAATTGTTGGAGCGTGCCGTCTCCGTCGGACCGAATGACGCCGAAGCTAACTACAGTCTGGGCATGGTTTATGCACAACTGAATGACGTCGATCGTGCACAAAATTATCTGGAGCGAGCCCTGAAACTGCGGCCCGCCTATCCCGAAGCACTAAATAATCTCGGTATCCTCTCACTGCGGAGAAATCATCCGGAGCAGGCCGTCGCAAATTTTGAAGAGTGCATTCGCGTTGCACCCGCCTTCGATCAGGCGTATCTAAACCTGGCGCGCGTCTATGTCATACAGGGCACACCGGACAAAGCACGCACCGTGCTCCTCGACCTTTTGAAACAACATCCGGACCACGCCCTCGCCAAAAGTATGCTGGGCCAGCTAGAGACGACTCCGTAAGCTGGATCTTTCATGAAGAGTGCGGGAATTGTCATGCCAAAAAAGTACGCGATTCCAAGAATCGCGAACGTGCGCAGGACGCCAACGCTCGCAATGAGGCGAGTCGCAATTGGAGCCGTAATCAGTGCGCCGGCGCCGAAGCCGGCGACCGCAATTCCTGTGATCATGCCGCGACGGTCGGGAAACCACTTCACCAGAGTCGCAACAGGCACAATGTAACCGAGCCCCAGGCCAATTCCGCCGAGGAAACCATACGAGAAGTACAGCCAATCAAGATGCCCGCCGGAAAGGCTGGCGAGAAAAACACCTGCGCCATAGAAAATTCCCGCGGCAATGGCGACACGCCGTGGTCCCGACTTCCTCATCCACAATCCGCCCACGAAAGCAGCAAATCCAAGCATCAGAATCGCCAGCGTGAACGCGAAGGTCACCTCCGATATCGTCCACCCAAACGCCTTCGTCAGTGGAATGCGGAAAACGCTCCATGCATAGACCGCTCCCAGAGCAATCTGCATGATCACGCCCGCCAGTGCGATTCCCCAGCGGGTCGCAGGCCCGATGTTTTCGGAGCGATTGAGAGCGAGAGTGGGACGTTCAGAGCGGGGCATTTTCAGTTCTCCTTGAATCAACAACTTCGACGTCTCGGTTCATCCACGGGTTGACCTTCAGGACGCCGGAAATGTTACTCCGAAACAATTGCTCGTGCGGTTAAATCTTGGCCCGAACGACAGTGTGTTTTCCTCCGCGCTCGAAGCCCGAAGGATGTTCAGGCTAACTGGCCATTTTTTTGAGTTCGCCGCTGGATCTGAAGCATGACCTAAGTAACGTAAAGTAAGTGGTTTAGCGGTTCTGCCGATCTATCACCCTGTAATAATCGTTGGCGTACATCCGCGGACTCTCTCGTCCTGCAGAGGATATTCGTGCCTGCAAATCACAAGCCAGGGATACAGATTGCCTGGAAGACTGTCACCTATCGCAGCGTAGTTCTCTTCGTTTTGGCGATTGTGGCTGCGGTTGTGATCGCGACGAGATTCGCATTTCCGGAATTTAGCGTGACAACAGGAAAAGCGGTCGGAAGCCTGTTCACCAATTTGCTGGAACGAGTTGCCGCTCAACCTTCAACCAAACCTGGAGCTGTTTCCCAGCAGGCGCACATCACTGCCCTCGACGGCACGGTGCGGGTAAAGAAGGCGAACAGCAACGAATGGGTGAAGGCCGACTACAGCGTGCCCCTCGAAAAAGGTGACGTGATTCAAACCGGTTCCGAAGGCATGGCGAAGATCGTCTTCAACGATGGCACCAACTACACCGTCAAGCAGGATTCTCTCATTGTGATCGAAGAAAACTCTGCCAACGAGCGTCAGCAAACTAACGTGGCAGTAAGCGTAAATACCGGAACCGTGGATCTTTCGACTGGAACCTATGTGCAAGGTTCAAGGTCTGAAGTCATCATGGATGGCGCAACTGCAACTCTGGCGCCCGAAAGCGCGGCACGCGTGAGCAAAGACGCCAACGCTCAGCATGATGAATTCCTGATCACGAAAGGCAGCGGCACCGTCGAGCGTAACGGACAAACTCTGCAATTGGCAGATTGGGAAAAAGCCAGCTTCAAACCCGACTCCGCGCGCATTGAGAAGGTCAAGGAAATTGGCCCGCCGACGCCGATTTCTCCGGCAAACATGATGCCGATTTTCATCTCTCATGATCCCAAGCCGATCGAATTCTCCTGGACGCCGATGGCCAATGCCAAGGGATATCGCCTGTTGGTCTCGCGCAATCCTTACTTCTCTTCTTTAATTTTGGACCACAAGGTGAACACTGCGGATGTGATGGTCTCCGGCCTGACCGAAGGCCCGTATTACTGGATGGTCCGATCGTTCGACGCGGAGGGCAAAGAATCAGCGGAAAGTGAAAAGAACCGCTTCAATGTGGTCACTCAGGAAGCGGACTCGGGAAAGATCACGCTCCAACTCGATCCATTTATTCAGCACGGACGCGTAATCGAACTGACTGGCAAGACCGAAATCGGCGCACGCGTGATGGTGAACGGCCATGAGGTGCCGGTCGTCGGCGCCGACGGCAGTTTTCACTACTTCACGCCTCCTCTTCCGAACGGTGAAACCTTAATTACTGTGACCGCGCAGGATTCAAAGGGTGGGGTGAATACGGAGCAGCAGAAAGTTGTGATTCAGTGAGGGTTACCCCGACTGGCACTTTTGTTTTGGTAGTTCGGAGCTTTAATTTTTAGCGCTGGGGCTTGAAAGTCCTTACAATAAGGTGAGACCCAGAACAATTTAACGCTACCGGCCGTGCCCGGAGTTCGGCAGGGTTGTGCCGGAGTGTAGTAGATCAAGAAAAAGGGACAACTGTATGTCATCCAACGGATTTCGTAATGGGTCTTCAGGCGGGCACAATGTGCGGTCGCTCTTCAGCATGTTTTCTAGCGACTTGGCGATTGATCTGGGTACCGCCAACACTCTGGTATATGCGCGCGGCAAAGGCATCGTGGTGAATGAGCCTTCCATTGTGGCCTTGAATAAAAACAGCGGCGAGGTTGAAGCTGTCGGCAAAGAGGCCAAGGAAATGCTCGGGCGCACCCCGGGGAATATCGTCGCCATCAAGCCGATGAAGGATGGCGTCATTGCCGACTTCAAAGTCACCGAGAAGATGCTCAACTATTTCATCCAGAAGGCGCACAACCGCAAGATGCTGGTGCACCCGCGCATCGTGATCGGCGTGCCTTCGGAAATCACGCAGGTCGAAAAGCGCGCCGTCATGGACTCGGCTTATCGAGCCAAGGCAAGCGAGGTCTATCTCGTCGAGCAGGCAATGGTGGCGGCGATCGGCGCGGGACTTCCCATCACCGAGCCTTCCGGCAACATGGTCGTTGATATTGGCGGCGGAACGACTGACATCGCAGTAATTTCTCTCAGCGGCATTGTGTATTCGCGGTCGGTGCGGATGGCCGGTAATCAGATGGACGAAGCCATCATGAATTACTTGAAGCGAAAATATAATCTGCTGGTCGGCGAACGCACTGCCGAGCAGATCAAGATGGAAATCGGCTCAGCCTATCCGCTGGACAAGCCGCTGACCATGGAGATCAAAGGCCGCAACCTGATTGAAGGCGTGCCGAAGACCATTACTGTCGACGATAGCGAAATCCGTGAAGCGCTCAGCGAGTGTGTTTCAACGATAATGAATGCGGTACGCGTTGCCCTTGAGCGCACACCTCCGGAACTATCCGCTGACATCAGTGATCGCGGAATCGTTCTCACCGGCGGCGGCGCGCTGCTGAAGAACTTGGACAAGCGCATCCGTGAAGAAACCGGATTGCCGGTTTCAATCGCCGATGATCCGCTGTGCAGTGTGGTGCTCGGCACAGGCAAGATGCTGAGCGACTTCAAATTGCTGAGGAAGATTTCGATCGAATAGGAAGGCGTCCTTGGCCGTCGGTCGTTGGTCGTCGGCCAAAACGAAACGCCTTTCAACCACGAAGGACACGAAGTTACACGAAGGAGATCCGCCAGGTAGTCGTAAGCGCGAACTGACTTTCTGATGGCTGAAGGCTGATAGCTGACAGCTTGCTTTATATGGACAACCTCATGGGCCGCTATCGGAATATCAGCATTCTGGGTGCGGCAATCATCTTCCAGATTCTGGGCCTCGCGGTCCAGGTGAAACGCTCTACCGACAATCAATCGGCGCGCCTTATTCGCGTGTGGACCGTTTCAGCCATCACGCCTTTTGAAAAGGCCATTGTGCGCGTACAAAGCGGCGCTTCCGATATGTGGCACAACTATTTCTATCTGCGAGGCGTGCGCCAGGAGAATCGGCAGCTCAAAGAACAAATTGAGCAATTGCAATTGGAGCAGGTCCGTCTTCAGCAGGATGCGAACCAGGCGCATCGCCTGCAAACCCTGCTCGGATTCAAAGAACAGTTCATTGCCAAGACTCTGGCGGCGCAAGTCATTGGCTCGAGTGGCAGCGACCAATCCCGGACCGTATATATCGATAAGGGCTCCCGTGACGGTGTTAAGCAGGAAATGGCGGTGATCTCGTCTACCGGCGTAGTCGGAAAAGTCAGCGCGGTTTACAGGACCACCTCGGAAGTTCTGCTTATCAACGATCAGCAGAGCGGCATCGGGGCGATTCTTGAACAGTCTCGGTTGCAGGGCGTCTTGAAAGGCAAAGCCTCAGGCGAGCTGGTGATGGACAAGATCATGTCGGACGAGAGCGTGAAAGCTGGCGACAAGGTCATGACCAGCGGCGGCGACTTGATCTTCCCCAAAGGCTTGGTGATTGGCACAGTGGCGAAAATTACGAAAGGGCCGGAGTTTCTGGAAGTCTCCGTAAAGCCTGCTGCAGCCCTGAACCGTTTGGAAGAAGTGCTGGTTATCACTCAGAAGGAAGAGCGCGAGCCGATATCGCCGGCAGCACCCACCCGCGCCGCAGACATTCTGGCGCAGCGTCTGCCATCGGTGCCCGACAAGCCACCCACGCCCGTACACAGCGGAGTCCCGGCAAGTATCATCACTCATACAGCCACGCAGGCGGCGGGAGCTACGAATCCCGGAGCGACCCAGCCCGCAGCGAGCATGCCAGCTTCGGGAAACCGATCTGCCAATGCAACGGCGCAGGCTGGCGGAAATCAGGCGACGACAACTCCTCCAACCTTGAAACCCGCAAACATTTCGACACCGCCGTCAAATGCGGGGGCGAAATTGCCTTCAGTAAACACCGCTGCCAAACCGGTCGCACATACTACGCAAACCCAACCCGCTGATTCCGGGGACTCTCCTCAATAACGTGAACCTGACCTACACATCGCGTGAGCAAATCGAGGTCTACCGCTTCAGCCTGCCGGTTGCGATTTTCGTTCCCTTGCTGGCAGTTTTCCTGCAAGTGTTCCTGCCGCTTCGGTTTCCGTTCGTTTCCATCTTCGACCTGCCTTTGCTGGTCGTGATTTTCTTTGCCATGGCGCGCCGCAGCCCAGTGACCGGACTGCTCACCGGAGCCGCCATCGGTCTGCTGCAGGATTCACTGACTCGCCAGCCGATTGGCCTGTATGGAATTGCCAAGACATTCGTCGGCTATGGCGCTTCGTCGCTCGGTGTAAAGCTTGATGTCGAAAGCATCGGCACGCGACTGATCGTGACCACCGCTTTTTACGTGATTCACGAAGTCATTTATTTTTCGGTCGCGCGAGGCATGGTCCGCCTGGATCTGCACTGGAGCTGGCCGCACGAACTCGGCTCCGCCATCGCCAACGCATTCCTTGGAGTGCTCTTGTTCGCGGTGATGGACAGGCTGAAGCAGAGAGCGTGAAAAACGTCGTTGGTCGTTAGTCGTTGGTTGCTAGTAAATCGTGGAAGCGTTCTGGTTTGTAGCACGGGTTGATCTGCAAGAAACTGGCTCATTGCCAGAGTTCAGTGTCGATCTGCTCAAAGGCTTCTTCAATTCGCCTATCGATACGTTTTATCTCTTTGTGAAAGTTATTGAGTTTTCCTAGATGTTTCAGCCATGGCTTTTCGCGCGAAGACACCTTACCTGTCTCAGCTTGCTTGGGCGTGTTGACGTCATTTTTTGTGACCTTCGTCACCATTTCTAGTATTGTCTCATCCAGAGAAGCTTTACAATTAAGTTAACAGCCGACGAGCAGCTTAACCGCTAAAGACCAAGAACTGACGACCAACGACTGATCTATGTTTTCCCACGATGAAAAGCCTTCTCATATCCGTCTGACGGCGTTTCAATACGTTATCCTCGCGATTTTCTTGTTCCTGGCATATGGTCTCTGGCGCTTGCAAGTCTCGCAAAATGATTATTACTCGGCAGCAGCAGAAAGGAACCGAGTCCGCGAGGTCCCTATCCTTGCTCCGCGCGGGAAAATCCTGGACCGCTACGGGCGAACGATTGTCGACAACTATCCATCGTTTACCGCACTTCTCATGCGCGATTCGTCGCGCAACCTGAATGCCGATGCGGACGTGATCGCTGCCGGGCTCCACATGGATCCTAGAGAAGTACGGGAAAAAATTCGTCACTTCGAAAGCCTGCCGCAGTATCAGCCGATCTACTTGAAGGAGGACATCACCCCGGACGAAGAAGCCTTCGTCGAGGCGCACAAGAGCGAACTGCCGGAACTGGATACGATCATGGCGTACAGGCGGCTATATCCTCGCAAGGGATTTCTGGCACACCTGATCGGATATGTTGGCGAGGTCAGCGAGGACATGCTGAACCAGCCGCAGTTCGAGCTCTACAACCCCGGAGATGTGGTCGGAAAATCTGGCGTTGAGCTTCAATACAACCAACTTTTGATGGGCACGAACGGCTCGCGCCAGGTTGTCGTAAACAGCCACGGCAAAGAAGTCGGCGAGGCACTGGATGAAAAACCGGCAGTACCGGGGAAGCCACTTAAGCTCACTATTGACGTCGACCTTCAAATCGCCGCCGAAGAAGCGATGGAAGGCAAGAACGGCGCAATTGTGGCTATGGACCCACATACCGGCGAAATCCTCGCAATGGCCAGCAGGCCGACATTTGATCCGAACGACTTCTCTGTCCGCATCGGGCGCTCGGACTGGGCAAAACTTGTCAATGATCCCGACAAGCCTTTGCTGAACAAGGCCATTCAGGCGCAGCTTGCGCCCGGCTCCACGTTCAAAATTATTATGTCGGTCGCCGGCTGGCAGGAAGGCATTGCACAGAATATGCACGTCATCTGTAACGGCAGTGCCAATTTTTACGGGAGAAATTCCAAGTGTTGGGTTTATTTCGAGCATCGAACCCACGGAGATGTAGATCTCACTAAAGCGATCTATCAGTCCTGTGACGTCTTCTTTTACACGCTCGCCGACAGGCTAGGAATTGGACGAATTGCCAAATACGCAACGGCTTTCGGTCTGGGACAAAAGACGGGCATAGATTTGCCGGAAGAAGCGAGCGGGGTTATGCCATCCGAAGAGTGGAAGCTCCGCAACTTCCGCCAGAGGTGGTTTCCTGGAGAAACTATCTCGGTCGGGATTGGGCAAGGCGCAATCGCGGTCACACCTGTACAGTTGATCCGCGCAATTTCCGCCATCTCGATGGGCGGCCGCATGGTCGTACCCCACGTGGTCAATCCGACAAATCTGCCGAGCGGGTTTGTCGAAGTAGGTCGCTACACCCAGGTCAAAGAAATTCCGGTTGATCCGAACGGCTGGAACACAATTACGGATGCGATGGACCGTGTCCTCACACCCGAAGGAACGGCGTTTTCCGCGCATATTCCAGGGGTTGACATTGCGGGCAAGACCGGGTCAGCGCAGGTGGTTTCGCTTGCGTTGCGGGCGAAGCACGAGAACGATGAGAACTTCGCACAAAACGGATGGTTCGTTGGGTTCACTCCGAAGCGCAATCCCGACATTGTCGTTTGCACGCTATTTCAGGGCGGCGAACACGGCAAGCTTGCCGCCAGAATTGCAACGCAGGTGATCAAGGCTTACGTGGACAAGCAGCAGAGACAGCCAACGAGCGTCGCACGGGCAACAACTGGGAACGGCCAAGTTGAAATTGGAGCGCTCTGGACGGCCAGCGATGAAGAAGGCGCTGCGGACAAATTGGGCGGCGGTCGCATCCGAGTCGATTTGTCAAAGAAACCACCAGTGCTTGCGACCGCTGCACCAGGCTTAGGAGGGGTTAACTGACGGCTGATAGCTGACGACTGATTTATGCCTCGCAACATGACACTTCGCGACTTCGATTGGGTGCTGGTGGCCTTCGTGCTCATCATTTGCACTCTCGGCGTCATTGAAATCCGCAGCGCCACCCTGCACACCAAGTTCGCCGGAGTTCACGTCAAACAGATTTACTGGATCATGGGCGGGCTCGGCTGCATGTTGCTGGTCAGTGTGATCAACTATCAGACCCTGCTCGAGAAGGTCCACTGGATGTACATCGCGGCGGTGACATCATTGATGTCAGTACTCGTGTTCGGGCAAAAATACCTGGGTGCGCGCCGCTGGGTCAAATTGCCGGGAGGAAATCACTTTCAGCCTTCAGAGTGGGTCAAGCTGATTCTCATTCTCGCGGTCGCCAAATACTTTGCCGACCTGCAGCATCGTGAACTTTCCTGGTCAGATTTCATCAAGGCCGGCGCAATTGTCGGTGTGCCCATGCTGATGGTGCTGGCCCAGCCCGATCTGGGCACAGCGCTTACCTATCTGCCTATCGCCATCGTGGGCTTGTTTCTGGGAGGAATCAGTTGGAAACAGGCGCTGGCGATCATTCTTCTAGCCGGACTTGCCATGCCGCTCGCGTGGCATCACTTGAAGGACTACCAGAAGCAGCGCCTGGTCAGCTTTATGTCTCCGGATAATGATCCTCGTGGCGCTGGCTACCACGTGCGACAGTCAGAAATTGCCGTCGGCTCCGGCGGAATCTGGGGTAGCAGCTCAGGATCGCAAACCCATCTCGCGTTTCTTCCCGAGCCCCACACCGACTTCATCTTCGCGGCATTCTCAGAGGAACATGGTTTTGTAGGGGCACTGGGCGTCCTGCTGTTATACTTTATCGTGCTGATGCGTTTGACCCAGAACGCACAAACAGCGCCCGACCGCGCTGGCACTTTTATTGTGATGGGTGTGGTTGCGGTGCTGACCTTTCATATACTGGTCAACATTGGCATGGTGGTTGGCTTTATGCCGGTCACCGGAATACCGTTGCCCCTTATGAGCTACGGAGGGTCATCGGTACTTTTTATGTTCTTAGCGCTGGGGATGGTGATGAACGTCCGCATGCGCCGCTTCGTAAACTGAAGCGAAACTGCTTGTGTGGCGCGGACACTCTTGTCCGCGAAATGCAAGTGACAAGTTGTTGATGTAATCGGACGCGAGCGTCCGGCCCAAAAAATTACGATCGCCCTCGCGTGAAGGGGGCAACTCACCGGCGGAGACGAGCCGGACAGGATTTGAAGTAAAGCACGGGCAGGTAACGGCCCCCTCAAATGCACCGCGTCAGAGTGCGTGGTGGCAACTTGAGAGAGCGGTCACAAACCCGGGCAGATTGCGATCAGTGAAAAGTTTTCAGCACTCCAGAACCCAACTGCGACTATTCCCACGGGAAATCGGGCAGTACAGTTCTGCATCAAACCCGCTCATCGCAACTTCAATTTTCCTTTCCAACCGTCGTACGTCTCTGATCCGGTGAATCCGCAGCCCTGAACGGCTGGCGGACCGGAGTTTCAATGACAAAAGAATTGTTTGTGTCTTCCACGCCTCATGAAACCAAAGTGGGGTTGGTAGAAGACGATCAGTTAGCAGAAGTGTACCTGGAGCGCGAGAACGAATACACGCTGGCCGGGTCCATCTACAAGGGCCGAGTGACACGGGTTTTGCCGGGAATGCAATCGGCATTCGTCGATATTGGCCTGGAACGCGATGCCTTTCTCTACGTTTCCGATTTCATGGAGTTGGAGAATCAGGACGAGGACCTGGACGAGGTCCCCACCACCCGCGCAGTTTCGGATTTCAATAGCGCACCGCAATCGCACGCGGTAGAAAAAGCCACGGATTCTGAACAACACGAAAACACACATGCTCTCACCGAGAGTTCTTCACCGGCTGGGAACGGAAGTGCACCCTCGGGGCGCGAAGATCGCGATCGTGGAAATTGGCGCGGACGGCGACGTCGTGGGCGTCGCGATCGTTTCTCGCGTCCGGCAACTCAGGCCGAGTCCCGGCCAGAGCGCGAGCAATACGGGCCTCCGGCCGGATACGAGCCAATCATTCTGCCAGGAGAGTCGATCTCAAAATACCGCGATCGCGGCGCTTCATCTTCGCGGCGTTCTGAAACGTCCTCGATATCCGATAGCAGTACCGCAGTCTCCGAGACTTTCCCCCAAGATGAACCTCTCTTCGCGGAACCATCCCAAAAGAACGAAGGCGGCAACTCAATCAATGCAGGAGCGCTCTTGGTTGATGCGGGTAGCTCGTCAATCGATGATGGGGGAACGGATCCTGCCCTAAGCGACCGAGAGGGAGCGAGTCGAATAGGCGTCCTCGCCCGTTCGTCGCAGGATTCCGACAACTCCGTCGAAGTCCCTGAAGTAGGTTCCGAAGAATGGGACCAGGCGCAGAAAGCCGAACACGAGCGCAATGTGGCTGCCATATTCGGAGAGGAACCGCAGGAAATCCAGTCGCCAGAAGACGAACCTGATGATGCGGCTGATGAATTGATCGCCGATGCTTCAGAGCAGGGCACCGCATTCGCTTCCGGACAAACCATAGAGGAAGAAGAAATCGACGAAGAGGAAGCCGATCTGGCCGCCTACGTTGAGGACCTGGAGGAGGAAGGCGCGTTCGACGAATTTGAAGAGGAGACCCACGCTGCGGCGGAACAAGACGCTCCCACCGAGTCAATCTCCGCCTCGGCAGATTCCGGTGCGGAAGTCGTTCCCTTCTCCTCTGAACCCATTTCTGAGGAGGCCTCAGAAGTCGCGCAGGCCGAAGATGTCGATGAAGCCTCGGAGGAAGAAGAGGAACTGGAAGAGGCACAGGCGGAAGCCGAAGCTCTGCTCGATGCTGAAGGCCGGGCCAACGGAACCATTGATGCTCGTGCCGAAGTTCGCGCCCCAGCCACAACCGCCGCATACACCCAGCGTGCAAACCGATCCGGCTACGATCGCAACCGCCGTGGCCGCCGTCCAGCTGGTCGTCGCTTTCGCCGCCAGCAGACGCAAAACCTGCCTCAGATCACCGATCTGCTCAAAGAAGGTCAGGAAATTCTGGTGCAGATCGCCAAAGAGCCAATCGGCAAAAAAGGCGCACGTATCACCAGCCACATCGCCCTGCCAGGCCGGTTTCTCGTGTATATGCCGACTGTCAATCACACCGGCGTTTCCCGCAAGATCGCTTCCGAAGAGGAACGCCAACGCCTGAAGCGCATCATTCAAAGCGAGCGCGAAAACGGACATGGTGGATTTATCGTTCGCACCGCCGCCCAGGGCGCAGACGAAAACGAACTACGGGCTGACATTCGTTTCTTAAAGGGGCTATGGAACGAAATCCGCACCCGCGCGGAAAACGGAAATTCGCCTGCCCTGATCTATCACGACCTGAACGTGGTCGAGCGCATTCTGCGGGACCAGGTCACCGCGGATTTCTCCGCTGTCTGGGTCGATACCGAACAGGAATACGAACGCATCTTGCGTTTTGCCAACCGCTTTCAACCCGGGCTGGTTCGCCGCGTAAAGCTCTATACCAAAGAGACTCCGCTGTTCGAGCAGTTCGGGTTGAAAGAAGAAATCGACAAAGCCCTCAAGTCGAAAGTGTGGCTCAAGAGCGGCGGATATATCGTCATTAATCAAACCGAGGCTCTGGTCGCAATCGATGTGAACACGGGCAAGTACGTCGGCAAGACGGCGCGCCTGGAAGACACAATCGTGAAGACGAACGTTGATGCAATCAAAGAGATCGTCCGGCAGATTCGATTGCGCGATCTTGGCGGCATCATCGTGATCGACTTCATCGACATGGATGAGCGCCGCAATCGCCAAAAAGTCATGCAGGCCCTCGAAGAAGCCCTGCGGAGTGATCGTTCGCCCTCGAAAGTCCTGCAGTTTAACGATTTCGGTCTGGTGGCAATTACGCGCAAGCGGGTGAAGCAATCGCTGGAGCGAACGATCGGTTCGCCATGCCCTTATTGCGAAGCAACCGGCTTCGTGAAGAACGTGAACACGGTCTGCAATGAGATTTACATCGAGATGCGTAAGCTGGCAAAACATCTCGATCATTCCGATGTCATGCTGCGCGTGAACCCTGAAGTCGCCAAGGCGCTCAAGACCAACAATGGCCGCTGGCTGAATGAACTGGAAGAGCTAACCAAGAAGACGGTAATTGTGAAAAGCGACCCGGCGCTTCACCAGGAGAAGTTCGATATCAACTAGCTGTCAGCGATCAGCCGTCAGCTCTCAGTCAAATCTGTTGCGGGAAACGGGCGTCACCGCCCGTTCTCCTCTTCCGTTAGGGTTCTTTAGTCCGTTCCCGCCGCCGCGCCCTTGGCTTCTGATCCCGTCAGGCTTCGCTCGGCAATACTGCTGTACTCGCGCAGTTTTTTGAGTGAAGTCTGTACTTCATCGACGTGCTGCTTCTGTCCACGCTGGGTGGCCATCACCGAAACCCGCTCGGCATTTTCCGCGGCGTTGCTGCCGATCTCGAGCAGCGTGGCGAGTGAATCAGCATGCAGTTTCCACAGCGAAGACGAATTCCCTGCCCGCTTCAGTTCTTCCCATTCAGTGATGATCCTGGCCGTCACTGCAACCAGGCGCAACAGCACCCGCGCAACACCCGCCCGCAGGCTCTTTTCTTCCAGGAAGTCAGCGCAATAGGCATCCGCTTCGGCGGGAGTGAGCGTCAAGTTGAAGAAACGCATGGGTACAACCTGACGGAACTTCGGATCTGCAACGCGCACGAAAATTCGCACCGACTCTTCCACCTTGAGTAGCTTGGTCTCTTCTGCCGCCAATTGTTGCTGGGTAACTGCTTTTCGCGCCGAACCCAAACTGAAAGGCTTCTCGGTCACCACGCTTACCGTTTTAATCGCCGGTTTTGAAGGAGCAGTCGAGACCGCAGGTTTCGCTCCACGCTTCATTGGCGGCATCTGCTCAAGAGTCTGCTTCAGGCGTGAAACGCGCCGGAACTTGTCGAGGGCGTGGCCATAATCGAGACGCAGCAGGCTGTTCTCGTCCATGGCCTTCACGTGATCGACCGTCACGTCCACGCCGTCCACGCTGCCCAGAATCGTTCCGCCCTGCTGCTCCAGATGTCCGGCGAAGCTCTTGATCTGTTTCGTGGCTTCACGAAATAGCTCATCGAAGCGCGCGCCAAACGTGGCATTGTAAGGGGCGATCGTAGCCAGTACTCCGGGATGAAAGAACGATTCTTCCAAATTCTGCTTGATCTGCCGGACACTTTGAATAATTCCGGACTCCAGCAATCCATTCAGATCCTTGAACTGCAGAACCTGCTCTTCGAGGGAGTCGAACTTCCGCAGCACCTGCACATGTTCTTCTGGAAGTGGGAGCAAATCCGAATCGGCAAGAATCTCAATCAGAGCGATCTCAAATGGCGAAAGCGGCAACGATCCGTCGAGCCCATATCCGCGCTGGTCCCATTGTCCGGGAACGCGCGGGTGACGATACAAGAATGTGACGACGATGTCTGTTTTGTCCCGATCGTAGTCGGTGTGATCTTTCTTGCGCACAAAGTAGCGCAGCATGGCTTCCGCGATCTCAGGATCGGTCTCGTCGGTAAAGGCGCGACGCAACATTGCGGGAGAAATCGCCATGTCGAGCAGGCGCAGCCAGCGCCGCATCGCGCTCAGCGTGCCACCCACATCGTCGTCGGCTTGCAGCGAAACCGTTTCCAGTCCCGCAGGCACAGGGACTTCCCCTTCAACAGCATCCTGCAGGAGCTTTTCGCAAAAGCCCTGGACCGTGGCCAATATGGCGAGTTCCCATTTGGGATCTTCAGCCAATAGTTTCCCTCGATGGAACGAGTTCCAAAATAATTCAGCTTAAATACTGCCAGAGCGCAGGATTACCGGATAGTTACCTTGGTAAGAGGGGATCCGTCGTTGGTCGTTCGTCGTTAGTCGTTCGCATCCTCGTTATGCCTTAACGATTAGATTGGGATCGACGGTTGATTGACTCAACCAAGCCTTCGCCGACGACCGAGTACCAACGACCGACGACAAGCCTTATTCGAAGACCACAGTCTTGTTGCCATACACCAAGACTCGGTTCTCAAGGTGCCAGCGGACTGCACGTGAAAGCACCACCTTTTCAAGATCGCGGCCCTTGTGAATCAGATCTTCGACTGCATCACGGTGAGATACGCGGACTACATCCTGTTCAATGATCGGACCGTCGTCGAGCACCTCGGTCACATAGTGACTGGTTGCGCCAATCAGTTTCACCCCTCGAGTAAACGCCTGGTGGTAAGGTCTTGCACCCACGAAGGCAGGCAGAAAAGAATGATGAATGTTGATAATTCGCCCGGGATAAGCGCTAACAAATTCGTTTGAAAGGGCCTGCATGTAGCGAGCAAGCACAATAAGGTCAATATTGTGGCGCTCCAACCGCGTGCGAACCTGTCGCTCCGCGGCGTCCTTGTTTTCTTTTTCGACTGGGACCAGAAAGAACGGAACGTGGTAAAACTCCGCGATCGCTTCGCTTTCGGCATGATTCGAAATGATGCACGGAATTTCACAAGCCAGTTCCCCGCTCTTGTGGCGATACAGAAGGTCGACCAGGCAATGATCTTGCTTCGAGACCAGGATCGCCATACGCGGCCGCTGTTCCGACTCCGCCAGTCGCCACTGCATTTTGAATTTTTCGGCGATCGGCGAAAAGTGCCGGGGGAAATCTGACAGCGAAAAATCGAATTCCGTGGGATCGAATTCGACACGCATTAAAAATATTTTGGAATCCGAGTCGCCGTGTTCGTCGGCATGAAGAATGTTGCCGCCATGCTGATAGATGAACCCGGAGATCGTTGCGACGATGCCTTTCTGGTCGGGGCAACTCAGTAGCAACACCGCAGATTTCTTCGTCATCGCTTCTTCAAATCTTTCAGAATCTCGCGTGCCGCGTTTGCGCCGGAGCCGCCGGTCAACCCTGTTCCGGGATGGGTTCCCGATCCACACAGGTAAAGATTGCGGATTGGCGTTTTGTAGCGTGCCCAGTCAAGAAATGGCCGCATGGTGAATATTTGATCAAGCGCGAGCTCACCGTGAAAGATATGCCCACCGGTCATCCCGTAAGTTTGTTCAAGATCGAGCGGCGTGATGACCTGCGCATGCAGTATCTTCTCCGGCAAATCGGGCGCATATTGAGCAATAGTCTTGATAACCGTCTGGCCTAGCGCGTTTCGTTGCTCGTGCCACGTGGCATCTTTCAGCTTGTAAGGCGCATATTGCATGTACATAGACATCACATGCTTCCCCGACGGCGCGAGCGAGGGACTGGTCAGCGTAGGAATTGTAATTTCCAGATATGGAGCCCGCGAGAAATTTCCATATTTCGATTCATCGAACGCGCGTTCGATGTAGTCAATTTCTGGCCCAATTTGAATACGGCCTCTGAGGGCTTCGAGATTCTCCTGTAATGCCGTAAAGGAGGGCAATGCGGAAAGCGCAACGTTCACCTTCGCGACCGTTCCGTTCATGCGATAGTTCTGCAGCCGCTTGGTGAATGTTGGGGAAAGCAACGACGGGTCGACCAGCTTAAGAAAAGTCGCTTTCGGGTCAGCGTTGGAAACAACGGCGCGCGCGGAAATTTCCTCTCCGGTCGAAAGAACTACGCCGGTCGTGGCCTCGTTTTTTACCGTGATCTGCAGGACTTGAGCCCCGGTGCGAATCTCGGCCCCGGCTTTCCGCGCAGCCGAAGCCATCGCTTGGGTAATCGCACCAATTCCTCCCTGCGCAAACAAGTTGCGGCCTGCCGGATTTGAATCGGCCGCCGCTCGAAGCAGAAGAACGAGACTCGTTCCCGCCGACCATGGACCCATGAAGGTTCCGAAGATGCCGCGAGCAGCTACCGTCGCGCGCAGCAGATCGTTCTCAAAGAATTCCGAAACCAGATCTGCGACCGCCATTGGACCCCAGCGCAACAAGTCATAGGTGCTCTTTTTGCCGAGTCCGCGGATGGATCGTCCCAACCGCAACAGACTGAACAGATCGGATTTCGTGGGCTCCGCGATCTCCGGCGGAGTGAGCGCGAGAACTTTGGAAATTACCCGTGAAGTCTTCTCGAGTGCTAGCTGGAATTGACGGTATTTCGCTGCATCGACTTTCGAAAATTTCCCGATCTCCTGCGCCGCCCTGTTCAGATCGCTGTGTAGGACGAGAGCGCGTCCCTCAGCCGAGAGCGATGCGACTGCTACTTCGGGCTGAATCAACTTCAGCCCGTGTTTTTCGAGCTGCATGTCGCGAAGGACATCCGCTCGCAACGATGCCGAGTGCGCAAGAATCGAAGAGCGAAATCCAGGATGAAATTCCTCGGTAATCGCTGCCCCGCCGACTTGTTCGCGGCGCTCGAGAACAATCGGTTTAAAGCCTGCTCTGGCCAGATAAAACGCGGTAACCAGGCCGTTGTGTCCGCCGCCTATGATTACAATGTCATGGTTAGGCACTCGGCACCCTCGCAGTCGGGAGGGGCACGACTTTAGTCGTGCCGACTACCAACTTCCAAATGATGTCATTCCGAGCGAAGGAATGTGATTCGCGCCGCGAATCACATTTCGGAGCCGAGGAATCTGCAGTTGATTGAAAAATCCTAACGTTCAAATCCAGAACGGCGAAAAGCAGGTTCCTCGACTTCGCCGAACCGTTCGCTAAGCGAACGATTCGGCTTTGCTCGGAATGACAGAAAAACAGGGGCGATTCTCGGCACGGCTGAAGCCGTGCCCTTCCCGGTAGTGGTTCTCTCAAGGGCAGTGTGATCTTAAGCCGCATCTTTCAGCACTTCCAGTGCCGCCAGCCTTCCTGGCGCGCCCATGATTCCTCCTCCAGGATGCGTTGCCGACCCGCACATGTAGAGGTTCTTAATAGGCGTCCTGAATCGCGCCCACCCCGGCGCGGGACGCAAAAAGAAAAGCTGCTCCAGCGAAAGCTCTCCTTGGAAAATATTTCCTTCGCTCAATCCCCATTCGCGTTCGAGATCGAGCGGAGTGAGCACCTGTTTGTGCAGGATGATGTTCTTCAGATTCGGCGCGTATTCGGAAATCGTATCGATCACGGTATTTCCGAAGTCATCGCGAAGCTGGTCCCAGTTCAATCCCGGCTTCAATTTATACGGCGCATACTGCACGAAACACGAAAGCACATGCTTTCCCGGCGGCGCGACGCTCGGATCCGTAAGCGACGGGATCACCATGTCGATGTATGGGCGCCGCGAGAACATTCCGTACTTCGCATCGTCATACGCGCGCTCCATATATTCGACCGCCGGCGAAATCGAAATCGCGCCACGAAGATGCGCGCCGGGCCCGGGCATGCATTTAAAATCCGGCAACGCGTCGAGGGCGAGATTGACTTTGCCTGACGATCCGCGAAATTTATAGCGCTTCACTTCGTCGACGAAGGCACTCGGCAGATTTCCGTTGTCGATGAATTCAATAAACGTATGCCGCGGATCGACGCTGGAGGAAATCACTCGTCCATAGATTTCATCTCCATTGGTCAGCGCGACCCCAACCGCACGCCCAGCTTTCACAATGATCTTCGCGACGCCCGCCTGCTTGCGAATTTCAACTCCGGCCTCAAGCGCAGCCTCGCCGATCGCATTCGAAATTCCGCCGGTCCCGCCACGGGCAAATCCCCAAGCACGGAACGCGCCGTCGATCTCACCCATGTAGTGGTGCAGCAGAACGTATGCCGTACCGGGGGAACGCACTCCGAGAAATGTCCCTATAATTCCGGACGCCGACATGGTTGCCTTGAGCACATCCGTCTCGAACCACTGGTCGAGAAAGTCGGCTGCGCTCATTGTCATGAGCTGCACCAGGTTGTAGCGGTCACTCGACGCAAGTTTCTGGAACCTCCGCGCCATGAACAGTAATTTCGAAAGCTCTTTCGGGTTCAGCCCAGTCGGGTCGGGCGGCACCATGTTCAGGATCGGCTTCACGAAGTGGCACATCGGCTGCATCGCCTTGCCGAAATCTTCATAAGCATCGGCATCGAGCCGCGAGTGCCGCGCGATTTCGCGATAGGTCTTGCCGCGGTCGTTCACCCGCCATAAATAGTCGCCGTTCGGCATCGGGGTGAAGGTTCCATCGAGCGGCAGGATTTCAAGCCCGTGCCGAGGAAGGTCGAGGTCGCGGATGATCTCCGGCCGCAACAGTGATACGACGTAGGAGCAGACGGAAAACTTAAATCCGGGAAATACTTCTTCCGTAACCGCGGCACCCCCGAGCACATGCCGGCGCTCCAGCACAAGCACTTTCTTTCCCGCGCGCGCAAGATACGCAGCATGCGTGAGCCCGTTGTGCCCGCCTCCGATGACGATGATGTCGTATGTAGTGGCCATTAGCGTTGAGCAGTGAGCTATGGGCTTCGAGCAATCAGCGCCTGCTCCGACGCTCATCGCTCACCGCTTTCTTTTAAAACGGAATATTAATCGCGAACAGAATTTCGCGCCGGCGCGGATCAGAGTCCGCTGGGAAGTACGCTCCATTGCAGAAGGCGGGACATTGATAATTCGCACCCATTGTAGCACCCAAGCAAATTCCGCCATCCCGGCCTGCACTCCCGAGAGCATGAGAAATGCCAAACCTTGGTTTTCATTGATCTCTGTTTAGGGAAATTCACAGTCTGGCAATGTGACACTCGTCACAGCTTCTGGTAGGTTCGACGACTATTCTCATCGTTGTGTTCTCAGCCCGATTCACGCAAGCCCTTCTCCACGGACTCGATCGGTTCGCGAGAAAGAATGCCTTACATCGAACTGCACCCCATCTCGTTACCGGCCAGCGGGGCGAAGAAGCGGCATACTTTTATCTGCGGCGCCGGGGCTACACCATCATCGCCCGTAACTTTCGCTCTTCACGCCATCGCGGGGAGATCGACCTCATCGCCTGGGACAAAGACGTCCTCTGCTTCATTGAAGTGAAAACGCGCACCACGCGCGAGGTAAAACCCGCTGAAGCAGCAGTCGATCGAAAGAAACGACGAGACCTTCGTGTGATGATTCGCTACTACCTTCGTACGCTTCCGAGACGTAATTTCCCTAAAGTCCCGCAATGGAGGTTCGACATAGTAACGGTGCACTACGATGGAGAGACATCTGCTTACGGTGGAAAACTGTCCGACTCACTTTCGCCGAGATCAGGAAAAAGTGGGCCACCTCGGGAAACAACTCCTACCTTCGAGCTATTTCAGAATGTCGCGCTCTCATCGTAAAATGAAATTACCCGGGTGGCAGCGGGTGGAGGAAACGATTACTTGCCCGAACTCAGAAAAGACCCCATCGTCGGCCGCTGGGTCATTATTTCGACCGATCGCGCCAAACGCCCTACCGATTTCGCCCGGGACTCCGTAAGGATGAAGGGCGGCTTCTGCCCTTTCTGTTACGGAAATGAAACCAAGACTCCTCCCGAGATCCAGGCCTACCGTCCTAACCAGAACGGGGGGCCGCCCCAGCGCAACACCCCGGGATGGACGGTCCGTGTAGTGCCCAATAAATTCCCTGCGCTTCAAATTGAAGGTAACCTCGATCGGCAGGCCGAGGGCATGTTCGACAAAATGAACGGGGTCGGCGCGCACGAAGTTGTTATTGAGACCAATGAGCACGATGGCACGCTGGCCACGCTCCCGCCGAAGAAGATCGAAGATGTTTTGTGGACGTTCCGTGACCGCATACTCGATCTGAAGAAGGACCGTCGCCTGAAATACATCCTCATCTTTAAGAACCACGGCGAAGCCGCTGGAGCGACCATCGAGCACGCGCATTCTCAACTGATTGCCCTGCCGGTCGTTCCGATTTATGTCGCGGAAGAGATTGAAGGCGCCAAACAGTATTACATCTTCAAAGAGCGGTGCGTATTTTGTGATATCGCGCGACAAGAAATGGATGCTGGAATCCGAGTTGTCGCCGAAAACGATGACTTCCTCACTATTGCTCCTTACGCTCCCCGCTTCCCTTTCGAAACCTGGATTCTTCCCAAGCAGCACGAATCGGCCTTCGAAAACTCCTCCTCACGAATGTTCCAGAATCTCGCAAGAGCGATTCGGACGCTGCTCAACAAGGCCAACCGCGTTCTTGATGACCCACCATACAATCTGGTGATCCACAGCTCGCCAACGCAGGATTCAAGCAACGACCACTACCATTGGCACATTGAGTTCGTTCCGAAGTTGACCAAGGTGGGAGGATTCGAATGGGGCACAGGGTTTTACATCAATCCAACCCCGCCGGAGGAAGCTGCGAAGTTCCTGCGAGAAGCAACGGTTCCCGAACCCGCCGGCGCGGTGGCGGGATAAAGTTCTACTTCAAATCTTTCATTGGCATCATGGTGCCGTAGTCACGGCCCGATGATTCCACTCCGCGCGCGACGATTCCCGCAAACGCGTCTCGCAGCTCGGGGTATTTCGTCAGCAAAGCTTTCATCACAGCTACATTTTCTTGAAACGCCTTTCCAGAATCCGCCACACTAGCCGTCTGATATCTGACCAGCAAATCCAGATCGTGTTGCACCGGCAGTGGCGAGACGGTAGTTAGCTTGTAAGTGGTACCACCAGGCGCAACCAGGTCGGCGGTATTTCCTCCGGTCGGAAAGTCCGTTGGCTTGTAGCTCGATTCTTCCTCATACAGCTTGTCGGTTGCTTGCGTCTCCATGAAGGGAACAGCAATTGAAAGTTCCCTACCTTGCAAGTAATAGAGCCACGCGTTGTGGATTTGTCCTTTTGATTTGTAGCTACTGGCCTGGCTCAGAAACCAGGCACTGTCATGGCCAGCAATCTGCGTAGGCCTCAGAAACAAGCCTCCCAGCTTCCACTCGGTTCCGGACTGCTGCAGCACGAACGAAACCGTATATCCCTTTTGTCCGGCCACATCGAGAATCTCAATTCCGTAGCTGCCAGGCGGGAGATTGGGGATGACAAATTCTGCGCTGCTTGCCGTTGGACCGGAGGCGTTGAAAATCCCGCAAAGAAATTCCGCTCTCGGGATGGGTGCAGTAGCTTCGGCTTTCAATTCAAACGGGGCACGGGGGGTTCCCTTCGCGCCGGCAAGATCTGCCTGATTGTCTTTGATTGTGGCTTCAATTCCCGCAAAGTTGCTTGCCAATGACGGAATTGCATTCTGCTTTAGCGAAGCCGAATCTCCCCGCGTGATCATTTCAAAGTAGCGGCTTGCTGTGCCTTGAATGGCCGTACGCGTCGCCGCATCCATTTCGTCGGAAGTCAAACAGGTAGTCTGCGCTATGCTAAATCCGGAAAAGAACAGGGTAGAAAGAATTACAGGAATTAGTGGAGTCCAGCTAGTACGCTCTCTCATTGGTGTCCCATGCACCTCCTGCCAGTGCTTGATGTTTTTCGAAAACCAGCTACTTAGATGCCGCGTTGCCGTTTGGTAGCCAACTTCGTTCCATTGAATCCTATTTGATGAAAAACTAACACATCCTTGACGTGTGCGGGAAAGCTACCTGGTGCTCCCGGGCAGTTCACCCCATCTGGGCTCTAAATCCAACCAGTTCTGCTGGTTCCTCATCCAAATTCCGCTCGACCAAAGAGGATTCGTGCATGTTCAGGGTAGCAAGACTTTTCTACAATTTGCTTGCGTTAGCCACTGCATTCTCGCTCATTGTTTTCCTCAGCGGTTGTACCGGGTTGGTTTCAGGGACCGGTCAACCCCCGGGAGGAACACCAGGTGAATTGACCGTGGTCAGTTCCGGAAGTGGGACTGGGACGGTGACTAGTAGCCCGGCAGGCATTAATTGCACGGTTGCAGGTTTTGGAAGTAACTCGGGAACGTGCATTGCGACTTTCAACGGATCGGTAACCCTCACAGCTGCTCCCAACCAGGGCTTCACGTTTACCAGTTGGTCAGGTTGTACCTCTTCGAACGCCACCACTTGCACCGTCTCGGGTGCGGCCACCGTGACAGCCACTTTCGCCGCCACGTTGCAGAGCATCAATCACATTATCTTCATCTCGCAGGAGAATCGGTCATTCGACGAATATTTTGGCGCGATGCGCCAATATTGGGCGCAAAACGGAATTCCCGACCAGCCGTTTGATGGGCTGGCGCAATTCAACCCTCCTGCTGACCCGAGCGCTGCACCTACGAATCCAGGTTGTGATCCGGCAGATCCATTTCCGCCAAGCACTTGGTGTTTCATCGACAGCAGCAGCCCGCCTGTCCCCTCATTTCACTACCCGAGCACATGCGTAGAGAACCCCAGTCCGTCCTGGTCGGAAGCTCACCGGGCCTGGAATTCCGCCGATCCAACTTCAGAAACACCGCTGCTGAACGGTTTCGTGCAGGCGGGCGCGAACGTTGGCCGGCAATATGTGAATACACAGGGCGTTTACGCTCCGTATTTCGATTCAAATGGCTACCGGGTAATGGGCTATTATGACGGCACCGATCTGAACTACTACTATTCTCTGGCCAGCATGTTTTCCACTTCCGACCGCTGGTTTTCGCCAGTCATGACTCGCACGCCGCCAAACCGGGAGTTCTTAATCGCGGCCACTTCGCATGGCTATGTCTATCAGCGGGGGGCCAATCCTCCTCTGGACACCGCGCTCATTCCTTCAACCACGATTTTTGAGGCCCTGCAGAATGCGGGCATCAGTTGGAAGATTTACATAAATCCGAAAGGAACTCCGTGTGAAACCCGCCCAACGGACGTTGCATGCCTCGTTGGGCGCAGCTACATTCACGACTTCGTATTCGGAAACAACATAAAGAACAATCCCGGCACATACGCCCAGAATATTGTTCCCATTTCGCAGTTCTACACGGATGCGGTCAATGGCACTCTGCCGCAGGTCGCTCAGATTGAGCCCGCTTCCAGTGCGGCCCTCGACGAGCACCCAGAGGACGACGATCCTCCTGCCGGTCAGCCTCCGTGCTGCAGCATCCAGCCCGGAGCAAATTTCGTTTCTACGCTGATCAATGCTGTGATGTGTGGCCAGAACAATTCGCCACCTTCCGGCAGCTGCAATCCGGGTCCGAGCTGGGCTGACTCCGTGTTTATTCTGACCTTCGACGAAGCAGGCGGTTTCTACGACCACGTCGCGCCACAAAAAACCGTCAATCCCGATGGCATCCAACCGGTCGACCTCAAACCGAATGACGCCTGCTATGGGGCCGAAACTCCCAATACAATTTGTGACTTCGCATATACCGGATATCGAGTTCCGCTGGTTGTGGTTTCGCCATATGCAAAGAAGAACTTTGTGTCGCACGATGTCAGAGACGCCACCGCGATTCTGAAGTTGATCGAAACTCGTTTCAATCTGTCGCCTCTTACGGCACGCGATGCAGCCCAGATCCCTATGGACGATCCAAATAGCGGGTTCTTCGATTTCAACAACATGCCCTGGAAAACACCGCCCAGCAATCTTCCAGTGCAGAACAGGTATCCCGCATCGGCGTGCTTCATCAGTCCCGCGCCCGCGCCGCCGCCGCAGTAACAGCCTGCGCTTGCAGGATGGGCATTCATGCCCAGCCTGGCATTGAGGCGCACTATTTCGAGGGAGCTTTCGGTTTTCCCGGCAATGCGGCCGGATTCTCATGAGTGCGTTCGCGGAATCCGCCCTTCATTCCTGTGCCCAGCGTGATGCTGGCCTCGCCGAATTTATCCCGCAGACGATCAGCAGCGGACAAAGCCTGTTCCCACTTGCTGCGACCCTCATCTTCCAAAAAGTCGAGCTGCGCCGAATCTCCGTCAAACGAAGATGCCTGCACACCCAACAGCCGGACCTCTGATCCTTTCCGCCAGTTTGCATGAAACAGGCGATGGATCTCGCGATAGATTTCATTGTCCAGTTGCGTCGGCGCCTCGAGAGAATGCGCTCGCGTGATCGTAGTGAAGTCCTTGTACCGCAGCTTCAGTTGCAGAGTTCGCGCCCGAAGGTCCTGTTCCCTCAGTCTGCGACCCACCATGGTGGAGAGGCGCATCAGTGTCGCTTCGAGTTGCGCCACGTCCGCCGTGTCCTGATTGTAGGTGTGCTCGTGGCTTATGGATTTCGCCCCTTCGTTAGCGCCAATCTCGCCTTCGAACCAGGCCCCTGCATCTTCGCCGCGGGCCTTGCCGGCGAGCGCGAGTCCCCACTTGCCGAATTGACGTTCGAGGTCTGCGTCATCGAACCTCGTAAGATCACCAACCTTGCGAATGCCAACCGAGTGCAGCTTCTGTTCTGTTACTTTGCCGACGCCTGGAATTTCCCGAACATCGAGCGGAGCCAGAAATTTCGCCTCACCGCCTGCCAAAACGTAAAGCACGCCATTTGGCTTGGCTTTGCCGGAGCACACCTTGGCGATCAGACGTGACGCGCCAATTCCTATCGAGCAATTCAAGTCGGTCTCGGCTTTCATCTTGTGGTGAAGTTTGTGCGCTGCCAGCAATGGCGGGCCATGCAGGCGCTCGGTGCCTGTCATGTCCAGATAAGCTTCGTCAATCGAAACCATCTCGACCTGCGGCGAAAAACTCGTCAGCACCTTGTACGCTTTTTCTGAGCATGTGCGATATCGATCGGGATGGCCATCGACAAATATTGCCTGCGGACACAACTTTGCTGCACTACGCAACGGCATTGCAGAGTGGACGCCAAACTTTCGCGCCTCATACGATGCCGCCGAAACTACCCCGCGTTCGTTCCGCTGACCCCCGACAACCACCGGCTTTCCTTTCAGCGAAGGATCGAATAGTTCCTCGACCGAGACGAAGAATGCGTCCATGTCGACATGAAAGACGGTTCTGGCGAAAAACGACATAAATGCCCTGGGTTTTGCCTTCGTGTTCCTTCGGTGTCCTTTGTGGTTATTACGTTTGATAAACCAACGAATTCAATGCCGAGGGCCTAAGCAAGGCCGTTTTACACCAACATCCCTTGCGAGTGCTCTTGCCTCACTCGTTCATATACGCGGATATATTCGCGCCCCGAGATGCGCCACGAGAAATCCTTCGCCATTCCGTTGCGCATCAGTCTCTCCCATGACTCCTGGTCTCGATACACCTGGAACGCCTGGTGAAGCGCCCGCAACAGAGCATCGCCGGTGTGCTCCTGGAATTTGAATCCCGTGCCTTTCTTCGTGCGGGGGTCCCAGGGATCAATGGTGTCGTCGAGCCCGCCCGTCGCACGCACGACCGGTACAGTTCCGTACTTCAAGCTATACAACTGGCTTAATCCGCTGGGCTCATAGCGTGAGGGCATCAGAAAGATGTCCGCGCCGGCTTCGATCTTGTGAGCCAAGGCATTGTCATAGGCCACTCGAACCGCAATTTTTTCTGGCACGCGCTTCGCCAGCCGCAAAAACATCTCTTCATAAAGTTTGTCCCCACTACCAAGCACGGTAATCAGGACGTTTTCAAGCGCGAGGCGGTCGATGCTCTGCCCGATGAGGTCGAACCCCTTCTGGGCGGCAAATCGGGACACAATTCCTATCACTGGCCAACTGGGATCGGCCTTTGCCACGCCAAAGCTCTCGAGCAAGTCTCGTTTACACTCTCGCTTGCCGGTCAAGTCCTCTGCCGAATAGTGTGCAGCAATGAACCTGTCCGTCTGCGGGTTCCACTCGTCGTAATCCACTCCGTTCAAAATACCGACCAGATGCTGCGCCCGATCCTTCAGCACCCCATCCAAGCCGAAGCCGAATTCCGTGGTCTGAATTTCCTGGCTGTACTTGCGGCTCACTGTCGTAATCATGTCCGAATAGACCAAAGCGCCCTTTAGAAAACTCACATTCCCGAAATATTCCATCTTTGCAATCGTGAACAAGTCCCAGGGCAAAGTGAGCAGCGGAAGGATCTCCGGCGGGAACAAACCCTGGTATCCGATATTGTGGATCGTGAAAACCGTGCCTACGTCGCGAAAAGCAGGGTCTTCTGCATATTGCGTTCGCAACAACACTGGCACGAGCGCGGATTGCCAGTCATGGCAATGAAAAACGTCGGGCACGCCGAGGATCTTCGAGGCCTCAATTGCCGCGCGGGAAAAAAGCGCGAACCGTTCTGCATTGTCGGGAAAATCTCCTGATGCTGTTCCGTACAAGCCCTCGCGATCGAAAAACGGAGGATAATCGACAAAAAAGAAGCGTACGCCGGGATAGCCGGCGCCGGTCAGAATCGAACAAAAACGGTAGCGATCATCGAAAGGCACTGTAATGCTTTGCACCACCGTGCGCTCGCCACTCACGCGCGTATGTCGATAATGCGGGATGTACACACTGACTTCGTGACCGGCAGCCGCCAACGCGCGCGGCAGGGCGCCAACTACATCAGCTAATCCGCCTGTCTTTGAAAAGGGAACGCACTCGGAGGCGACGAACGCAATGTGCATGAGCTCGAGTTTCAGCGGTGCGCCGTTCCCGATATCATATGGAGCGAGACGCGACACCAGCTGCGCGTCACAAGTCTAATTGGCAGCACGAACGAGGGTCAATGAAGGTTTCGCGTGCGCGTATTCCCGCAAAAAAGCCAAAGCTTGGTCAACATTTCTTGACCGATACCGCTGCGGCCATACGCATCGTTGAATCGCTTGGTGATCTGCTTCAAAGCACCGTGCTTGAAATCGGTCCCGGCCGCGGTGCACTCACATCCTTATTGGCAAGGCGGGCGCGTCGGGTCATTGCTATCGAAAAAGATCGTGTCCTCGCTGCTCAACTCAGAATGCACTTCTCTCTTGCGCCGAATGTTGAAATTATTGAAGGGGACATTTTAGCCATCGACTTCGATTCGCTGTTCGGTCCCAAGCCAGGAAGCACGCGCCCGGGCATGGAGGTTCTGCCGCAGAAGGTGCGGGTGATCGGAAATCTGCCCTATTTCATCACATCCGATATTCTCTTGCGGCTGTTCGAGTATCGAAAATATTTCGAGCTTCTGGTTTTGATGGTGCAGAAAGAAGTTGCCGACCGGCTGGTTGCGAAACCTGGAACCAAGGAATACGGATTGCTCTCCGCAACCGCCCAACTCTACACCAAAGTTGAAAACGTGCTCACGCTTCCGCCGATGGCTTTTTCACCGCCGCCGAAAGTGCATTCCAGTGTCGTCCGCATGGAGCCTTCCTCGCGCCTCGAAAGCCTGCGCGTGAACGAATACGCTTTCATGAAATTCCTTAAGCTCTCCTTCGCTCAAAAAAGAAAGACGCTTTGGAACAATCTGAAGGTGAGCTTTGATTCTGACGATCTGACTCGCGCATTGGCGAAAGCAAAAATAAAGCCGTCGGCCCGGGCCGAGACTCTATCGCTTGAGGCCAGCGCCAGCATCTTTCGCGAGCTCGAAGCCGCAAAAGCGCAACCGCTTTGAGGGAAGAATGAATTTACCAGTGCGCGAACCGGCGGTTGCCGGCCGCTTCTATCCAGACGAACCCAAGCGTCTCCGCGCCGACGTGGAATCTTATCTCTCGCCGGAACGCAGCGCCATCCCCGCAATTGGCTGTCTCGTACCCCATGCCGGATACATGTATTCCGGCCCAGTCGCAGGCGCTGTTCTTTCACGGATTGAGATTCCCGCGCGTTGCATTGTTCTCTGCCCGAACCACACTGGCCGCGGACACCCGCTGGCGATCATGAAAGCAGGTGCATGGCGCACTCCGCTGGGTATGGTGCACGTCGACACCGGGCTTGCCGAGGCGCTGATATCTGCCTTCCCTGCACTCGCTGAAGATTCTGCCGCTCATCGCTCCGAACATGCGATTGAAGTCGAGTTGCCATTTCTTCAAATCTGCCGGCCCGATATAAAGTTCGTCCCCATCGCAATTGGCACGGCGCAGCTCATCATTCTCGAGCAACTAGGCACGGCTATCGGGACCCTTTTGCAAGAGATAAAAGAGAGGGTATTGATCGTCGCCTCAAGCGACATGAACCACTACGAAGACGACATCACGACCCGTGCTAAGGATCGCAAAGCTATCGAAAGGATTCTGTCGCTCGATGCCCCCGGTCTTTACGAAACGATCATCAACGAGAGCATCAGCATGTGCGGCTTCGGCCCGGCAGTCACAATGTTGACCGCCGCACGGCACCTGGGAGCTGAAAAAGCAGAACTCGTTCAATACGCAACTTCCGGCGATGTCTCCGGCGACCGCAAAGTCGTGGTGGGATATGCGGGAATCATCGTTCGTTAACTATTTCCGCGTGGCCGCCAGTAATCGTAGAGCTCTCGCCCGACTGACATTCATCACTGAAGAATCTTCCGCAATCTCCTTTAAGACGGGAGCAATCGCAGGCACGTCGGTCAGGACCTCTGATTTCTGCAGCTCCTCCACGCTTTTCAACTCGTCATCCAGACCAAGTTTCTGGTATTTGTGAAAGTAGGCGAGCCGTCTGCCCAACTCCAGAGTAGTAGAGAGCCCTTGAAAAAGAGCGGTTAGCTGCGCAACCGGTTGAATGAGCGAAAAATTGTAGGTCGCTTGCAAATTGTGCGTGGCGTCTTTGTACGCCAAAGTTTTGTTCCCTGTATTTGCAAGGTTTTTGTGTCCGGAATCTACCTTGCCGCTGAAATAGTGCGCCTTCTTCGCCAGGTCGAAGATTTGCGAGCGCACGTCTTGTGACGCCGTGAACTTGGTAAACCCGTCTTCTGCCGGATCGGATTGATCGTTTATCTTCCCATCAGACTTATACGTGCCTTCACCGTCACTTCCGACCACAATTTCGTAATGACCGGGATTCGCGCCCGGGAAATCCAGCGTAAAGGTCACAGTCGGCGTTTGTTGCCCGTACCCAACACCAGAAAGTGTGGCGATCAATAGCAACCGCAACGCCCACCTGTGCTCATTTTTCATGTGAAAAATTATGCCAGAAGTGTGCGGCCGTCAGTGGTTCCGGGGTTGATTAAATGCTTGATTTTCCTGAGTTGCCGATGTAAATAGAAGCACCATGTTTTCCCGCCACTTCTGGTTGTCCAGCTGTTTTCTTGCAGTTACAGTTTCAGGTCTCGTCTCCTTCTTAAACTCGCAGGCATCGATGGCCCAGAGCGCAGCGAGTTCAACTCCGGTTCCCAGCGACGGAAAGCCTCAGCCGGCACCTGAGGCGATTGCAGCACCGCACACTATCCAGGAAGCGTATGTCATTCAGCAATTTTCCACTGAGATAAATTTTGAAAACGATGGCACCGAGATGCACAAAACCCAGGCCAAAATTCAGGTGCTGTCGGAAGCAGGCGTCCAACACTGGGGAGTAATTTCCTTCGCCTACCAAAATTTCAACCAGACTCTGGACGTTCAATATGTCAGAGTACGAAAGCCGGATGGAACAATCATCGATACGCCTGCTGAAAATATGCAGGAAATAACTTCGCAGATCAGCCGGGAGGCCCCGCTTTACACGGATCAGCGGGAGAAACATGTGGCTGTTAAAGGCCTGGCTCCTGGCGACGTTCTGGAATATGCCACGCAGGTCAAGGTGACAAAGCCTCTCATTCCTGGCCAATTCTGGATCGAATACACGTTCGGGCACCGCGAGGTCATAGACCAGGAGACGCTCACGATCAACGTGCCTGCCACTCGTGCCGTCAAGCTCAAGAATCGCGGCCCGAAGTTTGAACTCACTACCGAGGGGGAAAGAAAGATATATCGCTGGTCTTTCTCAAACCCGAAAGTGAAAGCCGAAGATACCGAAGACGACGGACAACAATGGAAGCAGGCCCGTGGACTGCAAGACCAACCCGACCTCCTCTTCAGCAGTTTTGCTTCGTGGGATGAAATCGGCCGCTGGTACGAAGGATTGCAGCAGGAGCGGGCAAAACCCACGGCCGAGATTCAGGCCAAAGCCGCCGAGTTGACTAAGGGCGCCGCTAACGATGAGGCAAAGCTCCGCGCCATCTACGCCTTTGTAAGCACCAAGTTTCGATACATCGGAATCGACCTGGGAGTAGGCCGTTACCAGCCGCACTCCGCCGATGACGTTCTTGAGAACGGCTACGGAGACTGCAAGGACAAGCACACCTTGCTCGCGGCCCTGCTTACCGCGGTAGGATTCAAGGTCTACCCTGCCCTTATTGACAGCAAGACCGACGTGGACCCCGATGTGCCGTCAATTGGACAATTCGACCATGTGATCAGCGTTGTGGAGCTGCCAAGCGGGCGGCTCTGGCTCGATACCACACCGGAGGTTGCGCCCTTCGGATTTCTGCTCGGACCTCTGCGGGGCAAACATGCCCTTATCATTCCCCCCGGTTCTCCGGCGGTGCTCGCCGTTACGCCGGCCAACCCCGGCGTTAAGGCGACGCAGACCTTCGACATAAAGGCCAAGCTCGGTGATGACGGAACCTTAACTGGCGACGCCGAACGCACCATCAATGGAGACGATCTCGCGGTGCTGTTCCGCATTGTCTTCCGCAGTACACCAATGCCGCAATGGAAAGACGTTACTCAGAATCTCACGTACGCATCTGGCTTCGCCGGGGATGTCTCTGATGTGAATGTCACTTCACCTGAAGACACAGACAAGCCACTTAAGATTTCATATAAATACACGCGCAAGAGTTATTCCGGATGGGAAAATCAACACACCAGTCCTCCATTACCCGTAATTGGCCTTCCCGATATCAAGGAAGGCAAATCCGGGCCTACCGCGCCGATCTGGTTAGGTGTCCCGGGCGATATTACGTTTCATTCGACAATGGAGCTTCCTAGTGGGTACACCCTGGAAGTCCCGAAAGACATAAATCTCAAAGAAGATTTCGCTGAATATCACGCTGCTTACACTTTGAAGGACCAGGTCCTCACAACAACCCGCCATTTGACTTTTTACGTATCTGAAATTCCGATTTCTTCTTACGATAAATACAAGGCGTTTCGCAAACAGGTTGAGAATGATCACGACGACCTGATCGCGCTCACGTTACCCTCTTCGAAGCCAACTTCTTCAATCGCAACAGCAGCCAACAATTCCAAGATGAACACTTTGTTTCAGGAAATCTGGGCTTTGCCTTCCAGCTCTGACTCCGTTGCAGCGCAGTATGAGAATGATGCTCGCAATGCGCTAACGCAAAATGATCTAGAGGGTGGCATAGATGAGTTGCACCGAGCCGTCGACAAGGACCCCAAGTTTGTGCGCGCCTGGCTGCTATTGGGAACGGTGCTGGCAGGCAAACGAGACCTGAGCGGCTCAACTGAAGCTTACCGCAATGCCGTTTCCGCAGATCCAAACCAAGCTGTCTGCTACAAACTGCTCGGCCTTTCACTCATAACCAGTCGTAAGTACGAAGATGCCGTCCCGGTATTGGAGAAAGTGACGAAGCTTAGCCCAAAAGACAGCGATGCTTTTGCCAACCTTGGAATGGCGTTGAACAACTTGAAGCGGTACGACCAGGCGGCGACCGCTCTTTCATCCGCCGTCGAACTTTCGTCCGCCAATGTGAATTTGCGCCTGATGCTCGGCAATGCCTATCTTGGCGCCGCTGACGCGACCAAGGCGAGGTCTGCGTTCGACGAAGCCCTCAAATTAGATTCAAACCCGATGATTCTGAATGACGTCGCTTATGCCTTCGCCGATAAGAATCTCGACCTCGAAACTGCCAAGCAGTATGCCGAGAAAGCGGTCCACGAAGAGGAACTGGCCTCCTCTAAGGTTCAAGTCGATGACATTCAATCCTCCGATCTGGAACATACGGGAAGACTCGCCGCTATGTGGGACACGCTCGGCTGGATTTACTTCCGCAATAAGGACTTCCAGCATGCGGAAGAGTACTTGAAACCGGCCTGGGCTATCTCACAGCGAGCGCTTATCGGGGAGCATTTAGGGCTGGTTTATGAGCAACTTCATCAGAAGCAGTCAGCCACTCACGTTTATCAGCTTGCGCTATCTTCCGCTCCCTCAGGCCCTGAAAGCACGGCGCTGACCGAGGACCTGAGACGATTGGGTATAAAGCCGGATACATATGCGGGAGCAAGCGCGCTCAGTGAGGCGCGTACCTTCCATTTGCCGCGGGTTGTAAGCGGTACCGCACAGGCCGAGTTTTACCTCATTTTCGGACCAGGCAGCTCAACCGACGCCAGGTTCATCGCTGGAACAGACTCACTGAGAGGAGCCCGGAAGACGATTGCCGCGTCCAAGTTCAATATCACGCTGCCGGAAGGCACCTCTGCTCGCCTGGTGGTGCGCGCTGTTGTCGGATGCTATCAATACAGCGGCTGTTCAACTGTGATAATGACAGCCGGGCAGGCACGCGACTTTACGCCGTTTCATCCTTAGCCACACGTATCCGACTAGGATCGTCCGACACTTCTCGCCTTTCCACCCGGTGTCACCTCGCGTTATTCTCAGGGCGTTTGTCTAGAAACAGGAGACTTTTTATGGCAGCAGAAACCGGCCCGAACACAAGACCGGAGGTCAAGGCCCGAAGCTTTGGCGAAAACATCGAGAGCGATCTCGCGCCTAAATTCCTTCGCGTGGTGGAGAATGCGGCGATCGCGTCGGCACGGACCATGGGCCGCGGGGAGCGTGACCTCTCGGACAAGGTCGCGGTCGAATCTATGCGCCGCACCATGGATTCCATCCCCATGCGCGGAACCATCGTGATTGGCGAAGGTGAACGGGACGAAGCTCCCATGCTTTATATCGGCGAGAAACTTGGCGCCGAATTTCCCGATGGAACAGAAGTTCCCGAGGTCGATATCGCTGTCGACCCGCTCGAAGGGACGAACCTCTGCGCAACGGGCTCCGCTGGCGCAATCACCGTACTGGCCGCATCTGATGCCGGTGGTCTGCTACACGCGCCCGACTGCTACATGGAAAAGATCGTTGTCGGCCCGTCATGCAAAGGCGCAGTTGAACTCGATGCGCCCGTTGCTGACAATCTGCAAAATATCGCAAAGAGATTGCAGCGCGATGTGCAGGACGTAACTGTCGTCGTCCTCGATCGCCCTCGCCACGAAAAGTTAATCGGCGAAATCCGCGCCGCAGGTGCGCGTATTCGTCTGATTAGTGATGGAGACCTTTCGGCTGGAATTGCAGCCGCGGTGATCGGCACCGGCGTTCACGCCGTTATGGGTTCCGGTGGCGCTCCGGAAGGCGTGATCACGGCTGCTGCCATTCGTTGCTTGAATGGCTACATGGTAGGCAGGTTAATCATAAACAAGCCTGAACTCGAAGAGCGCATCGGACGCATGGGTATTCGCGATAAAGACCGCGTGTACCGTGCCGAGGACCTCGCGCCCGGAAAACAAATCATGTTCGCGGCTACTGGAGTAACCGATGGGCCACTTCTGCGTGGCGTCCGCTTCTTTGGCGAAGGCACGCGGACTTCATCAATCGTGTTGACTCTGATGACTGGCAAAGTGCGCTTCATTGACAGCACCCACCTGGCTAAGAAGACAGACTTTAAGGTGCGTTTTTTGTAGCCCCAGGTTTTAATTGCGTGGGCGCTAATAATCTAGGATAATAATCTAGGCTATGCGGACGATTGGGCTTTTTGAAGCAAAACAGAAACTTTCTGAGATTGTCGAACGTGCCTCCGAGGGGGAGCGGATCGGAATTACCCGTCGGGGAAAACTGGCCGCGGTGGTGATTCCCGCTCGGCACGAGATTGACATCAAAGAAGTGTTCCGGAATATCGATCGGATACGGAAGCGGGTCCGCAACAGGGATGGTGTGAGCACTAAAGAGTTGATCAAAGAAGGTCGCCTCTGACCCGATTCGTGCTTGATGCGTCGGTAACGCTATCCTGGTTCATCGACACTCCGGTTCCAGCCTATGCAATGAAGGTCAGGCAGGCCCTCGAATCCGGGGTGGGCGCGATTGTGCCGGCAATCTGGCATCTCGAAATCGCAAATGCTCTGGCAGTGTCAGAACGACGCGGAATCTTGACCGCGGATGATGTTGCTTTATCTCTTGTACAGATCGAACACTTGCTCACACAAGACATCGAGTCCGACAACACCTTTATCTCTGCAAAGCAGGCCTTGACTGTGGCTCGTAGCTTTCAACTCTCCGCCTACGACGGGGTTTACCTTCAAACTGCTTTAAATGAAGGGCTGCCTCTCGCTACGCTGGATCGAGCACTTCGATCCGCTGCTGAGAAATCGGGTGTAAAGCTTTTCTGATAACCGCGGTAAAGCCATTACTCCTCCTCCACTGGCTACTAGCCACTGACCACGTGCCGCTTGTATCATCAAAGTGATGTCTCCTGCGCACTCGTTCCAGACTGACGACCAGCGTCTCGAGCCGATTCGCGACAAGGTCCTCGCCCGCGAGCGCCTGAACTTCGATGACGCCCTCGCGCTTTATCGAACGGGCGACATTCTGGCGGTCGGCTGGCTTGCCAATCACGTCCGCGAGCGGATGCACGGTCACAAGACTTACTTCAACGTCAATCGCCACATAAATCCCACGAACGTTTGCGTAGCAGCTTGTCGCTTGTGCGCGTTCGGCCGCAAGAAAGATGCGCCCGGCGCGTACACCATGGCCCTTGAAGAGGCTTTTCAGACCGCGGCCTCCGGCTACAGTGAAGCAGTCACCGAATTTCACATTGTGGGCGGTCTCCATCCCGATCTGCCTTTCCAATATTTTCTCGATCTCGTCTCCGGTCTTAAGCAGCGCTTTCCGCAAGTTCACCTGAAAGCCTTCACCATGGTCGAGGTGGCGTATCTCGCGAAGCGAGCCAAGCTGTCGATTACCGAGACTCTGCAACAACTAAAAGCGGCAGGAGTCGATTCCCTTCCCGGCGGCGGGGCTGAAATTTTTGCCGATCGCATCCGCCACATCATTTGTGACCACAAGATCGACGGAGACCAATGGCTTGAAACTGCGCGGCTGGCCCACAACATCGGCCTGAAGTCGAACGCCACCATGCTCTACGGGCATGTTGAAAATGACGACGACCGCGTCGACCATCTGATGAGATTGCGCGCTTTGCAGGACGAGACCCGCGGATTCCAGACTTTCATCCCGCTGGCTTTTCATCCCGAGAACACGGCCCTCGAACATCTGCCCAAAACCACAGGTATGCTCGATATCAAGCAGATCGCGGTGAGCCGTCTGGTGCTCGACAACTTCCCGCATATCAAAGCTTATTGGCAGATGCTCACTCCGAAGATTGCTCAAATTGCGCTGCGTTTCGGCGCCGACGACCTTGATGGCACAGTCATCGAAGAAAAGATTTACCACGACGCAGGCGCAACCACGCCGCAAGGAATGCGGCGTCAGGAACTTATGCGCTTGATCCGCGAAGCTGGCCGAGAGCCGGTCGAGCGCGACACCCTCTATCATCCAGTTGTGCGAACCGAAACGTCTGTTACGGTCGCCGTCTAGCTGCTCAGAAAAATTCCGCCATGTCCGGCGCAGTTGCGGCGGCCCCAGGCAGGTCACTGATTCCCAATAGTTCCATTGTGAGGCGTAGCGTGCTCTGGTGCTGATACAGAGTCGTCGATTGATATCCGCGTTTAACCTTTGAGCCGATCAGAATGGTCGCAACATGCCCGCCGCCGTTCACCGTGTCGGTTTCCTCGGACTCATCCCACGTATAGATCAAGACTGAATTATTAAAGGCCGAGCTACTTATCAACGGGCCGATGTTCGCTTGCACCCAGGCATCGACGGTCGCCAGTTTCTGCGCGTCCGTGCATTGCGCCGCTTCATCCGGGCAGTCGTGGCCGTCGTTCGACCGATCCGGGACGATCATGGCGTAATCGGGCAGAGTGTTGTTCTGAATATCCGTAGGGAGCTCCGTCATTGGCACAATATTTCCCGCCTGCGACGAACTGCTGACTACGTCTGAGAAGTACGCAAAGGGATTGTGGTCCTTTCCGTAAGGAACATTGCCGGCTCCGAGGTATCCAACGCTCGGAAGGCCCTCGGCATAAATTTTCCAGCTTTTGCCCGCCGTAGAGAGCGCCCTCGCAACGTTGTCGATGCTGACAATTCCGGAAAAAAGGTCATTCGAGGCAACCAGATTTCCCGTGGTCAGCATGAAATAGTTCGGCAGCGAGGGGTGGGTATCTGCGTAGTACTGCGTCGCCAGCGCAAATTGTTGCGCCAGCGAATTCGTGTATGGCATTGCTGGATTGCCGATCACGTCCGTGTAGCTGTGGTTTTCTTCAATCAAAACAAAAACGTGCGATGCTTGCGCTACTCCAGAACCAGATTGCCCGGTGCTGACTCCTCCGCAATTTGACTCAATGATGGCCAGAACAAACAAAAGACCAACGACGCCCCAACTTCCGAAAGATAGGGTACCCACAGTCACGCATGTGTTTAGAGAACTGAACCCATGACGCCAGTTGTTCGCGGCCCACTCAGGCCGGTATTCCGGCTTCGATCCCGTGCCGGAATAGAACTCCGGACAGCAGCGCCTCTCGATTTTCTGGGTTCCACTTCCGTCACGGGTGTAGAATCGGCCTTGCGAGGCTTCACGGGACCTTCTTCCCGCATCCGAGGCAAAGCATGAATGTTCACGTCAGCTACAAGGTCCAAAGAACTCCAGATATAGACAAGGAAATTCAACACGGAATCGCTAAAGTCCAGAAGCGGCTTCAGGTCTTCCGCCCCGAACTCGTACACCTGAAGGGATCACTCGAGCAAAACTCCGCCCGGCAAGGAATTGTTGTCTCGCTCAATCTCCGCCTTCCATCCGGGCAAATGGCTGCTCACGAGTCTGCGCCAACAGCCACTTCGGCCATAAAAGCTGCATTCGAGGAATTGCTGGCGCAAATCAGCAAGCACAAAGAATTGTTGCGCAACTCACATTCATGGCGGCGCCATCGAGCTCTAGAAGGCGCACCTACGCCTCAGGTTCCTTTTGAAGAAACGCTTGCTGCTGTCCATCCGCAAGCAGCAACTTCCGAGGACGTGCGCACATATTTGAATGCCAACTTCCGTAGGCTGCGGCTCTATGTCGAGCGAGAAATCACATTTCGCGAGAATTCCGGAGATCTCGCGCCGGACGCTTTGAGCTGGGAAGAAGTAGTTGACGAAGCTGCTGCCCGCGCCCTCGACGAAAAATCCGAGAAGCCCGACCTTCTTACGCTCGAGCCCTGGCTTTACCGGCTCGCTATCCGAGCACTGGATGACTTTACCTCACGGAACCCCGGCACAGCGGGGGAAACGAATGCAAATAACTCCCGCGGCAAACGAGCGGCCTCCGATGAGGGCGAAACGCGGCTGCAGTTCTTTCAGCCGGATGACGCCGTTACTGAGGAGAGCGTTATTCCTGACAATGGGGCCTGGACTCCAGAGCAAATTGCTTACTCAGACGAAATGATCACCTTGGTTCAATTCGCTTTGCGTCACGCCAGCGCGCAGGACCGCGAAGCGTTCATCCTCTACGCCATCGAAGGATTTTCTGCAAAAGAGATTGCGGCCATTACGGACCGTACTCCGGAACAGATTTGCCATTCAGTGCACAATGCTCGCGAGTCGTTGCGCCACACTTTGCCCATCAAGAATTCACTGAAAGAAAAGCTGCTTCAAAATACAGGAACAATCGTTCGGAGTGCCTCATGATTTCTCGTGAAGAGCTACGGCAACTTGCTTCTTTCGAATGCCGCCATCCCGGCGAACTTGCGATCAGCTTTTATTTCAAGCCCTCGCCCCCGCAAGACAAGTCACATCGCGAAGAGGCAATCCTCGCCAAAGATGTCGTGCGTCGCACGCTACAGGAGCTGCACGCCAATGGAAACGGACGTCACCGTACTGACGATCTGGAACGAATATTGGAGCTAGCCGAGCGGCTGCACGGGAATCAATCGCGCTCAAAGGCGGTATTCGCCTGCAGTGCGCGCGGCGTCTGGCAGGAATTCGACCTGCCCACGGTTGCCGCATCGACGAAGCTTTTTGTGAATCGGCGTTTTCATCTGAAGCCGCTTGCGCCCGTGTTCTCAGAGTACCGTCGGCTGCTGGTTGTTTTGCTGGACCGCCAGCACGCCCGCTTCCTTGATATTCAGTTTGAACAAATGCGAGAGCATGCGGTGCTCGAAAATCCGCTCCCCCGCCATGGCCATAGCGATGGTTTTGCCGGGTACGATGCCGGTCACGCGCAACGCCACGAGGAAAATCGAGTGCACCGCCACTATGCTGCGGTTGCTGAATTCCTGAAGAGTTCCGCCGATCAGAAGATGTTTGACGCGCTCGTAGTCGGCTGCCATGACGTGAACTGGCCAGAATTCCACGCGCAGTTACATCCGTACATTCAAAAAAAATTGCTGGGCCGCTTCTCAGCCGATCTCGGAACTCTGACCGATGTGCAGGCAAAACAGCAGGCGGAGCGGGTGCTTCATGAGTCGCTGCACCGGCACCATCAGGAGTTGCTGCGCGACGCAATCGACGCTGCTCGGAGCAACGGCCTTGGCGTTACCGGTCTGCGAAGAGTGCTCCGCGCCACCGAGATGGGTGAAGTTGAGACGCTTCTGATGACGCCCGAATATACCGGGCGTGCCGTCGAGTGCACCGCATGCGGACACCTGGATTCTCACCTTGTGCCCTATTGCCCACTCTGCGGCCGCGCCACCCGCCAACTCGACGATGTCTGCGAGGCGTTGGTGCCTATTGTCATCAAGAACAACATCTCACTTGCGCTCGTTCCCAAAGATGAAAATGTCGACCGTGTGGGAAACATAGCCGCGCTCCTCCGCTTCCGGGCCGACCGCAACACGAACCAGTTGCTGGCGTCTTAGTTCCTCGTGTGGGTCGGGTCGGTGCGAGTCGGAGATTCCTGTCCCACCAGTCTCGGCCCCAGCGAAGTGATATAACTTTCGTTCTTATTTCCTAGGACCCTCATGCCTATTTCCCGACGCGATTTCCTCTCCTCCACCCTTGCCGGATCAATTACTCTCGGACTTCAGCCCAACGCTCTACCAGCTTCAGAGACCAAACGCGCGGCCAAACTTCCTATCATCATCTCCGCGTGGAATGGCTATAACTATCTCGACGAGGGCTATGCGCTCCTTGCCAAAGGCGGCGACACCCTCGACGCCGCGCTGAAAGTCGTTCAGGGACCAGAGAATGATCCCAATGACGAGAGTGTCGGACTCGGCGGCCATCCCAACGAAGAAGGCGTGGTCGAACTCGACGCCTGCTGCATGCACGGCCCGACCCGAACTGCCGGCTCAGTCGGTGCGGTTCGCAATATAAAGAATGTTTCATTAGTCTCCAACGCCGTCCGCCTCCACACCGGACACGTCATGCTCGTCGGCGAAGGCGCCGAACGTTTCGCCGTGGCCCAAGGCTTTCCTCGCGAGAACCTGCTCACTGACAAGTCACGCAAAGAATGGCTGCTGTGGAAAGAAACCCATTCCGATTGGTGGGGGCCGGGTCTCGATAATCCCGGCTGGCGCAGTCGTTTCCCTGGTTCGAACCACGCCGGCGACTGGCGCCTCCGTATCCGCCGCATGGAAGAAACCGCTGCCGAAATCGGAATCCCGCCCGAGCTTCGCATGGAAGCCATTCGCTACGTGATTTTCCCGCCAACCGGAACCATTCACTGTTCTGCTCTGAACGAAAAAGGCGAAATGTCCGGTTGTACCACGACCAGCGGACTCGCATGGAAGATCCCCGGGCGGGTGGGTGACTCTCCAATCATCGGCGCCGGATGCTACACGGACCAGGACGTGGGTTCCGCCGGCGCAACGGGAAATGGCGAAGAAAATATCAAGGTTGCGGGTGCGCATACCATTGTTGAAAACATGCGCCACGGCATGTCACCGTTCGATGCCGGCATGGACGCGCTCAAACGAATCGTGCGCAACTACAACGGAGACAAAGAGCGGCTACAGTTCGTCGACATGGTCTATTACATTCTGCGCAAAGACGGCGCGTACGCCTGCGTATCACTGTGGGACGGATATGAAGTCAACAAACCGCATCAGATCGCCATTCATGACGGGACCCTTCGCCGGGAAAACAGCGTGAGCATGTTCAGCGGCGCATCGCAGAGCTGGCCGCCCGTGCATGGAGTCTAGTTTGAATTCACCGGAAAAGTAACGGCGCAAACGCCGAAAGGTTCCTCCGCCAAACCATCCAGGTGTGCATGCCGGGAGTTTCAATATCTGTGAATGGCACGCCTTTGTCTTTCAGATACGATTTGAAATCCCGATTCACTTTGATCAGGTGATCTTCGGTACCACACGCGATCCACAGCAGCTTCAGCTTCTTGGCTGTACTGGCATCAAGTCCCGGGAACTCGCTGGCAAAATCCTGCAGATCGATTCCACCGGAGCTGAAGGCTCCGATCCACGCAAACTGGTCGAGATGATTCAATCCGGTTCGCAGCGACTCTGCTCCGCCCATCGAAAGACCGGCAATCGCTCGCGATTCGCGATTTCTCTTGATTCGATACATGCCTTCCGCCTGCGGCATCACCTCTTGCAGTAAAACGTCAGTGAACTTAGACAGATTTCTCAGCGCCAGTTCCTTATCGCTCCACGAACTCCACCCACGCCGTATCACATCGTAGTCTCCATAGCCAAGCGGGTTCACGACGATCATCGGCTTCATCTTTCCCTGGGCGATCAGATTGTCGAAGATCACATTTGCGCGGCCCACCGCCGTCCAGCCGCTCGCATCATCGCTGAATCCATGCAGCAGATATAGCACCGGATATTCCTGTTTCGAATTTCCGTTGTAGTCCGGGGGCGTGTAGACGTAAAAATCGCTGTCCAGGTCCGCAATCTTGGAATGGTAGAAGTGGTGATGAATTTCCCCATGCGGCACCTGATTCAACTCCCAGGTCAGACCTGGCCCAGGAATATGCACCGCACTCTCCGTATCCAGCAGGTTCGGTTTCACCAACTGATTCGAAGGGTCGATCAGATGCACTCCATCCTCAACGATGGAATACCCGTAAATATCCGGCTGCATCGCGTCCGTAGTCACCGTCCAGACCCCCTGATCATCTTTCTGCATGGGGACCGGCGTTGTTTGGCCTTCGATCTCTATCTCGACTTTCTGTGCATTCGGCGCTCGAAAGCGGAAGGTCACATGACCATCGGATTCAACTTCGGGCGAAACGAGGGCTGCCGGTGGTTGAGCCATGGTTAGAACCGGAAAAACGATTGTGCACAGTGAGACTAGGAGAAGTTTGTTCATAGCGTGAAGAACCGGGCTACATTGTACTCGAATGTCGGCGAATCACATCCAGTGCAACGAACACGAAAAAAACGACTGCAATGACGCCGTTCATGGTGAAGAAAGCAGCGTTCAATTTGCTCAAGTCGTCCTTCGACACGAGTGAGTGCTCGTAAGCCAGCAACAACAATACGGCGAGCACTCCAATTATGGACAACATGCCAAGACCAAATTCCCACACCAGCATCGCAAGAAGAAACAACATCGAGAGGTGGAAGAGGCGAGCGATCCATAGGGCGTTTCCAATGCCACAGTAGCGCGGAATCGAATGCAACCCCGACTCCCGATCAAAGTCATAGTCCTGGCAGGCGTAGAGAACATCAAAACCAGCGACCCAGAATGTCACCGCAGCAGTGAGTAAGAGAATCCGCGCATCAAGTGAGCCTCGCACTGCAATCCACGCCGCCGCCGGCGCAATCCCGAGAGCGAAGCCCAATACTACATGAGACCAGCGCGTCCATCGTTTTGTGTACGAATAGGCCAGCAACACAGCCAGGGCGACCGGTGAGAGAAGGAAGGCCAGCCGGTTCAACTCCCAGGCTGCCAGCACAAAGATTGCGGAAGATACTACGACGAAATTTCTTACGAAGGTTTGCGTCAGCGCGCCGGCTGGGAGTGCCCGGGTACGCGTGCGGGGATTCGCCGCATCAATAGACGCATCCGCCAGGCGATTGAACGACATTGCCGCCGATCGCGCCGCCACCATGGCAACAACGATCCAGATAATCTGATGGCCAGTCGGAATGCCGTTAGCGGCCAGCATCGCGCCACAAAGGGCAAATGGCAGCGCGAACACAGAATGCTCCCACTTGATCATCTCCAGCGTGGTGCGCAGGTTTTTCAGGATGGGCACAGAGCATTTTAAAAGAATCAGTAGCCTTCTGCTCCAATCAGCGGCACGAAGCGGCAGCCCTCGATCATTTCTATTGTTGGCGCTCCGTTCTGCTTGCGGACTAACTGCAGTTGCTGCGCGTGCGCCGGACCTACCGGAATCACCATGCGTCCACCCTCGGCCAGTTGTTCGAGCAAACTTCTGGGAATAGCTGGGGCCGCCGCCGAAACCAGAATGGCATCGTACGGCGCAAATTCCCGCAGGCCATTGCTTCCGTCCGCCACCACAACTTTCACATTTCGAACTCCCAACCTCCCGAGCGTCGTTTCTGCGCCCTGCCCGAGCACCACATGCCGCTCGACTGAATAGACGACCCGCGCAAGCAATGCCAGAAGCGCGGTTTGATATCCCGAACCGGTTCCGATCTCAAGCACTGATTCGTTTCCTTGCAGCGCAAGCGCCTGAAGTGAAGCCGCCACAATGAACGGCTGCGAAATGGTCTGCCCTTTCCCGATAGGAACCGGATGATCTGCATACGCCAGGGATTTCTGCTCTGGTGAAACAAATTCATGTCGAGGAACGCGCGCCATCGCCGCGAGCACGCGTTCATCGGAAATTCCACGGTCCCGCAGCTGAGACTCGACCATTTGCCGTCGTTCGTGGACGTAAGTTTCTGCGGCAGTATCGGAAACGGCCATGGCCTTTGGATGCCCAGCAAATCGGGTGGTTGCTGCATTCACCGCTTACGACGTCTTATTTTAACGTCGAAGCTTACGACGCCGTTCTGGTCGCGAATCGCCACGATCGAAATATTCTTCGATACGTTGTATTCGCCCCGGATCACCTGTTGCGAAGTCTGCGACACATCCGTGGTGTAGGAAAGCGTGAGATTTTCTTTCACCTGCTGCTCAATGGTGACTGCCGGACCGCTCTGTGTAATGGTGGAGGTTTCCGATTCAAGTCCTTGCGGGTCGATCTTGATCCGGCTGTTGCCGAACAGACGTTGCGCACGGTTATTCAATGTCGCGTTCAACGCCGCGGCCAGCATCGCGCTTGACGCCTGCTGGTTGAAAGCAGATTGGCTCGTCTGCTGCATGGTCGCGGATTCTTCCGTCGTCTTCCCGAAAGCCAGCAGCGCAATGATGTCATTCGTGGGCAGCGGGGGATCGGAGCGGTAATTTACTTTCAGTCCGTTAGGCTTGCTTACATCACCGGTTAGCGACAGTGTTACATCGTAGTCGCGAATTCTGGTCACAGCTTCGAGATCGAGAAATGGAGTGGTGACTGCTGGATTGCTGAACGAAACGCCGCCCCGCTCCAGTCGATACTTGGTCCCATTGAAATAAGCTTGCCCTTCGAACACATCAGCACGTCCAAGCAGAATCGGTTTTGCGGCGCTACCACGCACGCGCAGATCTGCCGCACCTTGCAAGCGGATCACGCTGGTCTGCATCTGCAGCTCAGGTGCGGTCGTCACGTGCAAATCCAATCGAATCGTGTTCAGCACCGGATCGGTCTGCGGCAGACTGGAAATTTCTGCTGTTCGCTCGAGGTACGCGCCGAAATCAAACCCGGGCGTGAACGCCAGCTTGGTGATCATGATGTCACCGGACAACAACGATCCTGACGAGCTTCCTGCCCAGTGTAGTTGCGCATTCGCCGTGGAACTCACGCCCGGGGGATAACGCAACCGCACCGAGTTGGCCCCGGCGTTGAGATCGAAATTCAATTGTCTGCCCACCAGATCGGCGTGGCCAGTAAAGCCAACCGTACCGCCGCCAACGTGCGCGCTCAGACTTTGCAAAGTGACCTGATTTTGGCTGAACAAGAGCGTGCCGTTAATGTCGCTCAGCGCGCTGGGAACATTGATGTCGGAAATTGCGCCATTCTGAATTTGCAACTGTCCTTTTATGAGCGGCGCATCCAGAGTGCCACTGATGCGGCCATCGGCGACCACCATGCCCGAGCTAGTGATCGCCGAATCATAGCTCTGCAGCATCTTCAGATCGAGCTTGCCGCTTGTTTGGAAGTCCAGGCTTTTATCTCCCAATTGCAGCGAGCCTCCGCCCGAAAAATCCGTGTTCTCGCCTAGAATGCGGAATCGGTCAATTTTCAAGATCTGGCTAACGAGCGCAAATTGAATCGGCCCATCGTTGCGCAAACTCGTTTTTCCAGCTTCGCTGTAAACGTCGGTAAGGCTTCCCAGGAATTTAAGCTGTTTCGGGTCGCGAAGTGGGCCGTCCACCGTTAAATCTCCCGCCACGAGTGAATGGCGAATGATCCGGCTATGTAAATAGCTTTCAAAAAAAGGGTCGGCGTTCAGATGTGAAAAATGAAAGTTCAGGTGTGCAGGCCATCGCTCGTGCATAGCTGCCTTGCCGTCAATCTGCAGTTCTGCATCGCGGAATGCTGAGCGCCCGGTCACGCTTACATTGTCTCCCTGTGAATTCACTTTCAGTGAAAAATTTCCTTCCTCCTCGCCGTTCAAGGTCAACTTGCGGAATTCCAGGTCCGCGGTCACCCGCGGAGCAGAAACCGTGCCGGTCGCATTGGCGTTGAAGTCGAGTTTGCCTGTCACCTTTACCGGCCCAGGGTGAGTTAGCGTATCTAGATCGAAATTCGTGCCGCGCACATCCATTTGTATCGCTTTCGAGGCGTAGTCATAGCTGCCGGCCGCGGTCACCAGCGAATCGGCATTCGACACGCGCAGATTTTTGATCGTCACCTGAGTTCCGCGAAGCGAGACGTCAGCAATTGCCGAATCGAATCTCCGCCCGTGAATGCTGCCGTTCACCCAACTGAAATTTCCCGCACCTCCCGGATGCCCCCGGCTGCCTGAGAGCTGAAATTCGCCGGAAATCTTTCCTGTATTGTCGGCGCCATACCCGGCATAACTTGAAAACTCGGCTGCTTCTAGATTTTGAAACTGGATCCGCAAATTCAGCGCGCTGTCAGGCGCCAGCTCCCACGCAGCTAAATCGGCGCTTCCACTTATTCGCAGGATCGCGTCTTCTCGTTTCAGGACTGCACTTCGCAGTATGATGCCAGTCGAGGACGCCTGCCCATCTGCTATCAGCGAATCCCAATGCACCGCTTGCCTCGAACTCTGGCCCGTAGCAGGCAACAATGCATCGAAGTCCTGCAAGCGCAAGGAACCACTCAGTCTCAGATTCTCGCCTTTCCCGGAGGCAATTCCGTTGAAACCGGCATGGCCATGCACATGCACGGCAGGCCCGTCTGAGAAAAATTCAGAGATGATGGGTCGCCATTCGTCAATATCGGTACTGGAAAATGAAATTCTCACCGCATTCGCCAGCGATCCCGAAGCGCGCACCTGGCTGGCGGATGTTTCCGCAGAAAATTCATTTAGCTGCAAATCACCACTGCGCGCGTTATAGCTCGCCTTGATACTCGCAGCCAGTGGAATCCGGTCTTCTGCTCGGGCCGTCGGAGAAACATCCGCGTCGGCAGTCAATTGTGCGTACTGGATCGATTGCTTCCATCGCAGCTCGCCGCTGCCGGAAATATTTCCCGCAAACCTCAACTTGTTTGCAGGCCTGAAAGCCGGTCCAAGACCGGTCAGCAATTCAGCAAGAGAAATATTCTTTGTCTTCACGCGAATAGTTCCCTGCTGTTCCTGTCCCTTGCCCGCCCGTGGCGAAGCTTGCCAATTCGATACTTCCGCCTCTCCCGCGAAACTGCCGCGCAGCAACTGGCCCTCTACCCTCGAGAGCGCCACCATCTTGGGATCAATTGAGAACTGACCCGCGGCCGAAACATCGCGCCCGGAAAAGTTCCTGTCTTGTAGGGCGAGCCCACGCACGTCGAAGCTGCCACTCGATACCAATCCTTGACGCGACCATGCCGCATCCCCGGAAGCCTGAAGCGTTCCGCCTTTCAATTGCGGCCGGCCGGTGACCGCGCCAAGCTGCTCTAGATCGAGGTTCAGTTGATATCTTCCCTGCCCTTTGAGGCTGTGGAAATCGAAGTTGACGTCATTCGCCACAATCTGTGATCGATCTGCGGCAGCCTTGAGTGACTGCACCTGAACCCCGTTCCGGTCGAAATTGAAACTCGCCTGGCCCGTCCAGGTTACCGGGCGAAATCCGGCAATCTGATTTTCGATTTTTCCGACCTTCAGATTTCCCGAGTACCGGAAATGCAGAAGCGAGTAATCCAGATTTGCCGAGACATCATCCGAGTTGAAATCAAGCGGGATTCTCTGGTCTTGCAAAACCAGTTCCCCTCCGTGCACCTCCAGACGTCGCGCCGAAAGTGAAAACAACTGCTCCAGGTCTGAGGAATTGCTCTTCTGCGCCGTCGTGGGTTGATTGGTGCTTCCGTCAGGATAAAAAATGATGTGGACCACGGGATGCTGGAGAATGAGCGAATGGAAAGCCAACTTCGCTCCCAGAGCGGAACTGAGATTGATCACTCCCGCCAGCCTGTCCACATGGGCAAATGGTTGTTCGCCCGCGCCTTCTTTGCCATGGATGGTCAGGTCGCGTACTTCAACCTGGAGCCGCAAAGGGACCGCGTGAAAGCTCCCAAGATCCACTCGTCCGCCCGTGGCGCGCTCGAGTTCAGCAATCACCCTTTGCCGCGCCATCTGCTGAAATGAATCCGTCGTCAGATACCACAGAAAAGAAGATATGGCGAGGGCCACGAGAAGAAAAAAAAGCAGGAAGGATTTGCCTAGCTTCGCCCAGGGCCCTTGCCATTTCATGGTGCGGGAACCTGCGGCGGCATAGTTTCAGTTCTCGCGCTGTCCGGCACAATTCGGATTTGCGCCTGCGAGCGCAATGTCTGTAACCAGGAACTTAGCATCTGGTCAATCTTGCCCTGGACCAGGATTTCTCTGATTTTCGGGGTCGCGTCCGGCAGGCTGACCGGGTCGGAAGCCGGAAGTTTCGGAACGAACTGATCTTTGTAGTAACTGTCAATCTCTGCGGCCGACACTTGCGCCGAGGGCCGAAACCGCGCATCGATGAGCTGCAGTTCCTGCAATTCACTGGCTACATGGTTGCGAATAAATTTTGCGCTGAGATGATATTTCGCCAGCGCGGTCTCCCATGATTCGCCAGGATGTTGTCGAAGATAGTCATCCTTCAATGACGCGATCTGTTTCTCAAGCTTTTCCTCTTCTACCGGCCTTTCATCGGTAAGCCGCAACTGCTCCTTCAGCAGCTCTTGATCGATCAACCGCTGCAGCGCGGCTTGCTTTTCCTCAGCCGTCAAGTCGGCCACACTTCCTCCGGATGCAAAGCATTCGAAGCGCATTTCGTCATTCCAGTCACTGAAAAGAATCACGTGACCATTGACGCTCGCGACCGTGCGGTCAAGCACGTCAGCTCGGCAGTTAACGACTACTGCCGCCAGCATCACGACGAGAAATATCGATCGCCTGCGCATCAGAACGTTTGCCCGATACTGAAATAGAAGTTAAACGGGCTGACCTGCTTCGTGTCCTTGAATTGGTAAGTCACAGGATTGTTCGACACCTGAAACACTCCGGGAAATACCGTCGGATTCAGGTTGTACCCGAAATCGAAGCGCACTGGGCCTACCGGCGTTTTATAGAGCATGCCCAGACCAATCGCATGAGAAATATAGTTGTAGTTGCACAATGCCGCGTTGGTGCCATTCGCGCCGACCTGAAACGTTGAACCTGGTGCCTGTGTGCATAAATTCTTGTTCTGATGCCAGCGAAGCAGGCTGTCAAGCATGTGGTTGCCGTCGGTGAACACGTTCCCCATGTCGTGAAAAATCGCAAAGCTCAGGTTGTCCTGCACGAACGGAAGCGTTGGCGGTGGAAACCGCAGCTCCAGGTTGTTCAGGAACAACGCCGAGCCGCCTGTTGGAAATCCCGTGGTCGGATCTCGCGGGCCCGCCTGGTTCAACCCGAATCCACGATGAGAGTTGCCTCCGCCCATATAAAAGCGCTCCGCCAGCGGAATCAACGTGTGGTCAGCCGGACTTTCCTGCCCCGGCTGAGTAATGATGGTATTCGCAAATGGCTTCTCCAATCCGATTCGCGTGGAGCGCGCAAATACGAATTGCCTGCCATTTACCCTGCCAAAAGGGTAGTAGCTCGAGTTTTGCAACAAGATCCGGCCAAAGTCCGCCTGCGATCCAAAATAACTCGACGCTACGCCGGCATCGACCGTATTGTAGGTGCCCCTGGTGGTTTGCAGATCGTTATCGCGGTGGTCTCGAATATAGCTGAATCCCGGCTCACCCACGCGCACCGGCAATGAAAGCAGCGGTATCAGATCCTGACTCACCTGGATATCGGTGGCTTTCACCAGGCGGTAGTTGAATCGGTAATTCATCACGCTGACCGGAGTGCCGTCGAGCTTCTGGCTTATCAACTGTTCGGCCTGCACCGACCCTTCCAGCCGCTGCGAAGTGAAGGTCGTCACATCGAGGGTGTGATCAAAAAAACCGGTGAGCGTCAGCTTCCAGTTCGGGTTATTAAACCAGCGTGGCGCGTCGTAGCTGATCAATCCGCGTTGCTGCAGCCGGCCAACCCGTGACTCAAATGTGATCGTGTGGTTCCTTCCCCGGAAGTTCAGCCGGCTCACGTCGAGCGACGCCAGTGGGCTGACCCCGTTAGTCCCCAGTGACGATTTGCCATTGGCCGCCGGCTGCCCGGTCTGGAATTCAAATCCGCCGCCGTAATTGAACGTGTAGCGCTTCGCCTCCTGGACCTGCACCAGCACATTCTTACTGGTTTCGGTCCCTTCCGGATCTTGCACGGCTGTATCAACCTGACTGAATATTCCCAAATCATAGAGCTTTTGCTGAGTACGAAGCAGGTCGCCTTGGCTCAGCGGATCGCCCGATCTCATCTGCAACTCGTGATCGATGACGTATGCCCGCGTAAATTCCCTCCCCGAAACCAATACCCGGTCGACGTAGGTCCTCGGGCCTTCCTGAATTTTAAAAACGACGTTCATGCGATTGCCGGCTGCGGGAGTCGCCGCAGCCTCGAAGCTCGCATTCAGGAATCCGCTATCGAAGTAATAATTCAGGATGATGTCCCGATCTTCCGCAATGCGCGAATCGGAAAATGGCTGACCCGGGCCCGTGTACAGGTTTTGAAATGTCGGATTGTCTAGTTGCGTGCTGCCTTCAATCTGGAACGTACCCACTCTGGTTTGGGGGCCCTCGTTGATCTCAATCTTGATCGCAAGCTGGTTCTTCTTGCCGTGGTAGTTGTCATCCACCTGGGTCTCGATCTTTACCTGTTGGAATCCATTGGCGCGATACATGTTTTCGATATCGCGTAAATCACCTTGCAACAAAGCCTGGCTGTATCGTCCATGCGTTAGGGCCAGGCTCGCAGGCTGCACGTGCAGAAGCGGCCGCAGATCATTTTGCCGGAAGTACTTATTGCCCGCGATCTGCACGCTCATGACCTTGTGTCGCTCGCCGGGGTCGATCTGATAGATCACGCGTAGTACCTGCGTCTGCGGATCGGTCTCCCGCCTCAATTCGACTTTGGCGTCGAAGTATCCGTGCGACTCCATATAGCTCAAAAGATTCCGGCGGCCTTCGTTCAACAAATCATCGTCCAGCGCGTGCTCCTCATAGACAGGAACATTTCTCCGCAAGGTTCCTTTGCTGATCCGAAATCCGTCGGCACGGATTTCCACACGCGGCCCAACATCGATCGAAAACGTGTAGTCCACTGCGTTGCGTACGCGCACATACTCCTTTTTCGAGATTGCCACCTGTGCCAGCCAGCGATCTCGTTTCTGGTAGTGTTTGCGGATTCGGTCTAGAGCATCCGAAATCTTTTGAGCAGTGACCACCTCACCTGGATGCAGGTGCGCGATGTCCTCAAGCTCGCCAACCGAGATGCCCGGCTCTCCCGTCAGCGTAACTGCACCGATGTGCGCGGGGTCCCCTGAATGCACATGAAAGGAGATCTCAATCTGCTGCGTTTCGGGGATTTTGTGTTCGGAATGGCTCACAACACCGCGATAGTATTCGTTCTCTTCAAGCAGCCGCCCGATGTTAAGAACTGCCGCGTCCAGCTTTTCCTGGGTGAATATCTCACCTAACTGGAGCTTGGAAGCGTTCACAATTTGCGACTGTGTCGGACGCCCGGGTGCGCCTTCGACGCTGACCAACCCGATAAAAAAATTCGGAGTGCTTTGGAAGGTGAGGTCCACATGCCCCTCTCCCGTCCGATTGCATTCTGCTCTGACTTCGGCGAATCGCCCGGTCCCGAATAGAATTCGCATGCTTTCTTGCAGTTCTTCGCGGTCCAAGTGCGTACCTTCATGCACGGACAGCATGCCTTTCAACATCTGCTCGTCCTTCTCGTTTATTTCGGGGATGTGGATATTGTCGACAAAGGCGCCGAAACAGGCGGACTCCTGAGCGGGGTCGCCACTCGGAGATTCAGAGGATGTTCGGCTGCTCTGTGGCTGGGACCAAACGCTTGCAGCAGAAAGCAATACGGCGACAACAATTACGGCCAAGGCACCATTTATGCCTCTTCTCAGCAAAAACACTCCCGGTTTGATCTTTGAACAATGCTACGGCTCGATGCAGCGTAAAGGCGCGGGTCACGCGGTCCTTTCGCCCTCGCCACTTATAATAAATGTGCTTAGGCGGCACTATGGTGGAGACGCTGGTTCGCAATCGGCGATCGTTATCTTCTGGACCGTCGCCCTCCGGATCGTTCTCTGAATGAAACCCGAATTGCAGGAAAGATACTCGCGCCAGGTCCTGTTTCCGGGTATTGGGAGCGCGGGCCAGGAGCTCCTTTGCGAATCCCGGGTCGCGATCGTCGGCTGCGGCGCGACCGGTTCTGCACTGGCCTCTCTGCTGGCGCGTGCCGGCGTCGGTGTTCTGAGGATCATCGACCGCGATTATGTGGAGCCCAGCAATCTTCAGCGCCAGGTCCTCTTTAACGAAGTGGACGCCGCCGAGTCTGTGCCCAAGGCTATCGCGGCTTGCCGCAATATCTCGCGATTCAATTCCCAAATCATCACCCAGCCTCATGCCAACGATCTCACTCCCGAGAATGCCGACCAGTTGCTCAGCGGCGTTCACCTCATTCTCGATGGCACCGACAATTTCGAAACCCGCTACCTGATCAATGACTATGCGGTGAAGAATTCTTTGCCCTGGATCTATGTCGCTGCAGTGGGCAGCTATGCGGCCACTATGAATATCGTGCCCGGCCAAACTGCCTGCCTCTCATGCATCTTCCCCGAGGCTCCTGGTGGTGTGGTCGAAACCTGCGATACCGCGGGAATCCTGAATTCAGCGGTCAACCTGGCCGCTTCCATCGCAGCCACCGAATCACTGAAGCTTTTGATCGGGGCACGCGACCAGCTCCGTCGTACATTGCTTTCCCATGACTTGTGGCTGAACCAGCGCTCCGAAATCGCGACAGCCAAGCCAAGACCCGACTGTCGAACTTGCGCCCGGCGAGACTTCATCCATTTGGCAGGCTCGGCTCGTCCCCATATCACCCTATGTGGCCGGAATTCCGTACAGATCCACGAGCACCACCGTACGGTTGATCTGAATGAGATCAGCAAACGGCTCCAGCCCCACGGCAGCGTTCGTCATACCGATTTCTTGCTGAAGTTCTGGCACGAACCATACGAGCTGACGCTCTTCCCGGACGGCCGGGCGATCATTAAAGGAACTACGGACGCCGCTCGCGCGCGCAGCTTTTACGCTCGCTACGTCGGCAGCTAACCTCGAACTTCGATCGTCCAGATCGCAATACTGATGCGGCTTTTGCGCAATCGTTTTCATTCGCCATATGTTCAGCCGCGGCGTAATCAAGAAATCATCAGCAAATACCGGCAAATTTCAGGGGAGAATAGCGGATTGTGCGCAGTTGGCAACTTACCTGCTATTCACCGCGTAGTCTCAACCCAGGAGGTAGTATGCGAATTCTGTCTCTGTTCTGCGCGACTCTTCTGCTTTCATGCGCTGCCTTGGCCCAGGCTGGCGTTCCGGCACATCCCGGATACACCAGTTGCACCGGCCCCTATATTCCGATGGTGACCACGCCCCAGGTTTCGCTTGAAACCGTTTCCGCGAACCCGGTCGGCGCAAGCAACGCTACCTATGGCTTGGTGGCGGGCGCTACCAACTCGACTCTTTCAATCTCCAACGTCAATGGCAATCTCGGCGGCACTTACACCCAGCCCGTCTGGTACGCCGGCGGAACAACCCCTTTGATCTCGTCTCCCGCCGTCCAGCTTGCGGTTCCCGTTGCCGAGCACCAGAACATGGCTCGCATGGAGCATTGGCGTGAGCATGAGCGGGCCGAAGGGCCACGCTCATGGACCTATTTCGCCTCTGAGGAGACCTCGAGTGTGTCAGAAGCCGCCAGTTCAGCGCGAAGCGCAAAACGCGCCACCCGTACTATTACCAATCAAGATGTCGAGCAGGTAAACCAGAACAACGGCTCTGTGAAGTACGACGGCAAGACGGAAAAAATTCAGTAATCACCTGGATACGAGCGGGGCGGAGCCTGCCCTGAGCAACTGACCGAGGGAAGGAGTCGAATGGGCGTCCTTCCCTCTTAATTTTGTTGTGGGGAGACGGGCGTCCTCGCCCTTTTAATTTTGCGGTGGAGACGCTTAATTTGTTGTGGGGAGACGGGCGTCCTCGCCCGTCTCATTTTTGCCGAGCGTCTTTTACCGCTGCACCAGACTCCCCAGCACATCAAAAAATTCCGGATACGAAATCACGGCTGCATCGGCGCCCTTGATTTCGGTCTGCCCTTGTGCGCGCAGCGCCGCTACCGCAAACGCCATCGCAATCCGATGATCTCCGAACGAATCGACGGTCGCACCACGTAACTGCTGCCCTCCTGGGATTCGCATGCCATCGTCGAATTCCTCGACCTCGGCCCCCATTGCGCGCAGATTTTTCGCCACGCTCGCGATCCGGTCTGATTCTTTCACCCGCAACTCCCGGGCATCGCGGATCTCAATTCCTTCTGAGGTGTACGGCGCAATTGCCGCCAGCACCGGAATTTCATCGATCAGCGCCGCCGTATCTTCGCTCACGATCCGTGCGCCTTTCAGAGTTCCCCCCTGCACCTGCGCCATTCCAACCAACTCCCCATGTTCTTCTCTCATATCGCTGAGTGCGATTTTCAATCCCAGCCCGACCAGGAAATCCAGCAATCTTGCACGCGTCGGATTCAGCGAAAGGCGCAATATCGTAACGCGAGAATCCGGAAATAAGCCCGCCGCACACAGAAAGAAAGCCGCGCTCGAGATGTCACCGGGGATCGTGGCCTCGATCGCGGTGAGTTTCTGGCCGCCTTTGATGCTGACTTCTTTCATTCGTCGCTCGAGATGCGCGCCGAAGGCCTGCAGCGCCTGTTCGCCATGGTCACGGGTCTGAATCGGTTCCTGTACGCGAGTCGTGCCATCCGCAAAAAGTCCGGCAAAGAGCAGTGAAGTCTTCACTTGCGCGCTCGCCACCGGCAGCTTGTAATCGATTCCTTTCAGCCTCCCGCCTGCGATTTTCAGGGGAGGCTTTTCGCCTTCTGCCGAAGTGATTTTTGCCCCCATTTTTTCCAGCGGATCTATGATCCGCGCCATTGGCCGGCGTGAGAGCGACTTGTCTCCAATCAGTTCACTGGTAAATTTCTGCCCGGCGAGGATTCCGCTCAGCATGCGAATAGTAGAACCGGAGTTTCCGCAATCGAGTGGTTCGGAAGGAGTCTTGAGCTTCGGTCCATGGCCATAGATCGCGACTGCATTGCCAATTCGCTCCCACTTCACGCCCAGGCCCCTCAGACACTCCAGCGTGCTGGCGCAATCGGCTCCGGTTGAAAAGTTCTCAAGCTTTGTCATGCCGTCCGCAATAGCGCCGAGCATGGCATAACGGTGCGAAATTGACTTGTCTCCCGGCGGACTCAACGTCCCCGCAAGGTTTTTCGCAGGACTGATTACCATTGATTTTTTCGCAGACATTGGTTCCTTCAATATAGCGGAACCAGCACGGTTCGGAACCACGAATACGGACTTCACCAAAGGTAATGTTGACCTAGCTGACTGAGTCCAGAAATTGCCTCAGTAACCCTCCGACTTCCTCGGGTTGCTCCCACGCTGAATAGTGCCCAGCCTTGGCAATCGTTCTCATCTGGCTTCCGCGGACGTTCTGCTTCATGACTTCCGCTTCAGGAACTCCGGTCAACGTGTCCTCGTCGCCGGTCATGATCAAAGTTGGTACGTTGATGGTTTTTAGCGTGGAGATCGAATCCGGCCGTTCCGCCATTCCTCTCTGCACGCCGGCAACATCTTCCGCCGACATCTTCCGCATCATGCGAAGAGCGCCTTCCACCAGGTCGGGACGCGACTGGCACGTGGTTGCGCCAAGCACCTTCTGCAACATGCTCTCGAAAAAGGGTTCGGTACCGCGCTGCATTACATCGCTCGCAGCCTGCAATCTTCCATTTCGACTCTCGGCAGTATCGGCTCCAGCTTTCGTATTGCACAACACAACCGCACTGACGCGTTCACGGCATCGCCGCCAGAAGTCAAAAATCGTGTATCCCCCAATGGACACTCCCACGATCGGCGCCCGATCAACGCCAGCATCACCCATAATCCGCATGACGTCGGCAGCATGCTTCTGCATGGTCGCGGGCCCGTCTCCCAAGCCCGATTCGCCATGCCCGCGCAAGTCCGGCATGATCAGGCGGTACCTCGCAGAGAGATACTTCGTTAGAGGAAGCCAGAAGTCGTGGTGTACCGGAAAGGGGTGCAACAAAACTACCGGCGGGCCGCTGCCGACGACGTCGTAGAAAATTTCAGCATCCTCGCTGAAAATGCGATACATGGAGAGGATTATATGTGCAGAGAAATTACACCCATCGGTCAGGACTTATCGAAAGCGCGGCTAGCCGGGACGCCACGTCTATCGCATTGGGATCAAACATCAGATCGTAGGCTACTCTGAAAAAACCATAGCCTAGAAGAAGCAGACCTACGCAAATTCCAGCGAACAGCGCCATTCCCAGTGTCGCTCCGAGGAGTTCGCCGATCCCGAAAATATCAGAAATGTCATCGGCAAGGCAGTTTCCGAGCGCAACAAGAAAATCCTTGATGAACTTCCTGGCACGCTGTCGCATTGGGTCCCACCTACGAGTTCGTCACCTGCTGTCCCGCCGGCACATTCGTGCTCAGCAGATAAGGCTCTTCCGGCATCACGATCCACGCAATGATGTACCCCAGTAAACCGATCCCTGCGGGGACTAGGGCTGTGATCAGCCACACCACTCGCACCAGCGTCGGATCCAAATCAAAATACTCAGCCACGCCTAAACAAACACCGGCAATCTTTCGCCCCTCACGCGGGCGCACCAGCCGCTTGCGCGCGACCACGCCGGTGACCCGTGTTCCACAATAGGCGCAAACATTGGCGTCATCCTGAATCGACTTGCCGCAATAGTTGCAATACATAGTTCACCCCGCACAACAAGATACGCTAATTCTCCCCGTAATGTTCCGCCTAATTAGCCGGTTTGCTCTCCTGGTAGCTCACGATCCTTTATACGGCTCCTTGATCCGCCTGCGTGCCACATCCGCCCGGCTGGAATGAGCATCGAGGGCTATGACTTCCTGATAGCGCTTTAGGGCCAAATCCCGCTTCTGCAACACGTCATACATTTCCCCGGCCCCAAGCGCAGCCTTTTGCGCGATCTCCGGATCCGGCTTTTGAATTTGGCTTACTTGCTCGTATGCCGCTAGCGCACCGGCGTAATTCTTCTGGTAACGCAGCAGGTCGCCAAACGCTGTAGCGCAGATTTCATAGTGCAGGCCGGAGTACTTCCCTTTCCTCCCCTCCTGCCAAACTCGCTTGTAGACCTCTTCTGCTTCCTGGTAATGCGCTTGTGCCGCCAGCAGATTCCCCTCTTCTACGGCAAAAAGCACGTTATGGGGATAGCGCGGCTCGAGCGATCTCAATATCTGCAATGCCTCGTCGAAACGCTTCTCCCTTCGCAGGAACACAACCAGAACAATCTTCGCATCGATGGCTGCATCACCGTTCCCCTCCGCTGCCTGATGCAAATACTCGAGGCCTTTTTCCTTGTTTCCGCCGAGTCCTATCACGCTCGATGCCGTCTTCACAGCCCAGGGAAGATTCCCCACTACGTAGTTGTGCGCGCCCACGATCAACTTGGCATCTGCGTTCGTGGGATCAAGTTCCAGCACCTTCTCATGATCTCGTCTTGCCGTCACCGCATTTCGCAACGCCGATAGCCATGCCCGTTCGATCAGAGCCGTGTAGGTGGCAAACTCCGCCTTCGTCACTCCTCGCGCGTACAGAGCCCCCACGTCTTTCGGATTTGAATCCAGACGTGCTTGCTCGATTGCGAGTGCTTTCTGCACCAGTGCTTTGATCTGCTCGCAGGTGTGAGGATCGGCTTTCTGATGAGTTGCATTCAGGAAGCTGTCGTTGGCGTATTCTCCTGCGCTAAGTGCTCCAATGCGATACAACTCACGAAACAGCACCGCGTTCAGCAGGTGATTAATCGCATCGGGGTCGTCGCGATGGCGTTCGTACAGGACGGTGAATTCCTGGATCGAACGCTCATACTCCATGTTGTAAAAGTGATCGAAGGCCTCGGCGCTCAGCGGTTCGCTGCTGCGGGATTGTAGTTTCAGTTGGGATGGTTTGCCATCAGACAAGGCGCGAGAAGCCGCCCCTGCTGCCGGTTGCTGCCCGTAGGCCCATCCGGCAGCAAAGACGAACATGACCAGGGCCCGAAATCCAGCGCGACAAGCCAAAGAAGGATCCGTTCTAACCCGAGCACACTCTGGCCAGACTTCTAACCAGAACTGCTGAAGATACCTGTCAGTGTATCCGAGAACCGCCACTCTAAGGACTGGGTCAGCCGCGGGCCGCGGGCGCCGCTATCAACGCCCTATTTATAAACTTTGCACTATCAGAGTAAATCTTGCTCGACCAGCGGACTTGATTCTGGAAAATATATGTGGTAAGCGGCTCACTTACTTGGGGTTCACGAACTGAAGCTTTGGAATAAAACGTGCGCTTTCGCAGCCCATTAGGAAATGGCTATGAGCGATGTGGTCCATGACGTCCAACAGGAATTTTGGCGCCCTCCCCTGTCACCGCCGTTGGCTGAGACAAATCTGGCCGAAGCCTGTCGGCGTTGCGGGACCGAATTCATGGTTGGCGCCGCCTTTTGTCATATTTGCGGCGCCAATCGTCATCGCAGTGACCTGATGCCTTCCCCCAGTTGGACCAAATACCTCAGGGTTTTGCGGATACTGGAGTTCACGAGTGTCAAGACCTGGTTCGGACTGCCGCTTCCCTCGCTGTGCGCCTTTCTCCTTGGTATCGCTTTCATGGTCGTGGCTGTGTCGATCAGTTTTATCAGCGTTCATGACAATTTCGACTTTCAGGCCGTCCAGTTATGGCGTATTCAGTGGCTGATGGCTGCATGCGCCGCGTTTCTCGCCGGTATCCTGCTCAGAAGTCGCAAACCCCAGAACTGAACCATTTCCCTCTTATCTGCCGTTGGTCTGGACCGTTTCCCCGCGTTTTTCCGCTCCTGTCATACTCGTTCTCCCCCGCGATCAAGCCTTAATGGGGAAATGATTCACTGGCCCTCGCCCATGTCCAATCGAATAGCTGCTTCTAATGGCTGAGAGTACGTAGGTCTTGGCTAGGAGCACGGCCATTGACAAATCTCGCCCTAGCGCCAACTGGCAGGCCAATGCTGTCGAGAAGGCACATCCGGTTCCATGAGTATTCAGAGCGCGCAGACGTTCCGACCGGAAGGCCTGAATGATCTGTCCTCCAGAGACACTGAGGACATCGACCGCCGGGTCGATATGTCCACCGGTCACCACCAGCGCCTTAGCGCCACGATCATGCAGACAGCGAGCTGCCAGAATCATTTGTTCGGGATTTTTGACCTCCTGCCCGGTCAAATCTGCCGCTTCGCCTATGTTTGGAGTCGTCACATCTACGAGTGGCAGTAGCTCCCGGACCAACACTTCACGACCGGAATTGTCCAAAAGCCTGGTTCCGGAAGATGAAACCAGGACCGGGTCAAGCACCACGTTCGATAGCTTCGCCCAGCTAAGAAAATCAGCCACTCGGCTTGCGGCTCCCCCGCTCCCCAACATCCCAATGTGTACCGCAGAGACCTTCACGTCCCGCGTGAGTTCCTGCAAGCTATCGGTCAATACTTGGGGGTCAATCTGAGTCACGCCCCTGACGCCCTGGGTTGATTGCACCGTCAAGGCTGTGATCGCCGCCACTCCGTAGCAATTATGTGCCGCGATGGTCTTTATGTCTGCTGTCACGCCGGCTCCCGAAGATGGATCAAAGCCTGCGATGGTCAAGACGATGGGGGGAGCCGACATGCTGGGAATGTATCGAAAAACACGGTCGCCAGCAAAATCAGACTGGTTTCCGCGCATCAAAGGTTCAGAGTTCTGGTAAATGTTCAGAAACAAAGCAGTTAGTGGTTTGACCGTAAGTTGCTGAAAAAACAATTACGAAAAAATTGCACAGTGAGCCTGTCGGCTGTTATTGCGAATTTAGTTAACAACAACGGGCGTTCTTTATCAGCAACATAGCCTGGAGTTGGCATTACAAAGAGCATGTTACGTCACGTATCTGTAACTGTACTAAGGTACTTATATACAGGCTTGCCGATTGACACGTCCCCCATGGCCCCGTAGCATTTCGAGAATTGGACGAAAGTTTCTTGCTAGGAGGACGACTTTGACGATGGAGGGTATCTGATGCGAGTTCGAATTGCTCGATTTCTGACGTTTGTTGCTCTTGTCGGATTGGGAGCGGCTCAGGGGCCAACCAGCTCAGGGTCAGCTGACCACAAAACCAGATCCATAGAACCGGCGGTAGTTACCTCGGTCTCGCTCCCGGTCAGGGCCGGGACTCACCCCTACCAGATAGGCACAGCATCCTGGTATGGCGAATATTTCGAGGGCAAGCCGACAGCCAGCGGCGAACCCTATAACATGTACGATCTAACCGCTGCCCACCCGACTTTGCCGTTGGGCACCCTGGTCAGGGTCACAAATCTGCATAATCGGCGCTCGGTCATTGTGCGAATTAACGACCGCGGTCCCATCGTTCCCGGCCGGATCATCGATCTCTCCTACAACGCCGCCCACGTTTTGAAGTTCGACCAGCGCGGGATTCAGCGAGTGCGCCTGGACGTGGTTCCCGGTCGCATGGACGCGGTGACGATGGCGATGCTGCGCGAGCCCGCTTTCTAGCGGACTTTCCGACAATATACGAGCCAAGGACGGTCAGCCTGAAGACCGTCCTTTCACTTCCGGGTGGGAGTATTCAAAAAATCCAGGATCTGGCAATTTTCCGGATTTCGCTTAGACTCGTCTCCATGGCTACTTCCATTGACTCAGAACTGGAAGCGTCGTCCTCCACGGGTTCAGCCCCTCGGCTCATCGTGGCCCTCGATGTTCCTACGGCAACCGAAGCGCAAAAAATTGTCTCCGCGCTTGGGGACTCAGTAAATTTCTACAAAGTCGGCATGCAGCTCTATACCGCCGAAGGCCCGCAGATTGTTCGCGACTTGGTGCATTCACAAAAACAGGTCTTTCTTGATCTCAAGTATCACGACATTCCCAACACGGTGGCGGCTGCGGTCCGCGAAGCCGCTCAACTCGGTGTCTCGATGCTCACCGTCCATGCCTCTGGGGGATCCAAAATGCTGCAAGCCGCAGTTGAAGCGGCAAAGATCAGCGCTGCAAACTTTAAGAACACGCGTGGGGCGACGGGCGTCCTCGCCCGTCCAACTCATCCTCAAATCCTCGCCGTCACTGTCCTGACCAGCATGGATGAATCCGGTCTCAACGCAACCGGCGTGCCCGGCCACGTTTTGGACCAGGTCGTCAGGCTGACTGCAATGGCGTTGAAAGCCGGCTGCTCGGGAATAGTCAGTTCCGCGCAAGAAGTCAAGACCTTGCGCGAAAACCTGGGCAACGAATTTCTTGCAGTGACACCAGGTGTCCGTCCAGCAGGAGCTCAGCATGGCGATCAGGCTCGCGTCGTCACTCCCGCCGACGCCATCGTAGCCGGCGCGACCCACATCGTTGTAGGACGTCCCATTACTGCCGCGCCGAACCCCGCCCAAGCCGCAGCTGCCATCCTGCAAGAAATGACCCGCGCCTCCGCCTGATCGCAACCATGCCGACCCGAAAATCCCTGAGCGCGCTTCGAGTTGCAATCGGCATTTTGTTCTTGATTTTCGGGGAATATAAAATCTTTGGCACTCAATTCACGCTGCATGGAGGCTTCGAATACTGGATCAATCTTTTTCTCCAGGGCGGAGCGTATCCCTTGATGGTGCCAATCTTGAAGAATTTCGTTCTCCCGCACTCGACGGCAATCGCGTTCCTCGTCGCTTACGGAGAATTCGCGATCGGAATCTCGCTTGTGCTGGGAATCTGGGTGCGGGTGGCGAGCACTTTCGGAGTCATTTACATGCTCGCCCTGCTGTTTTCGTCAAACTACCCGGGAAGTGGCGTCCGATTGTGGCAATACTTCGGGGCTTCTCTCGACCACTCGGTGTTGGCGCTTTGTTTTGCCGCGTTCGCGCTAACCAATCCAAAGGAGCTTTGGTCTGTTCGGAAGTACTGGAGTCGTGCGTCCTGAAGCCCCTCATCAACCCCTAGAGCTTCTCGTAAAAGTCACAGCCCGAGCAGGAAATAAAAATTCCTCCAGGGACACCGCGTTCGCGGTCCTTTACCCGTTTCACAATCCGGGTAGGCTTGCCACATTTAGGACAATCCGTACTCTTGGTCGTATCCATCACTTTTTTGCGATCAGCTGTCTTGGCAATCTTGGCCATGTCTCTCCTTCAATTTCGGCAATCGTATTCCGGCCTGCTTTTCAGCATGAATTGTTTTGGCGGTCGGGAGCCGTGGGAATCTGGTTTTGCGGTGCTTCTATTTTAGCAGTTGCGCGCAGAACCGTCGGGATGGCCTCGCTTCACCACGCGCAATTTGACCGGATTCTCCATTACCCCGGTAATCTCCGCTAAGCCTGTCAGGCGCGATATTCTCCGGTTGCGAGCCGCTCACCCGCACCAAAGTTGAATTCCGTCCGAAGCAGGTGCGCCGGGGTCACCCTCATGCTCTTCAACAGCCGCGTGTTCCTCTTTGCTTTTTTACCCGTGGCTTACTTCGTCTTCTGGAAGCTCTCGTCGAAGCAGTGGCGATACGTCTGGCTCACCATATCTGGCTACGTCTTCTACTCGTTCTGGAACTACAAATTCTGCGCCATCATGGCATTTTCCACGCTGGTCAGCTACAGCGCCGGCCTCGGTTTTCTGAAGTTTCAGGATGTTCGCCGCCGCAAATTCTGCCTGATCGCGCCTATTGCCGTCGACTTGTCTCTGCTCGCATTTTTCAAATACTTCAAATATTTCAATCTGCTCCTCAGCGGCGCCGAATGGACCGCTTCGCTTACCGGAGCCGATCACGCGTCTTCGCTGATCTGGAAGCTGCACCTTCACGCTTTGCTCTGGAACAAGGACTTTCTTGCTGGTGCGCTCTTGCCCGTGGGCATTTCTTTTTACACCTTCCACACCATCAGCTACATCGTTGACAGTTATCGCGGCACCATCAAGCCGACGAAAAATATTTTCGAATTTGCCTGCTACGTCGCTCTTTTCCCGCAACTCGTAGCCGGACCAATCGTTCGCTTTCGCCAGGTGGAAAGCGATCTCGAAAACCTCGACGCCGCAAACCGGCGCTCCGGCTTGGACATTGGCTGGTCTTACTTCACGATCGGCATCATAAAGAAAGTTCTCATCGCGGACTCCATTGCCGCCGTCATCAATCCCGCACTCGCAAACTACTCAACTCTGAGCACGGCAGGCGCATGGCTTTGCGCCCTCGGTTACACCTACCAGATTTATTTTGATTTCTCCGGCTACAGCGACATGGCCATGGGCCTCGGCCACATGTTTGGCATTCGACTTCCACAGAATTTCAATTCGCCCTACAAGGCGCTTGATCCGTCCGATTTCTGGCGGCGCTGGCACATTTCGCTTTCCACCTGCTTGCGTGACTATCTCTACATTCCGCTGGGCGGCAATCGCAAGCACGTCTACTGGAACCTTCTCATCACCATGCTGCTCGGCGGCCTATGGCATGGAGCAAATTCGACCTTTGTTATCTGGGGCGCCTATCACGGTGTATTGCTGATCTTCTACAAACTTTTTCACGAGCAGTGGGACGCGCTGCCCGCACTTCTTCGCCGCTCTGCGATGTTCGTGCTTATGGTGTTGGGATGGGTGCTCTTTCGCGCCGAATCCTTCAGCATGGCGATGCGATGGCTGGCAAAGATGCTTTATCCGTCCGGCGGAACCCTGTTCGCAGGAGCTGCGGTCCTGGCGTTCTGCATCGCAATCGCCGGAGCAATCGCCCATGCCGCTCCAAACACATTTGAGATTTCGCACGACTGGAGTCCGCAAATGGCTTGCGCGATGGCCGTGGGTCTGGTCTGCTGCCTGGTTTTGATCACAGGCGGCCAGCGGTCTCCGTTTTTGTACTTCCAATTTTGAGTAGACGCCCAATGCCAGCTCGCCACTCACGATTTCGTTTAGGGTATCTGCTCCCACGCATTCTCGTGCTCTGGGCGGTGCTCGACGTTTCGTTACGCTTTGCTCCACCCCAGTGGTACACATTTCGCTTGCATGAGTTCGCGATGGTGACCGGCTCCCACAATCTCGGGCCGTTTCGAACCGATCTCGTGTATCAGAATTCTCAGGCTTACGGGGACTTGTCGGAGCTGTCCAACTGCGCCGAATGCCGCCAGTATCGCCCCATGGACGTTCACACCGATTCGCGGGGATTTGCAGATCCTGTTTCCGCGCGTTCTTACAATGCAATTCTCGTGGGAGATTCGTTTTGCATCGGGGCCGAGCAGCCGGAAGGAGCGACTTTAGCTTCTCAAATTTCCGAGCGCACCGGGCTATCGATCTATAACGCCTGTTCGCCGATTCGCTCGATCAGCCGAGAAAACCTCCAGCTTCTGATCGGCCAACTCGGCATCACCCACGGCACGGTTTTTTTTGAGCTGATGGACTGGAGCCTGGGAAATTTCGGTGCCGCCCAACAGGACCCCGGCTTCAGCGGCTTCGACCTGCTGTCAAAGAATCTGGAGTATTCTCCGCTGGCGAATATTTCTCGCGAACTCGTAGGTCGTGCGTACGATGGCCGCGTCATGCCGAATCCATATACCGCGAACGTGGTCCGCAAGAATCTTCCCGACGGCCGTCCGATACTTTTTCAGCTCGATGACGTTCGCGACGGCGCGCCCGACGGACCGAAGCTCTGGGCGAAATACTTCCGCGTTCTCGATCGCGAGCTGCGGCGTCGCAATTTCCAGCTGGTTGTCATCCTTGTTCCCAGCAAGTACACGGTCTATCAACGGCTGCTCGCCAATGCTCGGGCCACAAATAAGAGCGCGGAGTTTGCCGAGCTAACCGCAGAACTGCCTGACGTGAACGTCGTGAATACGACGTCTGCGTTGCAGCAGCGGGCTGCTGAAGCTCTTCGGAACGGATCGCTTCTATATTGGCGAGATGACACGCACTGGAACGCAGCGGGCGTCAGTGTCGCCGCAGAACTGGTGGGCAAGATCTACACCAGCATGCGGCCTGCTCCGGCCACCCCGAAGATAGAGTCTGTTTCTGAGCGGCGGCCTCGCTGATCATCCCTGAATGCGGAATCGCCGAATCTAATCCGCCTTATCGAATTTTCGGCATTGACCAGATTCGCTGTCACGAATAGCCTATCTGTTCATGCTGACTCGGCACCATCATCGCTACCATCACGCGCACAGCGCGACGGCGGGGGTGTGCGGCTGAGTTAGCCAGAACACGAGATTCAAGCCCGCTGAAGCGCAACGGCTCAGCGGGCTTTTTGTTTCTCGAATGGAGCTTTGACATTTCTTTAGAGGGCGTGAGGAGTATTCGGATTTCCTTCGTGCAACTTCGTGCCCTTCGTGGTTGATGTCTTTGATTTGAACCAGGAACGATATGAAAATTGACTTCGATAAAATGCAAGGCCTGGTCCCCGCCATCGTCCAGGATTCCGCAAATGGCGACGTGCTCATGCTGGGCTTCATGAATCGTGAAGCCTGGGAGCAGACTCAGGCGCTCGGCTACGTAACGTTTTACAGCCGCACGCGCAACGAACTCTGGACCAAGGGCGAGACCTCAGGCAACCGGCTGAAGGTTGTTTCTGCCTCCACGGATTGCGACTACGATTCTCTGCTTCTCAAGGTGGAAGTCGAAGGCGCAGGCAAGGTCTGCCACGAAGGAACGCGATCCTGCTTTACCAAGACGCTGATCGGCGCCCCCGCGGAGATTGCAAGATGAAAATCCGCCTCGGAATTCCCAAAGGCAGCCTGCAAGAAGCGACCCTGCAACTGTTCGCACAGGCCGGCCTGCCGATTCATACCAACTCGCGTTCTTATTTCGCCTCCACCGGCGACCCTGAAATCGAATGCATGCTGATCCGCGCGCAGGAGATGGCTAGATACGTCGAGCATGGCGCTCTCGATGCCGGGCTAACTGGCCTTGATTGGGTTGTCGAAAGCGGACTTGAAGTCGTCACCGTTTCCGATTTGATCTACGCCAAACAAAGCCGTGGCAAAGTCCGCTGGGTGCTGGCTGCACCGGAGAGTTCGCAATACCAAAAAGCCGAGGACCTCGGCGGTTGCATCATCGCCACTGAACTCGTGAATGTAACGAGAAATTATTTTTCCGCTCGAGGAGTCGATGTGCGCGTCGAGTTTTCCTGGGGTGCGACGGAAGTCAAGCCGCCCATGCTCGCCGATGCCATCGTCGAAGTCACCGAGACCGGCAGCTCCTTGCGCGCTAATCATCTCCGCATCATCGACACCGTTCTCGAGAGCAATACGCAAATCATCGCGAATAAAACGGCATGGTCAGACAGCGGCAAACGCCGCAAGATCGAAAATCTCGCGCTCATGTTGCGTGGCGCTATGGAAGCCAAAGACCGTGTCGGCCTCATGTTGAACGTTCGCAAAAACGATCTCGAGCGTGTGCTCAGCGTCTTGCCGGCTCTGAAGCGCCCGACAATATCTACCCTTAGCGATCCCGAATGGCTCGCCGTGAACACCGTCATCGAAGAATCGCTTGCCTGGCAGGTGATCCCCCGCCTCAAGGAAGCGAATGCACAAGGCATTGTCGAATATCCGCTGAATAAGGTGGTCATGTAATGCGGATCCTCGAAGCATCTATCGCCGAAGCCTACGTGAGGGACATCGAGCAAAGAGGTTCGCGGCTCGATGCCATCGAGCCTGCTGTGCGCAAGATTATCAGCGACGTGCGGGCCACGGGAGACGAAGCTCTATTGAGATATGCGCGTGAGTTCGACGGCCTTCCACCGGACCAGGCGCTGCGAGTCTCTGATTCCGAGATGAAAGTCGCATGGAAACGTGCTCCCGCACAACTCCGAGGCGCATTGCGTGTGGCTGAAAAAAATATTCGCCGATTCTGCGAACTGCAAAAGCCGAAAGCATGGACAAAATCGCGCTACGGAATATCTCTCGGCCAGATGGTTCGGCCGCTTGATTCCGTCGGCTGCTACGTTCCCGGCGGCCGATTCCCGCTGGTTTCCACGTTGCTGATGACCGTCATCCCAGCACAGGTCGCGGGAGTCAAAAACATTCGCGTGTGGTCGCCTCGGCCGAGTCCTGAAGTCCTGGCCACGGCCGCGATGCTCGGTGTAAAAGAGTTCTACCGTGTGGGCGGTGCTCAAGCAATTGCCGCACTTGCATACGGAACGGAAACAATTTCCCGTGTGGACAAAATCGTCGGCCCTGGCAATCTGTACGTCACCGCGGCGAAGAAGCTCGTCTCATTCGATTGCGCCATAGACATGCTCGCCGGCCCGACTGAAGTGGTAATCGTAAGCGCAAAAGGCAACGCCAATTTCATTGCCGCCGATCTAGTCGCGCAAGCTGAGCACGATCCGGAGACGCTGGCGGTGTTCGTTACAACTTCCAAGAAGCTGGCAAAGTCCGTCGTAGATGCTTGCGACATCGAAGCGCAGGGAGGCCCTCCATTTCACATGAACGAGAACGCTCACGGATCTCTCGTCGCCCGGGGTGCAGCCCTAGTCGCCAGCTCCCGTCAGCAAGCCTTCGATTGGGCGAACCGCATCGCGCCCGAACACATCACCATCGAGAAGAAAGATTTGCCGCTGGTTCGTAACGCCGGATCGATTTTTGTCGGCGACTATTCCGCACAAGCCGCCGGCGACTACGCCTCTGGCCCAAATCACGTTCTTCCGACAGCAGGCGCTGCCCGTTTCCGTGGCGGCCTGAGTGTGATGGACTTTGTAAAATTGATTTCAGTGCAGGAACTCTCGTCAAAGGGCCTGAATCAGCTCGCGCCCTCCATAGTCCTGCTCGCAGAAACAGAAGGCTTGCGCGGTCACGCCGAGTCCATCCGCGCGAGGTGCGCCAATGCTTAAGGCTCGCGAAGCCGTGCTCACGCTCACCGAATATCATCCGCCGCTCGGAAACCGCGAGGGACTTCGCCTCGACTTCAACGAAAACACCGTCGGCTGTTCGCCGCGAGTGCTGGAACGCTTGCGAAATCTCGACGGCGAGGATCTCGCGCGCTACCCGGTTCGCGATCTCGGCGAGGACGTCGTGGCTCGGCATCTTGGCGTCAGAAAAGACGAACTGTTGCTGACCAACGGCACCGACGAAGCCATCCACCTGATTTGCGGGACTTACATTGAGCCTGGTGAGAATGCGATCGTCGTCGTCCCTACTTTTGCCATGTTTCGCATTTACGCCGAAGCGGCGGGTGCGCGGGTCATTGAAATTGCCGCCGGCGAAACTTTTAAATATCCGACCCAAACTGTGTTGTCGCGCATCACCGAAAGCACGCGCCTGATCGCGATAGCCAATCCGAATAATCCGACCGGGGCGTTTGTCCCGCTTTCCGAAATCGAGCAGATCGCCCGCGCAGCGCCGCAAGCCGCAATTCTGATCGACGAAGCGTATTTCGAATTTTGTGGCGAAACCATGCTTCCCAAATGGCGCGATGTGCCGAACATCTTCGTGTCTCGGACTTTCTCAAAGGCATATGGCCTTGCCGGTCTGCGAATTGGCGTGCTGATGGGCAATGCCGAACAAATGAAAATGCTGCGCCGCGCGAGCTCCCCTTACAATTTGAATTCAGTTGCGCTGGCATGTCTGCCGGCGGCGCTTGAAGACCGCGAGTTCGTGAGCAACTACGTGGCCGATACGGAAGACGGTCGTCGCGAACTCGAATCAGAACTCGATTCCTGGAATGTGCGTTACTGGCCAAGCCGCGCCAATTTTGTACTGATGTACCTCGGCGAGAACTGCAGGCCGTTCATTCAGCAAATGCGCTCGCGCGGCATTCTGGTTCGCGATCGATCGAGTGATCATGGCTGCAAAGACTGCGTCCGTATCACCCTGGGCATTCGCGAGCACAACCAACGCCTGCTCTCTAACTTGCGCGAAGTGTTTTCTGAACGCGGCTTGCGCCAAAAGGTGGCGAGATGAGAAAGGCCGCCATTGATCGTGTCACCAAAGAGACTCAGATTCACCTGAAGCTCACCATCGAAGGCCGCGGCCAGCACAAAATCTCTACCGGCATACGCTTTTTCGATCACATGCTCGAGCTTTTCGCCAATCACGGCGGCTTCGACCTGCAACTTTCCGCAAATGGTGATCTCGATGTCGACCAGCATCACACGGTTGAAGACGTCGGCATCGCTCTCGGCCAGGCATTTGCGCAAGCTCTTGGCAGCAAGCGCGGCATTCTGCGCGCAGGATACTTCGTAATGCCCATGGATGAGACTCTCGGACTCGCGGCAGTAGATTTTTCCGGCCGAGCCGCCGCCGTCATGGATACGAAAGTTCGCGTGCGTCTCGTCGGTGACTTGCAATCTGAACTGGTTCCAGACTTTTTCGAAGGATTCGCCCGTGGCGCCAACGCGAATGTTCACGCCCGCATCCTGTATGGACGCTCCAATCATCACAAGATTGAATCGCTGTTCAAAGCCTTTGCTCGCGCCGTCCGCGCCGCTTGCTGGCAAGATAAACAGATGAAAGATCTTCTGCCCAGTACAAAGGGACTGCTCTGATGATCGCCATCGTCGATTACAAAGCCGGCAATCTGACTTCGGTGAAGAAGGCTTTCGATCATCTCGGCGCCGAAACTCAAGTGACCTCGGATCCCGCGACAGTCGCTCGCGCGGAAAAGATCGTGCTCCCCGGCGTCGGACATTTCGCCGCCACGCGGGCTCTCGACGAATCCGGCCTGCGCGATGCAATTATTGAAAAGATCGAAGAAAATGTTCCATTTCTCGGCATCTGCGTCGGAATGCAGTGGATGCTCGCCTCAAGCGAAGAAGCTCCTGACGTGCAAGGCCTCGCACTCTGGCCTGGCGAGTGCAGCCGTTTCCCCGCGGGGGTGAAGTCCCCGCATGTCGGGTGGAACAGCCTGCGCATTCGCAGCAATGGGTCTCGCCTGCTGCGCGGAGTCGCACCCGAGTCGTATGTTTATTTCACGCATTCTTATCGCATTCCGCTGCTGGCGGCAACGGCGGCTGAATGCGAATATGGCGGCGGGTTTTCGGCAGCAGTCGAACAGGAGAATTTATTTGGCGTGCAATTTCATCCGGAAAAATCCGGCGCGGTGGGTCTGAGAATTCTCGAGAACTTCTGCAACCTGTAATGCTGACGAAACGAATCATCGCCTGTCTCGATGTTGATGCCGGCCGCGTGGTCAAAGGCACGCAGTTCCTCGATCTGCGCGATGCTGGCGATCCCGCCGAGCTTGCTGCCGCACACAGCGCAGCAGGCGCTGATGAGATCGTGTTGCTGGACATTACCGCGACGCACCAGAAACGCACAACCCTGCTTGACACCGTTCGTCGCACTGCGAAAGAACTGTTCGTCCCCTTCACGGTCGGTGGGGGCGTGCGCACTCTGCACGATGCGGCCGCGATCTTCGACGCGGGTGCTGACAAGATCAGCATCAACTCCGCCGCCATCGCCGATCCGTCGCTGATCACCTGCATCGCGCAGCGCTTCGGCTCGCAAGCCGTAATCGTCGCTATTGATGCCAAACGCAATGAGGCGAGATTCGAAGCCTACGTCTCCGGTGGCCGCAAACCGGCTGGCAAAGACGCAGTCGAATGGGCCAAAGAAGCTGAAAGCCGCGGCGCGGGCGAAATCCTGCTCACCTCGATGGATCGCGACGGCACCGGCGAAGGCTTCGACTGCGAACTGACCCGCGCGATCTCGGAAGCGGTGCGCATTCCGGTGATTGCTTCCGGGGGCGCAGGAGGCGCAGATCACTTTGTCCAAGTTTTTCGCGAAGGCGCCGCCGATGCCGCACTCGCCGCATCAATCTTCCACTTCGGCCTGAGTTCCATTTCCGATCTCAAATCAAAACTTTTCGCCGCCGGAATTCCCATGAGGTTCCCATGCTGATTCCCTCAATCGATCTTATGGGCGGCAAAATCGTCCAGCTTGAACAAGGACAAAAAAAAATTCTCGAGTTCGAAAACTTCGACGAATGGATCATCCGATTCTCTTCTTTTCCGCTCATTCAACTCATCGATCTCGACGCCGCGATGGGGCCCGGTTCGAACGCGACGCTCATTGAGTATTTCGTTCGCCGGCTTCCCTGCCAGGTCGGCGGCGGCATTCGTTCACTCGAAACTGCCCGGCGGGTGCTGGACTTAGGCGCGCAACGTGTGATCCTCGGCTCCGCGCTGATTCAAGATGGCGTAGTGAACGTCAGCTTCGCAAATAATCTTGCGGCTGAACTCGGAGAAGGCAAACTCGTCTTCGGCATTGACGCCAAGGGCGGCAAGGTCGCAATACGCGGCTGGCGAGAAATCACCAACATCTCCCCGCTGGAGATGATTCGTGCGCTTGACCCATTCTGCGCGGCCTTTCTTTACACTCACATCGATACCGAAGGCCTGATGACAGGCCTTCCCCTTGATGTGGTGCGTCCGCTGCGCGCGGCAACCGCGAAACAACTCATCGTCGCCGGAGGCATCACCACTAACGAGGAGATCAATACCCTTGATCAAATGAAAATCGACGCCGTAGTTGGCATGGCGCTCTATTCCGGTCGCCTCAGCCTGCCTGATACTATTCCAGTTTCCAAATGAACCGCTTCGGAAACTCCGCAGCAACGGTACACCGTGAGTAATTTTTCAACCCTTGCGCCCGGATGGCCCGGTATCGCGCCGCGCTGGACTTCAAGTGCAAAGACCGGGGTTGGCACCGCGCTCAATCGCAACAGCCGCGTCTGGTTCACCCTGAGCCATGGGATTCTCAACGAAATTTATTATCCACGCGTCGACACGGCATGCACTCGCGACATGGGTCTGATCGTCACCGACGGCCACAGCTATTTCTCCGAAGAAAAACGCCATTGCAGATTCGATGTAACTCCGGTTGAACCCGGCGTTCCTGCTTTGCGCCTGGTCAACACTGAGCTGGGCGGAAAATATCGCATCGAAAAAGAAGTTTTTGCCGATCCTCATCGCGACGTGGTCCTGCAGAAAACCCGTTTCGTCCCGCTTACAACCTTCGACTTCCATCTTTACACCCTTCTCGCGCCGCACCTTGGCAACTTCGGTGATCACAACACCGGCTGGGTCGGCGACTACAAAGGCATCACTATGCTGTTCGCCGAATTTCCCGGCGGCCTCGCCCTCGCGCTTGCTTGTTCTGCGCCGTGGAAAAAAATGTCCGTGGGCTTCGCCGGATACTCCGACGGCTGGCAGGATCTTTCTCGCAATTTTCAGCTGACCAATGAATATCAGCGCGCTGAAAACGGCAACGTGGCCCTCACCGGCGAGATCGACCTCGCAGCTTGCGGAAACGAGTTTGTCCTTGCCATTGGCTTCGGCGGCATATGGGCCGAAGCCGCAGCCGAAGCCCATGCCAGCCTGCTCGACGACTACAACTCGATGTTCCGTGACTACGTTTCGCAGTGGCGCAACTGGCAGAAGACCCTGCTCCCGCTCGATCGCGACGTCGATCACGACCTGTACCGCTCGTCTACCGCTATGTTGCGCGTGCACGAATCCAAAGATTTTCTCGGCGGCGTCATCGCCAGCCTCTCTATTCCCTGGGGATTCAACAAAGGAGACGAAGACCTGGGTGGGTATCACTTGGTGTGGCCGCGCGATCTGGTCGAAACCGCCGGTGGATTTCTCGCCGCCGGAGCCGTTGGCGATGCACTCCGCGTACTGCGTTACCTCGAAGCTACCCAGGAAGCGGATGGCCGCTGGCCGCAGAACATGTGGCTCGATGGCCGCCCCTACTGGGCCGGCTCACAGATGGATGAAGCGGCATTTCCAATTCTTCTCGTGGATCTGCTTCGGCGCGAGGCTCCTACCGCATTGGGAGATCTGAAGCGCTGGTGGCCAATGGTTCGGCGCGCCGCGAGCTTTATCGCCTGCAACGGTCCCGTGACTCAGCAGGACCGTTGGGAAGAAGACGCCGGCTACTCGCCATTCACGCTTGCCGTCGAAATTGCCGGCCTGCTCGCTGCCGCCGATGTTGCCGACGCGGTCAACGAATCTGGAATTGCCAACTATCTGCGCGAGCTCGCTGACAATTGGAACGAGAACATCGAGCGCTGGACTTACTCCACCAACGGCGATCTCGCACGCCAGATCGGCATCGACGGATATTACGTCCGTATCGCCCCTCCGGAGGTCGACTGTTCCGATTCGATCACCGACGGTTACGTTCCAATCAAGAATCGTCCGCCAGGGCAGGATCTCGAACGTGCCTCACACATCATCAGCCCGGATGCGCTGGCTCTCGTCCGATTCGGACTTCGCGCTCCCGACGATCCCAAAATCCTGAACACCATAAAAGTTGTCGACGCGTTGCTTCGCGTCAAACTTCCGCAGGGACCGTGCTGGTACCGCTACAACGACGACGGTTACGGCGAGCACGCTGATGGCGGCCCCTTCGACGGCACCGGCATCGGCCGCGCCTGGCCACTGCTCGCAGGCGAGCGCGCGCACTACGAACTCGACGCTGGAAATACCAAGGGTGCCGAAGACCTGCTGCGCACTTTGAGTTTGTCGGCAAATGGCAGCCGGCTTCTCCCCGAGCAGGTCTGGGATGCAGCCGACATACCCGGCCGCGAGCTCTTCTTGGGCAAAGCCTCGGGCTCCGCTTGCCCGCTGGTCTGGGCCCATTCCGAGTACATCAAGCTCGTCCGCTCACTCAAGGACGGCAAAATTTTTGACCAGCCACCGCAAACCGTTAAGCGCTATCGCGTCGAGAAGCGCAAGGCTAACCAATGGGAATGGCGCTTCAACAACAAATGCCGTATCGTGCCTGCGGGAAAGATTCTCCGCATCGCGGTTCAGGCTCCGGCGATGGTGCATTGGAGCCGGGACGGCTGGCAAACGGCTCATGATCTGCAGACTCAAGACAGCGGGCTTGGAATCTACTTTGCCGACCTGCCTACCAATACCATGGATCCGGGCCACACCGTGGTTTTCACTTTTTTTTGGACAAATGTGCAGCATTGGGAAGGCGCGGATTTCTCTGTCATCATCCAAGACTAGTCGTGCATAATTGAGCGCGCCATGGCAGAACGCGTACCAGCCATCGCAACCAAGTCGGCTTCAAAGGCCTTGGAAATTACGCAGGAACTTCTGCGCGACTACCATCCCCGGAATTTTGCCATTGAGTTCTGGGACGGCTCACGCTGGGACGCCGAGCCCGGTCAGTTTTGCCGCTTCACCTGGCAAATTCATCATCCCAGCGTTTTGCGATCGTTGATTCGTCCCGACCGACAGGTCGCGCTTGGTGAAGCTTTCATCTATGGCGATTTCGACATCTCTGGCGACATCCTCGCCGTCTTTCCTATTGCAGAATACCTTGAGCAGAAACACTTTGGCGCGGGCAGCAAATTGCGCCTCGCGACCATGCTGCTCAGCCTGCCTTCGAAGCTGCACGACGAGGAACACGCGCGGCCAGAATTGCATGGCAGAACCCATTCCAAGTCGCGCGACCGCCAGGCCGTAAGCTTCCACTACGACCTCTCGAATGATTTCTATCAACTGTGGCTTGATTCGCGAATGGTTTACTCCTGTGCGTATTTCAAATCGTCGAACGACGATCTCGAGACGGCGCAGTCGCAAAAGCTCGACCATATTTGCCGCAAGCTCCGCCTACGGCCGGGAGAGCGCCTGCTCGATATCGGCTGCGGCTGGGGAGGACTGATCCTTCACGCCGCCCGTAACTACGGCGTCAAGGCCATCGGAATTACTCTCAGCCGACAGCAGCTCGCGCTCGCGCAACAACGCATCCGCGAGGCTGGATTGGCCTCGTGCTGCCAGGCTCATCTCGTCGATTATCGTGATGCGCAACAGTTCGGCGAGTTTGACAAGATCGTCAGCGTTGGCATGGTCGAGCATGTGGGCGAAAGCGCGCTGCCCGAATATTTCCGTTGCGCCTTCAACCTGCTCAAGCCCGGGGGCGTCTTCCTCAATCATGGTATCGGCCGCGCCGGAACTCGCTCCAAGCCCGCTGAAAAAACTTTCACCGACGTTTACGTCTTCCCCGACGGCGAACTCGTCCCGATTTCAACCATGCTCACTCATGCCGAGCGTGCCGGGTTCGAAGTGCGCGATGTCGAAAATCTTCGCGAACACTACTTCCTTACTCTCTGTAGCTGGCTGCGAAAGTTCGAGGCGCGCGAAACCCAGGCCAGCGAACTGGTCGGTGAACTCAAATATCGGATTTGGCGGCTGTATCTGGCCGGTTCGGCTTATTACTTCCAGTGCGGAAAACTCGATCTGTACCAATCGCTACTATTGAAAAATGCGGACGGCCCAAGTCGCATGCCCTTGACCAGAGCAGACTGGTATCGATAGCACCCTTTTCGAAAACATTCTGCGAGAATTTTTCTCAATTCTTAGACAAAACTATCTTCGCCAATTGTCTTACCATCGAGACCGCATCGTGCAAACGGCAAGTGAACTCGAGCGGTTGTACCACGCACACGGAGCAGCCCTGGTGTTATTTGGAACCTCATTTGCCAGCGATCGTGGAATCGCGCAGGACGCAGTTCAACAGGTATTTCTCAGATTGATTCAGGAAGGAAACCTGGCACACGTGCGCGATCCGAAAGCCTACCTCTTCGCCAGTGTCCGCAATCAACTCCTGAATGATTCGAAGCTACGCAGCCGTTCGGTCGAGCTAACACTCGATTCCGCCTGGTTCGAACCGCCGGAGCGCGACTACGCCGCAGAACAAAATCTCAAGCACGCGCTCCGCGTGCTGTCGGAAGATCAGCGCCAGGTGGTCGTCCTTCACATCTGGGGGGAGCTTACCTTTTCGCAGATTGCTGAAGTGCTTGAAATCAGCGCCAACACGGCAGCGTCGCGATACCGTTATGGAATCGAGAAGCTTCGCGAGCTCATGTGCGCAAAGGAGGCAATCTGATGCAATCCAGCCCTGATGAATTCGAAAAATATCTGAAGCAATTCCGTCCGATTGCTGCGAAGGACCTTGCGATTCAACCCGCGGCGCAATCCAAGCCGCGCTTTCATTTCTGGTGGGCTTGGGCATTTTCAGGCGCGACTCTGCTCATCGCAGTAGCGGTGCTACTCAAGTTTGAAGGCCGCCCCGCTATAGATCCCGCCATCACAGAGGTGCCGAACTCATCGGCGCTCACGGTACGTCGCGCCAACGCGGAACTCTCCACCGGATACTCTCCAAAGCAAGCTTTGGATCGGCTAGCCTTCCCATTGAAACCGCAACTACCGGAAGGACAACAAAGCGCCCTCAACGTCTTGGGCCAGGAGAAAACTAAGCTATGACTATTCGCAGTCTTATTTCTCTGTTTGTTCTGATGTCGATATTCTTTGCTCAGGAAGTCTTCGCCCAGGAGAAATCTAGTCTTGCCGACAACGCGGCGCTGCGCTACTGGGCAGCATTTTCCGAATTGCAGGATTCGGGCATTACGGCCGATCAAGCGAAAGAATTGGACCTCATTCTTGACGGTACTGCTCCGTATCGTGACGACGTCTATAAAGACCTGCTCGAACGAAATGTACCCGCTTTGAAAGTTATGGCGCGCGGCACCAGACTCCAGAATTGCGACTGGGGCCTGGACTACGGGCTGGGCAGTGATACTCCGGTCGAATATGCGCGCAAAGCGCTTCAGCTCGGCCGGCTGAATGTGCTCTACGCGTTTCATTTGAGTCTTGCCGGTGATAAAGACGGCACAGCCCACACCCTGGCCGCCGGAGTCCGCTTCTCTCGCGACGTTGCCAATGGCAGCTCGCTTTTCGGGACGCTTGTGGCGAGCGATCTTCTTGTTACTCACTTCCACGCAATCGAAGGCTTGTTGCACCTTCAGGGCATCACTGCCGCGCAGAAATCTGAACTGCGCGCCGCAATTTCTCACCTTAGACCGGCAGGTCTCGATTGGCAGGCAGCGGTCAATCGCGAATTCGATGTGCTGGAGCGACCCGAGTGGCAGGAATCTATGCGAGCGATCAGGCAGAACTACGCCGCCGCACTAAAGAATCCCTCGGCACTGGAAACTTTGCAGCAGACCATCGCGAGCGCTCCGCCTGACCTAAGAAACCTGATCGCAAAGCCGGAACGCGTGCTGAAAGAGAAACAAGATTTGGGAGCTCAACTTCAGCTTGTCCGCCAAGCCTTAAAATAACCGCTACCGCCACTTCTTCACACTGGGCCATAGATCAGCCAGGGTTCCGAACTTCGAGCCGCGGCAGATGAACACATCGATCTGCTTCTCGAGCGCGTACGGATCGTCCGCTGAGGTTCCGACGTACTGAACATCCTTAAATAGACTCTCGAGTTTTTCGCGCGAATCGTCGAGCACGATCATGCAATTTCCCGAGTACCCGCGCGGCCCCCACAACCACCAGGTCTGGTGCCCACTCAACGACTTCGGCAGTCCGTAGCTGCGACCGAGAAAGTCGATTGCCCCTGCCTGTCCATAATCCTGCGCGAAAATCCCACAGTCCTGCCGCTCATTTGGCGTCAACTGGTTCCACGCGACGGCGGTCTCAGAAACAATCTCATTCCAGCCAAATTGATCTGCATACCACTGCGGCAAAGCAGCGCGTTCATGCGAGTGCTCCATCACTGGCAATTTGAATGGCAAGGTTTTCGTGTAGGCCAGAAATCTCTCTGGCGAAAACACCGGCACCGTAATCGGGACCAGACGCGCTCCGGCAACAAGCAGAACAATGACAATTGCAGGCTTGAGCCAGGCCAGGCGACGGCTCGCAGGATTTCCCCCAGCGCCGAAATGCCACCCATTCAGCGCGAACTCAATCAGCACCGCGCCAGCCGCCAGCAGCATGGGATAGATCGGAGCGAGGTAGTAATTCTTGCCGTGCAGGATAAAAAAGACGGAATAGCAGACCACGTAGCTCCAGCCCAGCAAACGATACGGTTTCAAAGGACGCCACGCGAAAAGCGCCGCCAGACCTGCAATCCAGATCGGGGCAGTAAGCGGATGAACCAGCAACATCTGCTGAAAGAAATATTGGCCGGCGGGAAGGATCACGTCACGGCCCTCGGCCCGGATGTTGTGCATAAGCTGCAAAAATGGCCAGTGGTAGCGAATGTTCCACAATAAATTTGGCAGGAAAATCAAAAACATTGCCAATGCCCCAAGCCATAACCATTTGCTCAGAAATGCGCGGCGCTGTTCCGTCAGCAGCAGGCCAACGACAATGCCAAATACAAACAACGCGATGGAATACTTCTCTTCCATTCCGATACCGGCAAACACGCCCACCCACAACCAATACCGCGGTTCATCACGCTTGATTGCGAGGATCACGAAATACGCGCACGCCATCCACAGGTTCGGTTCCAGGCAGTTTGTTCCGAGCAAACTGCCATTGGAGAGATATTGAGGAGCGATGAGCACGGCGACCGCGCTCAGCAACATTGCATAACTTTTGCCGCCAAGTTCGCGTGTGATGTATGCATTCTGCACAACCAGCAACGACGAGGCCAACGCGGGAATAAAGCGGATCGCGCGCAAAGAATCGCCGAGCACAGCGCGGGAGAGATGAATCAGAAAAGGAATTAGCGGCGGCTGGTCGACGTACCCCCAGCCAAGGTGATCGCCGCACGCGATATAGTCGAACTCGTCGCGAAAGTATCCGTATCGGTTGTTGAAATAGAGATGTAAAAGAAACTTCGCCACCGCGATCGCCCAAATGATGGCCATACCGGTTTGTATCGACAACTGGCGGTCACGTAAGGGCAAACTATCCGTAAGTGTGGTTGACGCCATAGTAGATCGAGCTCACCTCGATACTCGCACAAAGCCCCTGCACCACAACCTACGCAACTGCCCTCCTCAAAGTTCCGCACTGAGAAACAGGCAGACTGAACGAGTCACGAATCACTCGCCACTGACCACTGATCACTGGCCACTGGTCCATTCAAGTCACCCTCATCTTCTGTCGATGGTAAGTTGCCGGACTAATTGCGTCCATGCGGCCAGGGGGGCGCAATTTGGGGCGACGAGGACCTGAAGTTGGAAATTTTCCACAAACTATTTTCGTCTGATTTCCTTCCCCACGGCAGTTGCTATCTCTGGAACCCGCAAGTCGTATGGCTCCATGCGATCTCCGACCTGGTTATCACTCTCTCTTACTACTGCATTCCGGTTGCTCTCGTCTATCTTGTCAAGAAGCGCAACGATATCCCTTTCAACTGGATACTTTGGATGTTCGCGCTTTTTATTCTCGGCTGTGGGACTACCCACCTGATGGAAGTCTGGACCATCTGGCATCCCACGTATCTTTTCTCCGGCCTCGTAAAGGCCTTTACTGCTGCAACTTCCATCGCTACTGCCGTCGTACTATTCCAGCTTTTGCCGAAAGCGCTGGCTCTGCCTAGCGTCGGCGAGCTGTACAGTCAGAACCGCGTACTCGAGCAACGACTGCATTCGCGCATGAGTCGGGAAAAGGAACTGACCCGCCTGATCGAGCAACTCGAATCCAAAATCAAGAAAAAGACCGATGAACTGGAAGTGATTAATACTACCCTGCGGCGTGAACTGGCCGCTGGCGCGGAGGCGCCGCTTCGACACTGGGCGAGCGCGGCTACTGCTATCGCTCTGCTGGTCACCGGCTTTGTTGGCTTCCTGTGCTGGCGCAGCGTCGTCAAGTCGGCCGAAGTTGCAGGCTGGGTGGCCCACACGCAGGAAGTACGGACCGCCCTCCAGAGTTCGCTACGACATGCCGATGATATTGAAAGCGGCTCTAGAGCTTTTGCGATAACCGGAGAAGACCGTTTTCTACAAACCTATGACGAAGGTCGGCGTGCCGCCGCCGAGGACATTAACGCACTTCGCCTTCTGATCGTCGACAATCCCGTTCAAGAAGTCCACCTCAACACCTTCGAATCACAGGTGAACGCAAAGCTGGCATATGCCAACCGGTTGATCGCCCGAAGGCGGGAACTCAGAAAATTACCTGAACCCGCGGCCTTGGTTGAAAGCGACCAGCTTCTGGGAGGAATCCAAGCCACAATTGCATCCATGGACGAAGTCGAACGCAAGCTGCTCGACGAGCGCACCCAGCAATCGCTGACAGCGCAGCACAAGATGAAAACCATTCTCGTCTTCGCCACCCTGGTGGGCCCATTATTCCTGTTAGTTGCAGGAACCATCGTCAGCCGAGAGGTCAATCGCAGTATTTTGCTGCGCGGCCAACTGAAAGAAATAAATGCAGACCTGGAACGGCGAGTGGAGCAAAGAACCTTTGACTTGCAACAAAGCGAAGAGCGTTACCGTCTTCTGTTCGATGGTGTGAAGGACTATGCCATTTACATGCTCGATCCCGAAGGCAATGTCTTGAGCTGGAACGAAGGCGCCGCCCGCATCAAAGGCTACAGCAGCGAAGAAATCGTCGGGAAGCATTTCTCTTGTTTCTACACAACTGAAGCGCAGCAAGCCGCGCAGCCCCGCCGTGACCTGGAAAAAGCTATCCGCAATGGAAAATTCGAAGAAGAAGGCGTGCGCGTGCGTAAAGACGGAAGCACATTTTCCGCATTCAAAGTCATTACGCCTCTATACCACGAAAATACCGTACTTCGCGGATTCTCGGTCATTGCGCGCGACATCACCGAGCGCGTCCGCAACGAAGAAATCTTGCGCGAAAGGACCCTGGCCCTTGAATTGGCGCCGGTCGTTATTCGCGCTCTTGACGGCCGCATTGCCATGTGGAACCAGGCTTGTGAAAACCTGTATGGATATTCCAAAGCCGAAGCAATCGGCGCGCTCTCTCACGACCTGCTGCGAACCAGCTTTCCCAAGCCTCTTCCGGTCATCGAAGAAGAATTGCGGCGCAATGGTACCTGGGACGGCGAATTGGTCCACCTGCACAAAGATGGCCGGCAGGTCATCGTTAATAGTCATTGGGCCCTCCACCAGGGCCGCGCCGACTGGCCAGTTCGAGTGGTTGAAACCAATATTGATATCACCGCCCGCAAGGAAGCCGAACGGCAGCTTGCCGAACTCAACCGGGACTTGGAAAAGCGCGTCAATGAACGGACGGTTGAACTGCAGGCGGCAAATAAAGAGCTCGAAGCATTCACTTACTCCGTGTCGCACGATTTGCGCGCCCCCCTCCGGCACATTGCGGGTTTTTCCAGAATGCTGGCCGATGAATGTGCTGCCTCGCTTTCTCAGGAAGCTCGCCACTATCTGCGGCGTATTCAGGACGGCGTCCACCGTATGGGCCTTCTGGTTGACGACCTCCTCAACTTGACCCGCATTGGCCGCCATGAAATCCGCTTGCAGGTCATTGGCCTCGATCCCATTGTGAAAGACGTAATTGCCGATCTCTCGCTAGACACGGAAAGCAGAGACGTCCAATGGAAAATTGGCCATCTCCCATTCGTCGAGGGAGATCCCGCTTTGCTCAAGGTTGTGTTCCAGAACTTGCTTTCGAACGCCTTGAAATACTCCCGGCCACGCGCCAAGGCGGTAATCGAGGTTGGCAGCCAGGAAAACGAAATCGGCCAAATAATCTTCGTGCGCGATAACGGAGTGGGGTTCAGCATGAAATATGCCGATAAGCTGTTTGGCGTTTTTCAACGTCTGCACCGTCCCGAGGACTTCGAAGGCACGGGCGTGGGGCTTGCAACCGTGCAGCGGGTCATACAAAAGCACTCCGGCCGCATTTGGGCGGAAGCCGAAATCGACAAAGGCGCAACTTTTTATTTCACCCTCGGCAGTAAAAGCCAAACTGGCACTGACAAACAAAAACCAATGGTAGCGGTCGGAGGCTCTCAATGACGGCAAACTCTAGCGTTGACATCCTGCTCGTGGAAGACAATCCCGATGATCTCGAACTTACTCTCCATGCTTTGCGGCGCGAGCATCTGGCAAACAATATCTTTACCGTCCGCGATGGCGAGGAAGCCATTGATTTTCTCTTCTGTAGCGGAAATTTCAAAGATCGCAGCTTTGATCATCCGCCGCGCGTAGTGCTGCTCGACCTCAAGCTGCCGAAGCTGAATGGTCTCGAAGTGCTGAAACGGCTTAAGGACGACCCTCGTACCAGGAGCGTACCCGTGGTGATTCTCACATCTTCAAAAGAGGAGAGCGATCTGGTGGCCAGCTACAACCTGGGCGCCAACAGCTACGTCCAGAAGCCAGTCGACTTTGATCGTTTTCGAGACATCGTCAAGAACACAGGTCTTTACTGGATGGTGACTAACCAGCGTCCGCTGGCGAATCCTGCGCAGGCAGCCAAAGCAGCAGGCAAGCCATGACCGGCCCGCTGACCAATGTATCCGGCTCCGGGCATCTCCGTTTGCTCATCATCGAAGATGTCCCCTCTGACGCCGAGATCGAGATCGCCGAACTGCGCCACAAAGGCTTCGAGGTTGCCGCCGACGTCGTTGACAGCGAGGACAGCGTCCGTGAACGCCTGGCGCACACCAAATATGACGCCATCCTCGCGGACTACAGCCTGCCGAGCTTTCGCGGGATGGAAACCATCGGGATTCTCCGTCAACTGAATCTGGATACACCCATGATTCTGGTAACCGGCGCACTCAGCAGTGAGACCGCGGTTGAGTGCCTGAAGCAAGGTGCAACGGATTACGTTTTGAAAGATCACCTCGCGCGTTTGCCTGTTGCCGTTCGCCGCGCGCTCGATGAAACACGCCTTCGCCAGGAGCGCGCCCGCGCGCAACAGCAACTAGCCGAAAAGGTCGAAGAACTCGCGCGCTCCAACTGCGACCTCGAGCAGTTTGCTTATGTCGCGTCGCATGATCTCCAGGAGCCCTTGCGCATGGTCGCCGCCTACACCCAACTGCTGGCTGAGCGCTATCGCGGAAAGCTCGACGAAACCGCCGATCGCTACATCGGATATGCGGTCGAGGGCGCTACCCGCATGCAAGGGCTGCTTGAGGACTTGCTGGCTTTCTCGCGGGTCGGCCGCAACGGTGACTCTCATGTGCTCATCGACCTCAATGTGGTCGTCGAAGAAGCTATCAAAAACCTGACCATCGCGCTCAGAGACCAAGGAGTAATAGTTACCCGAAACCCGCTTCCCACAATCCATGCCGACCACTTTCAACTGGTCCAGCTTTTTCAGAATCTGATTGCCAATGCGGTCAAATTTCGCGGTAAGGTCATACCCCGCATTAGCATTTCCGCTGAGAGAGATGGCGAAGACTGGGCATTCTCCGTGTCTGACAACGGAATCGGCATTGCTCCCGAGCACAAAGACCTAATTTTTAAAATTTTCCAACGTCTTCACACCCGCGCTGAGTACCCAGGTAACGGCGTCGGCCTGGCCATCTGCAAAAAAATCGTCGAGCACCATGGCGGACGAATCTGGGTCGAGTCCGAATTGGGACGCGGCTCAACTTTTCGATTCACGTTTCCTGCCGCCGCTGCCGATAGAGCTGATAAGAAGGAACAAGCCCATGAGCTCTACGCACAGAATTCTGCTGGTCGATGACAACCCGGCCGATGCCAATCTCACCAGCGAAGTGCTTGCTACCAGCGAGCGCCCGGCACAGGTCAACACCGTCGAGGATGGCGAGCAGGCGCTGCAATTTCTCCATCGCACAGGGAAATATGCTGAGGCAACTCGTCCCGACTTGATCATTTTGGATTTAAACCTTCCGCGCAAGGACGGGCGCGCCGTACTCGCTGAGGTAAAGGCTGATCCCGAGCTCAACGAGTTGCCGGTCGTAATTTTCACCACTTCGCACTCCCCGCGCGATGTCGCCCGCTGTTACGAGCTGGGCGCAAATTCGTATGTGAGTAAGCCCGGGAACCTGGGCCAGTTTTTCTCCGCTGTGCGCTCGATCGAAAATTTTTGGTTCGGTTTCGCCAGCCTGCCCAACTAGGAGAAATAATGCCCGATTCCCCCACGCAGGTGCTGTTGATTGAGGACAACCCTGGCGATGCCGACCTGGTTCGCTTGCGCTTGACGGAAAGCAAGCGGCAGGTTGACGTCAGTTGTGTAAACCGCCTTTCAGAAGCGCTTGCTTCCATCGAGACTAAGCCGCCATCGGTTGTGCTGCTTGACCTGAATCTGCCCGACAGCCATGGCACGGAGACCTTTCGCAAGGTGCTCGAAAAAGCTCCCGACGTGCCGGTCGTTATTCTCTCCGGCCAGGAAGACGAAGCGTTGGCCATGAAGGCGATTCATCAGGGCGTGCAGGACTATCTGGTCAAAGGCGACATGACCAGCCGCAACCTCGAGCGGTCCATGCGCTACGCCGTTGAACGCCAGGCACTGCTGCGCTCTCTCGAAATCAGCCGCAAGCAGCAGATCGAATTCAAAAACCAGTTTCTCTCTCACGTTTCGCATGAACTGCGAACGCCGCTGACCTGCATTCACCAGTACGCCTCGTTGCTCTATGACGGAATCTCTGGCCCGGTTTCTCCCGAACAGCACGACCATCTGCAAATCATTCTGAAGAGCGTCAACCAGCTCCACGCCATGATTCGCGATTTGCTCGAAGCCACGCGCGCCGAATCCGGCAAGCTCCGCATCGAACCCCGTTGTCTCGCCCTCGTCGAGCTTGTCCGGCAAGCGGTTGCGATGATTCGGCCTATCGCAATGAACAAGCGGATCAGCGTGGAGCTGGAAGCGGACAAGAATCTGCCGCTGGTTTACGCCGATCCCGATCGCGTTCTCGAAGTTCTGATCAACCTGCTCGACAATGCTGTTAAATTCACTCCCGCCGAAGGAAAAATCACAGTCCGGATCAGCCGCCAGGAAACTGACTCCGATTTTGCCTACGTCTCGGTCGCGGACACCGGTTGCGGCATCTCCGCCGAAGCCCTGCCCCTCATTTTCGAACGGCTGTTTCAGGAACAGGAGAACGTCGACATCAACCGCACCGGACTCGGACTCGGCCTCTACATTGCAAAAGAGCTGGTCAATCTACATGGCGGACGCATCTGGGTCGCAAGCCAGCCGGGCGAAGGCACCACTTTCAGTTTCAGTCTGCCCGTCTACTCGCTTTCTAAATTGTTGCTTCCGGTCATTACCCACCATGAGCGCCTGCGCGAGTCCATTGTGCTCGTGCGTGTCGACCTCAAGCCCTCCACGCGTCCGGTCCGCGGAAACTGGAAGGAAGTCTGCCGCGAATCGCTCGAACTATTGCGCCGCTGCGTTTATGTCGATAAAGATCTCGTGCTGCCTGCAATCGCCACCAACGGCCCGGAAGACACCTTCTATGTCGTCGCCTCAACCGACATGAAGCGAGTGGGAATAATGACGGCCCGTATTACCGAACAGCTCGGCGCAATGCCAGGTTTGAAAGCCACCGGCACCTTATGTGCCACGGCCCGCCCCGTATCATTTCCGCCGGGAATGCAGGAATTCACATTGGATCGCCAGGTCGAACAGGTCGCCGTTGATGTCACGCGAATGGTGCTTCTTGATCTCAGTTCTGCGAACAGCTTCAGCCCAAAGGAGAACAAAACCAATGTCAACTGAAACCATCGAAGAGTCGCTGAATTTCAATCACGCAAAAATTCTCATCGTAGATGACGACCCCGAATTGCGTATGGCATTGAAGCTCCGCCTGCGCGCCAACAATTACGAAACTGTGAGCGCCTCAGACGGCTACTCGGCAATCGCCCTCGCCCAAAAAGAGCGCCCGAACCTTATCATTCTTGACCTCGGCCTGCCCGCCGGCAACGGCTTCACCGTTCTCAAGCGGCTGCAGGAGAGCGATGCCCTGTCGCATATTCCTGTGATCGTGCTTACTGCCCGCGATCCGCAGGCCAACGAACTACGCAGCCTCGACTCCGGCGCGACTGCATTCTTCCAAAAACCGGCCGATAACAATGAATTGCTGCAGGTGATTCGCGCCAGCCTGCGCTCGGCTTCAGCCTGGGGAGCAACCCTTCCCTCATAACCTGAATTCGTGGAGCATCCCCCATGCACACCCAAACTCGAGCAACCACCGCTGTCCAGCAATACGAAAGCGAGCGCCGTCATCCTCGCTTCCTGCTGAGTTCACCGGTCTCGGTGCGGCAGCCTTTCCGTTCCGGTTCGCGGCTCACGCGTGGCATTACTTTGGAAATCAGCCTCGGAGGCCTCTCCGCTGTGCTTTGTGGCCCTCCCCCGGTTGGCGAGCGGGTTTCGTTGCGGCTCAAGTTACAGAACTCCGCAATCGAAGCCCCCGCCATCGTTCGGCACAGCAGTTCGTCGCGAACCGGCTTCGAATTCCTGAATTTACCGCCTCAGGCCCAGCATCGCATCGAAAGCTGCATTCAAAGATCGTTGCTCCACTCCTGGCCAAAACAACCGGTGTAGCGCGTTTTTTGCGGGACAGAGCTCGCCCCGAGCGCAGTCAGGCGGCGGGGATTTTGAACTTGCTTTTGTCCCGTAGGAGCGCCCGATCCACGAATCGAAGCGCGAAGCCGCAGGCTGAGCGATATCGAGACCATGGTTACCCTCATTACCCTCCTCGGTTGGAAATCTTCTCCAAAAAAGTCATAATTTTCTGGGAGGCTTATGTCCACCACCCTGTCAGCTCCATCCGCCGTTCAAGGCGGCAGCTTTCTTCTCGAATCACGCAAACCGGAAGAAATATTCACGCCGGAAGATTTCTCCGAACAACAAATTCTGATCGCGCAAACTGCGGAGGAATTCGCGCAAAAAGAAATTCTTCCCAATATCGAGAAGATGGAGCACAAAGATTTCTCCGTCACCCGCGAACTGCTCAAGAAAGCCGGCGAGCTTGGATTGAGCAGCGCCGAGATTCCCGAAGAATACGGCGGCATGGAGCTCGACAAAGTCTCCGCTGCGGTCATTGCCGACCACATTGCGAAGTACGCCAGCTTCGCCACCACCTGGGGAGGCCACACCGGCATCGGCACCCTACCTTTGGTTTACTTCGGCACCGACGAGCAAAAGAAAAAATATCTGCCGCGACTCGCCTCCGGTGAAATCGTCGGCGCCTACGCATTGTCCGAGGCGACCTCCGGTTCTGACGCACTCAATTGTCGCGCTCGCGCCGTGCTTTCGCCCGACGGCAAGTACTACATCCTCAATGGCGAAAAAATGTGGATCACCAACGCCGGATTCGCCGATCTCTATACAGTCTTCGCCAAAATCGACGGTGATAAGTTCACCGCCTTTCTGGTCGAGCGCACCTTCCCCGGATTTTCCGTGGGCGCAGAAGAGCACAAGATGGGGATTCGCGGTTCCTCCACTTGTCCCATCATCCTCAACGATTGCAAAGTTCCGGTTGAAAATCTTCTCGGCGAAATCGGCCGCGGACACATCATCGCGTTCAACATCCTCAATATCGGGCGTTTCAAACTTGGAGCCATGTGCGTAGGTGGCGCGCGCGAGTCGATCAACAACGCGATCTCTTATGCCAAGCAACGCAAGGCGTTCAAGCAAACTATTGCCGACTTTGGCCTTGTCCGCGAAAAAATCGCCAATATGGCAATGCTCGCCTATGTCGGCGAGTCCGTCGTATTTCGCACCGTGGGCATGATGGATGCGGCCCTCTCGGCGATCGACAAGTCTGCTGCCGACGCCGCAAAGAAAACGTTGAAGGCAATTGAAGAGTATGCCGTCGAGTGCTCGATCATCAAAGTCTGGGCTTCGGAAATGATCGACTACATCGTCGACGAAACCGTGCAGATTTACGCCGGCTACGGCTTCGTCGAAGAGTATCCTGCGGAACGAGCCTACCGTGATGCTCGCATTAACCGCATCTTCGAAGGCACCAACGAAATCAACCGCCTCATCATCACCGGATTCCTGCTCAAACGCGCCATGGGCGGCCAGCTTCCACTCATGCCGGCGATCAAGCAATTGATGGACGAAGTTCTTTCCGGACCATCAGAAATCCAGGATTTCGAAGGCCCACTTGCCGAGGAGCAAAAGCTCGTCGCATCCGCCAAGAAGCTTGGGCTCTTTGCTGCCGGAGCCGCCACGCAAAAATACATGATGCAAATTGAGCAGCAGCAGGAAATTATGGGCGCGATCGCCGACATGGTGATTGAAGGCTACGTCATGGAATCAGCTCTGCTCCGCACCATGAAGATGGTTTCAGCGCAGGGCGAGGCTCCCGCGGCCATTCCCATCGCCATGACTCAGGTATATCTTTCGCAAGGCATAGAGAAAATTGAAGCCGCGGCGCGCAAAATCATCTCCGCCGTTGCCGATGGCGATATGCTGCGGACGCAAATGGCAATTCTGCGCCGGCTTGGGAAGCACGATTCCTACAACACCATCGAATTGCGTCAGCAGATCGCGCAAAAGATGATCGACCGAGGCAAATACGGCCTGGCCTGATCGAAGATCGTTTCTGACTTGCGATCTTTTCTCTGGCTTGGCAGCCTCCGCGTAGTCTTGTAGTGCTTCTCCGCAACCCATCGACTTTTCTCAAAGTGCTTCCTTCGTGTACCTTTGTGTCCTTCGTGGTCGAGGTTTTTAAGAACTATGCGCCTATTCACCGCCCTGCCGCTTCTACTACTGGCCCTGACTGCTTCAGCTCAAGCGCCCAGTCCTGACTCTGCCACCTTCGATCCTGACGGTACTGCGCACCTCACCCGCGTGGTTCCAGTGCCAACCACCGTCAGCCCCGAAGCCCAACAGTGGCTGAGAGAAATCGATCGCAATTCGCCGCAAGGGGAAGAAACCCTCGCCGAACGGCGCAAGCATACCGACGAATGGCGCGCCCGCGACTCCGCCGAGGCCAAGCGTCTCTACCCGGTTAACGTCGAAGAGACCACAACTGCCGGAGTTCGTACCGATATCATTACGCCGCTCTCGGAAGCTACCAAGAATCGAGTCCTCATCAATCTGCACGGTGGCGGATTTAACTCTGACTCTGGTTCGCTCATTGAAGGCATACCCATGGCGAATCTAGCGAAACTGAAGGTGGTCTCCGTTTACTACCGCCTCGCGCCTGAAAACCCATTTCCCGCCGCCGTCGAAGATGTTGTCGCCGTCTACAAAGATCTGCTCAAGACCTATCAGCCGCGCAACATCGGCATCTTCGGGACCTCCGCCGGCGCCATTCTGACCGGCGAAGTCGCGGTCAAAATCAAGCAGCTCGGACTTCCCTTACCCGGCGCTCTCGGTATGTTTTCCACGCTCGCCGATTTCAGCCGCCCTTCCGAGTCGCAGCAACTCTTCTCCCTGAGCGGCTTGCCCGGCAATTTCACGCCGCAAAGCTCCGATCATCCGCATGATGAATTTTATGTTGGCAGGACGGACCCGAAAGATCCCGTGCTCTCGCCGCTTTTTGCCGATCTACACGGCTTTCCGCCCTGCCTTCTGGCCACCAGCACGCGCGATCTCCTGCTAAGCAACACGTCGATCTTTCATCTGGCGCTGCTTCATGCTGGCGTCGATTCTCAGCTTCTCGTATTCGAGGCCCTCCCCCATGCCTTCTGGTACAACTTCCAATTGCCGGAGACAAAAGAGGCGCTGCAGATGATGGCAAACTTCTTCGATCAGAAGTTAGGAAAATAAACCGCACGGGTGACGCCACTTCGAAAATCGGCTCATCGGAGATCGGGCCTGTAGAGACAAACTCCAGCACGGCCAATATCTGAGCTATTTGTTGCGCGCGAGGTCCCGCTCGACTGAAGAAAACGCCGGCTCCGGATGACCGGCCTAAAAAAGGGAGTCCACTTGCCAACGCTAGCTGGACTCCGCGCCTTTACTAAATCCCTTCGGAAGTTGAGAATAAACAATTTGCCACGACATTACTTCGTGGCCAGGAGCGCATTTTCATGGCAGCGACCGGAGAACTCATTCGTCTCATCAACTACGTTGACGACATTACGACCACCTTGCGAAGAATCCACGCGTCCCTTCCCGCTGTCGATGCCGAAGAGAAAAAGCGTTTGGCTGACAATCTGAAAAACGCCAACGAGCGGATCAAAGAACTGCTTGCTCTGCTGGAGAAGTAGTGGCGGAGATCAAGACGATCGCCGTGATCGGCGCCGGCATCATGGGCAGAGGTATTGCCCATGTGGCGGCTCTCGGCGGCTATCGCACTATACTCGAAGACCTGCTTCCTGCAGCATTGCGCAAGGCTGAAGACGAGATTCGAGGGAATTTAAGCAAAGCGGTCGAGCTGAAGAAAGTTTCTACGGTCGATGCCAATGCCGCTATACATCGCATCGAATTTGTCACAAACGTCGAAGAAGCCGCACGCGAAGCAGACCTCGTGATTGAGGCTGTTCCCGAAGAACTCGAGTCGAAAATCGAAATTTTCACGCTGCTCGATAAGATCTGCCGCCCTGGAACCATCCTTGCTTCGAACACCTCTTCTCTGAGCATCACTGAAATCGCCGGCGTGACCTATCGCGCGAACAAATGCGTGGGGATGCACTTTTTTAATCCTGTACACAAGATGAAGCTGATTGAAGTCGTTCGCGCGCAGCAGACTGATGATGAAACCATCGCAGCTGCGCGAGACGTTGGGCGCGGAATGGGAAAAGAAGTTGTGGTGATCAAAGAGTCGCCCGGCTTCATCACCAGCCGCATAAATGCCATGATCGGCAATGAGGCCTTTCATATGCTCGAAGAAGGAATTGCCTCAGCCGAGGACATCGACAAAGCCCTGAAACTGGGGCTCAATCACCCCATGGGCCCCTTTGAACTCGTGGATTTGGTTGGCTTGGATACGCGGCTGCACATTCTCGAGTACCTGCACCAAACTCTCGGCGAGAAATTCAAACCCGCACGTTTGCTTGTCGAATACGTCAAAGCAGGTAGGCTGGGCAAGAAGAGCGGGCGGGGCGTGTACGACTATCCAGATGCTCAAAGAGCAGAGACTGGCCCCGGGTATCGATGAAGAACACCCGATTGTTCCTGACTTTTCTCATCGGAGCGGCCTTCGGATGTCTGAGCGTCCTGATGATCGACTTTCCGGATCGCGTGGGACCAGCCGTTGTCTTCTGTTTACCCGGCGTTCTTCTTGCGATCATTGCGAGCGGAAATGTTCACGATTTCAACACCTGGGTGGTTGCAACGGGGAACTTCGGCTTCTATTTCGCAGGGTCCAATTTGGCCTGGTGGTTTTGGGAGAGACATACACGCGAACAATGAAACTTCTCAGCTGCGACACACGTACCTATTGGCGATGCCGGAGGGATGTTGAGACCTCTCGCCGGAATCTGGCCCCTGCTGTCTCCCCGGCGGCAGGGGAATTTGATCTGACAGTCTCTAGTGCTTCTTGATCTCCTCCCGCTTTTTCGCCGCATCAAGCGGGCGCACCGGTTCAGTCATCCGGACCGGATCGAGGATTTCGTTGATCTCCGCTTCGCTGAGAAGCTTCTTCTCACGCGCAATCTCGATGATAGAGCGCCCGGTGGCCACGGCTTCTTTCGCGATCTCGGCAGCTTTGGAGTAGCCAATATACGGATTGAGCGCAGTCGCCAGTGATACCGTAGCCTGAACGTAAAAATTGCAGCGATTCTCGTTTGCGGTGATGCCGGCAATGCACTTTTCATTGAGCTGGCGAAGCATATTGGTCAGGATGGTGATCGATTGCAAAACGCTGTAAGCCATCGTTGGCATCATCACGTTCAGTTCGAGTTGTCCGGCCTGCGACGCCATGGCAACGGCCACGTCATTACCAATCACCTGAAAAGAAACCATTGCCGCGAGTTCGGGAATTACAGGATTAATTTTTCCCGGCATGATCGAAGAACCTGGCTGCAACGCTGGCAGATTGATCTCGGCAAAACCGGTGTTCGGGCCCGACGAGAGAAGCCGCAGATCGTTCGCAATTCGAATCACCTCCAGGGCAAGGTTGCGCAACGCGGAAGAAACCAGCGACATGGCCAGATTCGACTGCATAGCGTAGCGCATATCGTTGACCGGCAGCAGCTTCTGGCCGGAAATTCGCGCTAGATTTTTGATTGCCTTTTCGCGGTAGTCGGGATGGGTGTTGATTCCAGTGCCGACAGCTGAACCGCCAAGGCCAAGTTCACGCAGAAACTCTGCGCTCGACTCAATCGACTGCTTCGCCCGCCGAATTGCACCCGCATAGGCTGTAAATTCCTGCCCCAGGCGCATCGGAACCGCGTCCTGCATGTGCGTGCGCCCTGACTTCAAAATTTTGTAAAACTCAGCTCCCTTTTTTTCGAAAGCAATTGCCAGATAGTCGAGTACCGGATACAGCTTCTCCAGTTCAAGCAGTGTAGCCAGCCGCATCGAGGTAGGAAAAACATCATTCGTGCTTTGGCCGTAGTTGACATGATCATTGGGATGAACTTTCGAATAGTCCCCGAGTTTGCCGCCCAGAATTTCCGTTGCTCGGTTGGCAATCACTTCATTCGAATTCATGTGGAAGCTCACACCCGCGCCGGCTTGAAAAACATCCACGACGAATTCTCTGTCCCACTTTCCCAGCTGTACTTCCTGCGCTGCCCGGATGATTGCGTTCGCGGTCTTTTCATCCACTAGTCCGAGCTCGCGGTTCGCTTCCGCCGCGGCTTCCTTGACCATGCTGATCGCACGAATCAGAGTCGGATGCGCGCGCATACCAGAGATCGGATAGTTCTCAATCGCGCGCGCGGTTTGAATACCGTAGTAAACGTCGGCGGGAATTTCTTTGGTGCCAAGGGAGTCTTTTTCGGTGCGAGTTGCAGCGGAAGTGGACATTCATGCTCCTGAGAACCAAAAATTATAGCGAATGTGAAAGTCGGCGACTGGCGGCGCGAAGTTGTCGTGATTTTGTCATGCTAAAATCGACAATCCCTGCAGCCTCACTCACTCCCGCAGGACGCCGCACTTGTCGACAAAGCTCATTCCCGACACTTTGCCTAAGCCACAACTCCACGCCCGTCCGGAGATGGAAGCCGACATAATCGCAATCGGCGCCGGCCCCACGGGATTAGCCTGCGCAATCGAAGCACAGAAAGCCGGGTTCAAGGTCATCAGCATTGACAAAGGCTGCCTGGTAAATTCCCTGTTTCACTATCCGGCGAACATGATTTTCTTCACGACGCCGGAGTTGTTGGAGATCGGGGACATCCCTTTCAGCAGCGCGAACCCGAAACCAAATCGCCTCGAAGCGCTCGAGTACTACCGCAAGGTAGCCGAGCACTACAAGCTGGATGTGCGGCAATATCAGCGGGTTGAGACGGTAACAGGATCGAACAACAGCTTTCACATCACAACTTCTGACCGGCTGGGGCGCGTCTACGATTACCTCTGCAAGAAGGTGATTGTTGCCACGGGATACTACGATCGGGCAAACCTGTTGCGCATACCCGGGGAGGACCTCTCGAAAGTTTTTCACTACTATCGCGAGCCTCATCCCTATTTCGATAACGATGTGCTGGTGATCGGGGGCAAGAACTCAGCCGCGATTTCCGCGCTTGACTTGTGGCGCCACGGAGCGCGCGTCACTCTGGTACACCGCGGCCCGAAGATGCACTCGCATGTGAAGTACTGGATATTGCCCGACATCGAAAACCGCATCAAGAATGGAGAGATCACGGCTTATTTCAACACAACGGTGCAGGAAATCGCAGCCGATCACGTACTCTTGCAAACTCCACAGAGCGAAATGAAAATCAAGAACGACTTCGTTTTCGCCTTGACTGGCTACCATCCCGATTACGAATTTTTGCGGTCGATGGGAATCGAGCTTTCTGCCGAGCAATGCCGCCCGGTGTGCGATCCAGTTACGCTGGAGAGCAATGTCCCCGGAATTTATGTTGCGGGAGTAATTGTTGCCGGATCCCGGACCAATGAAATTTTTATCGAAAATGGCCGCTTTCACGGCCAGCAGATCGCGGCGGACTTAAGGCTCAAGCTTAGAGCCTAACCTGCGCCGCGGCCGAGACGCAGTATGGCCTGATGGTCTCAGGACTGCTATGCGACTGCGGTCCGGTGCTGTCGCGAACGCCGAAACAGCACCAGGCCAGCCAGTCCAAGCAACCCTGTCCCGAACAGCGCGAAACTTCCAGGTTCCGGTACGGTCGAAACGATGCCGGCGGTTTCTGCAACTCCATGCATCCTGCCACACTGATCGGTAATGCAGAACCCAACCCCGAAACCCGTGAACTGGTTTATATTCGCATTCCAGATAGTGAATGTAAGGTTCGAAGCCATCTGGTCCGTCTTCTTAGGATGATGATGATGGTGGTGCTTTTTGGGAGTTCCGTCGTTGTCGCCATCGCCATCAGTGCCTGGTTTGTGACCGCTGCCGGGTCCCTTAGCGCTTTGATCCCCTTTGTCGGTGTCGGTTTTATAGATATCGCTGAAGGTAAACCCCCCGATCATCGAGGTCGCCTGTAGCTTGTCGCTCATGCCTTGAACACTGAAATTTCCTAATGCATTTTTGGTCATTTCAAGCCCGCTGGTCGTATTGAACATCAGGTGACCGTCATCAGTAACAATCGAATAACCGGGCTTCATTGCGATTGTCACCTTAACGTTCGAGCCGACCGAGGTCATGGTGACCGTACCGACATTGGTAACGCCGGAAAGATTCGTCTCGCTGAGCGTGAAGCTGGTGGCGGAAGTGGACGCCGTGATTACCAATGAGCAAAAGGCGACGAAGGGGAGAGTGGGCAATTTCTGGAAACTGAAACGCAAGGCGTGCCTCCGCGGGAGAAAGACTCCGGCGGTATGTCTTAGGCAAGACTCACGCCAAAACTTAAATCAGCTCTCGATTTTTCAACTTCTTCAATTGAGCCACGTTGCAAGGCTACTCTGAAGTACTCAGGTTCCGAATGTGCGAAAAAGTGCAAGATCCTGCACAAGGTGAAACGTTCCGGTAATCAAGTGAGTTCTGTATTAACACTTAGGACAGACGATCGATTTTCGCCGCCATAATGAAGTCGCTCTCGGTCAGGCCATCAACCTTGTGGGTCCATAATGTGATTTCAGCTTTTCCCCAGGTGAGCACGATATCGGGGTGATGTCCCTGCTCTTCCGCGACAGCGCCGACGCGATTGACGAAATCGAGAGCTTGTTTGAAGTCCGGGAAAGTGAAGGTACGGGTGAGGTGGTGCTCATTCACCACCTTCCAGTGCGCCCAATCAGCGAGTTGCTTGTGGATCTCGGCAAGCTCTTTGCCTTTGAGCGGAGGCACCCCTCCACGGCATGGAACGCAAGTTTTGGCGGCGAGTTCAGGCATGAAGTTTCTCCCGCTTGCTAGATGGCGATAGTGCCACGAAGGTTTCGCAGAATGAAGCAGCGCGGACAGGAGGGTCCGCGCCATCTGGTTAAAACGGTATGTCTTCGTCGCTGATCGGCGATGATGCCGCTACTCCGGCCGGCTCGTGCTCCGGCGCGCGCTGATCGAAGTTGTTGTTGCCGCTAGAAGCGCCGCGAGAATAGCCTCCGTTGTCCCCGGAATTTTCGCCGCGCCCGCCGAGCAACACCAGATCATTGCCCACGATTTCCGTCATATATCGCTTCTGACCGGTTTGCTTATCTTCCCAGGAGCGGGTCTGCAGCTTGCCCTCGATATAGACTTTGCCGCCCTTCTTCAAATATTCGCCGGCAATCTCCGCGAGCCGCTGCCATAAAACCACGTTATGCCACTCGGTGCGGTCCTGCCACTGGCCTTCTTTGTCTTTGAATCGCTCGTTGGTGGCTACGGTTATCTTTGCCACCGGCGTGCCTTGCGGCGTGTACTTCACTTCGGGATCCTTGCCCAGATTACCGACGAGAATAACTTTGTTGACGCTTTTTCCTGCCATGGGAGCTCCTTAGATTAATGGCCAGTGTGCTGGGATCAGGCTGGATTTCGACAACTATAGCAGCTTTGCCGCTGGCAGGAGTGGAAATCCCCGGAGGCATTTCCACAATGGGAAAATCCCTCAAAAGATGACCGAATGATTCGTCAGAAATTTATGAATTGGCTGGTTTTACGACTTCGAGAGCCGGCCAGAATTAATCTTTACAATCATATACGGCGGAATACAAAGCTTGGAGTAGCCTGATATTGGTGGCAGGCAGAAAGCGATGTTGAGCACTTCCGCTCCCGTAGGAGCTGACAGGAGGATCTTATGAAACTGCTCGCGACGCTTCTCATCGTTCTAACCGCAATGGCATTTGCCGACACAGGGTCCGAGTATCAGAAAGGCACGCTCACAAAACAGAACAGTGTTGACCCTATGTACGAGCTGGTTGGGACAAAGGACCACGTATGGGTACGGCCCTGTGGAGAATTTCAGAATGGTCAAGCCATCGAATTCCGGGTTGCAGGCGACAAGGCATACATCCGTCGCCAGAATGGCAAGGATTACAAATGCACAATCAGCATGACTTCGGTTCCGAATGACGCGAATTCGCCTAAGTATCATACCGGAACAATCCTTGGGTACAGCATACGTCGAGATCCCAACGCTTACGGCACAGGCACCAGCAGCAGTATCTGGATACGCGAGGCGAAGGTGTACGACTTGAAAGCGTCAGATTTCATTTACAAGATTGACTATTGCGGATCCTTTCAGGCGGGCCAATTCTCTCCTGGCCAAGTGCTCGAGTTTCGTGTGAACGAAAACGAAGGACGGCTGTACGTCCGTCACGATGGCAACAAGGAGTACAGTTGCCAGCTCGAAGGAAAACGACTTCCGGATACTGCAGCCGATAGTCAAAACTCGACCGGGTCTTCTGCTTCCTTTTCGGTTAATGCAAAGCCCGCCGCAAATACGGAAAACTGAGCGACAGGTTTCCTCAGCGCGTACCCAAAACCGGCGTCCAACCCGCACTAGCGTTCCTGGCGCAGTTGCGCAATTCGCTCCGCGCCTTTCATACTGTCTATTCAAACTATGAAGACCACTCTATCTCTCTCCTCTGCCGCTCAAGTCGAAACCGAATGCCTTGCCGTTGTGGTGCTGGATCGAAGCGAAAAGAAGTCAGGCGAAAAAGAAAAACCGGAAGTCGCGGTATCGACGTCTGACAAAGCTGTTCAGCAGGCCGCAACTGACCTGATCGCGTCCGGAGACGTAACCGGAAAGATTTTCGAAATTTCCTGGATGCACAAGCCCGCGGCCCTCAAAGCGAAACGACTGCTGCTCGTCGGCGGAGGAAAAGCGAAGACCTTTTCCGCGTCTGAATTGCGCAAAGCCGCGGGCGCAGCCGTGCGGGCGCTGAAGCCACGGAATTTGCGCAGCCTTTCGTTCGCCGTTCCTGAGCAGGTCGGCGCTGAAGATGCAGTGCGGGCCATTGTGGAAGGTGCAATCGTCGGCAACTTCGATCCAGACACATACAAGAGCGATCGCAAAGATCAGAAAGTTGAATCGCTCACCGTGATCGCTTCGGGAGAGCAAGCTTCTTTGCAGAATGCGATGGAGCAGGCCCGTATTGTTGCCGAATCGCAAAATTTTACCCGCGAACTGGTGAATGAACCGTCGAATCGCATGACTCCAACTATTCTCGCGAACCGTGCAAAAGAAATGGCAAAGGACGTCGGGTTGAAATTTGAGGTTTATGGCGCCGACAAAATCAAAGAAATGAAAATGGGGGCATTCTGGGGCGTGGCGCAGGGGTCAGACGAGCCTCCCGCGTTGATAGTAATGCGATACGAACCAGCCGGAGCCCCTGCAAAACCGGTGCTGGGACTGGTCGGCAAAGGGATCACCTTCGATACCGGGGGCATCTCGATCAAGCCCGCCGACGGCATGGAAAAAATGAAATACGACATGGCAGGCGGGGCCACCATGATCGGCGTCATGCGGGCGATCGCGCTACTCAAACCCAAGGTAAAGGTGATCGGCATTGTCTGCGCGACGGAAAATATGCCTTCAGGCAAGGCGCAAAAGCCCGGTGATATTCAGACCGCCATGTCCGGCAAGACGATCGAAATCATCAACACCGATGCCGAGGGTCGCCTGGTCCTAGCCGACGGTCTCTGCTACGCGCGCCAACTCGGCTGCACCCATCTGATCGACGCAGCAACTTTGACTGGGGCAGTAGTGGTCGCCCTGGGTTATGCGAACGCAGGCATTTTTGCGAGCGACGATGGATTCTACGACCGTTTCAAGAGCGCCGTTGATAGCTCCGGCGAAAAGATGTGGCGCTTGCCACTTGGCGAGGAATATCTCGACGCCATGCGTTCGCAGATTGCCGATCTACAAAACACCGGCGGTCGATGGGGCGGCGCTTCCACGGCTGCTGCCTTCCTCAAGGAATTTGCCGAAGATACGCCGTGGATTCATCTCGATATCGCCGGCACCGCCTGGATGGAAGACAACAAACCGTGGATCGCAAAAGGGCCATCGGGGATTGCGGTGAGAAGCCTGATCGAGTTCGCCAGCAAGTTTGGAAGCTAATCACCGAGGAGGTCGGATGAAAGCGCTTTTTGGTGTGGGCCTGATCGTGCTGATTCTCGGAATTCTGGCTTTCTTCGTGCCCGTCCCGCACACTGAACACCATGGCATCAACGCCGGGGATGTCCAGTTTGGCGTCGACACCCACCACAGCCAGGTTCTTCCCCCAGTGGTAGGGATCGCGTTAGTCATTGTCGGCGGGGCACTGATGATCGCGGGTCGAAAGAAAGCCTGAATCACATTACCAGCGGAGCCTGGATTCCCATTACGCCCAGCGCTCGAATCAACTCGCGTCTGACCACCGCCACTGTCGCCAGCAGGAATTTCTTTCGTGCCTCGTCTGGTTCGGTAAGAATCGGATACCGATGATAAAAGCCGTTGAATAATTGGGCCAACTGGAAGACGTGCTTCGCCAGATAAGCTGGCTCGGTGGTGGCGATGCATTGATCGACAACGTATGCCGTCTTCGAGGCTGCGAGCCACAGCTCCCACAGATCGTCCACATCCTTGCCGCTCAGGAACTTCGATAAATCTTCTTCTGAGACATTGACAGCAACGTCTCCACAAAACCTTTCGGGATCGAATCCACCCTTGCGGAAGATATTGGTTGCTCTCACGATTGCATACTGAGCATAAGGCCCGGTTTCGCCTTCGAAGCTGAGCGCGTCTTTAAAGTCGAATGCGATGACCGATGGCTTGGTGTACTTCAACATGAAGTAGCGCAGGGCGCCGACTGCAATCTGTACCGCGATCGCCCCACGCTCAGCCTGGGCACGCCCAGGGTGACGCGAATCGACCTCGCGCTTCGCCGAAGCGATGAGGCGGTCGATCAGATCGTCCGCTTTTACCCCGAAACCCTTCCGCCCAGAGACTTCGATGTACGAACGCCCCTTGTCGTCCTCCGAGAGCTCATATCCCAGCTCGTCTGCGCATCTTGGCGTGAGCGCCACCATCTCGTAAGAAAAATGCGTGTAATGATCGGCAGCTTCGTCGTGTCCAAGTCCGCGGAGTGCTTCAATAACCGTGCTCTGCGCTTCCGATTGTCGCGCGTCAATCACGTTGTAAATTTCCGCCACATCGCCAAAATGCGGATGCTCAGGCTCGCCATGCTCCGCCGAAATCCAGCATTGATGATCGTTCGGGTAGAGATAGAACCTTCGGTAGCCAAAATCTTTGCCCAGCAACCCGAATTTCCACATGTGGTACGCAATGTCCTTGCCGACGTATCCCACAGTGCCGTTCGATCGAACAATGACCTTTTGATCTTCCTCCGCGACCTCGCCTTCACCCGACCCGGCGTTCTCTGCGGTTAAAGGTTTGGCAGTTCCCGCCCGCCGCATCACCCAGCAGCCTTTGTTTTTGCCTTCTGCCTCGAAGTAGAGAACGCCCGCCGATTTCAGTTTCTCGAAAGCCGCATCCCAGAAATGCAGATGAAGAATTTCGCTCTCCCTGGGCAGGAAGTCATACTCAATGTCGAGCCGATCCATGGTCTCGAGATGCCGGCGCAATACTGCGGTCGAAATCACTTCCGCGATTTCCGAAGTTTCGTTATCGCCTTTCTCGATCGCATGCAGCGCTTCAAGTCGTGCCTTTTTATTCTCCGCGTTCTGTTCGTACCACTGCGAGACCCGCGCGTATAAATCCCAGCAGTAGTAATCGAAGCGCAGCTGGCGAGTCAGTTGCTCGATTTCGGCGCGGGATTTTTTCTCTAGCCGCTGAAATCCGACAACAACATCCGCCACCTGCACGCCGGTATTGTCGATGTAATTCTGAACATCGACCTCGCGGCCGGCGAATCGCAGCAGGCGGACAAATGTATCCCCGAGAATCGAATTGCGAAGATGGCCGATGTGAGCTGCCTTGTTGGGATTGATGCTCGTGTGTTCAACCAGGACTTTGCCGCGGGCTATGTCCTGCTTCGGCACTTGGTCTTTCGCGAGAGCAAGCGCCAGATCCCCTCGATTCAGACGCGCATTGATGTAGCCGGGCCCAGCGACTTCGAACTTTTCAAATCCTTCAACACTTCCGATCCCATGGACAATTTCTTCTGCGATCTTCCGCGGCGCCTTCCTGAGTTTTTTTGCCAACTCGAAAGCCAAAGGTGAAGCGAACTCGCCGAACTGCACATTCGGCGGTTGCTCAATAACAATCCGTTCGAGTTCCACGCCGTAGTTACGGCGCAAGAAATCTCGTATGTGCTGGGACAACCGGCGTTCCAGATCGCGGTACAAGTGGCCTCTGATTCAGTGGAGAAGCATGTGATTTTAACAGAGGGGTCGTTAGTCGTCGGTCGTTGGTCATTTGCAAAAACTGAGCTTCTGTTCCCGGAGAGGTCGCCGACACGCACGAGTGAGATAGCGAAAAAGCTTATAGAATCGAAGCTCGGCGGGCCGCCAGGATGGAGGCCAACGACCGACGAGCGACGACCAACGACGATTCCTCAATGGCGAACAACCAACGACCAACGACCAACAACGCAGTGCGCGTTGCCTACCTCGACTGTTTCTCCGGCATAAGCGGGGACATGTTCCTGGGCGCGCTGATCGACGCCGGTCTGTCTCCAACACTTCTCGAAGAGACCGTCGATGCGCTGAACGTTGGCGCGACGCTGAAGGTTTCACGGGTTGATCGCAGCGGCATCACTGCAACCAAAGTCGATGTAATCGTTGGAGGCAAGCATGACTCGTATGGGTCGGACATTCCTGTCCGACAGAATCCCGCGGAGCCACTACACAACCATGCGCGCCCACACGACCATGGTGATCCGCATGAGCATCCCCATAAGCACGAGCATGCGCGCAAGCATCAGCACGGCCGCGGCTTGCTGGAAATTCGGGAGATCATCAACAAAGCTGCGATCAGCGATTCCGCAAAGAAAACCGCAATCAGCATTTTTGAGAAACTCGGCGCGGCAGAGTCCAAGATCCACAATGTTCCACTAGCAAAAATTCATTTCCACGAAGTCGGCGCAGTCGATGCTCTTGTGGATATCACCTGTGCGGCCGTTGGCGCTGAAGCCTTAGGCGTCGATGAAATCGTTTGCTCGCCACTAAACGTCGGTGGCGGAACAGTGAACTGCGCGCATGGAACTTTTCCTGTTCCCGCGCCGGCGACGGTTGAGTTGCTCAAAGGCGCTCCCGTGTATTCGTCAGGAATTCAGGCCGAGCTGGTGACGCCAACCGGCGCCGCGATTGTTCGAACAATCGCAACTCGCTTCGCGGCATTTCCGCCAATGAAGATCGAGAAAGCCGGATACGGCGCAGGCACCCGCGATTTGCCGAATCATGCCAATGTATTGCGAATCACCATCGGAGATCGAGTGATGGCTGAGCGGGGCGAGGGCGCCCGCCCCACACACATTCTGCGAGAAACAATCTCGGTACTGGAAGCGAACCTTGACGATCTGAATCCACAGGTCTTCGGCTACGTAATGGATCGTCTGCTCGAAGCCGGAGCGCTCGATGTATTTGGCACTCCGGTCCAAATGAAAAAGAATCGTCCGGGGATGCTTCTCACCGCGCTTGCGAAACCTGAGGACACCGACAAGCTCGTGCAAATTATCTTTGCGGAGACAACGACGTTGGGCATCCGCCGTCGCGAAGAGACCCGCCAGGCACTTGCGCGCAAGTGGGAAACCGTCACGACCCGTTTCGGAGATGTGCGCATGAAGATCGCCAGCATGAATGGGTCAATCAGCAGCTACGCCCCGGAGTATGAGGACTGCCGCCGCATTGCAAGGGAGCAGCGTGTACCATTGAAGATGGTGATGCAGGAAGCGGTACGCGAGTATCTTCAATCTGAAAAGCGCTAAATCACCAAGGACGCAAAGGCACACGAACTAAGATTTGCCTGGTTTTCCTTCGTGATACTTCGTGTCCTTCGTGGTTAATGATTTTATGGACAGCAAGTTCTACATTACGACCCCGATCTACTACGTCAATGCGCGGCCCCACATTGGGCACGCCTACACCACCATTGCCTGTGACACGATTGCCCGCCGCGAGCGCATGATGGGATCGGAAACCTGGTTTCTGACGGGGACTGACGAACACGGACAAAAAATCCAGCGAGCTGCCGAGGCGGCGAGCAAATCTCCGCAGCAATTCACTGATGAAGTGTCTGCCGAGTTCCGCGCGCTCTGGAACCGGATGGGAATTTCCTACGACGATTACATCCGAACAACTTCGGAGCGACACAAGCAGGGCGTGCAGGCTTTGTGGCGGAAAATTCAGGACAACGGCTACATCTATAAGGGCAGCTACACCGGTCAGTACTGCGTCTTCGATGAAATGTACGTCGAAGTTGGCCCCGGCGAGCCGTGCCCGGAGTGCGGCCGCCCGACGGAGACAGTGAAAGAAGAGAACTACTTTTTTAAGCTGTCGGCATTTGCGGAACCACTACTCCAGCTCTATACCAGCCAGCCGGATTTCATCCGCCCGGAAACCCGCCGTAACGAGGTGATTGCGTTTGTGAAGTCGGGACTCCGCGATCTCTCGATCAGCCGCTCGACATTTTCCTGGGGCATTCCCGTACCTGGCGACCCCAAGCACGTCATTTATGTGTGGCTGGATGCGCTGGCGAACTACATTACCGCGCTCGGATACGGCTCCAGCGACGATCGCAAGTTCATGAAATTCTGGCCGGCCGATGTTCACATGATCGGCAAGGAGATTGTTCGTTTCCACTGCGTCTACTGGCCGGCATTCCTGATGGCAGCGGGTTTGCCGCTGCCGAAATCGATCGTCGCGCACGGCTGGCTCTTGTTCGAAGAGAGCAAGATGTCGAAATCGCGCGGGAATATCGTACGCGCCGAGACGATTCTCGACGTGCTCGGCGCCGATGCTTTGCGCTATTTCCTTTTGCGCGAAGTTGTTTTCGGCCAGGACGGATCGTTTTCTTTCGACGCGTTAGTGCAGCGATATAACTCCGATTTAGCAAATGGACTCGGCAATCTCGCCAGCCGTACGTTGACCATGATCACACGCTACTTCAAAGGTGAGGTGCCATATCCCTCGCACGGCGCCGCACATACTCCTGCGGAAGACATGGTCGCCGCGCTCGCCAGGCACACGATCAGCGAGTTCCACGAGTTGTTTGAGCAATATCAGTTTTCGAGAGCGCTGGAACTGGCGTGGGCGCTGGTCGCTGCAGTAGACAAGTACATTGTTGAAAACGAACCTTGGGTTTTGGGTGAGAAACAGGATGAACACGGCCGCGCGCGCCTGGCAACCGTGCTTTACACATCCGCCGAAGCACTGCGCATTGTGACCGCTTTGTCGCATCCAGTGGTGCCGGAAGCGACGAAGAAAATTTGGGCGCAACTCGGATTGGGAGACATTGGGAGATTTTCTCTTGCCGCCTTGAAGTGGGGCCAACTTCAGCTCGGAACCAAACTCGGAAAAGTTGAGCCTGTATTTCCACGTGCCGATAAGAGTGCCATTGAAAGGATGCAAAAGATGGAAGAAGAGCAACGGCCGGTCGCAACTGAAGAGCAACGGCCGGTCGCAACTGAAGCGCAACCGCCTGCGCCCCAGCCGCAAGCCCAGTCAGCTTCACAGGGCTCAGCCGCGCTGAACAAACCCGCCACAATTGCTACGGACGGCAAAATTTCGATCGACGATTTTGCCAAGGTTGAGTTGCGGGTGGCGCAGGTGAAAGTAGCGGAGAAGGTAAAAGGCGCAGACAAACTGCTCCGGCTCGAGGTCGACCTCGGAAGCGAGACACGCCAGATTCTTGCCGGCATCGCGGAAGCTTACGCTCCAGAAACTCTTGTCGGCCGCAAGATCGTGATCGTGGCGAATCTAGCGCCACGTAAACTGCGCGGCCTCGAGTCGAATGGAATGCTGCTGGCCGCGTCGCTCGAGGGCGGCAGGCCTGTGCTGGCAAGCTTTCTGGAAGATGTGCCGCTCGGGGCGAGACTGAAGTAAATCGTGTGGCGCGGACACTCTTGTCCGCGAGGGATCAAGGAACTGCCGGCGCAAGTCGGACAAGAGTGCCCGACCCACACAGGCATTGCCTATGTTCGTGGATTCCCATTGTCATCTTGAAGGACCACGCTTCGACGCCGATCGCGAGCAGGTGATTGCTCGCGCGCATGAAGCTGAGATTCGCAACATGCTTGCGGTTGGCACGGGAGATGGACCTGGCACGCTCGATTGCGCAGTCAAGCTGGCAGAAAAATACGAGACGGTTTACGCGACGATTGGAATTCATCCACATGAAGCCGTGCAGGCAAAGAATTCCGACTTTCATCAACTTGAGCAACTTGCCCGCCATAGAAAAGTAATTGCCTGGGGCGAAATCGGTCTTGACTATTACTACGATCACTCGCCGCGGAGCACACAGAAGGACGTCTTCATTCGCCAGATGGAACTGGCGCGCGCGGCGAAACTGCCGATCGTGATTCACTGCCGCCCTTCGGACAATACCGAGAACGCGTGGGAAGATTGTCTGGCCCTGATCGAGCAGCACTGGAAGCCATCTGGACTCGGCGGCGTACTGCACTGCTTCACTGGTTCCTGGCCACATGCAAAACGCGCCTTGGATATGGGCTTCATGATTTCCTTTGCAGGCAACGTTACTTTCCCGAAAGCCCAGCAGATTCGCGATTCGGCCGCTCAGGTCCCGATGGACCGAATGCTGATCGAGACCGATTCTCCTTTCCTGGCACCAGTTCCCTATCGCGGTAAACGCAACGAGCCGGCATTTGTGAAGGAAGTCGCGCGCCAGATCGGCGAGCTGCGCAATCTCTCCGTGGACGTGGTCGGCGCTCAAACATCCGAAAACTTCTATCGCTTCTTTTCGCTGCAGAAACCAGCAATGCGATAGGCCGCAGCCACTACGACCCTCTGCGTGGCTTTCAAAATCTGTCTTAAAGTCTTTATTTCGGAATCAAAGGCAAACTACGTTAATCTATTAGGTCATGCCAGAGAACACTTTTGATATTGTCAGCAAGATCGACCTGCAGGAGGTCTCAAATGCCATCCAGCAGGCGATGAAAGAGATCACGACCCGCTTCGATTTAAAGGATTCGAAGTCGAACATCGCCATGGAAGGAAAAGACGCGATTGTCATGGCCTCTATCGACGAGTACAAGCTGAAAGCGGTAAACGATATTTTGCAGCAGAAACTCGTCAAGCGCGGCGTGCCTCTGAAAGGGCTGACCTATGGCGCAGTCGAGCCGGCGGCCGGCGGTTCAGCCCGGCAGAAGATCACCATGCAACAGGGAATCCCCATCGAAAAGGCACGCGAGATCGTGAAGGTCATCAAGAATTCCAAGAAAAAAATACAGGCCTCAATTCAAGGAGACCTGGTACGGGTGAGCGGCAAGGACCGCGACACGCTGCAGGAAACCATTGCGCTTTTGCGTCAGCAGGATTTCGGGATCGACATGCAGTTTACGAATTACCGGAGTAACTGAGATCACCACGGAGACACGGAGACACGAAGTAGAGATTCGAAAATTGAGTATTTGTGGTCTTCAAATGTGTTCTCCGTGGCTCCGTGTGTCCGTGGTGAAAAACTAATGCTGAAAATAAATGAGCACAACTGCCATTAACGGAACTGAAGTTTTCGAGCTTTTGCGCGACGACCTTGCCGCCATCGAGCGAGAGTTTGGCCGCGATACGGTCTCGAATGTCACGGCGATCACTGAAATCGGGGAATACCTTCGCGGCGGAGGCGGAAAACGGCTCCGCCCGGCACTCCTTCTGCTTTCCTCTAAGCTTTTCGATTACGAAGGGCGTGGTGCAATCAAGCTCGGCGCTGTGGTTGAAATAATTCACACCGCGACGCTGGTCCATGACGACATCATCGATGAAGCCGAAACCCGTCGCGGACGGCCTGCTGCAAACACGCAATGGGGAAACTCGAAGTGCGTGCTCGCCGGCGATTGGCTTTACATGCAGGCCTTCAAGGTTGCGGTGCAGGAGCGCAACTTCCGCATTCTCGACGCGCTCATCGATCTTACGCAACAGATGGTCGAGGGCGAGCTGCTGCAAATGGAGAAGCTCGGCCGGCTGATCTCGCTCGACGAGCACTTCGATCTCATCTACCGCAAGACGGCTTGCCTGTTTTCTGTTTGCATGCGGCTTGGAGCCATACTCGGCGGAGCGACGCCGGAACAGGAAGACCAGGTGGCGCGTTATGGACGCGATTTGGGAATGGCCTTTCAGATTGTCGATGACGTGCTTGACCTGACGGCATCCGAGCGAGTGCTGGGGAAGCCAGTAGCGAGCGATTTGCGCGAGGGGAAAGTCACGATGGCAGTCATCCATGCCCTCGAACGTTGCACCGGGAGAGAACGGGAGCTCATTGAGACAGTGGTTGAACAGCGGGCATTCAACGGTGTAACCCACGCCGATGTCCTGGGAATTCTGGAGCGCTATAATTCTCTCGATTCTGCCGCCGCCCGCGCTGTCGAATACGCCGATTCGGCCTGTAATGCGATCTGCGCCTTTCCCGACTCCGAGATTAAGCGCGCATTGTTATGGGCGCCGGCTTTCGTTGTGTCCCGCGAAAAATAATTGTCTTGAAGCTTAACGTGCTCTGCCTTTTAAGCATCCGAGAAGTGCTTAGTTGTGGTGCGGACCAGCTACGCAAATCACAAAATCAATTCAATCAGGAGAGTGCGTTTTATGAAAAAGATGTGGATTCTCGTGTTTGCATTTTGTGTGGCACTTAGCATGAGCGCCATAGCCCAGGACACCACCAGCAAGAGCTGCACAATGGGCAAGGACAAGGCCGCAACTGCTCCGCTCAAGACCCTCAAAGGTACGGTCAAGGTTGAGGGAGATAAAGTCACGTTCGTCAATGACGCCGATCAAAAGAGCTGGGACGTCATGAATCCGGAAAAGCTGAAAGCACACGACGGCCACCATGTACAGGTCAGCGCGCATGTCTACGCCGACAAAGACTCGATTCATGTGATGACCGTGAAGATGCTGAAAAAGACTTCCATGTGATTGGAAGCGCTCGACCCAAAGGACGGCCGCTGCCGTCCTTTTTTCTTGTACTCTGGTAAAGAGTGAACGATCTTCTTCAAGCAGTTACGCATCACGGCTATTTGCTGGTGTTTTTGATCGTCTTTGCGGAATCCTGCGGCCTGCCGGCCCCGGCAGCATTGGCATTGGTAGCCGCAGGCGCGGCTGCGGACGCACATCTGCTCTATGGACCGGCAACCCTACTCAGCGCCGCTGCTGGAATCATGCTCGGAGATGTTCTGCTATTTCTATTGGGCCGCTATACCGGCTGGGCTTTGCTGGGATTTCTATGCAGCGTCTCTTTGAATCCTGAGACATGCATTCTTCGCTCGGCGGAATTCTTCTACAAGCGGGGCCGAGCTACTTTGCTGTTCATCAAATTCATTCCCGGGGTAAGCACCATGGCTGCGCCACTGGCTGGCAGCATGAAAATGAAACTAGCGCAGTTTTTGGAACTGGATTTCGCCGGCGCCGTTTTCTATATTTCTGCTTATTGGTTTGCCGGCTATTTGTTCCGCGGCGTCGTGGCTAAGCTCGCCCCGGGCTTCCAAACGGCCACCCGCACTGCCGCCGTGCTGCTGTTGATCGCAATTCTCGCTCTTGTGATTTACCGCGCAGCGCAGTTTTTTCGCTACCGCAGCTCCGGTCTTGCTCCCCGAGTAGCGGTTGCGCAGGTCATGCTTCGGCTGGCGTCGGAGGGAAATGGCGATGTCATCATCGCCGACGTTCGCAGCCATGGATACTACGATCCGGGGACGAAGCGGATTGCAGGCTCAATTCGCATTGAGCCCAACAAGCTCAGGGAAGAATTACACCTGCTGCCCCGCGACAAAGACATTTATCTGTATTGCACTTGAGCGCGCGATGCCACCAGCGCCCGTGTGGCGCGGCTGCTCAGAAAACAAGGATTCCGGGCTTACGTGATCGCCGGAGGGCTTGCTGCCTGGCGCAAAGCAGGCCAACCTCTCGAGGCGGTGCCCGAAGCCGATCTGGTGAAATTACCCACGTTCACCTAGTGATCTGTAAGCAGGAAGTCATTCTTGTGAAACCGTATACTGGCGCGATGCCGGGCTCAAACGAAATCGAAGTTAAATTCAAGGTGCGCAGCATCTCCGAATTGTCCGAGCGCCTTTCTCGACTGGGATTGCGCCAGATCACTCCTCGCACTCATGAAATGAATGTTTTATTCGATCTTCCCGGTCATCCTCTCCGAAACCGTGGGGAACTCTTGCGCCTTCGGAAATACGGCGAGAGCTGGGTGCTGACGCACAAAGCAAAGAGCAAAGATCCATCGGGACCGCACAAGGTGCGAATCGAAACTGAGACACACCTAACCAACGGCGAAAAGATGGAAGCAATTCTACGCGCGCTGCAATTCGAGCCGACATTCAGATACGAGAAATTCCGCGCGGAATGGGAAGGACCGAAAGGACACGTGGTGGTCGATGAAACTCCAATCGGCGACTTCGCCGAGATTGAAGGCCCCGGGGAATGGATCGATTCGATGGCGCGAGACTTAGGAATTGCTCAAAAGGACTACATTACCGAAACCTATGCCGGACTTTTCTTCTCCTGGAAGCAAGAGACCGGCAGCAGTGCCAGGGAAATGACGTTCTCGGAGATCCAGTCCGCATCGTCTTAGGTTTCTTGAGTGCGTAAAAAAGGCCGGACCAATAGGTCCGGCCAGTCTTTACTCCTGATCGACTATCTCGTAATCACCAATCCATCCGTATTCTGGAAGTCGGAATTCGGCGAAGCCCATGGCGAGCCGGGAAGATTTTTAACCGCTCCATTCGGGCGATTGATAGACATTCCCCAAATGCCTGGAGTCAGCCCCGTCCCCGCGCAGCCGGAGCCCTGCTTGTCTCCGATCACGTAGAGAAACTTTCCCGACGGATCGGGACGAGTCAGCAATCCACAGGCGCTTTCGCCACTCTCGAGATAGGTTGGAACTCCGGTGGTTGCGTTGAACTTCCACGTGTCAGTCAATTGGCCGCATCCACTATTGCAGAATTGGCTTGAAATCCATAGGTACGTTCCGAGCGGATCCATTGCAATTGACTGTACGACCGGACCTGGAGGATATGGAACCGGAAAGGGCGATCCTTTGATCAACGTCAAGCTCCCATTGCTGCGAGCGATTCGATAGACCACGACGCCTTCGCACATATTGGGCAAGATCAGGAAATTGCCACTGGGATGTATGGCAATGTCCCAGGCGCCGTTGGCGCAATTGGAGGAATTCGGCTCCGTGTACGGAGATCCGGGGACCGGCGTTAACGCACCGTTTGTCGAATTGATCGAGAAAGCATCGACCTGGCTGGTAGATGCAAAGGGAGTTTCGGGAGAAGTGCTCACATAAAGATATTTGCCCTGAGGATCAATCGCGAGGGTTTGCGCCCAGTTGACCGTCGAGAAGGGGGATCCCGGGACAGGTTTTAACGAACCGTTGCTTTGTCTCGAAAACGCGTAGACGAAGGATTCAGGACTGCTCGCGCTCTTTAACGTAGTTACATAGACGTAATCTCCCGAAGGAGTGACGGTAACACCGGTTGGAGTCTCTCCGATAGCAAACGGCGAACCCGGAACGCTGTGCAACGAACCATCATTTCTGTAAATGAAATAGGCGCTCAGGTCTTTCGATTTCTGGTTAATCACGTAAAGCCGGAAACCACCTTTGTCAGAGGCGACGCGCGTGGGTCCGGTATGTGCTGGGGCCGCGCCTTGGCCCGTGGGCTTAATCGCGCCGCTGGTTGGGTTCACAACATAGCCGCGAATCTTGTTGCCGTTGTAGTCGCTCGAGTAAAGAAATTTTGGCGGCGCCGTTTGAGCGCTTGCCATGAATGCGGAGAGCAATCCGCCGATGATTGCGGTTCGCCAAAGGGAATAACTTTCAAAGAACTGCATTTCTGGAGCCTCCTGAAAACCCTTGCCAAGTGCCGGTTTTCGCGCTTTCTGATGGGTCTCCACACTGCGCAGTTGCTCTGAGAACCTGCTGCTGCACGATTCACCTTAGGTGCTTAGGCATTGGATTAACCGGCTATTGATGTTCCTCCGAGTTTCGTGTTTGGAATGCCACGATGTGTAGTGGCGTCCACACCGAGGATTGCGGCCGCCAAACCTAACCTCCGAAAAATCAACAGCCCTGCACTTGGCCGTCTATTTGCCATTCTCCTCGGTGCACTCCCAAGGAGGGGAATATGGCAACGATCAATGACAAATCAGGAAGTGAAAAACAGAATTTCAGGCAGCTCGATGATGGGGACAACTGGTCGAACATTTACCTTCCGGCAATTTGCGCCGGCGTGGTAATGACGATCGTGCTGCTGATGGCAGTGAGTTGTTCGAAGAAGTCCGACAGTCCGACAACGAAAATCAGCGCACCGGTGGCGCCTGCAGTTGAGACTCCCGCGGCCGCGGCCACCCCTGCGATGGCTCCCGCGACACCGAAGAAAGCCGTAAAGAAAGTTCGCCCGGCGAACGCCACTTACGTGAACAGCACCTATGGTGTTTCCTTCAGCTATCCGCGGAAATACAGCCTGCAGGCTGGAAGCAAGGAGAAAGAGGCCTCCATCGAGACCGGCTTTACAAAACCGGGAGCAGTTCAGATCGTCTCTGTGGATATGCCAGAGAGCGGCTATCCTGAGACCGATTTTTCTTCCGCTCTGCTCAACGTGAGCGTCCATCAAGGCGTAACGGCTGAAGAATGCGGACAGTTCGCGGGAGCCCTGGCGGACACGGCAAAAGCTTCGACTGACTCGCCGGCTAACACCGCAAATCAAACTGCGAAGCCATCGACATTAAAGCTCGGGTCGAATGAATTCACCGAAATGGAGCAAATGAAAGGGACCGACGAAAAGCAATCCGATCTGAAGTATTTCCATGTCTTTAAGAACGGGGCCTGCTACGAGTTCGCGCTGGACGTGGAAACTTCACGCAAGACCGGCGAAGAGCTGGCGCAGGTTGACCGCGGCCAGGTCTTCAGGCATCTCGAGAAGATCCTGACCACAGCGCGCATCAAGGACGTCGATCTGCCGGGAGTAGAGAACGCCCAGCAGCCGACGGCCCCGGAAACAAAGGCCGCTCCGCTGGCGACGGCACAGCCAGTTGCGCCGACCACACAGACGGAGAAAGCCCAGGTACTGACGCCAGAAAAACCAGAACAGAAGTAGCAGAGCCCGCCTTGCCCCATCCTTGTCTCGCGCATTATGCGAGGCAAAGGATGGGGATTTTGATTTTTGGTGGCTTGAACGAGTGGATTCAAACTGCGTATGCCCATCAAACTCGCGGGCAAGAGTGTCCGCACGACTTTTTCATTTCCGCGGGCCAGGGGCGCCATACATTCAACGTTTCCGCGAGCGAGCAATTGCTTCCCTTGCCTCGCGGTCGGCAGTTCGACGGCGTTCAGTTTCGCGCTTGTCCCACAGTTGCTTGCCCTTGGCGAGCGCAAGCTCCAGTTTCACTCTTCCGTTCTTGAAATACATGCGCGTCGGGATCAGAGTCAGACCCTTTTGCTGGGTCTTGCCGATCAGTTTACGGATTTCTTCTTTATGGACGAGCAGTTTGCGGCTCCGCAGCGGGGCGTGATTGTAGATGTTCCCGTGTTCATACTCGCCAATATGGCAGTTCAGAAGCCAAAGCTCGCCATCTTTGACAATCCCATAGGAATCCTTCAGGTTCACGCGCCCGGCCCGGACGGATTTCACTTCCGTACCGGTCAAGGCAATCCCGGTTTCAAACTTTTCCAGCAAGAAATAGTTATGCGAAGCGATCCTATTGACAGCCGCATCTCTCTGCCCGGCAGCGGTGGGGTCGCGGCGCGGATTCTTTTCGGCGTTGGGTTTAGTCTGGTGGACTGCCTGACGAGCCATAGAGAAATAGGGTAACGCAAGCCGGAGGCTGGTTTTGAGGCTACGAAGTGCCCCTGAATTGACCGCACAAGGAATAGAACAGATGTGAGCCAGAAAGACTCTCTCGGCCCTTCCCTTGGTATTAGTACTTGTGAGTCTAAATGCAACGCAAACAGTAACTTCTGGATGATTACTGATGCTATAATCGCGCTTCTCCCACAGCTCACTGCGGCACGGGTCGGCTTGGCCCACAGGGAGTAGTTTTGAGGATTCTATTGATGAAACGCGCAATCCGCCTAGCGCTGGTACCTGTTCTTCTTCTAAGCCTTACAGTTGCTACTTTCGCTGATAGCGCCAAATCTCTCTACAAAAAAGGTCAAATTGCCGAGGCACGGCAGAACTATGAGCAGGCCTATGATTTTTACAAGCAGGCCTACGACAAGAATCCTCAGGACGTTTCGTATCGTTCGGCCTACGAACGCCTGCGCTTCCTGGCAGGGGCATCGCATGTTCATCGTGGACAGTTGCTAAGGGAAGCGGGCCGTCTGGATGAGGCGATGGCCGAGTTCCAAAAGGCGGCGGAAATCGACCCCGCCAGCGCCATAGCCAAACAGGAAATCAAAGTTACGCAACAGATGATCGATGCGGCCAAGTCGCCGACCCACGCCGCAGCGCCTCCGCCAGAAGACGAGCTGCAAAAAATGGTCCAGGAGGCCGGCGGGCCGGTGCAACTTGCCGCCATTCCGACTGTCCCCATGACCATGAAGCAAACCGAGGACAGCAAGATCATTTACGAAACAATCGGCAAGCTCGCCGGTATCAACGTCCTCTTCGATCCGGACTACACCTCGCGAAGGATCAAAGTGGAACTGAACTCGGTTTCGCTTGAAGAAGCCCTGCAAATCGTCGCGATGGAGTCGAAAACCTTCTGGAGACCAGTGACTCCGAACACCATTTTCGTGGCCTCCGACAATCCCGCTAAGCGCAAGGAACTCGAACAAAGCGTCATAAAGACTTTCTATCTAACCAATCTCTCGCAACCCACGGAACTTCAGGACGTGGTGAATGCGTTGCGGCAGATTCTTGAAATTGCACGTATCCAGCCATTGCCTTCGGAAGGCGCGATTGTGGTGCGTGGCAATCCCGACCAGATTGCGCTGGCGGAAAAATTAGTCAGCGATCTCGACCGCTCCAAGCCCGAAGTCGTGATCGACGTGGCGGTGATGCAGATCACCAAAGACAAGAGCCGCACGCTTGGAGTCAGTCCGCCCACCAGCATGAGCGTGCAGTTGCAGCCGAACGTCACTACTACTACAACTCCCACGACGAACCCGATCACCGGTCAACCGACTACTACAACCGGGCCCTCCACTACGCCCGGCGGAATTAACCTGAACTCGCTGGCTAATCTGAACGCGACCGATTTTCAGGTTACGATCAGCCAGGCAAATGTCAGCGCGTTGTTTGCCGATAACAATACCAAGCTGATCCAGAACCCGCAGATTCGCGCGCTCGATGGGCAGAAGGCGTCTTTGAAAATCGGCGAACGCGTCCCCATCGCATCGGGTTCCTTCCAGCCCGGAATCGGTGGCGTGGGCATCAACCCGCTGGTCAACACTCAGTTTCAGTATCTTGACGTGGGCGTAAACATTGACGTCACACCGACCATCCACGCCAATGGCGACGTGACGCTCAAGACCACAATGGATATCTCTTCCGTCACTGGAAATACAAACATTGGCGGTATCACCCAGCCAATCATTGGGCAGAGGAAAATTGAACACGTCGTCCGGCTGCGCGAGGGTGAAGCGAACCTGATGGGAGGGATGCTGGAAGATTCGCAGACTAAGAACCTGACCGGCATTCCCGGACTGGGGCAAATCCCGCTGCTCAAGTATTTGTTTGGGCAAAGTTCCGTCGACCACTCGCAGACTGAAACCGTTTTTGTTCTGATTCCCCATCTGGTGCGGCGGCAGGTATTGACAGCGCTGAATCAGGAGGCCATCGACGTAGGTACCGCGAGCGCTATCGAATTGCGTCGCGTTAGTCACAACGCCACTCCTACCTCAAGTCCCTCAGCACCGAGCGGCGGGCCCTCGTCCGGTGCGGCGCCGGTAAATGTTCCTCAACCTGCCGCGGCGGTAGGTTCTCCGGCCCCACAACTGACTGAGCGAATGTCGCAAGCGGCTTTTGCCTTCGATCCGCCGAATACGACGCAGCACGTGGGATCAAGCTTCACCGTGAACGTGCTTTTGAACGGTGGACAAAACATCTTCCAGGTTCCCATGCAGATCTCTTACGATCCCAAACTACTGGAAGTGGCAAACGTTTCGAATGGCACCTTCCTCTCGCAGGACGGGCAAATCGTGACTGTCACCCACCGCGAGAACGACGGCAATATTCAGGTAACGGCAACGCGTCCGCCGGGAGCCTCAGGCGTCTCCGGCCAGGGTTCGGTGGTAACACTTACTTTCGTCGCTAAGGCGCCGGGACAATCTATGCTCACGATTGCGCGAGGAGGAGCAAGAGATCCGGCGATGCAGGCGCTTCCAGTGAATGGGTCGAGCGCAGCGGTCACGATTCAGTAGACTGGATCTGAGCGAATTGAGCTAAAGTTGGCTCGTCGCTAACCCTCATCGCTCAAGTTTCGTGCAATCTTGGCCTCCCCAGTCGTTCCAACTAGAGATGCGTCGTACTAACAAACAACGCGGCCTTACGCTGATCGAGCTGCTCATAGCCACTACGATTCTGCTCATCCTCAGTACGATGGCGCTTCCGATGGCCCGTGTGACCATCAAGCGGCAGAGAGAAAAGGACTTGCGAGCGGCGTTGTGGCAGTTGAGGGATGGAATCGATCGCTACAAAGACGCGGCCGATCGGGGGGCATTTCAGATCAAGGTGGGTTCGGAAGGTTATCCTCCCGACCTCGACACTTTAGTCAATGGCGTCGACGTCGGCGGCAAGAAATTAAAGTTTCTGCGCAGGATTCCGACAGACCCGATGACGGGTGGTACCGATTGGGGGCTGCGCTCAATGCAGGATGATCCGGATTCCGATTCCTGGGGCGGCGACAACGTTTTCGACGTTTACACAAAATCCAACGGCACTGCGCTGGACGGGACGAAATACAAGGACTGGTAATGACATCACAACCAACCAGCAGACTTTGTTCCAATGGCGCCTTACGCCGTAGCCGCGGCTTCACGCTGATCGAACTGATGATCGTGATCAGTATCGTCCTGATCCTGCTTGCGGTCTCGATTCCGCAATACACGTCTTCGGTCAAGCGCGCGAGAGAATCGGTTCTGCGCCAGGACCTCTTCACCATGCGCTCGGTGATTTCGCAATACACGCTGGATAAACAAAAAATGCCGGAGTCTGCGGATGATCTTGTGCAGGCCCATTATTTAAAAGTGATTCCAACCGATCCCATGACCGGCCAGCAGAACTGGAACTGGCACACTGCCGACGAGGGCACGATCATGTCTCCGGATGAGCAAGACGAAGGCGGAATTGACGATGTCTTCAGTTCGTCAAATGACGTTGGCACCGACGGCGTGCCTTACAGCCAGTATTAAAAAAATCAGCTCCGGGTTGTGGGCTTTTAAAAAAAACGAAACCCGGCATCTTTTTCCATCAGCAATCAGGCACTTGCCCGCATGGGGCTATAACGTCAGTGCGAATAGCAGAGCATCATCCGGAGGATTCAAGTAGTAAGCTTTCCGTCTTCCGATTTCAACGAATCCGCAAGTCTGATACAAATTTCGTGCTGCCCGGTTCGATTCCCGCACTTCCAGAAAAATTTTCTCGGTCTTGCGCTCACGACCATTCGCAATGAGTCGCCCTAGCAATTGGGATCCGATGCCGTGACGACGCTGGGCCGGGGCAACAGCAATGTTTTCCAACTCGCACTCCGCAAAGCTGAACCGCGCTGTCAGAAACCCGAACAGCGCGCTTTCATTCCCCGCCAGCAGAATCAATCGTTCCGGTGCGTTTGTCGCAAACGCGGTGTGATACGCGTCTTCCGGCCAATGCGCAATTTCCGCGATTTGCTTCTCCAGATTGAGAATCGCGGGAATATCTTCTGCGGTGGCTTGGCGAATGGGCGTAAGGGCTCCTTGCATTGGAACCGGATGGTCGAATTTCCGGCACGGAACGATATGCTGCACGAAAGGTTTATGTGGCCGGCAGGCCCACGCGTTGGACCAAGTCCCGGAAGCGAGTGTCCGATCGCAAGCTGTCCAGCGCCGGCTCCATGCTCAGCATGTCCATGGCATTTGGGCAGAGCTAGTCTCCGACCTGCGCAACGGCCGGCTGTACGCTTTCTATTTTGACGCGCGAAATGCGGTGGCCTTCCATTTCGTCAACAACGAAGCGGCGTCCCCCGTATAAGCAAGAATCGCCGACCTGAGGAATTTTCTGAAGTTTAGAGAGCATGAAGCCCGCAAGGGTTTCGAAGCCGGCGTCGCGCGGCAAAGCTAAATCGTATTGCGATTCCAGATCGCGAATTCCGGTGGTGCCTTCAAGCACAAGCACCCGGCTCTCGGCCGACTGCGCGGGCAATGCAGCCACGTCATATTCATCTTCGATTTCACCAACCAACTGCTCAAGGATGTCTTCCGCGGTGATCAGCCCGGTCGTTGAACCAAACTCATCGACCACTATTGCCATATGCCGCTTGCGGTCTTTGAACTCTTCGAGTAACTCGGAGAGCGGCTTGGTTTCAGGCACAACCATAGCATCATGCATCACCTGACTGATTTTCATGTCGGTGACGCGCAACGGCATGCCAACCGGCCGAAAAGTAAGCCGCATACCGGCCCAGCGCATTAAGTCTTTTGCATAGAGAATGCCGATAATGTGTTCGGGGCCGCTTTGCGGATCATAGACAGGAATACGGGAATGCTGCTCTTCGACGACGCGGTCGATGGCTTCCTGGAGTGAGAGATCGCCAGGCAAAGAGAAGATATCCGGCCGCGGCACCATCACTTCGCGCACAGTAATGTTCTCCAGGTCGAGAGCATGGTGCACCATCTCTTCCTGCGCAGGAGTGATCTGTTCGAGTTCGCGGCTGGCCGTGACGATCAGCTTGACTTCATCCGGTGAATGGACCGGGCCCTGGCGCATGCGCCGAAGGCCAAAGATTTTGAGTACCCATCCGGCGGAGGATCCCATGACATAAATGAGAGGCCGGGTGAGCGTCAGAAAAACGTCCATTGGGCCTGCGACCGCAAGCGCCACTTGCTCGGCACGTTGCAGAGCGAGCGATTTCGGGACCAGCTCGCCGAGGATCACGTGCATCAACGTGATCATGCCGAAAGCGACCACAATGGCGATCCCGTGGGCGTAAATCAGGACATGCGGCAGGCGTTGCAGGAAATGCAGCCCCTCGACGAAGTGGGCGACCATTGGCTCGCCGATCCAGCCGAGCGTCAGGCTGACAATGGTTACGCCGAGCTGGACGCCGGTCACCACTTCGTCCAGATTGCGATGAAGGCGCTGCAGGATTCGGGCGCCGATACGGCGGGCGCGAATCAGCTGTTCAATTCGCGTTTCACGGACCCTGACCAGCGCGAATTCGGCTGCGGCAAAGAAGGCATTGGCTGCGATCAGGGACACGATCAGCAGGACCCGGAGCAGCACAAAAGCAATCATTTAGAAGCTAATTTTAACATTCCAAAGCTGGTTTTCCGATTCGAGCAGCTACACGGAACGATATAATCGGAATAGCCCTGAAACCGCCCAAGCCGGCGCTGTTTCATCCAAGGCCAGTATTGAGGTGAATTCCTGCCATTTTGACTGCTTCCTTTTTTCTCTCGTGCTGGTCTAAGCCTAAGACACCGGAAAAACAACGCAAGGTAGTTTATGGCGTTTCGTTCAGAACTTGGGAACAAAAGTAAGAAGTCGCTCGTAGTAAGTAGGGACGCGCCGCGAAGGTCGCGAAGTAAGACAACGGAAGCAACATCAGCAGCAGGTTCTTGAGGAGGAGTTGTGAACGGTAATGCCAATGGCCGTAAGAAGCGGCGCAATCGAATCATCATCATTTCTTCCATTGTCATCGTCATCCTGGTGCTGGTTGGCGCCGTAGTCGCGTTTTCTCACGGCAGCACGAAAATTGATCCCTCCAAGTTGGCCAAAGTAGAACGCGGAGACCTGGCAAAGAGCGTGGTCGCGACCGGCAAGGTTGAGCCCATCACCAAGGTCGAGGTGAAGTCGAAGGCCAGCGGCATCGTGAAAAAGCTTTATGTCATGTACGGCGACCGGGTGAAGCAAGGCCAACTTCTCGCGCAATTGGACAAGATTGAAATCGAGGCGCAAGTTGAGCAGTCAAAGGCGGCGCTGCTGGCGGCCCAGGCAAACTTGAAGGGTGCTGAGGCCGACTACGAACGAGCCAAGGTCGACGCCGAAGGACCGGATGTACCGCTGCTGCAGCGGGCGTATCAGCGGAATCTGGAGATGCAGAAGAGCGGGGTGGTATCACAATCCGCGCTCGACGACGCAGAAAAAGACTACAAGATGGCGGTGAACAAGCAGAACGTCGCGCGTGCGCAGGTCACGGTGCTCCAGGCAAAAATGGCGCAATCGCAGGCGCAGGTTGCCGAAGATGAAGCCAACTTGAAGCAACTGGAAGAGCAGCTAAGCTATACCGATATTGTTTCTCCCATCGATGGAATCGTGCTCTCGCGCGATGTAGAAGTCGGCGATGCCGTCAGCTCCATCCTCGTATTGGGTTCTAGCGCAACCCTGGTGATGACCATCGGCGACGTAAGCAAAGTTTATGTGAAGGGCAAAGTAGACGAGAGCGACATCGGCCGGGTCTACATGGGGCAGCCGGCACGGATTAAGGTCGAATCTTTCAAAGACAAAACGTTCAACGGCGTGGTCACGAAGATTTCTCCCATGGGCGTCGAAAAAGATAACGTCACCACCTTCGAAGTCCGCGTTTCCATCGACAATGCCACCGGCGAACTCAAGGCCGAGATGACAGCCAACGCTGAAATCATTCTCGATGAGCACAAGAACGTACTGCAGATTCCCGAAGGCGCGATCATCTATGACAAAGATCGCAAAGCTTCGGTGCAGGTGCCGGACCCCAAGGGCAAAGACGGGATGAATAAAGTAGCGATCAATATCGGAATTTCTAACGGCGCCAAAACTGAGGTCCTGAGCGGACTGAAGGAAGGCGAGCAAGTCATACTCCAGTAGGGATTCATGCGTCCCGGTGTGCGCCGGGCTTGGGCACGGGGGCCTCCTTCCGTGCCCGTTTTTGTTCGACAATTTCGGCTTGAACTCGAAGAGATTTCGGCGAAATAACAACCCGACAGTTTTCAGGAGACTGACATGTTTTCAAAACTAGCAGTCATGGCGGCACTGGCAGGACTGACGGCATTTGCCCCTGCGGCAAGAGCAAACGTACGTGGAGAGTTTGAACGCACTCTACAAGTGAATGGCGCGGTAAACCTGCAGGTGGAAACCGGCTCAGGTTCAATTGAGGTGCACCGCGGGAGCTCGAACCAGGTCCACGTCGTCGGGCACATTCAGGCGAGCGAGTGGTTTGGCGGGGGCGATGCCCTGGAACGAGTCAAGAAGCTGGAAAACAATCCTCCGGTGCAGCAGAGCGGAAATGACATTCGCATTGGACATATTGACGATCCCGAGCTCAGGCACAACATTTCCATCAGCTACGAAGTGACCGTGCCAGAAAGCACTGAGCTGCGGGCTTCATCTGGCTCTGGGAGTGAAATGATCGCCGGCATCGCCGGGCCGGTCGAAGCCAATTCCGGCTCCGGAGGATTAAAGATCTCGAGCATCGGGTCCGGGGTGCGCGCCCATACCGGCTCAGGCGACCTCGATATTGAAGGCGCCAATGGCAATGTTTACGCCAGGACGGGCAGCGGTTCGATCCATGCGAGAAATATCGGCGGCGGATTCGACGGAGAAACCGGGAGTGGACACCTGATTCTGGAACAGAGCGCGCCTGGTTCGGTCCGGGCCGCCACCGGTTCCGGCGGACTTGAGCTGCGGCATGTAAAGGGTTCTCTCCAGGCGCAGGCCGGCAGCGGCGATATCCGCATCGAAGGCGAAGCCACCGGCGAATGGGTAGTGCACACCGGGTCGGGCAGCGTCGATCTCAAACTCCCTGAGAATGCCGCATTTGATCTCGATGCACACACGGGTTCGGGATCCATCGATCTGTCACATCCTGTCATGGTTCAAGGTTCCATAGGCCGCAAGGAGGTGCGCGGCAAAGTCGGCGGCGGAGGCGTACCGGTGGACATACAGACCGGTTCGGGAAGTATCCGGATTGAGTAAAGGCCGGACACGGAAACGGCCATCCGGAACGCACCTGGAGTGAACCGCCATTCGTGACTTCTGTACCTTGACGCCCCTTAGTACAGGGGTTAACTTCAAGTCAGTCTAGAATTTCGGCTACACACGAGGCTGGCTTTGCACCGTCCAATTGTTACCCTCACCACGGATTTCGGACTGAACGATCATTTTGTCGGCACCATGAAAGGGGTGATTCTGAACATTGCACCCAATGCCGACATTGTCGACATCTCTCACGCGGTGCAACCTTACGACATTCTGGATGCCGCCCTTACGCTGGCGGAAGCCTACAACTATTTCCCCACCCGGACCGTGCACCTCGTCGTGGTCGATCCTGGGGTCGGCAGCGCGCGACGGCCCATCATCGCAGCTTCAGACCGGCACAATTTCGTCGCGCCAGATAATGGCGTGCTCTCGCTGATGTACGCGAAAGAAGAACGGCTGCATGTGCGGCATATCGCCAGCGAGCACTACTTCCTGATGCCGATTAGCAACACCTTCCATGGTCGCGACATCTTCGCTCCGGTAGCGGCATATCTGGCAAAGGGCCTCGATCACGAAAAGTTCGGGCCGGAAGTCACAGACTACGTGCGTTTCAACGCTCCCAAGCCCAAGGCAGCCGACGCGAAGACCCTGAAGGGCGTGGTGCTAAAAGTGGATCGCTTCGGAAACCTGATCACGAATTTCGCGCCCAGTGATGTTCCTGCCCTGTTTGCGCCCAATGCTACAGGTTTTAAAATCACGGTCGGCAAAAAAGAAATTACGGCAATGAAGACCAGCTACTCGGAAGGCGCTCCCGGTGAGGTCTTCGGGATTCTGGGCAGCATGGGCTATCTGGAGATTGCCTCCAATCGCGGCGCGGCAAACCAGTTGACCGGAGCTGCGAAAGGCAGCGAAGTGAGTATTTCTCTGGAAGGCGCGCTGGCAGCGGGAAACGGGAAAAATTGAGTAATTTGAGAATCGGGTAATTTGGTAATTGAAGGGCTGCGCGTTTGAAAATTACCCAATTACAAAATTACCCAATTACTCAATCTTCTTAGGGTGAGCGTATCTCTCCATCTCTGAAGTCCACTTCAAAAATCGCCAAAGATGGGCGCGCTCTCGCCACAAGAACTCCCAAAATTCCAGAAAGCCAATCTGCTGCACTTTGATCCCGCAGTAGGTTTCGATCCTCCATAGAAGATACGGACTCCGCCACGGAGCGAGGTGATGGCCGCGGGTCGAGTTCCACATGAAGCGGAGAATGTTGCGCATGGTGGGAATGGTATCAGCTACGCGCGAATCGCGGCGAAGCTATGAGCGTTGAGCCGTGAGCAAGCCATCGCTCGTCGCTCACTGCTCACTGCTCACGGCTGCGTTTTAAAAAGTTACAGATCGTATTTCTTCATCAAATGCCGAAATGACCGGTAGGAAATCTTGAGCACGTCAGCGGCGCGGGCCTGCACCCCATTCGATTGCGCCAGCGCGGATTTCAGCAGCGAGCGCTCGATTTCGGCCACGTACTTTTCCATGTCCATGCCCTCGGGCAGAACTGAGCCAGGCGAAACGGTAAGCCCATCCCCGCCGGCCCCGGCTGCGGCAGCGCGGGCGCGAGGACGTTCCGCCGGAAGCTCAACGTGTAACTCTTCTCCCGTTTCAAGAGCAACGGCGCGCTCAATGGTATTTTCGAGCTGGCGGACGTTCCCCGGCCAATCATAATTCGCAAGCGATGAAACGGCGCTAGTGCTCACCCGGGCAATGCTCTTCCCTGCCGCGGGTGCATACTTCCGCAGGAAATGACTTACCAGCAGCGGCACGTCTTCGCGGCGGTCGCGCAGCGGAGGTACGGTGATGGGAATGACGTTCAGGCGATAGTAAAGATCTTCGCGGAAGGTATTTTCCGCGACCTGCTTTTCGAGATTGCGATTGGTGGCGGCAATAACGCGAACGTCGATCGCGATTTCATCGGTGCCGCCGACTGGACGCACGCAGCGCTCCTGCAAAACGCGCAGCAGCTTCACCTGCATGGTGAGCGTCATCTCCCCGATTTCATCGAGGAAGATGGTCCCGGAATCGGCGACCTCGAACAGGCCACGCTTGTTCTGGTTGGCTCCAGTGAATGCGCCTTTAACGTAGCCGAAAAGTTCGCTTTCGAGCAGAGTTTCAGGGAATGCGCCGCAGTTGATTGAGACGAACGGCTCTGTTGCCCGAGGAGAGCAGGTGTGGACCGCGCGCGCGACCAGTTCCTTTCCGGTGCCGCTTTCCCCGTAAATGAAAACCGTGCTCTGCGTCGAAGCCACCGTGCGGATGGTCTGCTTGAGTTTCTCCATCGCGGGGCTCGCGCCAATAATGTTATCGAGTGAATTTCTGGTGGCCGCGTCACGCTTAAATGCGAAATTCTGCCGGCTCAGGGCCACTCGTTCGAGGGCCTTGCGGATTCCAAGCTTGATTTCATCCACCAGCCCTGGCGATTTGCGGATGTAGTCGGATGCTCCACCGGCCTTAACGGCTTCAACCGCGGCTTCGTAGTCATCCACCGCAGTAATCAGGATGACGGCTGACTCCGGCGAAAGCTTGTGCGCGTGCTTCAGCACTTCAATGCCGTTGATCTTCGGCATGCGAATGTCAGTGACGATGACGTCATAGAGCGCAGACTCGATCTTGCGCTTGGCAGCTTCTCCCGAGGTGACGGTCTCGACCTTGTAGCCTTCGCGGCGCAGGGTGATATCGAGCATTTCGCAAATGGAGCGCTCGTCGTCGCAGATGAGGATATTAGGCATGGGCCCCCTGCGTTTGCGGATTCTCTGGCAACGAGTCGGAGAGCCGTGTGCCTTCGTAGACGTGGAAGGTCATTCCCTCCTCGGCGGATTTCCTCATGCGCAAGACGAAAGTGCAACCCTCGCCGAGCTTGGAACGCGCCCAAACCTTGCCTTCGTGCGCCTGAACAATCTGGTAAACAATCGCCATGCCCAAGCCGGTGCCACCTTCAAACTGCGACTGAAACGGCTCGAAAACCTTGTCGATCATCTGCGGGCTCATGCCCGGGCCGGTGTCGCTAAAGCTCATCTGCCAATCCTCGGCATAGGCTTCCACGCTGATCGTAAGGGCCCCGCCATCTTTCATCGCGCGGACGGCATTCTCGCAGAAGTTCCAGAAGACCTGCTTCATGCGGTCGCCGTCAGCGAGCACGAAAGCCTTGTCGGTTGAATATTTCCGGTGAACGGTGATGCCGATCTTCTGGTCTGCCAGGCGATGCTCCAGCAAAGTCAGCGTATCTTCCAACAAGGGCAAAAGGTCGACGTGCGAAAAGCGGAACTGCTTGGCGCGCGAATAGCTCAGGAAGTCAGTAATGATCCCGTTCAGGCGCTCCGACTCGCGAGTAACGATCTGCAACAAATGGCGGTGTTCGTCGTTCAGCCCAGGCATTCCAGAGAGCAAGTTGGCCGAGCCCGCAATTGACGTGAGCGGATTGCGAATTTCGTGCGCAATTGCAGCCGAGAGGCGGCCCACGGCCGCGAGCCGGTCCTGCATGCGAACTTCACGCTCCAGCCGCCGGATGCGGGTGAGATCGTCAAGCGTATAGACAAAGCCGACGGGGCCCCGACCCAAAATTTTCAGCTCGGAAACCAGAACGCGGAAGGTCTTGCGAAAATTCTGGGCCGCGACAAAGCGCACTTCACGATGCGAGTCTTCATCGCTTCCGGTTGGAAGCGGGTCCTCAAACAGCGGCGAAATGGGCTGGCCAAGCAGTTCGACCTCCGGCCTTTGCAGAAGCTTCTCGGCCGCGGGATTGACCAGAGTAATGCGTCCGTCGAGGCCGGTGGTAATGAGCCCGTCGCTGGCCGAATGAATGATGTTTTCATGCAGGGCTTGCAGGTTCTCGAGCGCACCGCGGAAATAGGCCAGACGCTTGTCAGTCTGGCGAAGTTTATCCGAGAGCAAGCCAGCAAGATAAGCAACCGTGCAATACCCAAAAAGGTTGACGAAAATGATTGCCTGCAGAGTGCGGATGCCAGGATGGCTGGCGGAGAACGACGGTATCACGCCAAAAAACGAGAGTTCGAGAACTGCTCCGTAGAGAATGAACGCCAACGCTGCTGCCAGATAAGCCCAGACCCTCGGCAACAGGATGCTGGCCACAATAATGACAAGCGGATATAGAAAATTCAGTGAGCTGTCGACGCCTCCGGTGACGTAGACCAATAAGCTGACAAGCAAAAGATCGGAAACTACCTGTAGAACCGCCTGCGGCTTCATTTCTTCCCAGAAATGGAGCAGTACCAGATAGAAAGCAGAAATGGTGTAAGCGAGCAGAATCGCATCCGCAAACAGGCGGATGGGAAATGCGACGGGCGTGAACTGGGCAATGGCGAGTTCGATGCCCAGCAGCACAGTGAGAATCAGAATCCGCACCTTCACCAGCCATGTAAGCCAGACCCGGTTCTCGAAAGCGGATTGCATGACGATCGTTATCTATTCCCAGAAGCGCAAGGGCCCTTGTGGGCCCTTGCTGAATTGAAGTGTTAGCCAGCGAGTTTCGCGATCATGGAGAACAGCGGCATATACAGCGAAATAACGATGCCGCCGACCGCCACGCCAAGGACGCCGATAATGAGCGGTTCGAGCATGGCCAGCATGTCTTTGGTCGCGGTATCGACTTCGTCTTCGTAGAAGTCGGCAATTTTTTGCAACATGGAATCCATGGCGCCGGTCGCTTCACCGACTCCGATCATCTGCGTCACCATGTTGGGAAACACACCGGATTCCCGAAGAGGATCGACAATGGTACGGCCCTCTTCAATCGCCTTACGAACCTTCATCAGGCCTTCTTCAAGTACGGCATTGCCCGAGGTGCGAGCGGTGATGCTGAGGCCTTCAAGGATCGGAACGCCCGAGGTGATCAGGGTGCCCAGCGTTCGGGTGAAACGCGCGACCGCGATTTTCCGCAAGAGCAGCCCGATGACCGGCAGCTTCAACATGATGAAATCGAGCCAATACCGGCCACGCGGGTCCTTACGGACCTGCTTCAGACCGAAGATGAACCCGATTGCTCCCACGATGAAGAACCACCAGAAGTGCCCGACGAAGCCGCTCAGTCCGATAACGATTCGGGTGGGTAGCGGCAGCGCAACGCCCAGACCGGCGAAAAGGTTGGCGAAAATGGGTACCACAAACTTGAGCAGCGCACCGACGATCAAAGTGGCTAGTGAGATGACCGAAACCGGGTAGATCAAGGCCGATTTGACGGCCGATTTCAGCTTGACCGCCTTTTCGACGTAAGTCGCCAAACGCTGCAGAATGATGTCAAGAATACCGCCGGTTTCGCCGGCCTCAATCATGTTGGTGGTCAGATCATCGAAAATCTTGGGATGTTGGCGCATGGCGTTGGCCAGCGTCGCGCCGCCTTCAACCGTTGTGCGCACCGCATTCAACGATTTTTGGAATGTCGCATTCTCCTGGTTGGCAGCCAGAATTTCGAGACACTGCACCAGTGGAAGGCCGGCGTCGATCATGACCGAGAACTGCCGGAAAAAGATGGCGACGTCCTTGGTCTTGACCTTGCCCGAGCCGAAAGTGGGCATGGCGAATTCTTTGCCTTTTTCGCGGATGGTAGGCGCGGTGATCTGCTCGCGCCGCAGCTGGACGGCAAGCACCTGCTTGTTGACCGCTACCCGTTCTCCGGTGACCTTTTCTCCGGCGGAATTCTTTCCTGTAAATGTAAAAACTGGCATTGGTTCCTCTCTGTTCTGCGACTGCTAAATCTGGTTTCTCGGTTCCTAAAACGCTAGTGTTTGCCGGTGGCTGCGCCTTTCGCAGGGACACCTGTCTGGCGGCCGGTCAGGCTGGCCCCGCGATTGATCATTTCCTGCAACTCATCCGGGTTGCTGGAACGGGCCAGAGCGACTTCCAGCGTGATTTGCTTCTGCAAATACAACGTTGACAGAGCCTGGTTAAAGGTCTGCATGCCAAATTTTTCCTGGCCGGACTGCATGGCGGAGTAAATCTGGTGAATCTTATCTTCGCGGATCAAGTTACGTACGGCTGCGTTAGGCACAAGAATCTCCATGGCCATGGCGCGGCCTTTTCCATCAACTTTTGGCAGAAGGCTTTGGCACATGATGCCTTCGAGCACCAATGAAAGCTGGGCGCGAATCTGCGGCTGTTGGTGGGCCGGGAAAACGTCGATGATACGGTTGATGGTTGAAGAGGCCGAGTTGGTATGCAGGGTCCCGAAAGTTAAGTGGCCCGTTTCAGCAATGCGCAGCGCCGACTCAATAGTTTCGAGGTCGCGCATTTCGCCGATGAGCACCACGTCCGGATCTTCACGGAGCGCGGCGCGCAAAGCATCTGTGAAGCTCTTGGTGTCCGCGTGAAGCTCGCGCTGGTTCACCACGCAGTTCTTATTCATGTGGACGAATTCGATCGGGTCCTCAATGGTAAGAATGTGGTCGTGACGCTCGGAATTGATCTTGTCGATCATGGCGGCAAGCGTTGTGGACTTGCCGGAACCGGTCGGGCCGGTGACCAGCACCAGTCCGCGCGGTTTGTCGCACAGCTTGCTGACCACCGCCGGCAGGCCGAGCTGATGAAAGTTCTTGATCTCGAAAGGAATCACGCGGAAAACAGCCGAAGTTGCGCCCCGCTGATTGAAGACGTTGGCGCGGAAACGGGCCAGACCTTTCAATCCGAATGAGAAGTCGAGTTCCAGATGCTCTTCAAAGCGGTGCTTTTGCGAATCGGTCATGACGCTGTACGCCAACTGCTTGGTCTCAGCCGGCGTGAGTTGCGGCAGATCGAGTGGCACCAGGTGACCGTGTACGCGGATTTGTGGCGGCGAATTGGTGGTGATATGCAAGTCGCTGCCGTTCATCTCGAGCATTCGTTTGAGCAGATCACTTAATGAGAGCGACATTTCTTTTTCGGTTTCCCTTTCCGTTTTCCATCTACTTCTGTCGTTAGTCGTTGGTCGTTCGTCGTTGGCTCATGAAATTGCAATGCTTCCTGGCCAACGACCAAGGACCACCGACCAACGACGCCTTTCTAATGAATCGTTTCCCGCGCCACTTCTTCAAGCGTGGTCATTCCCGCCGCCACCTTGATCAGTCCGCTGCGACGCAGAGTGATCATTCCCCGCTCAATGGCTTTTTTCTTCAGCTCAACCGCGGAAGCGCCGACGAGCACCAGCTCCTTGATTTCGTCGTCAACTTCCATAACTTCGTAAAGACCCGCACGGCCCTTATAACCGGTGTTGTTGCAGGTGCCGCAGCCCTTGCCTTTCTGGATCTTCACCGTCTTCGCTTCCTCCGGCGTGAAGCCTTCCTCGATGAGCGCTTGCACCGGTACTTCAACGGTCTCGGCGCAATCCTTGCAGATTCTGCGCACCAGGCGCTGCGCGCAGATCAGGTGCACGGAAGTCGCGACCAGGAAGGGTTCGATACCCATGTTCATGAGACGCGTGATGGTTTCCGGCGCGCCGTTGGTGTGAAGCGTTGAAAGAACAAGGTGGCCCGTAAGCGCGGCTTTGATGGCGATTTCCGCGGTTTCGAAGTCGCGGATTTCGCCGACCAGAATGATGTTCGGGTCTTGCCGCAAGAAAGCACGTAAGGCAGCAGCAAAGTTCAACCCGATCTGCTCTTTCATCTGCACCTGGTTGACGCCGCCAAGCTGAAATTCGACCGGGTCTTCCGCGGTCATAATGTTGGTATCTGGCTGGTTCAGACGCGCGATCGACGAATAGAGGGTATTGGTTTTGCCCGATCCCGTGGGACCTGTGACCAGCACCATTCCATAAGGCTTCAAAATTGCCTTCTCGAATTTCACCAGCGACTCGGGCTCGAAGCCGAGTTTGGTCATATCGAGCCGCAGGTTCTCTTTGTCGAGCAAGCGGAGCACGATCTTTTCGCCCCACAGCGTAGGCAGCGTGCTGACGCGGAAATCGAGCTGCTTCTTCTTGCCGCCGATCTGCATCTTGAGCATGATGCGACCGTCTTGCGGCAGGCGCTTTTCGCTGATGTCGAGCTTCGACATGATCTTGAGACGCGAGGTGATCGCGTCTTTCAACTTCAGCGGCGGGGTCATGATGGACTGCAGAACACCGTCAATGCGGAAGCGCACGCGGAACTCTTTTTCGTAGGGTTCCATATGGATATCGCTGGCGCCCCGCTTCACCGCGTCAGTAAGAACAAGGTTGACGAGCTTTACGATGGGCGCTTCGTCCGCAGCTTTCTCAAGATCTGCAAGGCCAATTTCTTCCTGGTCGGCCTGCAGTTCGACGTCGGCATCGTCCATCTCTGTAATGGACTGCATGACGGTGTCGAGATCGTCGGTCTTATCCGTGCCATAAGCTTTTTCGATTCCTTCAAGAATCGCGCTTTCAGAGGCCACCACCGGCTCGATGTTGAAACCGGTCATGAACTTGATATCGTCCATGGCGAAGACGTTGGTGGGATCGACCATGGCAATCGTGAGCGATGCGCCCACGCGGCTCAAGGGAAGAATCTGATAACGCTTGGCGGTCTCATACGGTATGAGCTTGACCACGGAAGCATCGATCTCGAAGTAAGAAAGATTGATTGCGGGCACGCCATACTGTCGCGAGAGGAAATTGGTGACATCCTCATCGCTGAGGAAGTTGAGCTTCACCAAGGCGCTGCCCAGGCGACAGTTCTGTTCCTTCTGAACTTTGACCGCCTGTTGAAGTTGTTCTGGGGTGATGATCTTCTCTTTAACGAGAAGGTCGCCCAGTCTTTGAGACATACCCCAATCTCCGTTCGGCAGAAGCAGAATCCGGGAAACGCGAACCCGGCGCAGAAGCGTGCCTGTCAGGGGTTTCAGGCACAAGTTCCGGTGACACAAATTGTCACCTTGTTTGAGTAACCGGAAAAGTAACTTAAGTACTTGTACTCACACTTAAGATTTTCGAAAGTCATTGATTCATCGGGAGCCGCTCTGGAAGGGCTTTGCTCCGGCGATGGCGCAAAGGTGCACACACTTTGGACAGGGCGGCAGAAATTGCCTAGACTGACCTCGATGCCCGCGCTCTCAGCAGAAGAAAAGATCGTCGAAATCTATTCAACGCTCGCGCGAGCGTGGGGACCGCAGCACTGGTGGCCTGCGCAAAGCCGCTTTGAAGTCATCGTGGGCGCCTATCTGACCCAGAATACGAGCTGGATAAATGTCGAGATCGCTCTGAAAAAGCTGCGGGCGGCGAAGATGCTGAACCTCGAGGGGATTCGGCGCATTCGCATGCGAAGATTGGAACAATTGATCCGGGCCTCCGGATATTTTCGCCAGAAAGCGCGCAAGCTGAAGATCTTTGTGAAGTTCCTGGACCGCAACTATGGCGGCTCGCTGACAAACATGTTTGCCCAACCTACCGCAAAGTTGCGCGGGCAACTCTTGGCTCTGAATGGCGTTGGGCCGGAGACCGCGGATTCCATTCTGCTGTATGCAGGGCAGCATCCAGTATTCGTGGTGGATGCCTATACGCGGCGCCTGGCGACTCGCCACGGAATTCTTCACGAACGATCAACCTACGAAGACTTCCGCCACTTATTCGAAAGTGCACTGGGCCGCCTCGATTCCCCAAGTACGCCTTCCCTTAGCAGCAATGCGGGCACGCGCGTCCTCGCCGCTTCATCGCAACCGGGGATGGCCGCCCACAGTCCTTCCCGCATGAGCGCAGCCAAGCGAACCCCGCTGGCTCAGGCCTTCAACGAAATGCACGGGTTGATCGTGAGCGCGGGAAAGCAGTATTGCCTGAAGGCAAAGGGAAGGTGCGAGTCTTGCCCGCTCGGCCACTTGCTGAAAATTGAAAGCACCCCACCACGCCAATTGCATTCCGCATAGAATAGTTTTCTTTTAACTCGCGATCAGTTCAAATCTCCCAATGTCTGACACGAACTTTCCGGCGAATTCCGCGGTGCAACCCTCGCGTCACTGGCACGCCGTTACCGCCGGTTTCCTGGGATGGACGCTCGATGCGTTCGATTTTTTTGTCGTGGTTTTTCTCGTCGATACTCTCGCAACCCAGTTCGGTGTAAGCAAAGCGAAGCTCGTCCTCACCATCACCGCAACCCTGGCCATGCGTCCGCTCGGTGCAATCATCTTCGGGCTGCTAGCTGACCGGTATGGCCGGCGGCGGCCGTTGATGGCCAATGTAATTTTCTTTTCCCTCATTGAATTGCTTTGCGGGTTCGCGCCCAACTACACGACATTTTTGGTTCTGCGCGCAATCTACGGAATTGGTATGGGCGGCGAATGGGGCGTCGGTGCGTCCCTCACGATGGAGGCCGCTCCTCCCAAGTGGAGAGGAATTCTTTCTGGATTTTTGCAGAGCGGCTACCCAATTGGCTACTTGCTGGCAGCGCTGGCGGCTCGCTTTGTGGAACCGGCGTTCGGCTGGCGAGCAATGTTCTGGGTGGGTGGAATACCGGCATTGCTCGCTCTATACATTCGGTCAAAAGTGCCGGAATCCGAAGCATGGAGGCAGCATCGCGCGCCCACAACGGGAGCGATTCTTGCCGTGGTGAAACAAAACTGGAAGTCCGCGATTTACCTCGTCCTCATGATGACGCTCATGATGTTCCTGTCGCATGGCACGCAGGATCTGTATCCGGACTTCTTGAAATCAATGCGCGGCGCAAGCGCAAGAACGGTTTCGTATATCGCGATTTGGTACAACGTCGGGGCGGTAATTGGAACGTTAATATTCGGTCAGCTCTCGGAGATGCTTGGGCGCCGGCGAAGCATGATCGTGGCGCTCATCCTGTGTCTGGCAATGATTCCGGGCTGGGCGTTCGCAAGTCGAATTCTGATCTTAGCGATGGCGGCATTTGCCATGCAGGCAGGCGTGCAAGGCGCTTGGGGAGTAATTCCAGCGCATTTGAACGAGCTTTCACCAGATCAGACGCGCGGATTGTTGCCGGGACTCGCCTATCAACTTGGAATATTGATTGCGGCCCCGGTGAATTCGATTGAATACGCACTCCGTGCCCGGCTTGGCTATTCATGGGCGTTGGCGGGATTCGAGGCGGTGAACATCGCGCTCTTGATCATTGTGCTCGCGCTGGGGAATGAGCGCAAGGGCAGAGCGTTCCTGATGCCTTCGTGATCTGACTTTCTCGTGTACCTTAGTGTCCTTCGTGGTTGAAAACGAAAGCATTGACCACGAAGGATACGAAGGTGCACGAAGGAACTCAACTACGCGAAGAAGTGTTCCCGAGCGGGTGACGAAATTCTTTCCGGCAAACGATCGGTGACTTCCGCCAGAGCTGCCAGCTTGCGCGCGAACTCGGGCTTCAGCGCTCCCGCTTGATATCGCCAGTGGTAGTTGCCGGTGCGCGTGCTTGGCGTGTTGAGCCGCGCGTTGCTGCCAAGGCCAAGAACATCCTGCAAAGGAACAACCGATAAATTTGCCGGCGAACTCTCCGCCAGGCGAATCAGACCCCAATTGGGCCCATCTTGATTCGGGCCAACTAAGGCGAGCACGGCAGTCCGTTCTTTCTCGCTCAGCGCCGACCACCAGCCGAGGCACGTGTCGTTGTCGTGAGTGCCCGTGTATATGACGTGGTTCGCAGTCAGCCGGTGTGGCAGATAGGCGTGCGCGCCGGGATCGCCGAATGCAAACTGCAGTACGGCCATGCCGGGAATATTATGACGATCGCGCAAGGCGACTACGTCGGGAGTAATCATCCCCAGATCCTCGGCGAAAAATGGCAACCCACCAAGTTCTTCTTTCAGTTTGTAAAAAAAATCATCGCCCGGCCCATCAACCCAGCGGCCGTTGATCGCCGTAGGCTCATTAGCCGGAATTTCCCAGAATTGAGCGAAACCGCGGAAATGGTCGAGCCGGATAAAGTCGCACGTCTGCGTAGCCCAGCGCAGGCGCTGAATCCACCAGCGATAACCCTGGGCACGAATTGCGTTCCAGTCATAAAGAGGATTGCCCCAGCGTTGTCCGGTGGCACTGAAATAGTCGGGTGGCACCCCGGAAACGACTTCCGGTTGCAGGTCGAAATCTTTAATACGGAACAGATCGCGATGCGCCCAGACATCGGCACTGTCGTAGTCGACGAAGATAGCAATGTCGCCGACGACCCGAATCGATTTCTGCGCGCAATAGTGGCGTAGCGAGTGCCATTGCTCCCCAAAAAAGAATTGCGCCGCACGTCGGAGCGACAATTCGGAGTCGAATTCCCTCCGTGCAGAATCTATTGCCGCCTGCTCATGCCGCGCCACAGGAGACGGCCATTTGGTCCAGTTATATCCGTGATGCTGCCGCAGCGTGTCGAACAGAACGTAGTCTTCAAGCCACCAAACATTCTCCTGGCAAAAACGGTGGAAGCGGTCGCGAGCTTCGCCGCCGGAGCGTTCGAGAAAATTCCTCGCCGCTTCCCAAACGAGAGGGAGCTTGCAGCGATTTACGTGCTCGTAGTCGATGGGGCCTGCTTTTTCGCAAAGATTCGAGAGAGATTGTTGATCCAGCCATCCTTTTTCGACGAGACGTTCAAGGCTTATCAGTTGCGGATTTCCGGCAAAGGCTGAGGTTGAAGAATACGGCGAGTTCCCGTTCGCTGGCGGATTAAGTGGAAGAACCTGCCAAAGTCCCTGACGCGCCTCGGCCAGGAAGTCGAGAAATTCGTAGGCCGCAGGGCCGAAGTCGCCAATGCCGCCGCGCGATGGCAGCGAAATTGGGTGTAGCAGGATTCCGCTAGAGCGAGGGAAAGTCATGGAAAAACAGTGGTCAGTGACTAGTGATCAGTCGTCAGTGTTAACTGTTAAGAGATTGGAGAAAAACCCAGATCTGTTAGTTGCCGGTACGGATCACTGGCCACCTATCACTAGCCACTGACCGCTGAATTATTCACTCTCCTCATTCCTCGACTTGGTGAGCGTTGCGAGTTCCTTCTCATTGATCTTTATTTTCCCGGCCTTCTGCATGGAACTCCGCAGATCGCTGAGGAACATATTGAATGCTTCGGCCTGCTTCTGCTGCAGCAATGTCTCGCGGACCTGATCCTTCTTGGCAGCGTATTCCTGATCGCTCGGAGCTTGCCGCTCATCGATCTTAAGGACCGCGCCGTTGTTGCCGCTGTTGACGGGTCCGCTGATCTCGCCAGGCTTTAGGGTAAATGCGACCGAGGCGCCGCCCGTCATTGATCCGATATCCGGCACCTGCCCATCAGGAGTCACAAAATCGCTGGTCTTATATTCCGCGCCGAGTTCCTTCGCAGCTTTTTTCAAGTCGTGATCGGCCTTGGCACGGTCGGCAAGTTCCTGCGTCTTCTGCGAAAGAAGTTGAGTTGCGCGCTGGTTCTTAAACTCCTGCTCGACGCGACTCTTGGCCTCTTCGAAAGTAGGAGTAGATGGCGGCTTGATCGCTGTTACCTGATAAACCGCGTAGCCCTGGTGCAACTGGGCTTCGTCAGGTGGGGCGCCTTGCTCCTGGCTGAAAACAGAAGTCATGAACTGCGGATCGCTGCCGATTCCCGGCAAAAGCGAATTGCGATCGACAAAGTCTGTTGTAATCACCTGCAGGCCCTTTGCCGCAGCGGCTTTTTCGAGACTTGAGCCGCGGGCCTCGGAAAGAATCTGGTCAGCCTCGCGCTGAGCCGCCTGTCCGGCCTTTTGCTGTTTGATCAAAGGTTCGATCTGCGATTTGACTTCGTCGAGCGACTTGAAGTGAGCCGGCGTTTTGTCATCGACGTGGATGATGTGGAAACCGTAGCTGCTCTGGACTAAATCGCTGGTACCACCCTTGGGCAATGCGAATGCCGCTTTCTCGAACGCAGGGTCCAGAGGGGAATCGGGGTTGATGGTGCCGAGCGAACCACCTTTTTTGGCGCTGTCGGTATCTTCAGAATATTTCTTTGCCAACTCGGCAAAATTGCCACCGGCCTTCACCTGCTTCAGCACATCTTCGGCCTTCGCACGCGCCGCATCCACAGCTTTCGGATCAACCTTGCCATCCGCTCCAGGCGCCGGAGTTTTTATCAGGATGTGGCGAACATCTACCTGCTCGGGAACGCGGTACTGCTCACGGTGCTGGTCGTAATAGTCCTTTAGCTCCTGCTGCGTGACTTGGACCTGCGCGAGGAGTTTGGCATTGTCAAGGACGACGTACTTGAGCTGGCGTTTTTCAGGAATCGAGTTGACGTAAGAGCGTTTGTTCTGTTCGTAAAAGGCCTTTAGCTCGGTATCGGTCGGATGAATGCTCTTAAGAACGTCATCTTTCTTGATAACGGCATAGTCGAACTTGACCTTGGTATTGTCCTTTTCAAACTGTTTGCGAACATCGGACTCGCTGACGGTCGCGCTGGAGGTCACCAGATCCCGAAGTTTGGTGACCAGAATGTCCTGCTTGACCAGCTCTTCGAATTGCGGAATCGTGTAATCGAAGGCGCGGGAAACGAAATCTTCATAGGCAGCTTGGCCGATGAAGGTACCGTTGGGGAAAATCTCCTGCCCCAATTGGCCCTGGTGCAGATATTGGCGAACATCATCATCCGTAGCCCTCAGGCCCATGTTGCGTGCCTGGCTCACCAAAATGCGTTCGTTGATGAGCCGGTCGGCAGCCTGGCCGGCGAAAAACGGCCTCAGCGATGCAGCCTGCGCTCCGCCGCGGGGGAATTGCTGTTGCAACATCTGACGCGTCTGACGGTCGACCTCATTGGCCGTGATATCGTCTCCGGCAACAGTGGCCACAACATTCGGGCTCGAGGCATTGCCCATGAAGCTGGAACTGCCGAAACCGGGAATCAGCGTGATAGCCATAAGCACGCAAATGACAGTCAAGAGGCCGCCAAGGACAATTTTCTTGATGGGGCCAGGGGTTTGCAGAAAGCGAATCATGTGATTGGGAACTCCAAAATTGTGAGCGGAAATATGATTATAGACGAAGCTGTGGGTGCAAGTGAGAGACTTGCAATATAGTTGCGCAATATCCGAAATACCGCTATTGAAACGTGTTAATAGACCGTGATATGAATGCTTGGCCGGACTGCCGCTCTCGAAAGGAACCATGAGACAAAAAACATTAGCGCTCGCCCTGATTCTCTCCGTGCTGCCGCAGATACTTCTTGCCCAATCGACCACCAAACCGAAAGCCCAAACTGAATCGCGGGCGGAAACGATCAGGTTGAGTAGCGGCTGGTCACTGCAATCCTCGTGCAAAGTCGAAAAGCCGGGCGAGGTCATTTCGACTTCGAAGTTTGCGCCAATGGGGTGGCGAACGGTGAGCGTTCCCACCACCGTAGTCGCTGCATTGGTGAAAGAGAAGGTTTATCCCGATCCCGATTACGGAATGAACCTGCGCAAACTGCCGGGAATGGATTACCCAATCGGCTCGAATTTCTCGAACATTCCCATGCAGCAGGACAGCCCCTTCATGGTGCCATGGTGGTATCGAAAGGAGTTTTCGATTCCGGCGAGCTTCAAAGGGAAGACGATCTGGCTGGATTTTGGCGGCATCAACTATCGCGCCAATATTTTTCTAAACGGGAAGAAGATCGCGGACAAAGATCAGGTTGCCGGCGCATGGCGGACCTATGAGTTCAACATCACCGATGCCGCTCATGTCGGCGCCGCGAATGTGCTGGCGGTCGAAGTTTATTCCCCGACCGAGAGGGACCTGGCAATCACCTTCGTGGATTGGAACCCCGCACCCCCGGACAAGAACATGGGGCTGTGGCGGGAGGTTGAGGTTCGGGCGAGTGGGCCTATCGCGTTGCGATACCCAACCGTAGTGTCGAAGCTCGACGCTGACGGCAAAGCGCACCTGACCGCTACGGCTCTGCTGAAAAATGGAACAGGCCAATCCGTTAAAGGAACGTTGAAGGGCCGAGTTGAAGGCGCTGAATTTTCGCAAGAAGTAGAAATCGGACCGAACGAACAGAAAGACGTCACGTTTGATCCGGCGGAGGTCGCGCAGTTAAACCTCGACAATCCACGCCTTTGGTGGCCTGCGCAGGTGGGCAAGCCGGAGTTGTACAACCTGGCGATGAGTGTCGACGTCGACGGGAAAACGTCGGATTCATCGGAAACCAGGTTTGGCATTCGCGAGATCACTTCCGAGCTGAATGCGAATGGCAAGCGTGTGTTCTCAATCAATGGCAAGAAGTTTCTGATTCGCGGCGGCGGCTGGGCCATGGATATGATGCTGCGCGAAAATTCGCAGCGTCTGCGCGATGAATTTAACTACGTGCAGGACATGGGGCTGAACACAATTCGTCTTGAAGGAAAGCTGGAAACAAAAGAGTTTTTCGATCTCGCTGACCAGCGCGGAATTCTGATAATGGCAGGCTGGTGTTGCTGCGATTTCTGGGAGCACTGGGCGAACTGGAAACCCGAAGATTACAAGATCGCCGAGCAATCTCTGCGCGACCAGATTTATCGGCTGCGCCGTCATCCCAGCCTGCTGGTCTGGCTGAATGGCAGCGACAATCCCCCGCCGCCGGACGTGGAAGAAACCTATCTGAAAGTTGAAAAAGAGTTGCTGTGGCCGAATCCGACCCTTTCTTCCGCCACGGGAAAGCCCACAACCGTCACCGGCGACAGCGGCGTGAAGATGAGTGGGCCGTATGAATACGTCGCGCCCGCGTACTGGATGGAAGATTCGATCGCCGCGAACCATCCGCAGCCGTGCAACCAGGGTGGATGCGGCGGCGGCTATGGATTCAACACAGAAACGAGCCCCGGACCGGCAGTGCCGCCGATTGAATCAATCAAAGCCATGCTGCCGAAAGATCACCAGTGGCCGATTGACGACTGGTGGAATTTTCATGCCGGTGGCGGAGCGTTCAAAGACCTTCATGTCTTCACCGACGCACTGGACGCTCGTTATGGCAAGGCAACGACCCTGGAAGACTACACGATGAAATCGCAGGCGCAGGCCTACGAAGGCATTCGCGCGATGTACGAGGCCTACAGCCGCAACAAGTACACTTCCGGCGGCGTGATCCAGTGGATGCTGAACAACGCCTGGCCGTCGATGATCTGGCACTTGTATGACTGGTATCTGCGCCCCGGTGGCGGATATTTCGGCGCAAAGGCCGCAATGCAGGCGCTCGATCCGGTCTACGGATATGACGATAACAGCATTTACGTAGTGAATAGCAAATTTGAAGATGCGAAGGGTCTGAAGGTCTCAACGCGCGTTCTCAACCTTGACATGAGTGGAAAATTTGCAAATGACAGCACCGTCGATGTGCCTTCGGATGGCGTCGTCAAAGTTGTGACGCTGCCGGAAATTTCCGGCTTGAGCCCAACGTATTTTGTGGCGTTAACAATTTCGAATGCGGATGGAAAGGTCGTTGGATCAAATTTCTACTGGCTATCAACCAAGCAGGAAACCCTCGACTGGGCGAAATCGAACTGGTATACCACGCCGACGCTTTCTTATGCCGACTTCACTTCCCTTTCGCAGTTGCCCAAGCTGAAGCTGACGGTTTCCGACCACAGCGAAAAACAGGGCGAGAAGGAAATTACGCACGTGACGATTGAGAATCCGTCAAAGAGTCTCGCGTTCTTTGTTCGGCTTAAGGTCGACAAGGGAAAAGGCGGAGAAGAAATCCTGCCGGTGGTGTGGCAGGACAATTACGTTTCGCTGCTTCCGGGTGAAAAACGCGAGCTCACAGCGACGTACCGAGCAAGCGAGTTAGGAGCAGCGAAACCCGTAGTTGAGGTGAGTGGGTTTAATGTGGAGTGAGAATTGGTCCTATTGAATCTGTGACCCATTTGTCATTCCGAACTGCTTTAGCAGTGAGGAATCTGCTGTTCGTTCGGGAGAAGCAGATTCCTCGTTATCGCGCAAGCGCGACGCCTCGGAATGACAAACAATGCACAGCGCGGTTATGACTCGCTGAAGTCGATCATTACGGGCGCTGCGCGGAACCAGTTGGTCTTGTATCCGACGTAAAGGATACCGATCGCGAACCAGATGCCGCCAACTGTTTTCGCCAGGTTGTTCAAGTTCCACCAGATATAACCGCAGACTAAGAAACCGATCAGCGGTAGCACTGCATCCTGCAAAAGTCGCCACCTATCGCCTCTTTTTTGGGCGTGTACAGTGAATTGCCAGAAGCAGGCCAGATTCACGCCGCTGAACGCAAGAAAAGCTCCAAAATTCAAAAGCTCGCCCGCATGTTCGTACGCATTGCCGATGTGGTATAGCAGCTCGGCTCCAGCGAACGCCACTGCGCCAATCAACAAAATATTGTTTGTAGGGGTGTTGGTGCCGGGCTTGAGTTTTCCGAAAAATTTCCGGGGCAGCACGCCGTCGCGTCCCATGCCAAACAGCAAACGCGCAGCGCCGAGCGTTCCGGTCAACCCGCTTCCGAAGGCCGCAACGATCAGGATCGCGCCCATAGCATTGAAAAGGAGCCTGCCGCCAACCCTGCTGCAAATATCCATGAACGCAGTTTCGAGATTCGGAAATGCGTGCCAGTTGGGCCAAACGCGAGCCCCGAGGTAAGCCTCAACTCCACTGGAGACGCCAGCGAAAATGCAGGTGAGCACGACGGCAAGCAGCACATTGCGTTTGGGATTCTCAACGTCCTCGGCTAGCGTCGTGACGCCGTCGAATCCGATGTAGGTGAGAGCCGCAAACGAAGTCGCGGTCTTGATTTTTTGCCAGTCGAACGTCTCCGGGTTATAAAGCGGCTGCAAGGAAAAGATTCCGGCCCAGCCTTGCCCGCCATACAAAAACTTCAAAGCCAGCACGATGAACGCGGCTACCACCACGGTCATGACCGCGAGCAGAACTTTATTTGCATTGGCCGAAGCCTTCACGCCAACCAGATTCAGCACGGTCATAACACCCGCGATCAGCAGCGCCCAAATCACATAAGGAACTTGATGCACATAGCGCTCGTGAAGCGCGGTTGAAATCCAAACCGTGTTGATCAGAGGCTGCAAAATATAGTCGAGAATCATCGCCCAACCGGCAAGAAATCCCAGGTGAGGGTTCAGCCCTTTGCCGACGTATGTGTAGGCAGAACCTGCGGAAGGATACAGCGCTCCCATGCGGCCGTAGCTGACCGCCGTGATCAACATGGCAAACAGAGCGATCAGGATGATGGTGACGAAGTGACCATCGGAAAGCTTTTGCGCCACGCCATATAAAGGAACGGGCGCGATCGGCTGAATCAGGACTATTCCGTAAAAGATCAGGTCCCAGAGACTCAGAACGCGTTTTAGCCGGGGTGCGGAGACAGTGGTAGCGGTTTCCATGTGTGCGGGTATTGGAATTGGACTTGTGTAACGAAGTCAAGTATTAAAACGATTCACGATTCACGCGTCCCACCCAACTTTGTCATTCCGAACTCGCCTCCTGGCGAGAGAGGAACTTAACGAAGTCATTGCAGCGGCACAGGCGTCAATGCGAACTGCACTTTTAACCGGACCTCACCGCTTTGCATCCGGCATGTACTCATACGAGTACCCCCGCGGCTCATTGCCAGACACGAATCGCGTATTGAATTCCAGCATGTACTTCAAATGATCGTCATCCCCGGGGAATGACTTGCCTGGATACGGATAGGTTCCCATGCGCCGGAACGGCAGTGGCTCAACGGTGTTGCCGTCGTAGGCATAGAAGTCCATGTCTTTTTCGTAGCCGTTGGCCGAGAAAAAATAATCTCGCGTCCAGCCCTTCGGCAGCGGCGGCAATTTCGCCGGGTCGAATTCCAGCGCCACTTCTTCGCCTGAGCCGAAGACGACCAGCTTGTCGTCGAAGCCGCTGAGCAGCGAGTGCACATCTCCGTAGCGCGTGTACTCTCCCGCCTGACGGGCGTAAGGTCCAGTGCGGCTGACCTTCTCGTAGACATATTTCACGTTGCCCGGGGGCAGATCTTCAATCTGGCGCGGGTAGCCGTGGAATTCGAGGTTGGCGCTCGTAAGCGGAATTTCGCGCAGCTTGAAATTTTCGTTCTGCGCGCTGCGGTCGATCAGGATGTCGTCCCAGTAAATTTGCAGGTTAGTGGTGATGCGGATTCGCTGGCTTCCCTGCGGCACCTTGCCGCTGAGATCGACGGTGATCGTCTTCGGCAAGCCTGCCGGGAAACCCATGTCATCGAGAACCCGGACCCATTTGCCTGGCTGTGTGCCTGGTGCTTGTGTGGCTCGGACACTCCTCTCCGAGCTGCCTTGTGTGGGGCGGGCGCCCTCGCCCGCCACTTCGGCTTCCACGTAAGGTGCAATACCCTCCACCCCCGCCTGCGACGCCGCATACATCCCCGTCGCCGTGAAATATTCGATTTCGCCGTGCATCAGCAGGTGCAGCGGACCTCCGCGATACGGCTCACCGAGATCGAGGATCAGGCTGTGCGGCTTGGTGAATCCTTTGAACGGAAGCAGATCAAGTTTGCCGACGTACTTGTGAGCGAGAAGATCGGGGAGAAGATTATTTCCCTTATCGTCCCAGGCGCCTGTGGGAGGTTTCGCGTTGGAACTGGTCACAACCTTGAATTCAGGGTACGGCGGATTGCTCGCGAAATATTCGTTGGGGTACACATCTTCACTCGCAGGGTGATCGACAGCAAGAAGCTTTACCGCATCGAGATAAACGACTTCTTCCATCGGCTCCATAAGGCGGAAGGAAAGCACACTTCGTGGAGCACGATTGTTCGCGTAGGCCCGGGTGCCCTCACCCCGGCGGTCAGCTTCGCTGCCCCCTTGGTCTGTGGAGCTTCGGTCCACCGGGCGGGTGAGGGCACCCGCCCCTACGTGGTTCGTGGAATCATCGAGTTCTCGGATCACGTTCCGATTGATCTTTACCCACTCAGTCGGACGCGCAATATTTCGCTCACCCGGTGCGACCCAGTGACCGACAACACCCGCCCCAAGAATGTCAGCGACCAATTCATAGTGTTTGCCGTCCCAAACGAAAAGAGTTGGACACGAACTGCCGCGGCGGTCGATCTCGAGAATGTCTTTCTGTTGATTGCCTGCAACTTCGATTTCATCCTGCAGGACACCGGTCGGCCAGAGCATCCGTACGATATCAGCCTGCTTGGCTTGTCCTAGGCCAACGGTGAGGTACGGTGAATTCTGGCCAAGATATCCGTTCGATCCGTAGATTTCGTATTTCTGGCGAATGCCGTCGGAGAAAACCTCGACCTTCGTCCCAATAGCGCTCTTGTTGTCATTCAATCCCTTGAGCCCGAGCCGCAGCCAGTTATTCTTGTTTCCGCCTTCGTTCTTGAGCAGGATCGCCGGGCCATGGTTCTGCGTTATCAGCAGGTCAGTTGCGCCGTCGTTGTCGTAATCTCCGGTGATGATCGCGCGCGGATCTTTGAGCTCGATCTTGTCGAGTCCAACATCTGTTGTGACGTCTTTCCATCCATCCGGCCCAAGATTGCGGAATAGCCTGATTTCGCCTTTGCCGTCTTTTGTCTCGCCCACAGCGACGAGGTCCACCCAGCCATCATCGTCATAGTCGAAGGCTGCAAGACCAAGCATTCGAGCATCATTCTCCCCAAGCATGCTCATCTCTTCGAACTGTCCGTGTTTGTTATGCCAAAGTGTGAGGCCGGGCCGATTGATATGAGTTATCGCAACGTCCATCCATCCATCATGATCGAAGTCCAGAACTGCTAAACCGATTGCTCCGGAAGATACAACAGTACTGGACGAGAAAGGGTGCAATTGTAAAAACTTCCCTTCCCTGGGATTCTCAAAAATCGCCCCGGATTTCGAGTCTGTCACGACCAGATCAATAGCTCGGTCATTGTTGAAGTCCGTGCCGACTGCATTATTCGCAGCGGAGCTAGTGGCGACCCCAGTCTCGGCCGTAACGTCTGTGAACGTGCCGTTGCCATTGTTGCGCCACATTACACTGGCAGCATGCGCCTCACTACCATCGTTGAGAACGATTTCACTTGAGCCATAAAGATCCAGATCTCCATCATGGTCATAGTCCAGGAACGTGATTCCGGTAACGCCCGCGAACCCGGCAGGTGCCACGTTTTTGAGGCCTGCTGATTTCGTTACATCTCTGAACGAGCCGTTCTTCTCATTGTGCAGTAACAAGATTCCATCATTGACAGAAACTGCAATGTCAGGAAATCCGTCATTGTCATAGTCGCCGACCGTACATCCGACGGCGTGAAGACTCGCATCGATGCCGGCGCGTTTCGTGACATCCTCAAACTTGCCATTGCCCATGTTGTGGTACAGGGACACTCCTCCCCCGCTACCGTTATCAGGCAAAAACAAATCGATTCGCCCGTCACCGTCGTAGTCCAGAAAACAGGCGCCTGGACCTTGGGCGTATCCTGCGTTTTTCGACGCGGGATCAACAGAGGAAGTTATCCCCGCCTCCTTCGTCACATCCACAAATTTCACCGGAATTTGCGGCAGAACCTTCGCCGCCGCTGCTACCGATTCTTCCGCCAGCGAGTATTTGCCCTGGTCGCCATACGCCAGGCTCATCGCCGAGCCGAGTTTGTTCTGCGTTATGTACTGGAAACGCGTTAGGTGCTCGCGGGCGTGCGGCGTGTCGCCGGATTGCTGATAAGCGCGCGAGAGTCCGAATTGCGCCGAGGCGTGCAGCGGATTCAGCTTGAGCGCATGGTCAAACGCATCGATCGCCTGCGGAAATTGCTTGAGCTGAGCGTAAACCGTGCCCAGGAAATACCAACTGTCGGCATCGCTGTCATCAATTTCAATGACGTGCTTGAAATCTTCGACCGCGGCCTGCGGATCGCTACTGTTTTTCTCCAGCATGCCCAGGGCGTACCATACATGTGGATCTTTGGGGTTTTGTTTGGCAGCCTCGTCCAGAGCTGTCTTTGCCTGGTCAACGCGCGCCAGGCTTAGCAGCGCGATTCCCTCATTGACTTTTGCGACATGCAGATTGGGATCGGCGGCTCTTGCATCCTGAAAATACTTCAGCGCCTTCTCGAACAACTGCTGGTTCATGTAAGCGCAGCCAAGATTATTCAGGCGCGCACCTTCCGTGGCGTCAGCTTTCTTTTCGGGCGACGCGGCGAGCAGTACCACCGCAACGATAGCCAGACCTCCCAAACATAACCACAGTTTTGATTTCATTGCTTAGAATTTAACCACAGAAGCCAGCATGGCACAGAGGCATCGGGGATACCTTCGTTTACGACACTCGAGCCAAATTAAGGTAAAAGTAATATCTGATACTCAGAAGCCCGCGGAACCTCTCAATGCCATCCATCGCAGAACAATTGCTCGAACTGGAAAAGAAACTGCTCGACCCCGAGTTGCGGCGCACTCCCGAGAAGCTCTCCCCCTTGCTGGCCGACGATTTTCTGGAGTTCGGCAGCAGCGGGCATTCGATGGATAAAAAACGCGTACTGTACCTGCTTAAGAAAATGAACCCTGCAAAAACGCTGATTGAAGAATTTCGCGCGGTCGAGCTCAACGGCGCTGCGGCCTTGGTAACCTACCGTGCCGTCTCTGAATCGACACGCGTGGAACGCACCCGCTACTCGCTGCGCAGTTCTCTATGGGTGGTGCGAAATGGCGGGTGGCAAATATTGTTTCACCAGGGCACACCGGTGAAGGAAGACCTGCTCTGGACTAGATAGCTATTCACTGATTGCCGTGGGCACGGCACCGGTCATCGCGCATGTGTGGTCGATGATTTCCGCGACTTCGAGCACCAATTCCTCCTCCCACGGTTTGGCGACAACCTGCACTCCAATTGGCATGCCTTCAGCCGATCGCGAAACCGGAACCGTCGCCGCCGGCATTCCCAGCAAATTGAACCACTCGCAATAGCTCCACGCGTCGAGGTATTTGACCTTCTTTCCCTGGATCTGCCACTCGCGCTCCCCATGGCGGAACGCCGGAATAGCTGCGACAGGACAAAGCAGCACTGGGAATTTTTCCATTTGCTCGAAGATATGGATTCGCACCAGATCTCGTTGCAGCCATGTATTGAGCAACGTTTCTCCGCTGTGAGCGGGTTCCTCGGCTACCCAGCCCATGAATTGCTTTAACACCGGACTGAGTCTGGCTTCATTTCCGCGGACAAGCGGGCGCAGCAACATGCCTCCGGCAACTCCGAAGAATTTCCACCAAAGCTCGCGAGCCTCTTCCAGACCATCCGGACGAAAGGGCTCAACTTCGAATCCGGCATTGCGCAACGCTTCTGCTGCACGGCGCACCGCGGCACGGGTTTCAGAAGTCACTGGCGTGCGGCCGTCGTCTTCAAAGTAAGCGACACGAATTTTCTTTGTATCTGGCTGGCGTACGGGAACCGGCGCAAACGATGGATCGCCAATATCTGGCCCTTGCATCACCTCAAACAGCAGTTTCAAATCCGCAACCGTTCTCGCCATCGGTCCGACCACGCCAAGCAAGGCAAAAGGCCCGGCGGATTGAGGGTAGTGCCCGGTGGCGGGAATGCGTCCAGGCGTTGGTTTCAGGCCGCAAATTCCCGAGAAGTGTGCGGGTTCGCGGATCGAACCGCCGCCATCGCTGCCAACGCCGCCGGCAGAGCATCCGGAAGCGATCGCAGCCGCTTCGCCGCCGCTTGATCCGCCCGCCGTGCGGGAGAGGTCCCAGGGATTGTTGGTGCGTCCGTAGAGAAGGTTGTCCGTCTCCCACGCCATCAGAAGTTCGGGAGTGTTAGTCGTGCCGAGAACAATTGCCCCTGCACCTTTCAACCGAGAAACCAGTGGCGCGTCACGCTTGGCCACATGCCCCTCGCGCAACTTGGTCCCCGCTTCGCAGCGCAAACCTGCAACCTCAACCGAACTCTTGATGCTGACGGGAACGCCATGCAGCGTGCCGAGCTCACCGCCCCTTGCCAAAGATGAGTCCGCGTTGCGAGCTGCAGCAATCGCGCGATCCGAATCCATTTGCACGTACGCATTAACTTTTGGATTGACCGTCTCAATGCGGTCCAGATGCGCGCGCACGAGTTCCAACGACGAAACCTGCCGAGTACGGATTAGCTCCGCCATCTTCCACGCAGGGAGAAAATTTGGATCGGTGCTGGACACGAACTTCGGAGTCTAGCATGTCCTCAACATCGGCACGGGTCCTTGCCGCCCCCCGATGTCGGAGCCACAGAGCCTTTCCCTGAGCGCAGCCAAAGGCGCGGGTTCCTTCGATTTTCGAAAACTACGCCGCTTTTCGTGAGCTGGATTTTTTGGAAGGAACTTTCTGGCCCTTCTTGCGCCCTTCGGAAAGACCAATGGCGATTGCCTGCTTGCGGCTCTTCACTTTTCCACCTTTGCCGCGTTTTCCCGAACGCAAGGTTCCGCTCTTTTTACGGCGCATGGCACTGGCGACGGTTTTGCTGGCGCCCCTGCTGTAGCGGCGGCGGCTGGATTTCTTCTTTGCTGGCATATTTCCTCCTGTCACCTTAGAGATAGCACTCAGGGTTCAGGTTGTGCGCTTGACATCGACCGCGCCTGTTTATGTGAGCTGCTAATCTGTAATAAGGGTTGAAATTTTTGAATGAGCAAAATTGTTCTCATCAATATTTCGGGTGGCGATCGGCCGGGCCTGACGAGTTCCCTCGCAGAGATTCTTGCTTCCTATCGCGCCCGCATCGTCGATATCGGTCAAGCGGTTGTTCACGAAACGTTGGCGCTGGCGATGCTGATCGAAGTTTCCGGCAACGAAGAGTTCACTCCGCTGAAAAAAGATTTGATCGTGAAGGCCCACGACCTGGAGCTGAAGATAAAATTCACGCCCGTAAGCGAAGAGTCGTTCAGCCATTGGGTGCGTTCGCAGGGCAAGTTCCGTTTCGTGATCAGCGTTCTGGGGCGAACAATCACCTCAGAACAATTTGCTTTGGTCAGCGCGGCAATATTGGGTCACGGCTTCAATATCGACCGAATTGAGCGGCTTTCGAGCAGGCTTTCCCTGACCGGCCGCATTGAAAATGCAAACGCCTGCATCGAGCTTGAGATCAGCAGCGAAAAGGATGAGTCGCCTGGATTGCGTGCTGCCTTGATGGCCCTGACGCACCGGTTCGCAATTGACATTGCGTTTCAGCGTGAAAGTATCTATCGGCGCAACCGGCGGCTGGTCGCGTTTGACATGGATTCGACGCTGATTCAGGCCGAAGTGATCGACGAACTGGCGAAGCTGCATGGCGTTGGAAAGCAAGTTTCGGCCATAACTGCCGCAGCTATGCGCGGCGAGCTAGACTTCAAGCAAAGCCTGACCCGGAGGGTCGAATTGCTCCGAGGACTTTCAGCGGAAAAGCTTCAGAATCTGATTCACACGGTGCAGCTTGCTGACGGCGCCGAACGCCTGATCGCGACTCTCAAAAAACTCGGCTACGCTACGGCGATTCTTTCAGGTGGATTCGATTTTTTCGGCCGTCATTTGCAGGCGCGTTTGGGAATTGACTACGTATTCGCAAACGACCTTGAGATCGTCGATGGATCGCTCACAGGCAAGCTGGCCTCCGAAATTGTAGATGGAAAAAAGAAAGCCGAACTCCTGGAGTTGATCGCGCAAAAAGAAAATATTTCGCTCGATCAGGTCGTAGCTGTCGGAGATGGCGCCAATGACTTGCCTATGCTCAACATCGCAGGCATGGGGATTGCTTTTCATGCCAAGCCTCTGGTCAGACAGAGTGCGAACCACGCGGTGTCGCACCTGGGGCTCGACAGCATTCTGTATCTGCTCGGCGTGCGAGACCGCGATCTGGACCGCGCCGAGTTCCGCTCTGCCAGGGGCAATTAAAGGCTATGCCGCCTTCCCTGCCCGGTTTTTTCTGAAACGCGGGAGCACTTCTTTTCCATAGAACTCAATGACGCGCCGCTGGTCTGGCTGGCCGGAGTGAATGTGCACTTCGGTTGCGCCGCCGCTGAAGGCTTGCTGCAATGCCTTCACATGCTCATCGGCGTCCGTGCTGATCGTCCAACCTTTTAGCACTTCTTCCATCGGCAATTCGGCCTCGGCACGCCGCTGAATTTCCTGCGGATCGCGAATGTTGAAGTATGGTTTCCACGCCTTCGGACCGAAACGCCAAAGTTCCCCCGCTTGCTGCGCGTCCTTCTGGTCACCCACCACGACATATTGCTCCAGGAAAATCGGCATCTGGCTTGGGTCTTTCCCCGCCTCTCGTGCGCCCTTTTCGAATTCCTCGCGGTGCTGCTTCCATGTCTTCGGATCCGTAATCAACCCCTCAGCATGTAGCCCCACACGATGCATTGCCTTCGGCCCATTTCCCGCCATCAGCAAAGGAATTTTCGTTTTTGGCGGGTCGTAAAGCTTGGCATTCACGTTGTAATACTGGCCCTTGTGCTCCACCTTCTGACCGCCCCAGAGTTTCAGTATCAAATCGTGCGCTTCGACCAGACGCTCTGATCTCTCCGGCCACTTCGGCCAGATTCCAGTCGCAGACTCTTCGTTCAGTGCTTCGCCGGAACCAATACCGAGAAAAATACGGTTCGGATACAAAATGTTCAGCGACGCGAATGCCTCGGCCACAACCGCCGGGCTGTAACGGAATGTCGGGCAAGTCACCGTCGTGCCCATCACTATCTTCTTCGTCCGCGCTCCAATTGCTGCCATCGTGAGCCATGCCTGCCCGGAGTGCCCTTCATTCGACTGCCAGGGCTGAAAGTGGTCGCTGTGTGTCATCACATCGAAGCCAGCCTGCTCCAGCAATACTCCGAGCTGCAGCAATTCATCGACGCGGAATTGTTCGTAAGCGAGCTGGAATCCCACCATTCCCTTCCAGAGTGGGTTTTCGGCGGACGAATTTTTGTTTGCCATCGGCTTCTCTCCTGAAAGCTCTGCCGCTGCTTGTGAAATGCTGGTTAACGTTGCACTCAAAAACGGAGCGCCGAGAGCGGCCATTCCGGCTGACTTCAGCACCTCTCTGCGGCTAAGGGATGAATTGGGTGATGGAACATCAGGCTTTCTTGCGGACATGAAAAACGTGCTCTCTTCCTATGGTTCGACACCAAACGGCGAAGCGGAAGGCAAGCGTTGTTTCAGATGCTTTTACTGAGCCAGGCTTTGCATTGCCAACCTCAGGGCGGGAGCACAGCCCTAAGACCACGTTCTGGTTATTTCCGCTATAAATATGCTGCGGCTTCGAAGTCGTAAATCAAGATGCGCATTGCCATCGACACCGGCGGCACTTTTACCGACTGCGTCTACGTCAAAGACGGAACGATTGCAGTATTGAAGCTGCCTTCTACTCCGGATGACCCGTCAAGGGCCGTACTCGAAGCGATTCGCCAAATTGCCCGCCAGACAAGCGCCGAAGTTCGCCACGGTACAACCATCGGGACCAATGCATTGCTTGAGCGGAAAGGCGCCCGCGTAGCATTCGTGACCACTGCCGGGTTCGAAGACACAATCGCGATCGGACGGCAGGCGCGGCAGCACCTGTATGACTGGCTGGCCACACCTGAGCCGTGCATTGTGCCACCCGAGTTTCGATTTGGCGTGAAGGAGCGCGTGACTGCTGCAGGCGAGTGTTCTCTAGCGCCCAACCAGCGCGATCTGAGCACCTTGCGCAAGCACATCAAGGCGAGAAAGGCTGAGAGTATTGCGATCTCCCTGTTGTTTTCGTTTTCAAACCCGAAGAACGAACGACTGGTGGCGAAAGCGCTATCCGATCTCGGCCTCCCGATTTCGATCTCGCATGAGATCCTGCCCGAGTTTCGCGAATATGAACGCGCAGCCACCATCGTCGTCAACGCCTACTTGGCGCCGAAAGCCGGCGCATATGTCGCAAAGTTGGAAGGCGAAATTACGCGCCAGCGCCGCGGATCGCTCTACGTGATGCAATCTTCAGGCGGAATTATTCCTGCAAAGGTCGCTGGCAAGGAACCTGTGCGCACAGTGCTTTCGGGACCGGCGGGAGGAGTCATCGGCGCTCAGAAGATTGCCACGCTCGCCGGATTTAAGAAAATCATCGCCTTTGATATGGGCGGAACATCGACGGACGTTTCCCTGATCGATGCCCGCGGGCCGCAAATCACGAATGAGTCACGCATTTCGGAAATGCCAATTTCTGTTCCCGTGCTCGACATTCATACGGTGGGCGCCGGCGGCGGATCGCTGGCGTGGTCCGATCGCGGAGGAATTCTGCACGTTGGCCCGCAATCCGCAGGAGCAGATCCGGGACCGATCTGCTACGGGCGTGGCGAGCAGCCCACGGTGACCGATGCAAACGTGATACTGGGACGTCTGGATACTGAGTTGGCGCTCGCCGGAAGCGTGCGGCTGGATGAGCCACGAACGAAAAAGTATATGGCTAAAGCACGCGGGCGGATTCGGTCGATCGAGCAATTTGCGTCCGGGATCGTGAAATTAGCCGAAGCCGAAATGGAAAAAGCCATTCGGTTGATTTCGGTAGAGCGCGGTTATGATCCGCGTGAATTTACCTTGGTTGCGTTCGGGGGAGCTGGGCCGCTGCACGCCTGTTCACTCGCGCGCGCTCTTGGGATTCCCCGCGTGCTTTCGCCCGTGATGCCGGGGGCATTGTCGGCATTGGGAATCCTCGGAGCCAACATTGTTCGAGACTATTCGAGAACGGTGATGATTGCACTTGGACAAAAAGCTTTTAACCGCAGAGATCGCAGGCAAGACACCAAGGACGCGAAGAAAACCAGGGGCATCTTGGCTCTTTTGCAAGACGACTTTTCAGTTCTTGAACAAAAGGGTCTTGCTGAGTTCAAGAAAGAAGGATTGAGTGGAACATCGATCCGGTCTTTGGATTTGCGCTATGCGGGCCAAGGCTACGAGATCAACATACCGGCGGGGCCGGAGTTGATTGCGCAATTCCACGAGGCGCACCGAAAGCGGTATGGACACGCCGAGGAACGCCGGAGTGTGGAAGTGGTGAATGTGCGTGTGCGGATGATTGCAGGTTCAGAGCCGATTCACTTGCCGCGGAAGACTCCAGTTGGGGTGGATTGTGCGGGCGCAATCCTGAAGAGAAAACCCGTGATGTTTGACGATCAGTGGATGGAAGCTTCGGTGTTCGATCGCAGCCGGCTCCTTCCGGGCAATGAGCTGGCGGGACCGGCGATCGTGCACGAGTACAGCGCAACTACGGTTTTGCCTCCGGGATGCAAGGCTAGAGTGGATGAATATTCCAATCTGGTGATCGAGGTCTGAAATCGGGAAGATGAAATCGTTCGATCCAATCGAGCTTGCCGTCTTCAAGAGCGCGACGCGTTCTGTAGCGGAAGAGATGGGCGCGGTTCTGCGGCGCACAGCGTTCTCGCCAAATATCAAAGAGCGGCGCGATTACTCCTGTGCGGTATTCGACGGCACAGGACAAGTGATCGCCATGGGCGACCACATGCCGGTACATCTCGGATCGATGCCGATGTCAGTGCGCGCCGCCGTGGATTCACTTACGCTCGGCCCGGGTGACGTGGCGATCCTGAACGATCCTTTTGGGGGCGGGACGCACTTACCTGACATCACCATGGTGCTGCCTGTTTTCCTTGCAGACGAGAGATCTCCAACCTTCTATGTCGCGTCTCGCGCGCATCACGCCGATGTGGGCGGAAGATATCCGGGATCAATGGGATTGTGCCGCGAGATATCAGAGGAAGGACTTCGCATCCCGCCGGTGAAATTTGCGCACGCCGGCGAGACCGATGCTTCCGTACTGAAGATGATTTTGAGCAACGTGCGCACGCCAGAAGAACGCGAAGGTGACCTGGCGGCCCAACTCGGAGCATGCCGAATCGGCGAACGTCGTCTTCATGAGCTGGCAACAAAAGTGGGCAAGAAAAGGGCTGAACAGCTTTGCAAAGCACTGCTCGACTATTCGGAACGCTTAATGCGCTCTGAGCTGGCGCGAATGCCGACGGGAAATTTTTCGGCGGAAGATTTTCTCGACAACGACGGATTCAACGATGAACCCGTACGAATTCGCGTCAGCATCGGTTGCGATCCCGTGAAGAAATCTGCGCGGGTGAATTTTGCCGGATCGAGCCCCCAGGTGGCGAGCAGCATGAACGCCGTTTTCGCGATCACTTACTCGGCGGTGTTTTATGTTTTTCGCTGTTTGCTTCCTGAAGATGCTCCGGCCAATGCCGGATTGATGCGACCGATTACAGTCGTCGCTCCCGATCGCAGCATCGTGAATGCGGGTCCACCAGCAGCGGTGGCCGCCGGCAATGTTGAAACTTCACAACGGATTGTCGATGTCCTGTTGCGTGCGCTGGCAAAGGCAGCGCCGGAACGAATTCCGGCTGCAAGCTCGGGAACGATGAATAACTTAACCATCGGCGGAATTGATCCGCGAACGCAACGACCATTTGCATACTACGAAACCATCGCCGGAGGAATGGGTGCGCGGCCCCACGCCGATGGCCTTTCGGGTGTCCACACCCACATGACGAATTCGCTGAATACACCGGTGGAAGCGCTCGAATATGCATATCCGTTCCGCGTTCGCCGATATTCATATCGCCCGCGCTCAGGAGGTACGGGTAGATTCCGCGGCGGCGATGGACTCATTCGTGAAATCGAGCTGCTCGCCGATGCCCAGGTCACATTGATGAGTGATCGGCGAAAATTTCGACCGTACGGCTTGGCTGGCGGACAGCCCGGCGCGACAGGGTCGGCCACTCATGTTTCTGCAAAAAAGCGGAAAAGGATCCCGGCCAAATCCAGCGTGCTCGCGAAAAAGGGAGACGTGATCTTAATTGAAACTCCGGGCGGGGGAGGATGGGGCAAAAGCTCTTAGAGCAGAGAGCCGAAAAGTCACGAAGAACGTGGAATATCTTGAAAGATCGGTGAATCCCACCTTTCGGAAACACTGCGAAACGCAACCTCCAGATGAGCTGAATCTCAGTGCGAAACTGCGGCAAATAGGTTTGTATGAATCAGCGACTGAAACTGCTTGTCATCCGTCTTGAAGTGCATTTGCAGCTTGGAACTATCGGAGTTCACTGAGACATCTTCCAGGGCAGCTTTCTCTACCGGCGAGGCGGTCATCTTTTTGTAGATCACGCCTGCCTTGACCAGCGAAGAGAGCGTTGCCGCCGTCACCGAGTCCGATGTGATCACATCCAGATCGAACTTCACTCCGTCGGAAAATCCCATCGTGTAACGCGAACCAAGAATGTGCTTCTTGATGGTTTCATAGTCGGCAAGTCTCGATGCATCGCCCAGCGCAGAAAGCATCATGTTCTGCGTTCCCTTCTGGTCGAGAATGCTCCACACCGTACCGGACTCGACATCACCGATCAAGTCCGCAATGTCAGGGTTTGAATCGAGCGTCTGGACATAGCCGTCATGAGCATCGATGGCGCCACGCAGGGCTGGGCCGCTGCCAAATAGAAGTGTCGTCTCATCCAGGAATGACATCTCCATGCCGCTTCCCATCGGGTAAATGTCGGAATCGTGATATTTCGCCGGGCGAACCTTCTGATAGCGCAGCTTGCCGAGCACTGTCTTCAGTGAGAAAACGCCTTGCGCCGCCCCAATGATTTGCACTCCCTGCTTGGGTTTGCGATAAGAGATAAAAGTCAGCGTATCGACATCACGGTCCGTAGAAATCCCAATTCCCTTTAAGGCGGTTTCAAACTGCTTCAAATTCTCCGGCAGGACCTGGTTCTTCAACTGCTGCGCAGTGTCGGAGTTCTTAAGCGCACGATAATCGACACAGATGATCTGCTGAACATCGGACGGAATCGCTGGCCGCACCGACGAAGGGAGCGGCGTGGCAAAAGCAGCAAAACCCATCCCGCAAACGAAAAATATTGTCAGGCCCGAACGCAAGAAACTCTTCATATTTACCTCAAGAATCACTTACTTGGATGCAGGGCTGGATTCGGCAGTCACCCAGCTATATCGTCATTGTAGTCGAACGTTGTCAGGGCCAAGCTGATGACCAAGGTACGAGACCCTGGGCATCCTTCTAAGAACGAACCATTTGCGCTCGCTTGCGGACGTGCGCAAGAAAGTCCGAGTCTTTCAGCGATTCGAGATTGATTTCGACATTCGCCAGCGCACCCTCCATCCCGGCTTTTGCCAAGGCAGTGGCAGTTGAAAGATCGGATTTCATGTTTGGGTTCGTGATGGGGCGCAAATCTTCGACAATCTTGACGATCTCAGCGGCCCGCTCGGCTACGCTCAATGGAACGCTGGTCGCCTGCTTGAGCGCGGAGTCTACAACTCCGTTGCTGTCGGCAGACTCTTTCGCTTTCTTGTAGGCGGACATCACTGCGTTGTAAGACTCGGCGTCGGCATCGATCGCGGCTTTGAGTTCCTCTCGAACTTGAGCAAGCCGAGAGATGGCGGCGCTCAGCTGCGACTCGTATGGCGCATAAGCTTTCTTGCCTCGCGACATCGAAGCCACCATAGTTGCCAGCCCCGCGGCCATCGCGGCACTGGCCGCAGCGGCGCTGCCTCCACCCGGCGTCGCAGTGGGAGCAGCCAACTGCTCGATGAAGGGTTCAACGCCGGCGCGCAATCCGCCGACCGCCATCTTCCCGCCCATCACCCCGACCAGGCGATTCTCAAGGATCAAAGAAGAATCGAAATTTTCCACCTGCAGGAACCACTCGGCAGCCTGCTCCAGCGCCCTTTTGGGAATCAGTCCAACTATCTCGCTGCTTGCCGGAGCAACGCCGTAGCGCTCAGCTTCCCGCTTCACCAGTTCAAAAACCCGATGCACCGGCGTTTGCTCGAAATCAGTAAGATTCATCGAAACTTGGGCCTGACCGCGAACTAGAAATCCAGCAGCCTTCACGAATCGCAACCCACCTGTGGAAAACCGGACCGCCTTAGCAATCTTTTTCGCGATATCGACATCGGGAGTGTTCAAGAACACGTTGTACGCGATCAGGAATTTACGCGCGCCCACGACACAGGCCCCCGCTGAAGGATGTAAGCAGCATTCTCCAAAATCAGGCTTGCGCCCGGGATTCGTGGCAATTTCGTCGCGGATGCCTTCAAACTGTCCCCGGCGAATGTTTTCAAGGTTCTGGCGCTCGGGCGAAGTTGCGGCCGCTTCGTAGAGATAGACCGGAATCTGATGACGCTTCCATATCTGCTCGCCGACGTTGCGAGCCATCGCGACACAGTCCTCAATAGTCAGGCCTTCGATGGGAATGAAAGGAACCACATCGGCAGCACCTAAACGCGGGTGCGCCCCCTGATGTTTGGTCAGGTCAATCAGCTCGGCGGCTTTACCCACGCCACGAATGGCCGCCTCCTGGACCGGCCCGCGTTCACCCACGAGCGTAATGACGCAACGATTATGGTCAGCGTCCATCTCGCGGTCGAGCAGATAGACCCCGTCGAGCTTCATGGCTTCGACAATGGCGTCAACTTTGGATTTGTCGCGTCCCTCGGAAAAATTTGGAACGCATTCGACGAGCGTCTGCATAGTCGAAGGATAGCGGTTTAGAAGCCAAACCGCACCTGTAAATCGATCCGCCGGTTCGCAGATGACGAGGCAAACGGGCCGCCGCCGATCATGATGGATTGCCCAAAGAATGGCGAGCTCAAATTCCCGATCGGCGGACCAGGATTGAACGTATTAAGCAGATTGCGTGCTGAAAGGCTGAAGGTCAGGCTGTAGCGGCGATTCGAACTCCCTCCACCGCCGCCGAAAGGATTGCCCATGCTGGCTCCGCTCAACCCGCCGGGGCCCAGGCCACCGCCGTGAGGTCCGTGGTAACCGCCTCTCCCGCCGCCTCCACCACCTCCATTTTTCGTTTCGCGACCAAAGTTGAAGGTCTTGCTCAGCCGCAAATTGACGGTCGTGTTTCCCGGCCCGGTGCAATAGTTGACCGGCACCTCACCCAATGAAGTAGGCGTCACGGAAAACGAAGCCGCCGAGGTGCAAACTGCATTTGCAGTGTTGACCGCAAAGGATGGCCGATCGTTAAAGAGCGAGTCACCATTATTGTCCTGTCCAGTGGTCAGATTGTAGGGCTGGCCTGAATTGATGATGATGAATGGGCTAAGCGAAAAACCATAAGGGGCGTTGATGTTGCCACCGAGGAAGACGCGGTGCCGCACATCAAAAGCCGCCCGTCCATAATCGGCAAGCGGATCATACTGATTGGAAACGAAGCTTGCCATCGTGGTTGTCCCGCTGGAGAAGAACCCTCCGGCGCTGCCGCCGGAAGCGGCGTCGCTCTTCGCGTAATTCAGCGTGTAGAAGCCGAAAAGAGAAACGTGCTTGCCGGTATTCACGCGAATGTTGGCGATGATCTGGTTCTGACGGAAGATTCCCTCCGACTCATATTGATAGATGTTGTCCGATGTGGTCAGTGGTCTGCCGCCATTGAGCCATGGGGCAGGCGCGTTAACATTGTCGATAAAGAAAGCATGCTCTCCGCGCGAATTGAGGTAGGTGACCGAAACCGTCGCGGCCTTCGTGATCTGACGTTCTACGCTGGCAGCTGCCTGAATCGTATAAGGAGAACGCAGGCTCGGCGAAACCCGGTACACGGTCGGCGAACCGGCGGAAGATATTTGACTGAAGCTCGGAACCCCGGTGCCTGTAGCTGAGTAGAAACTAGGATTCTCGAGCAGCGCGCTCTGCTGCGTGACTCCATTGAGAAGGTCGGCTTGCTCCACAAGGTTGTAACCGAAACGGTCGTAGAAAATTCCGAACCCGCCACGTAACACTGTTTTCGGAACCGATCTTCCGTTGCTGCCGAGCCCCCACGCGATCCCAAGACGAGGAGCAAAATCTCCATGGTCCCCCATATTGTTCTGCGATTCGAACCTGAGACCATAAGTAAACGATAGGTTTGGCTTTGCGCGCCATTCGTCTTCGAGATAAAGCCCAGCGTCGAACCAGCCTACGCTGACGTTAGGCGAACCCGTAGCAATCGAATACTGCGACGGACAGGACGGCGGCCCGCCAGACGGCCCCGGGCAGCCGAATTGCAACTCGTTCTGGTATACGTCAAGCGCTTTGATAAATGTGCTGGTGCTCGGATCAAAGATTGGGGAAAAAACAAAGGTGCTATTGAAATTCGTCTCCGTAAATTCCGAATCGTCGATCCCGCGCAGCCGGGCGCCGAATTTGATCAGGTGATTGCCATGCGTGATCGACGTATAGTTCTGCAGTTCGTAGCTGTTTTCAGTTGTGCGAATCAGGCCTTCTGAGTTTCCGCCGCCAGTGAACGCACCTTGCACCTCGATGGTCGGCGCTGTGCTGACCGGGAGCTGGTGATTGGTATCGCGATTAAACTGAAATCGCGTTTCATTCACGATCTTCGGACCGAAAATCTGTGTATCGCTGATTTGCAGCGTATGCTCGGTCTCATTCAGGTTGTACGCGGCCGATGGCAATGTAAGCGTTCCAATCCCGGAGTTCTGGTCGGTATCGTGGGAAAGCTGATACCGCGCTGTAAGAGTGTTGTTCGCACTCAATTGGTAATCAAATCGCGGGCTGATGTTGGTGCGGGTCCTGGGATTGGGGATCGATTCCTGGAGTTGGAAAGGAAGCAGCGTCGTTGGGTCGATCACTTCCGCATTGATCGCCGAAAATTCGTCGACGTTGCGTCGGGAGGCATCTAGAAAGAACGAAGACTTCTTGTTGATCGGACCACCGAAATTTCCGTCATAGAGTGCCGAGTTGTAGTCGGGCTTAACGCTAACGTACGGGTTCTTCGAATTGAAGATTGCGTTGGTGTCGCTGAACATGAATTGGCCATGGAAGTGGTCGCTGCCGGGCTTAGTGAGAATCTCGATTCGCCCGTAACCCAGTTTGTCGTACTGTGCGGAAAACGGATTCTGGTTGATGCGGATCTCGCGGATCGAGGACTTCGGTGGAAGCTGGCCGCCGGTAAAGCCATCGATGTAAATCTGCCCGCCGTTCGGGCCCGCAGCCGGCCCCGCAAGGGCCTGCAGTTCGCTTTGCAACTCGTCCGGATCATCAGACAAAGCTTCGAGGTCCTTGCCTTTGATAACGATGGCATTCGCATTCGATTCCGCGCCGACGTCGAGCGTGGTGCCCTCGGCGTGTACATCGACCTTTTCCTGCTCGGCCTGAACTTCAAGGGAAAGATTCAAGGTCTGTTTGTCGCCCGCATTTAACGCGACCCCTGGCTTTTGCAGAGTGGCAAATCCTTTTGCACCTGCGGAGACGGTATATGTTCCCGCGGCCAGAGAATTGAGATGAAACGAACCCTCCTGGTCCGTTTTTGCAGTGCTCTGCTTGCCGCCGGCGTCCGTGGCGGTAACTACTGCACCGGGAATAACGGCGCCGGTCTGGTCGATAACTTTTCCACTGAGAGTCGCAGTCTGTGCTTGAGCGAATACCGGCGAAAACAATGACACAAATATCAAAACGACCGAAGACTTTCTCAACTGTTTGCCTCTTAAGAGAACTTTATTCCGCTGCCTCTCCCCCACCCGGAGAACCTCCGAGGTTCCAAGGTGAAAGAATGGTCGCCGCTGCAGCACTGGGCGCAGCGGTAAGAATCGGTTCAACTCCGGAAAGTAGCGTGATCGTCGTAGGCGGTGAATTTGCGCTTCCCTCCGTCGCCACCAGCATCACGGCGTCTCCCTTTTGGAGGTCGGTGAGTGAAACACCTGGCAGACGCGCGAGTACCTGCTGGAAGTCCGGCGGGCCACCTCCCTGCCCGTGCCAATTGCCGCCGCCCGCTCCAGCGCCAGCGGTTCCGCCCTGTCCACGCAAGTTCCCCTGACCATCTTGTCCTGGTGCGCGGTTCGTACTGGGGCTAGCAGCGTTCGATCCGTCGCCTGAACTGCCCGCCGATGAATTCGTGGGCTCAGCCGCTCCGGTCGCTCCCGCTCCGCCCTTGAATCTCATGGCCAGCCGCTGCGCCATGAACGGCGGCAATTTGTGCATCTGCGAATCGGCAGTGATCTTCAAAGTCACAGGTTTCTTACTCCCAAGATCCATCACTGTGATGCTGTTGTTCGCAGCATTCGTAGAAACGACAGTTCCTGCTATTTCCCTGAACGCGCCGGAAACGATGGCTTGCGCCGTGAATTCCGTGGCGTCAGCATTCTTCTCGCCGCGGGCGCGGAGCTGATCGCCGGGTTTGATCTCGGCAAGCGTGCTCGGTTTCGCGTCGTCAAATTTCACGGAGTCTGGCGAATATCGTCGAATCTCCGTGGCGGAAGAAACGTGGACCAATGCGGTTTTGCCACCCGGACTAAGAGCATTTGCCAATGTGATGGTCCCGGCAGCCGTGTCCACTGCCTTCACAATCCCACCCACGCCGCGCCGCCATTCTTCCCGTTCCTGCTGTTGCTTGCTCGCAATATCGCTCTGTTTCATCACAACTACAGTCGTGGCAGCAGTGACGTTGTCAGTTGCGGGCCCGAGCGCAAGAACGCGATCGCCAACCTTGACGTCTGAAAGTTGAATTGGAGTCGCGGTCTTGAGATCCAACTGACCGGGCGCTGTGCGCAGGATACGGGTTGAATCCGAAATTGTGACTGTCGTCTCGGTTCCACCTTCGACGGTCAAGACCAGTGAGTTTCCGCTGGTCGATTTCACCGTACCTAGCGCTTTCGCGAAAGCTACCGGCTCGACAAACACGGAGGCAAGCAGCACCAACATGGCCCATTTCGCCACGCGCAAGTACCACAACGGGGCTGGATTTGCCTGCGGATATCCCATCTTTCCCTGATGATTATTCAATCATGCGCAGGAAACAAGCTGGGTAAAGAATTGTCAAATCCCGTTAAGACAAGCAGATCTCACGCGGGCGTGTCGCGTAGCCGAAGAAAGTCGGAAAGTGTGTCCTTCCAGTCGCGCATGGTGATTCCGTAGGAATCGAGGCTGGCGTGCGAAAGCACCGAATAACTGGGCCTCGCTGCCGGACGCACGAAGCGGTCGCTCGTAGTCGGCCGGACTTGAGTTTTTGAACCCGCCTGACGCAGAACTTCCGATGCAAAGTCGAACCACGAGCACACGCCCCGGTTTGTACAATGCACGATTCCCTTCGCGCCTTTCCGGCAGAGCGCAATGATCGTCGTGGCGAGATCAAATGTGTAGGTCGGACAGCCGCGCTGATCGTCAACCACGTCAAGTTCTGGTCGAGTCTCAGCCAACTTCAAAATCGTGTCGGGGAAGCATTTTCCCCATGGACCGAAAAGCCACGAAGTACGCGCGATGCATGCCTCCGGCGAGATTTCGAGAAGTCCAGCTTCGGCATCGGCTTTGCTCTTGCCGTAGGCGTTGATCGGGTCGCGAGGATCGCCCGTTTCATAGGGCGTAGTCTTCTTTCCATTAAACACATAGTCCGTACTGACGAATAGGAGCTTTGCCCCGTTTCGTTTCGCCACTCGAGCAACGTTCACGGGCCCATGCGTATTCACCGCCATGGCAAGCTCCCGATTTTTCTCGCAACCGTCTACGTCGGTGTAGGCGGCGGAAAGCACGATCCAATCAGGATTGCTCTCACACACCACTTTCTCGATTTCGTCGGGAGATCGTAGATCCGCATCCGCGCTACCAAGTCCTGCAACTTCGTCTCCGCTCCATTGGCGCATAAGCGCCTTTCCGAGCATTCCCGTGGCTCCAAAAATTGTTATGCGCATGTTGAAGAGTTGACCAGGTGGTCTCTTAAGGAATATAGCCTAACCTGCCGCTCCGGCCGCTCAGGCCGACTGAAACGTATAAAATAAAGGTTACTTCCCATTTCAACCAGAGGTAATAATCATGGCAACTCTCGAAGCTCCCGTCCGCCCTCATACTCATGCCCGCCAGCGCCTGTTTCGCAACGAACCCGCGGTCGATTTTTCGAAATGGGATGCGGCACGCGAAATGCGAGCCGCTCTTGACCGTGTTCGCGGCCAACTCGGGCGTGAGTACGACCTGATCATCGGCGGACATCGGGTGCGTACGGCAGAAAAGATTCGGTCGCTGAATCCTGCACGCCCGTCAGAGGCGGTTGGCATTCACCAGAAGGCGGGGAAGGAACACGTTGAACCCGCACTGCAGGCTGCGCTGAGGGCCTTCGAGAGCTGGAGTCGAACTCCCATTGAACAGCGTATCGCTTTGCTTTCGCGCACAGCCGAGATCCTGCGTGAGCGCAAATTTGAACTGATGTCATGGCTGGTGTTCGAGGTCAGCAAGAATTGGGCCGAAGCTGACGCTGATATCGCAGAGACCATCGACTTTTGCGAACTTTATGGAATGGAAGCATTAAAGCTTGCGCAGGCCAAAACGCATGTACAGCTTCCGGGCGAGCACGATCAGTTGTTCTACATTCCGCTCGGCGTCGGTGCAGTGATTCCCCCGTGGAACTTCCCGTGCGCGATTATGGCCGGCATGACTCTGGCCTCGATCGTCTGCGGAAATACAGTGATCTTGAAGCCTTCCAGCGACTCGCCGACGATTGCGGCAAAGTTTGTCGAAATTCTCGAAGAAGCCGGAATGCCGGAGGGAGTAGTCAATTTCTGTCCTGGATCGGGCGCAAGTTTCGGCGATGCCATCGTGGCCCATCCGAAGACCCGCTACATCGCATTCACCGGCTCGCGCGAAGTTGGCCTGCACATCAACAAAACCGCAGCCGAGCAGGCGCGCGGGCAAATCTGGATTAAACGCACGATTCTCGAAATGGGCGGGAAAGACGCAATCATCGTTGACGCCGATGCCGATCTCGATTCGGCTGTTGATGGTGTTGCGGCTGCGGCTTTCGGATTTCAAGGTCAAAAATGTTCGGCGTGCTCTCGCGCAATTATTGATGAACGTATCTACGACAAGTTCCTTGAGCGGCTGAAAGACCGTGTCGAGCGGCTGACCATCGGGGATCCCGCTGCCAACCCGAATATGGGCGCGGTGATTAACGAAGGATCGATGAAATCTATTCTGAATTACATCGAAATCGGCAAAAAGGATGGAAGGCTGATCACCGGCGGTGCTCGCTCGAAAGATGCCGGAGAAGGCTACTTTGTTCAGCCAACCGTGATCGCCGACATCCAACCGAAATCGAAGCTCGAGCAGGAAGAAATTTTTGGTCCTGTGCTTGCCGTGATCAAATCACGAAATTTCGAGCACGCGCTACAGATCGCTAATGACACCGAGTTCGGCCTTACCGGCGCAATTTATACCGGATCGCGCGAAAAGATTGACATCGCAAAACGCGATTTCCACGTTGGGAATCTCTATATCAATCGCAAATGCACCGGTGCCATTGTTGGCGCGCATCCGTTCGGTGGCTTCAACATGTCAGGAACCGACTCCAAGGCGGGCGGGCCGGATTATCTGCTGCTGTTTACGCAGGCGAAGTCCGTGGGAGAGAAGATTTTGTAGCGTGTGGCGCGGACACTCTTGTCCGCGCGGTGGTCCGGAGAGATGCCGGTCTCGATAACAGGCTTAAGACATCGAGTCTATGTGGAGACAGAAGTCCCTCCGCAGGTAGTCATTTCCCCAATACTAGCTTGGCAATCGTCTGCAGTTGCATGTTTGACGTGCCTTCGTAGATCTTCCCGATTTTCGCGTCGCGCCAGTATTTTTCAACCGGATAGTCTTTGGTGAATCCAACGCCGCCGTAGATTTCTATGGCCAGCGAAGTTACGCGTTCGGCCACCTGCGAGCAGAACAGTTTGGTCATCGCAGCTTCTTTCACGAACGGCACGCCCGCGTCTTTCATTCGTGCGGCGTTATAGACCATGAGACGCGCAGCTTCGATCTCAGTCGCCATCTGCGCAATTTGGAACTGAATTCCTTGGAACTCCGCGATGCTCTTTCCAAACTGTTTACGTTCCTGCGCGTATTTTGCCGCGTACTCCCATGCTCCACGCGCCACGCCGAGCATCTGCGCGCCAATTCCGATGCGGCCTTCGTTCAATGTCTCAATTGCAATCTTGTAACCTTTCCCTACCTCGCCGAGGACGTTTCCTTTCGACACACGGCAATCTTCCAGAATCAATTCGCAGGTTGAAGAAGCACGAATTCCCAGCTTGTCTTCTTTTTTCCCGACCGTGAAGCCCGGAAAATCTTTTTCAATGATGAATGCCGTGATTCCCTTGTATCCGGCGGCAGGATCGACGGTCGCAAACAGGACGAAAATTCCTGCCTCTTTGCCATTCGTGATCCAGAGCTTGCGGCCATTCAAAACGTAATCGCTGCCTTTCAACTCCGCGCGCGATTGCATTGCGAACGCATCCGAGCCCGATCCGGCTTCGCTCAATGCATATGCGCCGACCGTGTCTGACGACATACGTGGCAAATAGCGCTTCTTCTGTTCTGGAGTTGCCCAGCGCAACAGCGCATTGTTCACCAGCGTGTTCTGCACATCGACGACAACCCCGGCCGAAGCGTCGGCGCGAGAAAGTTCTTCAACCGCCAGAATCGCTTCAAAAAACTTTCCCCCTGCTCCTCCAAACTGTTCCGGAATCTCAATCCCCATCAATCCGAGTTGGAAAAACTGTTCGATGAGCGAATGATCGAAGACGCCCTTCTCGTCCATCTCCTTTGCCAGTGGACGCACCTTGTCCTCGGCAAATTGGCGCACATTTTCGCGAAAGAGATTTTCGTCGTCCGTAAGGGCGGTAAGCGGCTGGTTCAAACTCTGCTCAATGGTTTCTGGCATGAAACTCTCGCCAACAGAGATTGCCTTCATGTAACTTCGCGCCGTTCGTGGTTAATAGGTTTCAACCACAAAGCACACGAAAATACGCGAAGTTAAATAAAGCAACGAAAAATTCTACACCTCGGGGAGCGAGTGGGGCAGATCTAGATTTCGGGGGTAGCCTGCCCGCCAAAGACCAGCTTAAGCGGATCAGACTTGAGGATGCGCTTGATCTGCGTGCGCGCATGCGAAGACCATGGCCCGGTCGCATCCAGTTTCACGTAGGCTTGCCAGTGTTTGAGCGCCTTGCGCGGCTCGCGCATTTTTTCATATGCCAGCGCTAGATTGTAGTGAGCATCAGCGTACGTGGGCGCCAGCTGCAGCGCCGTCAAGTAGCTCTGGACCGCATCCGCGACCCGGCCGGTTTCATCGAGCACGTTCCCAAGATCGAAATGCGCCAGCGCATAGCGCGAATCAATGCGCAGCGCCTCACGGTAATGCTGCTCTGCCGCTCGGTAGTCCTGGCGATTGTAATAAAGCGTGCCAAGATTGATGTGGGCAGCGGCGTGTTCGGGGTCAAGCTCCAGAACACCCTCATAGGCGGCAATCGCCTGCAGTTGATTGCGAGGATCTTCTTCGAGCGCCACGCCGCGAGCAAAGAGTTCCGCGACGTCTCCCGACGCTGGTTCCTCCGGAAGGGGCAAAGATTTTGTCACAGGAACGCTGGCAACAACCTTTTGTTCCCCCGAGAAATCGAGCATGAACTGCCCGGCAATCGGCTCGAGCAGCCGACCTTCGTGACGGAATGCAACTCGGTGGCGTCCTGAAGTAAGAGCACTTGCTTCAAGCAGCGGATTTTCCATCCCTGCAGCCTGTTTCTGCATGGCGACGAGCGACTCGCGAATCTCAACCGGCCGGACGCGGCGGGCGCAGAGGTCACGCACTTTTTTTACTTGCAGGAGATCGAAGAAGGTGTAGCTCTCGGCCGAGCGCAGAAGTCCGGCCTTTTCCCACGCCACCAATTGCCGTGCGCTTAACCGCAGAATGCGGATCAAATCTTCTCGGCTGTATCGGTACACGTTGTCTTTGAAACTATCAACATTATCAGAAGCGCACGCTTGCCTTCGCAATAGGAAAATAGGCCCTCAAGGAACCCTTTCTGGCAACACTTGTTGCACCAATGGTGCAATCAATGTGAACTGGCTGTGGAAGACACGGGAGAAATTAATTTCAAATCGGGAGTCGGGCTGAGCGCCGTCACGAACGAGGATTTGTGCGCGCAGGGCCAAGCCGAAAAACCTTTCGTGAGTCTGAGTTGAATTCAACGACCGAAGTTGCTGCCTGCCCCGCAAGAAAAGGCACGAGCGCGACCCGAGCAATAAGCTGGCCAGGTTTGTTATTGCGCGACTCTAAATTAATCTTTTGCAACGGATCCCTCGCCGTGCTGATGTTCCTGGTTGCCTCAGCATTTTGAGTTGCGAGCCGCTGCAGACGGGCTACTGCTCGATCGACCACGCGCGCCAGTTCGAGCCCGTCCTCGTGAGAACGTCTTTCCTGCAAATGCAATTTTGCTTTTTCGGGTGAAAACCAGGTGGGATGCCGATTGGGCTCCTGCGGCGTACCCAATTGCAGGACCTCGCACAAATGTGCGTAGGTAACGGTCTCACCCTCTGATTCCGCGCTTACACCTTTGCGGAGTATGTAGCGAGCGAAAGAAGCTTCTTCAATCCTGCCGTGCACTCCGGCTTCTTCAAAGGCTTCTAGCGCCGCGGAATGGGCCCGTGTAAGGCCTTTTACCACGCCGCCCTTCGGGAAGGTCCATCGCTCTTTGCGCGTGCGCACCAGCAGGAACTGGATTTTTAGTTTGCGTAGGCGGTAACAGACCGCGGCCACCTGTTCACGTTTTCGCGATCTTCCGGACTTCTCGGGAAGCAGCACTTCAGAGAGTGGGCGGCCCCACCGCTTGAATGTCCGCACGAGTTGCAACTTGGCAGCCGCCACAGAATCAGAGTGCCCTAAGAAATTCCCGGCGCATAGACAACAGTTTGATTCTTCAATCTTAGGTGCTCAATTGTTAAAGGCGCAAGAATTCGCGTCAAGTTCCGGGACTAAGTGAATAGCCACACCGCAACTCGGGTGCAACGCGCGAAGAATCTTCTTACGTACTTGCTGCTGCCTGGAGCTCACGGCACAATTTTCTTTCCGTCGCGATTTGGAGCTGATCTTGGAAAGTTTGTACTGCCTGCGCTGCAATCGGGAACTCGAAGCAGGACAAAAATCCGTTGCTGTGTATGTCTTCGCCCAAACGGTCGGCATTCGTCCCAGGCAGAAATCGGCAGCGCGGAGAATCTGCTTCTGCTCTCAGTGTTCAGTATCGCTGGCCATGGGGCCTTCGCCAGAGGGAGCTTTGAACGTCGCCGCTTGGCAAATGATTCGCGAACTGGTCAGCGCGGACCCGGCATTAACCGCTGCGGCCTGGGAAACCTTGCGTGAAGTCGGCGACTTCCTTCTCGCCAACAGTAGCGAAGACACACCAAGGCAGGCGGTAAACGGCTATCTGGAATTTTAATTTCCAGAGCGCTCCTCCTCTTCCAAACTGCATGAACTCAGCCCACCAGGGCTGGAGTATCATGGCAGTGAACGTTCGGTTGTAAACCTCCCTTACCTACTGCTTTCGCGTTGTTCTGTCACTTTAGAGATTGAAAATGGCAACCTCGGCAGCTCTCGAAAAACGGGCCGGTTTGGCCTATTGGATGGAAGAGGTGCTGGTGCAGTGCGGCAAGGCCGAGCACGACTTCAGTGCCGATCCTGTCCACGACTTGCGCACCGCTTTGCGAAGATGCCGTTCGATGGCAGAGGGGATCCGAGTATTCGATTGCGACTCGGCATGGAAGAAAATGCGGCGAGCGGGAAAGCAGCTTTTCAGCAGCCTTGGGGATTTGCGCGACACCCACATCATGATCGATTGGGTGCAAAAACTCGCCCCGGATGGCGACGCTGCAAGCACCAAACTCACAAAGTTTCTGCTGGCACAACAGCGTGAGCTGAAGGAAAACGCGGCTGCGGTCTTGGAGCACTTTGATCGCCGACTGTGGAAGAACTGGGCCAGCAAATTGCCAGCACGTGCGAACCGCATTCCTCTGGATTCTCCGGTTCTTGCACATCTCGCCCTGGAGCGATGGATTGTCGCGCACACTCTGCACGTTCAAGCCCTGCGGAATCGGACAAATGTCGCTTTTCATGAACTGCGAATCGGAATCAAGCGCTTCCGATACACGCTCGAAAATTTTCTGCCGAGCCTATACGAAAGGTGGGGCAAGGACCTCAAAAATCTGCAGGACCTGCTGGGCGACGTCCACGATCTCGACGTTCTGTGGCAAACGGCAATTCGCCTGAACGTCTTCTCTGACGCCTCCGAGCGGAGAGCGTGGCGGGAACGGATCGAACAGGAACGCCATCAACGCCTGTCTACCTATCGGGCAAAGATGGTCGGGAAAAACTCGCTGTGGAGTAACTGGCGGGCAGGTTTGCCCGCGGACTCGGAGCTTCCAGTGCTCGGCCTGGAACGGCTGCGAATCTGGGCTTCATTTCTTGATCCCAGGACCAGTCACGCCAGGCACGTCTCCCGTTTAACTTTGCAGTTATATGACGAACTGCCAGCGAAAGGATTGTTGCGCAGCACCCAAAGGGACAGTTATCGGCTTGTACTCCACGCCTCGGCCTTACTGCACGAGGTTGGCCGCGCCAAAGCCAATTCCGGCCATCACAAAATATCGGCGCGCCTGGTACGAAAATTGATTCCGCCCCTTGGTTGGAACAAAAGCGAATTGGAGTTGGTTGCGGCAATCATCCGCTATCATCGCGGGGCTTTGCCTCAGAACACACAAAAGAGATTCGCTACGCTTTCAAACGCGCGGCAAAGATTGGTGCAACTCCTGGGGGGTATTCTTCGCCTGGCTTGTGCCTGCGATTGGCAACAAGACGGTAAAATATCGCGAGTCAGTGTCGAGTCGCTTGATCCTGTGATCACGGTGCGAGCGGAAGGATATGTCGAGTCAACGCCGCTGGCCGACCATATAGCGGCGGCGCGGCACCTCCTGGAACTTACATATGGCCGACCAGTTTTTGTCGTTGCCAACGATAAGCCACAGGCGCAGGCAGCGTAAGAAACAGCCGGCATTCGCGTCGCATCTTGAATCAAACGGCTTGACCATAACTCACTCGTATGTCGAAAACCCAGCCGGGCACAGCCAAGTCATCTCGCGTCAAAACCAGCCGCTTACCCCATCGCAACGGAAACGGACTGGCCGAACTGGCTCTCCGTGCATGTTTGATTGCGAGTGACGCCGCTTCAAATACCAAGGAGTTCCTCGCGAGTACTTCTCGCCTCGCTTTTCTTGCGGTGCGAGATTGCGAAAAGGAACTAGATCGCATCGAGCAGCAAATGGATGAACAGCTTCCGTCTGCGATAACCCACGTCTCGGAACCTGAGGCCCGCGAATTGCTGGCATGTCTCCGCTTTAGCAACGATCTGGAACGAATCGGCGACCTGCTGTGGGGAGTGGCGCAGCGTGTGCATAATCTGGAAACACCACTACCCAAACTTGACTCTGAGGCACTGATCCAGATGTTGGAGGTGCTTGAAACTATGCTGCAACGCGTGCGCCAGGGTTTCGTCGAGCGTGACCTCGATCCCGCAAGCTATGTGCTCCGCGCCGACCGTGAAATCGATGCTACCTATAAGTCGCTCTTTCGCAGACACGTTCAGGATGATCACCGGGATGCCCCGCACGCCGCGGACGCGCTTCTGATGGCACAAGCGCTTGAGCGCGCTGGCGATCACGCGACCAACCTCGCCGAAGAATTGTTTCGCTTGATCGAAGGCCGCAGCCTGCGTCATGTGCCCAAAAGGCAGTTGAGAGATTAAAAGCTACGTCTCGAAATACACGTTTCCATGAACTTTTGATTCGTCCCTTAGGAGCGCCCCTTGCCATTTTTGAATCGAACGAAAACTGCTGCGCATCTTGTGAGTTAATTCATGTTTGAGAGCATTCTTTGTCAGGTAACCGAATACGACCCGGAAGTCCTCGAGACGCTGATCGAGCTGGCGGTACAGATCGCACGCGAGGGACGCGAAGGACGCCGCATCGGGACCTTGTTCACATTTGGCGACGAGGATGCCGTGCTGGCAAAATCGCGGTCACTCATCCTCGATCCCTTGAGCGGGCATCCTCCTATCGCGCGTCAATTAAGCAATCCAAACCTGCGTGGAACGATCAAGGAATTGGCCCAACTGGACGGCGCCTTTGTCGTGAGCGGTGATGGGGTGGTCTTGTCAGCCTGCCGCTATCTGGATGCGCTCGCTTCGAACGTTGATGTTCCGCTTGGGCTCGGAAGCAGGCATCTTGCGGCGGCGAACATCAGTGCGGTGACCAAAGCAGTAGGCATCGTGGTTTCAGAGAGCTCGGTGGTTCGCTTGTTTTGCCATGGCAAACTTGTGGGAGAGATCATTCCCGAGCTCTGGATGATGGACCATGCTGCCAAGCTGCAAGGCGCCGTGAAGAAGGAAACTTATGGCGACCTGACCGTGCTGACTCCCAATGCGCCCCGGCCTTTTGCGGTGAAATAATCTCCTTACCTTTAACTTCAACATCGAACCAACAAACGAGTGAGAGCAGCAAAATGCCGAAGCCGGTATTACTAAGCGTAGATGACGATTCTGATGTTCTGCGAGCTATTGAACGCGATTTGCGCTCGCAATACGGCGCTGAATACCGCGTCATGGGCAGCGACTCTCCCGAACAAGCGCTCGATATTCTGAAGCAACTTAAGGTCCGAAACGATAGCGTTGCCTTGCTATTGGCTGACCAACGCATGCCGCACATGGATGGGGTGCAATTCCTGCAGGAGGCGATGCGCATCTATCCGGACGCCAAGCGCGCGCTCCTGACTGCATACGCCGATACAAACGCGGCGATCAGCGCGATCAACGATGCCGGCATCAACTACTTCTTTCTAAAGCCTTGGGACCCTCCGACCGAGCGTCTCTATCCACAATTGGATGACATGCTTGATGACTGGCTTGCTTCCTATCGGCCAAGTTTCGAGGGCATTCGGGTACTGGGAACGCGGTGGTCGCCGCGATCCTACGAGTTGCGCGACTTCCTGGCGCGAAATCACGTTCCATACCAGTGGATCGACATTGAGCTGACTGCCAATGATGCCGAGACCAAACGCCTGCTCGATGTTTTAGGGCCGGAGGGAACGAATCTTCCAGTTGTTCTGTTTCCCGACGGAACCAAACTCCTCGAGACGCTTCCCGCGCAAGTCGCGCAGAAAGTTGGCTTGCGTACTCGAGCGCAAACCAACTTTTATGATCTCGCAATTGTGGGCGGCGGGCCCGCTGGTTTGGCGGCAGCCGTTTATGGAGCTTCCGAAGGACTGCACACTGTCATCGTTGAGCGTGAAGCTCCTGGTGGCCAGGCAGGCATGAGTTCGCGGATTGAAAACTATCTCGGCTTTCCAACCGGACTGAGCGGCGGGGATTTGGCACGCCGAGCTGTGGTGCAGGCGCGCCGTTTTGGAGTCGAAATCCTTGCTCCGCAGGAGGTCACTTCCGTTCGGGTCGAGGGACCGTATCGCATCCTGAAATTGGCCGATGGTAGCGAAATTTCTTGCCATGCCCTGATGATCGCGAGCGGTGTCCAGTGGCGTCGGCTCGAAGCTCCGGGGATCGACCAGTTGCAAGGAGCAGGCGTCTACTATGGCGGCGGGGCAACCGAAGCGCTTTCCTGCAAAGGAGAAACTATCTACGTGGTGGGAGGTGCAAATTCAGCCGGCCAGGCCGCGATGAACTTCGCGAAGTACGCGGAAAAAGTCGTCATACTGGTCCGCGGGAATTCGCTCTCGAGCACCATGTCGAAATACTTGATCGACCAGATCCAGCAGACGCCGAACATCCAATTGTGGACCCACGCCAGCATCGCCGAGGTGCATGGCAATTCGCATCTCGAGGAGATCTCAGTCCTCTGCTCCGACACCAACAAAGTTGAGAGGGTTCCTGCCAGCTCGATCTTCATTTTCATCGGCGCTCTGCCGCAGACCGACTGGCTTGGCGATCAAGTGGAACGTGACCAGAGAGGCTTCATTCTGACTGGGCCAGATTTGATCCGCGATCACGATCGCCCCAAAGGATGGACACTCGACCGGGATCCCTTTCTGCTGGAGACGAATGTGCCCGGAATTTTCGCCGTCGGTGACGTGCGGCACGGTTCCGTAAAGCGAGTTGCCTCGGGCGTTGGCGAAGGATCGGTGGCGGTGCAGTTCATTCATCAGTACCTGAGCAAGGTGTAATGATGGACAAGTCGGACCTACGGCATGTGTCGATCTTTGCTGATTTGCCTGAGGACCAACTGGCATGGTTCCTCAGCCAATCCCAAGAGCAAATCCTTAGGGCAGGGGAAACATACATTCGGCAGGGCGATCCTGCCGAAAACATGTTCGTCATCCTCGAAGGCGAATTCCAGGCGCGCGGCGAAATCAATGGAGAGGCCTTTGCCTTCCCGGTCAAAGCAGGCGAAGTAACCGGCGTCCTCCCCTTTTCGCGGATGAAGAAAACGCCGGTGACCGGCAGGGCGATGAGCAATGGCCGACTGCTGCGCTTCCCTTCTTCGCAATTTCCGCAACTCGTACAGAGAATGCCGGAACTGGCCACGCGCTTGGTCGGACTGATGTCCGACCGCATTCGCGAGACCACGCGTGTCGAGCAGCAACGCGACCGACTGGCTTCCCTCGGAAAGCTTTCCGCCGGACTCGCGCACGAGCTCAATAATCCGGCTTCTGCCGCCAAAAGAGCGACCAGCCAGTTGCGCCAAACGCTCAAGAAAATAAAAGACGCCAGTCACGAACTGGGCCGGCGGAATCTCACGCCCGAGCAGAAGTCCCAGATCGAAAGCCTTGAAACATCATTCATCCGCCGCGATGAGCCTCCGCCCGACGCCCTGGCTGTGAGCGACCTTGAAGATCAGATTGATTCGCTTTTGCGCAGCCATGGCCAGGCCGATTTGTGGCAGCTTGCGGCCGATTTGGCCCAGCGCGGAGTAAAGCGAGCCGCGCTCGAATCTCTATTCGCGAATCTGGGAACCGACACCGCACGAGCGGCCCTGGTACGACTGGCAGCTTCGGTCGAAATTGCCGACCTCTTAAACGAAATCGAAAGCAGCGTAACCCGCATTTCCGATCTGGTACTGGCTATCAAGGAATACACCTTCATGGATCAGGCTCCGGTGCAGAATGTCGACGTGGTGAAGAGTCTCGAAAACACGCTCACCATCCTTAACCACAAGCTGAAAAAAGGAGTGGTGGTGAAGCGCGACTACCAGAAAATTCCGCTTCTGGTGAATTCCTTCGGCAGCGAGCTGAATCAGGTTTGGACCAACCTCATCGACAATGCCATCGACGCCATGGACGGCAAAGGCGAGTTGAAAGTGCGGACCTACCGCGATGACTCCTGCGTAGTAGTTGAGATCGGCGACAATGGCCCGGGCATCTCTGAGCAGGTCCAGGCACACATGTTTGAGCCCTTTTTTACCACTAAGCCGGTCGGCCAAGGCACAGGGTTAGGCCTCGACACGGTCATGCGAATCATCAAGAAACACCGCGGCAACATTCAGGTTGAGTCGCAGCCCGGAGAAACGCGATTCCAGGTGTGGCTGCCTTTGTCCGACGCCGCGCAGTAATCGGCAACGTCATTGTTGCTGCGCATCTCTCAGGTTCGGGTCAATCTCATACGCCTTGTCGAGTTCCGCTTTTGCTGCAGCTTCGTGCCCTTCCTTCTGAAGCACTAACGCCAGGTTGTAATGAGCTTCTGCGTAGCCTGGCTTCAGGTGCACAGCCTTGGAAAATTCCTCTTGGGCTCCCTGAAGATCATCTGATTGCATCAGCATCAAGGCGAGATTGTTGTGGCCTTCCGCAAAATTCGGATCGCGACGAACGAGTTCTCGGAAGACATTCACAGCCCCAGCCGTGTCGTTTTTGCGACTGAACACCAGCCCTAGTTGCACGCGCGCATCCGTGTATTCGGGATTCAGGCTGATTGCCTGCGTGAGTTCGTTTGTCGCCGCATCCAGATTTCCAGATTCCGCAAGTCCGAGGCCAAGATTGTAGTGCGCCTCGGGCAGGTCGGGATCGCACATAACCGCTTGCCGGAATTCCTCGAGCGCGCGAGCGTGATCGCCTTGCATCCAGTACAACTGTCCAAGACTGGAGTGGGCCTGAGCGTAGTCAGGTTTCAGTTCCAACGCTTTCTTGTAGAGCGGCAGCGCTTGTGTGGCATCGTTTTTGCGCTCCCACGTGAGTCCCAGGTAGTAGTAGCCAGTCGGCAACTCGGGAGCTTGCTCAATCGCATCTTGAAAGAGCTTAAGAGCATCATCCAGCTTTTGCTCTTTTAGCGCAGAGACGCCCTGAAGGGTCAACATCTTCGCCTGCGCAAGTCGCGTTCGAAAGTCGTGCAGCCCTTTGAGATCGTTTAATTCTTTTTTTGCGGCGCTGGTCTGACCTTGAGCTCGCAAGGCTATGCCCAGGTTGTAGTGCGCCTGCTCGAAATCTGGCTTGAGCTCGATGGCGCGCTGAAAGGCCGCAGTTGCCCCCGTCAGGTCACCTCCACTTTTAAGCTCCATCCCCAGGTTGTACTGCGCCTCCGGATCCTGAGGGTTAAGTTCAGCCGCCTTCCGAAAGTGAACCAACGCCTCGGTGTGCTTGTCCTGACGACGTAATGCAATGCCCAGCATCAAATGTGCCGCTTCAGAACGTGGATCGAGGGCCAACGCGTGACGAAATGCCGTCGCAGCCCCGTCAACATCGCCGAGTTGACCTTTTACACTGCCCAGCTCGATATACAGATCGGATGAGGGTTTTAGTTCCACGGCTCGAGTCAGTTCGCGCTCGGCGTCCGAAAAATCATTTTGTCCGGACTCTATGCGCGCCAGGAATCTGTGGATCGCGGCATTTTGCGGGTCGAGTCGGACGGCTGTCTGTAGTTCTTTCGTCGCAGCCGGAAGGTCATGCAGCTCGTACTCGGTGGCTCCCAAGCCGTAATGCGCCTCGGCCCACTTCGGCTTCAGGTGGATGGTTTTTTCAAACTCCTCCGCGGCCGCCTTCGCATCGCCCTTGTATTTCAAAGCAAGCGCGAGATTGTAGTGCGTGAGCGCGTCATTGGGATCGAGGGAAAGGGCTTTCTGGAAATCTGCAATTGCCTGGTCCCAGGATTTTTTCTGAGCGAACTCGGTGGCCGCGCGACGATAACTCTCAGCCGTTTGCGCCAAGCAGGGCGCTGCAATCACCAATAGCAGAAGAACGACAACGGCCATAACGACAGCCTAGCACGGTAGACGAGGACCCTAAGAGAAGCCGGAAATGGAAAACGACAAGGACAAGAAAAAAGGGCGAGGCATGCCAGCCTCGCCCTTCATGATCAGATCACCAAACAAACTTCGCACTGAGCTGCCCGATGCGGGGGTCACGCGCGTTGGTGACAACTCCAAAGCTGTCGCCATCGATATCCCCGCCGGGATTTAAGAACTGAGCGTGATTGAAGATGTTGAAGAATTCGGCACGGAACTCGAGAGCTTTTGCCTCCGTGATCGGAAGTCGCTTGCTCACGCCCATGTCGAAATTGTTGATACCGGGGCCGTGGAAAAATCTCCGGTTGGCTGTTCCAAACGTTCCAAGTGTGGTGTTGTGAGCGAACGCTTGCGGCAGGAAGTAGCATCCGGTGCCCGACTGTGTAGGACAATTCGGATTCACGTCCCGTGGGTTCACTATCTGCACTGGGCCGACAAGGTCCGGCATATCGGTGGAGGAACTGCCCGCCAGAGAAATATCCTCACCGCTCTGCTGCATCTGGACCGGGAAGCCTGTGGCGAGATGGGTTATGCCTTGGATTTGCCAGCCCTGTGTCAGCCGCTTCGGTGCTCCACGGAAAGCTCGATCGAATGGTATCGCCCAGATATAGCTGGCGACAAAATTATGCGTGATATCCGTATCTGACAAGCCTCGGCTTAATCGGGGGTTTTGGAAATTGACCAGGTCGTTGAACGCGGAAGAATTGTCGATGGCCTTGGCAAAGGTGTAAGAAGCCAGCAGTGTCAAATCACCCGCTTTGCGCTCAATGGTGACCTGTCCGGAGTGGTAGATGGAGTTTGCCGCCAAATGAGTCAGTGTATTGGCGTTGCCAAAACACAACGTTTGCGCCCCCGGACAGTAGTTGTTCTTGAGTAGAAAGTTTCTCGTCCCGTAAACGCAGTTCTGCGTGGCGGGCGAGCCTGCCGTGGGTGGTAAAAGAGATGCGTCGCATCCCACTCCCAAGGCGGCCCCTAGAGGAAGGGTGTAAGTGTCTTGCTCACCCTGTGGGGCGCAGCCGCCAGCAGCAGGGTTGGAGGCATCGGCCGCCCCCAACGCGTTCAGTTGAAAACAGAGAGCAGCGTTCCCAGGATTGACATCTTCTTGCTCAATCAACCGGTGTCCCTCCGTTCCGACGTATGCCAGCGTGAGCACGGTTGATGGACTCAACTGGCGCTGAATGGAGAAATTGAAATGCTCGGCATAGGGCAGCTCATTGTGGATGTCGTATCCCGGGAAAAAGGACATCGGTTCGTAAACGTTAAAACTCAAATTCTTGTTGTTGGGATCGCCAGGAATTGGGACGGTGAACGGGAATCGCTGTCCTTCGCCGTCGGTGCCTCCGTCCAGACGATTGCGAAAAGGCTCGGAAAAATCAACAGGGCCAGGACTGGTCCAGAAGAGGCCGAACGGTGCGTCAGCCACTTCGAAGAACAGATTCAGATCCTCCACTGAAGTGTAGTAAATACCATATGCCGCTCGAATGCTGGTTTTTCCTGGCCCACCAAAGACTTTGCCTAAGACACCGTCAGTAAAACTGGGAGAATAGGCGAGACCGATGCGTGGGGCGAAGTTGTTGTACCGGGTCGGAGCAAGCGTTTTGGGTATGCCCGGATCACCGGGGTAAACAAGCCCCGTGGGAGAATTCGGGAAGACCTGCGACTGCTCTCCCTTCACCCAGGTCTGAATTTTGCCCTGCGTGTCATACAACGGCATGCTGACTTCCCAACGCAGTCCTAGATTCAAAGTTAAATTCGGAGTCGCCTTCCAGGAGTCTTGCACATACGCGCCACCGTAGCGGGTACGGGAATCCAGAAGTTGTAAGGCGGCCTGAGTGTAGCCACTGTTGTTGCTTGGAGCGCCGATCAGGTAATCGGCGAAAGATTGATCCGCAATACTGCCGTCCCCAGTCACGGTGCCGTCGAAACTGAATGCCCCATTCACGTCCGCCAGGTTGCGCTCGTTTATTTGGTAATAACGGAATTCACCTCCGAATTTCAAAGTATGATTGTTGACCACTTTCGTGAACCCATCGGTAACCATATACGTGTTGTTGGGTTGGAATGTGATCAAATCGGATGGGCCGACGCTAAAGCCAGGGAAAAAGAGACGTGGCATGAATTGCTTCGTATCTGGCAAGCCGTCAGTAATGATTCCCAAACCATTCGAGTTATCGAAACCTAGCGATGCAAGCGACTGGAAGGGGCCGGTTGGGGTGCTTGCATGAGTTGAGGTGCGGAAGAAGGTCGCCCGCGCCTCGTTCACGGCGGTGGGCCCAACGGTCTTCGTGTTGCTTATCACGAACTCCTGCGCGCGGGTCGGCGTAATCGTAGGGAAGCCCGGAGTACTGGAGACCCCCAGCGCCTGTGAGTTGGTCGAATCGTCAAAGTGGTAATAGAAGGACCAATTGCCGGTCTTCTGGTTATTAAAGTCCACGCGCTCGCCAATCTTGTCGTCCCTTATCGTGTTCCTGCCGCTGTTATCCGCATAGTTGAACGAGCCGTTCGTGACGTTCGGGAGGGGGATGGAAGGGAGAGTCCCGATGGCCGCGGATGAAAAAGCACTTTGCGGGATCACGCCACCTGGGAAGACGCACGTGCCTGCCTGGCCATCAGCCAGCGTATTGCAGCCGGGGGTCCAATACGGCTCGCCCGCGTTCACCGTGTAGCCCAATCGTGTTGAAAGTTCGGTTGGCCAGCCGCAGGCTGGACAGGTGCCACCGGCGGTGCCATCCACTGTACCGGTAAGAATGGTCGGGTCGAAAATGCCCTGACGTTCGGCGGCCGTCGGTAAGAACAAGCCACCAGTCTCGGCGGCTTGCACTTGCCTCGTGCCCTGATAATCTGTAAACCAGAATAGTTTATTCTTCCAGAAGGGCCCTCCGGCGGTAAACCCGAACTGATTGCGGCGAAGTTCGGACTTGGGCTGGCCGGAAAGGAAATAGTTCTGAGCATCCATCTTATCGTTGCGCAGAAACTCGAAGACGTCACCGTGAAAGCCGTTGGTTCCTGATTTAGTGATGGCGTTCATGACCGCCCCACTGAACTTTCCGTATTCGGCATCGAAACTGTTCGTGATAAGGCGAAATTCCTCGACCGAATCGAGATTCGGAACTAAACCCGCGCCCAGGTTGCGCCCCTCACTGACGTCGCCGCCATTTACAAGGAAAGCGTTCGCAGTTTCACGCTGTCCGTTAACCGAAATATTTCCGGTATTGGAGTCATAACCACCGGAAACTGGTCTGTCGCCTCCAATCGTGCCCGCAGTTGTCGGCGCCACGCCGGCTTGCAGGCCTAACAGGTCAAGGTAACTCCGGCCGTTCAGCGGCAAAGCCAGCATCTTCTTCGAATCGACCACGTCTCCGAGCTGGGTGTTTTCCGTCTCCACGTGTACCGCAGAAGCCGAAACATTGACGTGCTCCGCCACGGTGCCGACCTGCAGCGTCACATCGAGCCGAAGCTGGTCATTGACCTGGAGCGTGATACCGCTGTTGGTAAAGGTCTGAAATCCGGCAGCGGTTACTGTGATCTTGTAGGCACCGGGCTGCAAGGCAAGAAAATGGTAAGTACCATCTGCAGCCGTCGTGCTGTCCTGGCTGACGTTGGTTTGCACGTTCACAATGCTGACTTGTGCGCCGGCGACCACCGCCTGCCCTGGGTCACGAACTGTGCCTGAAATCGCGCCCGTCACGTCCGCGCGCGCCGCGCAGAAGCTGAATACCGCTATCATTAAAACGATTGAATACCGAAGCGCAGACTGATACCTTTTGTCGATCACAGTATCCACCCCCGAAGAAGTGTGAGCACAATGACATAAAGGAGTGGGTGAAATCAAGCCAGAATTGATGCCGTCGGCACCAAATTACTAATCGTTTACAGTGATGATCGGGAAGGCAATTTGAAAATGCTGGAGCCGACGATCGGACTTGAACCGATGACCTGCCGATTACGAATCGGCTGCTCTACCAACTGAGCTACGTCGGCTAATTGATTTCCGAGGAAATTATGGTCAGTTTAGCATGCGACGGCGCTAATTCAGGGCAGGTCCCATGGCTTGTATCGGGTCGCCAACTTGCGACGACCGAAGAGAGCTGAGCTGCATATGCCAAAGATCAGAGTCAGCCAAATCCAACCACCGCTCACCGCTAAATTAGCGAGCGTCGCATTCACCGGTCTGTAAAGAAGACCCTCCAGAACGACGACTGTCCCAAGCGTCGCCAGCGTCCCCGCCCGGTTCCCAAAACGCGTAGCGATAAGCAAAATCACGAACAGCAGAGATGCTGGAAAAAGCAAACTCAGCGAGACGCTTGCGAACAAAGCTGACAGCGTCAGTACGGAAATTGTAAGTACCGCAACCGCGAGCCACAAAATTAACGGGTTGTCAGCGCGCCACCGCTGGATCGCGGTAACAAGAGATCTTCTCGCTCCCTCGAGAGGCCTTCGCACATTTGCGATCACGGAGGCCTGAACTTCGTGGGCCAGGCATCCATAAAGAAAGCACGTGCCGACAAAGCCAACAAACGGCGATGGAAGCACAACGCTGTGATCTCCTAAAACGGGTTCCGGTAATGCTTGATCTGGGAAACCAGAGTTCGTGGGCGCTTGAGCGTTAACAGTTGTGGCAAATTCCTCGGCGATCGCGAAGCTCTCTGGCGCAACTAAGGTGTTCGTTGTAGAACATGCCGAAGCGGCTGTGCTTGTGTGCGTCGTCAAGTCGTCGGCGCTGGACTCCACTACAGGCATGATGGCACGCTTTAAGACCTACTTTCTTCCACATGCATTGATGCTGCAAACCGAGCGTAAGATGCCGGACAGCAATCTTTTACCTATGCAGCGTCAAGTGCCGAATTCGCGTTGTTCGGACGAACGTAGGTATGTACTTCCGAGTAATTCCTCTCACGTTTTTTCTTTAAGGTAAGTAGCTTCGAAAATAAAATCCAGCCACTTAAGCAATTCTGCTGAGGGCAATTGAACGACAAGACGCTAAACGACCTTTTGGCAGAGAAAACCTTGGAAGCTGGAGAATTTCATGAGAGTTGGGAAGCGTTGGGTCTCACTGTGTAAGTTTCTTTGTCTAACCTCGGCGATGTGCCTGCCGTCGTTCGCGGGTGTATCGGTTTCGTCCCCTGCTAATGCAACAGTTACAAACTCCGGAAGTGCAAGCGTAACCTCCCCTGTACATTTCGTCGCTACCGGCACCTCGCCGGCATGCGCGAAGGGCGTGGCATCGATCGGAATCTACACTGCTCCGTTCAAATTGGCGTACGTCGTCAATGGGGCCAACCTGGATAAAAGCCTTAGCTTAAACGCAGGAACATACAACGTTGCTGTACAGGAATGGGACCACTGCGGACAATCGGCGAAAGCGATGGTGAAGCTCGTAGTCGGCAGCGGTTCCGGATCTGGGTCGGGTGGTTCGGGTTCCAATCACGCCACTCCGGTGACGCCTATGGTGGTGAAGAGCCTGCAATCCCAAAAGGGATGGTCGGGTTTTGCATTGTTGCCTCCCGCCTTCGGAATCTGCCAGGACTGCACTTCGGTGGGACCGAAGCTGCAATGGTCATGGACCCAGAAGGTCGCTTCGCCATCAATGGACAGCCTCTCTACCAAGTCCGTCTATGGCAGCGGAACCGTTCAGTGGGGAGACGTCTTGTGGAACAACCACTTGATTGGTGATTTCTCTTCCCAAGATATTCACGACTCCAACCATACGATCGTTCCCAAATATCACTACTTCACCTATGACGTTTATTTCTTCGTGAAGAACGTTGAACTTTCGCAGGCTCTCGAGTTTGATATCAACCAGTTCGTCGGCGGGAAAAAGTTCATCTGGGGCCACGAGTGCCGAGTCGCAGGTGGCCATCAGTGGGACATTTGGGACAACCCCAGCCAACACTGGTATAAGACCGGCGTTCCCTGCAATCCCATCAGCAATGCATGGAACCATTTGACGATCCAGGCGGAGCGCACGACCGACGATCATTTGATTTTCAAATCGATCACGCTAAATGGGAAAACTGCAACCTTGAATCACGTAGAGTCGCCAACAACAACGGCGTGGCACGGCATCACCATCAACTACCAAATCGATGGCGACCGCTATGGTCACCAGTACACCGTTTATCTCGACAAGTTGACTTTTACCATGCAGTGATCGTCTTTTCGGCCCTGTAGCCAGAAAAATGGCCGCCCAGACCGGGCGGCCATTCCAATTTCCGGCGCTTTAAATTGCTTACGCCGCGCCACCTTGCCAATATTTTTCGTATTCCGCCTCAGAATGCGACGGCAACAAGACCCAAAACGTTTATCCCCCATTACACTCCGGAATGGGACTGCAGAATTTCGGCCCTGTTTCTAGTTCAGTCCCGCACTGATCGCAGAACATTTTTTTCGCCTCTTGAGTTCTGTTACGGCCACGAATGCATTTCGTTCCGCTATGTGCAAAACGAAAAGGCCACCCGGCAACAGGGCGGCCTCTTCTTTCAAGGGAGAATAGTTCCAACGGAGGGATAAACCGTCAAAACTTTCTGGCGAAATATTATGAGCCAAAAAGTGGGGTGTCAAGGAAAGTTTTAAGAAATAAGTCCTTTAATTTCAGAAGATTGAACAAAGACCGTTAGAAAGCGATAAACCCGCCGTTTTGGGCCAAAAATCCCGATTCACACGTTCAACCGGCGTTAATTGAAGAACTTACGCCCGAATCGGCGGGTTTCTCCCCACCGTCGGAAAGGTGCAGGGCGATAATTTCCATCTGTTCCGGACGATCGAATACCTTACCTGGAAGCAGCCGTTTCATCGCCAGCCGGAAGCCTCCGAATGCAACTCCGGCTGCCAAGCCCAGCCCACAAATCACGGCGGCAAGAATAATCACCCCGACAATGAGGTTGGCTGGATTGTTTCGCAGCGAGGAAGAGGTGTCCTGGTTCCAGGTAACGTCAGCATCGTAGTTGATTTGCGAGAGCAGCGAATTGGCATCGCCTTCGGAAACGTTCCCGGTCACGAGCGCCAGGATAGGGCCGGTGCGCTTGATGCTGATGGGCGGATTGCTCAATTGATGCGCCTGCTGTGCAGATTGAATTTGCTTGAGTTGTGCGCTGGCAATCTGCGGAGTGGGATAGCTGACCAGCATGAGCGTGCCTTCAGTGTTCGACAGGTCGTATTCGCCAAGGACGACTTCTGCACCTTTCGTAAAATCCACAAACTGCGCCGGCAACGGTGACCCGACCGCCTCCAGGCCCACCGGCCCGACAACATACTTCGCGGTGTTTTTTACGTACGACTGCTTGGGAAGGTAAATGGGAAGGCCCGGCAAGTTCGCAGTGGTCCCCGGTGGCCGCGGCAGGTCATCCGCGAGTTCGCGGAGTTCCGCCGCTGACATTGCCGAAAGCCGCTGGAAAACCGCATCTACCAGAATGTTTCCCTTGTAGAAAAGAATGCGCTCGTTAAGCGACGATCCCATGTCGCCGATCTTTTCATTCAGCATCTGCGGCATTTTGTAGAAAGTAAACGCGCCATAGGCGCCGCTGGCATCCTGGAAACGAGCAGCCTTCACAGTGAGCTTGCGACCGTCGCGCGTGTAGGTCGCTCCTTCGAAATCGGTGAACCCGTACTCCTTGAGCAGCGCAGCGTTGGTGGGATCGGCGGATTCAGGAGATCTGTTGGTCTGGGCGGCTTTTGAGATCTGCCATCCACCAAAGGCTTGCGGAAGAATTGTCGCCTGCTTTGGCGCCTCGGCGGCAAGGCACACGCCAGCAACCAGGAGAGGCAGACAACGAGAAAGAGAAATGGTTGATCGGAAAAATCTCATGAACAGAAGGCGCGAAGCACCTGAGAATTAGACTACAGGCGGGATTGGAAAGTTTCCAGTTGCAGTGTTGCCGTTTTGCTCCGGTTTCCTTCTTGGAACTTCGTGACCTTCGTGGTCGATGCGTTTGCTGAAGATAAGGACCGGTCGGAGAAAAACGTCCGAGCACACGGTTTAATCTGCAGAGGTTTTCTCGAGCTTGCTTGCCACCTTCAGCCCCCCAAGACCGTTCACGTAACGGCTGATTCCGCGATACAAAGACTCAGCGATCTTCTGCCGGTATTCCGGAGTCTTCAGCCGGCGTTCGTCACCGGGGTTGCTGAGGAAGGAAATTTCGGCCAGGATCGACGGCATATTTGCGCCTATCAGCACTACAAACGGCGCTTTCTTCACGCCACGGTCCCGTTCGCCGGGGTTCCTGACAGCGAGACCGTTGTGAAGCGATTGCTGGACATCTGAGGCGAATTCGCGCGACTCTTCAATCTTTTCTTTCAGGGCAATCTTCTTAACCAGGTCCTGCAGCTCATGAATCGACTTGTCCGATGCGGCATTCTCGCGCGCTGCAACTTCCAGGGCCTCCGGGGACGAAGTGAAATTCAGATAGTAGGTCTCCACGCCACGCGCATCCGGGTCATGACTCGAGTTGGCGTGAACGGAAACGAAGAGGTCGGCTTCTTCCTGGTTCGCGATCGAAGTACGGGTCTCAAGCGGAATGAAGGTATCATCGCGCCGCGTAAACACCACTTCTGCACCCATTCGCGCCGACAAAAGCTTACCCAGCCGCTTGCTCACATCGAGCACCAGGTCCTTTTCAAGCAGGCCATTTGGGCCGATGGTGCCAGTATCGTGTCCACCGTGGCCGGGATCAATCACGATCTTCCCAATCTTCAGTCCGAGTGTGCGTATCAACGAACGCTCGCCGTCTGAAGTTGGTTGCGCTTCCCGTAATGGAACAGCCGATGCGGTTTGAGTCTTGCCGCGCCGCGCAGATTTGGAAACAAGTAGTGAGGACTTGGCAGCCGTTTTTTTAGCTGGTACATCAGCCGAATCGGTTGAGGTGTCCGCCGAATCGTCGTCGTCCTCGGCAACAATCACCTTTTTGGGGGGAGAAGCGCCTCCATCGGGCCGTCTCGTGGTTGCCTTCGTTGTCCCATTGTCATGGATATCAATTACCAGCCGCGGCGGGTTCAGAACCAACGAGGCGTTGTAACTAGCATGCCCGTCCGTCTCGATCACAAGCCGTGCCCGGTCCGCGCTGTATTGCGCCATGCGAATCTTGTTTACACGTCCATCGCTCACATCCACGGTCGAGCCATTCAGACTCGGAGAGAGCCGAGCGTTCTTCAGATCAAAGTAAATTCTGTCGGGATCGCCGATCCTTTGCGACACAAACTGAACATCTTGTTCCAGATCGACCGTGATTCGCGTGTAATCGTCTTCCGATCGCTGCTCGATGGCGGTGATTCGCGTGATCTTTGCTTTCGAAGCTTTCCCCGTCACCGTGGCGTTTGAAGCGCCCGGCAGATCCGATTTATCCGGAGCGTCATCTCCGGCATCATCCCTCCCGCTCCCGGCTGAAGTTGCATTGTCGTCGGGTCCGGACTCCTCCGATTGCGCCGCCTCTTCTCCGGAAGAATCCGAGTTCAGTGCCGCCAGTTCTGCCTTTGCTTCTTTGATCAGGTCGGAGTGTTGGTAGCGCCGCAGGAACTCTTCAAAAGCGGCGCGCGCGTCGGCTTCATCGCCGAGATCATTCTTGTAGATTTCGCCTATTGCAAGCAGGGCCTCTACACGATGCTTACTGCCCGGATATTCCCGGCGCAGATATTTGTACTCGCGAACAGAAGAGTACAACGCCATTTCATCCTTGAAATGACGGCCCATCTCCGCGGTGAGCTGAGCAACCTGGAATGCGCTGCCGTCGGCTTTGCTGGAAGTCGGCGCTTCGAGAACCACCCGGCGATAAGAAGCGATGACCGTCTCATACTCACGTCGAGTTCGTGCCTGCTCGGCGCGGCCGTTCAGCGTCTCACGTTGGGATTCAGCTTTGTTGAACTGTTGCTCCGCCCATGCCTGTGAACGATGAACTCTGGCCTGCGCGAAACATGCGGCAAGAAGGAGAAAAGCTAAAATCGCGGCGGGAGACACACCAGACCTGTTTCCGCCAGGAAGGGCGAATGTACGCCTTGTGCGAAGGCTGAAGGCGGCCTGTTTCAAGTTCGAACCTTGAGAGAGTCTTGCTACTGCTGTGCTGCTGTACCTGAGATGCTTTTAGTCCGTATTGCTGATGTAAAGCACGCCCCGCGAGTCCCGTTCTACCCGCACGGGATCGTGTGATGCGCCTGAAAAATAAGTACTTCCACTTCCACCATAGAGCTCTGTAATCCGTTTCACGTAATTGCGAGTCTCTGCGTAGCGCGGGATGCCAGAGCTGCGCGCCACCGCGCCCATTCCTGCGTTGTAAGCTGCCAGGCTCAAGCGCACGTCTCCGCCGTAGTTATCCAGCAAGTCCTTCAAATGGCGAACGCCGGCGTCGATGTTTTCTTCCGGATTGAAGGGGTTGCTCAGTTTCATCTGACGGGCGGTTTGCGGCATTAGCTGCATAAGGCCCATCGCTCCCTTGCGGGAAACCGCATTGGGATTGAAATTCGATTCGACCTTTACCAGTGCCCGCACCAGATTCGGATCCACGTTATGGCGCGAGGCCGCCTTTTCAATGGCCTCATCGATCTCCGCTTGGGTAAACCCATTCCGCGGCAAAGAGTTTTGCAGGCTTCCCGGTTTGTCGAGATAGCTGTCGACTTCCGCGGCAGCCGATTTCGCCGCGATCACGTTTACATGCGGCACCGGCTTCCAGCGATGGTCGGTGGTGCTCCAGAAAACCAGTCCATTGGGACGCGCGCGGAAAGTCTGGGCTGGCAAAGCGCTGGATTTACCCTGGCTCTTGGCCGGCTGATTTATAACGTCATTCACATACACCTTGTGACCGGAATCGTCCGTGGTCGCCGTAATAGGAGTATTGCTCCCGGCAACCGCACAAGGCGTGAGAGAAAGCAAGGTCGCAATCGCAGGACTTGCCATCAGCGCGAGTTTCAGGTTTTTCTGCATCCGGGACAGCACCTCAGGGATGAATACACCTTTCCCGCCTACCTTCCCGGAACCTGACGGAGATTTCCTACCAGAGCAACACGATTATAGGCCGGTAGTGCAGCAGTAACAATTGCTCCAAAGGGAATAGAACCACGGTGGTAATGCAAGGTAACCACTGCAAAATCTTACCTTTGGAAGTTACTGGCCAGATTCTTCTCGGATGGAAAATGCGCGCCGAAGCCCAGTGCCGCCTTCGACTTACCGACATCCGCCATCCCAGACGCCGCCATCTAACGTCCTTCGCCGGAGGGAACCGCTATGGTCGAATTCGTCTGTGAGACGTGCCACAAACGCAAGAGGGATAGTCAAAACTGGATTCTCGGGCTTGCCGCGGAAAGCGTAGGCGCTCAGACAAAGCGGCGCGAGATCAACATACTTTCAACTTGGACCTATCCGGAAGCAGTGCATCCGATGGCGGTACACTTCTGCTCGGAGCGCTGTAAGGATAAATACACGAACTGGCTATTCAGCTACAGGATCGCCTCCTGAACTGTCTCACCCCAAACTGAGCGCGATCGCGACGTAGACTTCAAAGATTCACAGCAACGATGCCGCAAACTCGCGCTCATTCAGCACCTGAAGCAGCTCGTCCATCAGACGTTGCATGCGGCCGGTGTCCTGCTCTTCTGATACCGCTTTACACAGCTGGCGTACCTTAGAATTCACAGTAGGTTCCATTTCTCCTCTCCTGCGTGGCGCGCAAGCATTCAAAATATCTCAACCCCATTCCCGCGGGACAGTTGCTATCAGGTTAGAACGCCTTTGCAGCCAGCATGTTGCTACCCGCTTCTCTGCAATTTTCGGATTCGGGGCATGTATTCCGCCGACTTGCACGAGTGAGGCTGTAATCGCGGTTCTTCGAAGGCTGGAGTAGGAAACCATCTTCCTTCAACAGCCGTCACGGACATTCTTGGACCTTAGTTTTTAGGGGTTAACTCTTTTTTTAAGGGTTAGCTCTTTGTGAAAAACGTTCTTCTCGGCATCTAAATCTTGGGGATTATCCTTCTTACGATCCGGCATCATTACGTTCAGGCACCACGCGGAGGTCTTGCATGCGTTTGATCGCAAGCGCGGTACTGCTGCTGGGTTTTTCAAATTTGCTTTGTGCCCAGGTTCCGAAAGGAAATGTTTTCGCTGGCTATTCATTCATGAGTACGGACCTTCCGAATTCTGCCCAGCGGCAAAATCTAAACGGATGGGAAGCTTCGCTTGAGGGCAAGGTGCTTCCCTTCCTCGGGATTGTGGCCGATGGCAGCGGGCACTATGGGACGACGGAAGTTCCGGTCTGCCCCTCGGCAGTGGGTTTCTCGTGTTCGCCGGTACGTGGAAACGTTTATACCGCGATGTTTGGTCCGCGTTTATCCGCGTCCGTTCATGGGATCAGGCCATTCGCCCACGTGCTCATTGGATTGGGTGCCATCAGCGGAGTTGGCTCCGACGTTTCTCTCGCCAGTGCCTATGGCGGCGGCCTGGACTTTAAGATCGCGCCCATCATTGGTTGGCGCTTCCAGGGCGACTACGTTCATACGCACTTTGCCGGCAATTCGCAGGGACACGGGCGCCTCTCCACTGGCATCGTGCTGCGCTTTTGAAGGAAATTCGAGCGGCAAGCACGGCGATTCCGAAACCTGGAGCGTTCAACGGTTCTTTGACCCCGACTCCCCACGCCTGCGCCCTTGCGCTTTCCATGACCTTCGTAATCCGTCTGCGGTGTTTTTCCTGGCTCAAGGCTTGATCGCGTCGCTATGTTTTCGAAGCGCCCTCACTTAAGGCGACGGCCAACCCGCACGACCATGCTCCGCACTGTATGCTGCTGCTTGATCCTGGCGATATGTTCTGTGGCTTCCGTTGCCCAGCAGACCGATCCGCGCGAAACCAAACTACTCGTCCTTGAGCGCATGTGGAATGAAGCGCAGGTCAACCGCGACGCCGCCGCACTCGACGCCTTAGTGGACAACCGGTTCGTCAACACCGAGTGGGACGGGGAGGTCAGCGACAAACAGCACTTCCTGACTGACATTAGGGACCCATTGTTCAAGCCGTCCCTGCTCACCATTCAAAACGTGAAAATGAATTTCTTCGGAAATACTTCTGTCGTGACCGGCACCTATCACGCGCAAGGCACCTACAAGGACAAAGCCTACGACCATGTCGGACGCTTCACCGACACATGGGTGCTGAACGGTGACAAGTGGCAGTGCGTCGCCAGCCACACCAGCCTCGTCAAGAAATAACCGGCTCGGAACCGTTGCCTCAGCCCTCTTAACCTCTGCCAGAGCAACCAGAGCAACGAACTACTCAAATCTTCTTGTGTTCGACGCCGTACAGTATGTGCTGTATTTACACCCGGCGCCTGCCGATAGAATATGAGAGCACCCTGGGAGCTGTTCCCGCGCCGCTCGTCGAAAACCGAACCGATTGCGGTCACTTTGGCAAAATCTCTATACAGAACTCTGCCCCCCAGCGCAAAGCCCTCTATTGCGAAACCTTTGATATTGTGCGTCGAAGATGAACCCATCAGCCTGCTGCTGCGGAAAAAAGTCCTGGAGCGAGACGGTTATAACGTCATCGGCGTAACCACTGCGCAGGATGCAATCTCCACTCTCCGAGAGGCCCCCGTGTGCGCCACCATCGCCGACCATATGCTTCAAGGGACAACGGGCATTGAGCTGGCGCGGCAGATGAAAACTTTGAAACGTGATGTGCCAATCATTCTGTTTTCCGGCACCTTGCCAGAGCACCTTGACAGCGTGGACGTGTTTATCCACAAAGGCGAACCCACTTCAGAGTTTCTGCGAATCGTTCGAGACGTGGTGAACCGTTATTACATGTAGGACGTGATTGTCAGGCGTTCTGGGCTGGGACGGGCTCGCCCGGGCTTGTCGTCGCATACAGCGTCTAGAAAAGGGCTGCCTGGCTTGGTGATTTTCGAGCCTGGGCACCACGAACCTGTGCACACAATGTTCATCTGTCAGAGCCAGACGGCAAACCCACCTGCCAGATCCGTGCTATGCCCAACCGCTTGCATCGTTACTACGGGGTCGGATACGCGGACTTCATCCCTACAGCCTCGGTCTACGATTTCGTCGTGTTCTCGAAAACAAACGGGTTGGAAACTGCGCTCCATGCGTCGCAATCCCGTTAGACGTGGTCTGGTTCTCGAACTGCAACAGTGGACATGGAGCAGCTTTCGTCACTAGGCTCACGTCGGACCAGGACCGGTTATGGGTAAACGAATTTCAGAAAGCAGAGGTGCGGTTCAGAAAAGCCCAGCTATGCCGGCAGCAGGATGCCCAGGCTTCGAAAATCGCGAAGCCTGGCGCAGCCTCTCAGTGCTATTAAAGGTTTGCGAAAAGCCTTGGCCAGCCCCCAAATTTGTCGTCGTTGACGACAAAACAGGTCGGGTGATCCAGGTATCGAAAGCAGGCCACTTTCCGAATCATTGGGAGCAATGACAACCGACTCGTATAAATTCGGAGATCTCGGAACAATTACCGCCATCGTCGAGAAGTCGGTTGGCACGTTTGGCGACAATGAGCTGTCGTTCGCTTTTCCAGAAGTGTTGGAAGTAATCCAGCTTTGCTCCGCAAATCAGATTGCGGTGCTTGGTGTTGAGCTGTTCAAGGTACGCGATGGTGGAATGTACAATGCGGCACTATCTGTTTACGACCTCTCGATCGGAAGCGACCCCGAGACGGTACCGGAGTGGCCTGAATACGTGAAGAAAAATAATGCGCAGGCGGAGGAGTTTGTACGACAAAATCCCGCTGGCGACGATCATGTGTATGTCCTCACGGCCGCTTCTTGGCGAGAGCTAGCCCACATCAAAGAACTCAAGAAGAAAGCGTGAGAGCAAAAGTATGCTCACGAGGAATGGCCCGCATCCTAACAGCGGCCAAACGTCCGCTACTTCTGCCTCGAGCGAGAGCGAGCGCGCAGCTCCAAACATCAACGGCAACTGCAACATCAACTGCAACGTTAAGAGCGTCAGCTCGTTACTAATTAAGCAACAGTAATGTGTCATTTCAACTTCTCTATCTCCTATCCCCGCGCCGGTTTGACCCTGCCCTGCGAAGCTCTTAAACTTTCAGCATAGCCATTGCTGTTCTAGCCTTTTCTCAGAACCGCCTATGGTCCGTGCGCGCGGGAGGTTTCCCTGAGCTCCGTATTTTCACCTTACAAGCGAGCGTTGTGCCTGGCCCTTGTCTTGATGCTGAGTTGCCTGCTGTGCCTGGCTCAAAATCCGGTCACGCAAAGTCCGGTCACGCTCGACACCAGCGAGGCGCTTTTCACCGTCCTCACCGCGATTAACGCCTGCGGATATGACGCCGAACTCGGTCCAGCCGATCCCGTGCGCATGGAAGTTCGCGGTGAAGTCGGGCGCAATATTGAAGCCTCCGAACAGGCCAAGGCCGCCGTCGACGCGGTGTGCTCGTTTTATCACGATCACCAGGGAAAAAATCAAACCGCGACACTCTCGCAATATGTTTCCCTCGGACTCTACTTAAACCCTCCACCCGCCCTTACGATAAAAACCAAAGAGTCCGATATCCCTCCCGATGCCAGCGCCGTGTTGGGACTGGTCCCGCTGATTGGCAAGTTTTATAACGACGTTGGAATTCACGAAATCTGGCAGCACCATGCCGCGCAATATGCGGAGCTGACCAATCGCTATCGTGATGCGCTGCAAAAGATGATCGTTGGCACCGAGCTCTATCTCAAGTTGCCTTCGAACAGCTACATGGGCCGCACTTTCGCAATTTACGTCGAACCCATGGGCGCATCTTCAGAGACCAACGCGCGAAATTACAGCCTAGAGTACTACGTGGTGATCACTCCGGGCAGCAACACGGAACTGAAAATGGAGCAGATTCGTCATGCGTATCTGCACTATCTTCTTGATCCAATGGTGGGAAAATTTGCCGGTAATCTCGCGGAGTTAGGTCCTCTGATGGACGCCCTGCGCCTTGCTCCCATGGATGAAGCATTCAAAGACGACCCTTCCCTTCTGACCACCGAATGTGTGATTCGCGCAGTTGAGGCGCGTACGTTGGCGAACGGCAAAGCCAGCCTTCCTGAGCAGGAACAGGCAGTCAATGCGTCCATGTCGCAAGGGTTCGTTCTTACGCGCTATTTTTATGACAAGCTGATTCCCTACGAAAAAGGCGAGGTGGGATTCAAGAATGCCCTGCCGGCAATGATCGGCGGCATCGATGTTCGCCGTACTGTGAGAGAGACCTCGCAAATTGAGTTCGCCAGTGCATCAGATCCCGAGATCTTGCATCTCGAACGGCCCAAGGAAGGCAAGCTGCTTACCATCGCCGAACAGCGGTTGTCCGCGGGAGATACCGCGACTGCAGAAAAGCTCGCGAAGGAAGCCCTGGCAGAAAAGCAAGAGGATCCTGGCAGGGCGCTTTTCATTCTGGCGCAGATTTCGCTCAGGGGAGATATTGACGGCGCGCGGGATTATTTCGAGAAAGCACTTCAGGCTACGAGCGAGCCTAAAGTTGTCGCCTGGTCCCACATCTACCTGGGAAGGATTGACGACCTCGAAGACGATGCGGAAGGCGGCCCACTGCGTGCTCAAGCGGTGCAACACTACAAAGCCGCCGCGGGCATCAGTCAATCGCTACCGGAGGCGAAGGCGGCCGCCGAGCAGGGCCTGCAGAAGCCATATTCGCCACCCAACGCCAACAAAGACAAAGAGCCTCCCGAGAGCGATGGAAACCAGTAATCTCTGCCTTGAAAAACGTACTTGCTTGCTAGCCGTATTGAAAGCTGCGGCGCTCGCGGCAGCGCTGGGAACGTCGCTTCTGTTTGCGCAATCGCAGCCCGCGCAAACCCAGCAGTCGAACCAACCGACCACGGCGGCCACCGTCGGTCGACGCCCAATCCAAACCAAGACAAAAGAGGAATACCAGGCATATCAGGTGGCAATTGCCAATTCTCTGAACCCGGAGGCCATGGAAAAGGCTGCCAATGATTTTGCCACGCAGTTTCCCAACAGCGACGTACGCGTGCTGCTATACCGGGCCGCGATGGGCAGTTATCAAAGCATCGGGAATTTGCAGAAGATGATGGACATGGGTTTGAAAGTCCTGGCCATTGATAAAGACGATCCGGAAGCGTTGATCGGCGTGGCCGAGGATATGGAGGAACACACCTCACCGACCGACCTCGATCGTCAGCAGCGCGGCGAACAGGCCATCGAGTACGCAACTCATGCGCTTAAAACCATCGACACTGATCTAGCGGTTCCTACCGGCACGCCGCCGGAGAAAATCGAGGCGTACAAGCGGTATCTGCGCGCCACGGCACTGGGAATTATTGGGACTATTTATTACAAGCAGGAGAAGTATCCGGAGGCCGAAACAAAATTGCGTGAGTCGATCGATGCCGATCCGGCAAATCCGGATGCGGTGACAATTCTGCGGCTGGCGCTTGCTCTCGACCAGCAGAAGAAATACGACGAGGCGCTAGAGCGGGCGAACCGCGCTGTAGAACTGACGAGGCCAGATACCCAGGTGGGGAACATGGCCAGAAATGAGCGTGACCGGCTGGCCAACCAGAAAGCTCTGAGCGGCGCAGGTTCGACTCCAACTCCGGTTCCCAGCCCGACGACTCCGCCGCCCAACACGACAAATGGAACCGAGCAAGGCTCGGGGCCGAAGTTCTGAATGGCAAAAGAATCATGTTGACTTCGACGAAAGACTTGAGCGGACTTGAAGAATCCATCAGTCACGTGTTTTCTTCGCCGGAGTTATTGGAACGGGCTCTCACTCACAGCTCGCAGGCGCGAGAGGCGGAAATGGTGCGACCCTCGGGCCAGCGGGTTGGCGACAACGAACAACTGGAATTCCTGGGCGACGCGGTGCTGGGACTCGTCACCACCGAGGAATTATTCCGGCGTTTTCCGGAGTTCAGCGAGGGGCAGCTTTCAAAATTGCGCGCACACCTGGTTAGCAAAAATCATCTGATACGAGTGGCGGAACAACTGCAACTCGGAAAATATCTGCGCCTGGGCCGCGGTGAAGAAAAAAGCGGCGGCCGAAGCAAGGCCGCCCTGCTGGTTGATGCGCTGGAAGCCGTAATCGGGGCCGTTTACCTCGACGCGGGCCTCGAACCTGCCCGTGCCCTGGTACTGCAAAAAATTGTTCTTCCCGAACTCGAGGAGTTCGTTGCCAGCGGCAAAGCCGCGCGGGTCACAGACTACAAATCTGCTCTCCAGGAGAGCTTACAAGCTGCCTCGCGCCCTCAGCCAGCCTATGTTCTGGTAAAGGAGTCAGGCCCCGAACATCAAAAAACCTTCACCATCGAAGCCCGGCTGTTTACGTTCGGGAACGGCGAGGTAGAGTTCGTCGGTCGGGCGCAAGGTTCAACCAAGAAAAATGCGGAGCAGGAGGCGGCACGGCAGGTGCTCGAATACCTTGCGACACATCCAACAGCCACTGATCGTCCAACGAGTGGAGCGCACCGGTGAACCTGGTCCGCAAGCACGCAGATCGCTACTCGGGCTGGCCGGAGTCTCTGCAGGCCCTGTTGGGCACGGTAGTGATCGCAGTATTCGTGGTCACATTCATCGTGCAGGCTTTCCAGATTCCATCGGAATCGATGGAGAACACGCTGCTGATAGGCGACTATTTACTCGTGGACAAGCTGCGCTTCGGGGTCACTGATTTCTGGCGGCACGTTCTGCCATACCGTGAAGTCAGGCGAGGCGACATCATCGTATTCCATTACCCGGTCCATCCGGGCGAGCATTTTGTGAAACGCGTGATTGGCATCCCCGGCGATCGCATTCGACTGGTCAACCGCAAGGTCTTCGTCAATGGCGTTCCTGCGGTTGAACCTTACGTGCACTATTCCCGGCCCAACGATGGTGGGCCGGATGCCATGTTCCGCGACGACTTTCCCCAATCTGCCGAGTACGTAAGCGGACTCAACAGTTCGTGGCGGCTGGAACTGGCCAAAATGGTTGATAATGGCCAGCTTATCGTTCCCGAGGGGAACTATTTTGTAATGGGCGACAATCGTGACGACTCTCTCGACAGCCGCTACTGGGGGTTCGTGCCGCAGGAGAACATCGTCGGCAGGCCGCTTGTGATCTACTGGTCGATGCGCAGTCAGGAACCGGCTGACCCGGCTGGCGGAAATAAGTTTGCCCGCTTTGTTTACGCAATGTCTCATCTGGTGCAGATCACGCGCTGGGACCGGGCGTTGCGCTTGGTGCAGTGAAGCCGCAGTCAATCTTTCAAACGAGGAACAAGCTTGGCGAAGAAAGAAAAGCAGGAAGAAAAACCGCGCGAAACCACCGTCGAATTTCTGGCCTCGCTCGCCGGTGTACTGGTTACCGGCCTCTTCATTATTACGTTCATTCTGCAGGCGTTCGAAATTCCATCCTCATCGATGGAAAACACGCTGCTCATCGGCGACCACGTTTTCGTCAACCGGGTGCAGTTTTCCCCGAAAACTCGATGGGTGGGGCCGATCATTCCCTATTCCCAAATTCATGATGACGACATCGTGGTATTCCTCTCGCCGGCGGAATCCGACCTTTACGTGGTAAAGCGGATCATCGGCATTCCGGGCGATCGCATTCACTTACGGGATGGCGTGGTCTATCGCAATGGGCAGGCCCTAAAAGAACCATTCGTTGTAAATACCGGCTACAACCCGAACGATCCTTACCGCGACAATTTCCCGGCGGTCCCACCCCCTGACTTCAGCAACGTAACCTCAGACTGGAAGCTGACCATGGGATCGCATATCGAGAATGGCGATCTGGTTGTGCCTCCGGACAGCTATTTTGCGATGGGCGACCATCGTGACGTGAGCTACGACAGCCGTTATTGGGGTTTTATTCCGAAGGAAAATGTTATAGGCCGCCCGATGTTCATTTATTGGTCATTCGAAGAACCTCCCGACGAGTACCAGCAGAAGGGCATCGGCGAGCGAATTTCATTCCTCGGGCACACGATTTTGCACTTCTTCGATCAGACTCGCTGGAAGCGCACGTTTAAGGCGGTCCGGTGAAGAAGTCCTGGTCAAAGCGAGTCGCAGCACCGGCATTTCTGGTCCTGCTCGCCCTTTTTCTGGTGCGTCCCCAAATAGGACTGCTTCGCAGAAAAACCGCGGACTCGCTAAGTACCGAATTGGGCAGGCCGGTCAGCGTTGATTCCGTGCACCTTCGCTTTCTCCCCAGGCCCGGCCTCGAACTGGGGAATCTCTCAATTCACGATGGCACAGAGTTGGATGGCGAACCACTTTTGCGTTCGCCTGACGTAAACGCCTGGCTCCGCATTAGTTCGCTGCTGCGGGGAAGACTCGAGATTTCCAGCCTGAGTTTGAGCGATGCCAGCCTCAACTTGACCCGCAGTAAAGACGGAAAGTGGAACATTGAAGAATTGTTGGAGCGCGCATCCAAAAGTTCGACCGCGCCAACTGCCTCCAGCCGGAAGGAGCCGCGGCGCGAATTTCCCTACATTGAAGCGGATCACGCTCGCATAAATTTCAAAAACGGCATTGAGAAAACCCGGTTCGCCTTTACCAACGCTGAATTCGCGCTCTGGCAGGAATCTGAAAACGAATGGGGTATGCGCCTGCGCGCGCGCCCGATCCGCACCGACGCTAACCTCACCGACACCGGGGTGATCAGCGTCAGCGGAGTCTGGGACAGAGCGCCCGTGCTCGAGAACACTCCCATCCGAGTTTCGCTCGAGTGGAAGCAAGCGCAAATTGGCCAGGTTTCAAAACTTTTCTCCGGCAATGATCAGGGTTGGCGAGGCAATGCTCTGCTCGACGCCAACCTGAGTGGAACACTGGGAAAGTTCACCATCACGGCTGACGCCTCCGTGGACCAGATTCGCCGCGAAGGGATTGCGGCCGATGCCAGCCTGCACGCCGCGGCCCACTGCGCCGCTGAATATGAGTCCTCGCAACGCGTGTTGTCGAACATCGATTGCAGCGCTCCGGCGGGCGATGGATTGCTTGAACTCAAGGGAAGCGCCGATGGCAGCGCCTTTGGCACTTATGACCTGAAACTGCTTGCAAAAGATTTTCCCGCGCAATCCGTTCTTGCCCTGGTACGACACATGAAGCAATCAGTGCCTGCGGACCTGAAAGCAGCGGGCGCTATCAACATGGTACTGTCGCTCAGCCGAAAAGATTCGACGGCGTTGCCGAAAATCGAAGGCGAAGGAGAAGCATTAGGCGTTCGCCTGACTTCCACAGACACGGGTGCAGAGTTGCCGATCGGAGTTGTTCCCCTGCGGTTGAGTTACGCAGTTGCGGCTGCTCCGGTTTCGAAACCTTCCTCCCAAAGCTCGTCGGCGCAGACGTTTCCTGAACTCCTGCTGGGGCCCGTCAGCGTCTCGCTCAGTAAGGCCTCGCCCTTGCAGGCCCAAGTTGCGCTATCTCGCACCGGCTACAAAGGCTCAATACGAGGAAATGCGGGAATTAAGCGGCTGCTGCAGGCCGCAAGCATATTGCGAGTGCCGGCCCCGTCAGTTGCTGCCGAAGGGGCCGCGACCATCAATCTCGGCATTTCACGCGATTGGAATGCACCTGCATCAAAAATTACTGGCTCGGCACAACTCCATTCGGTTCGCGCGGAGGTCCGGGGCCTGAACCTGCCGTTACAAATCAATCGCGCGGATTTAATGCTGGCGGCCGATTCCCTTCAAGTATCGAATCTGGACGCTTCGGCGGGCCCAACCGCCTGGCGCGGATCGATGCTGTTGCCAAGGCCCTGCTCGGCTGATTCTTGCTCATTCCAGTTTCGCCTGCGCTCGCCGCAACTCAGCGCGGCCGCGTTGAACCAGCTTCTGAACCCCTCTGCGGCAAAGCACCATTGGTATCACTTGTTGGCGTTGGGGAAGTCGTCAGGCTCCTTCTTCTCTTCAGCAAGCGCGAACGGCTCGATTGCAATCGACCGGCTGATATTGGGCAAGGCAACTTGTCAGCGGTTCTCTGCTGATCTGACGCTGACCCGCGGAAAAGTTTCTCTCACCAACGCGAAGGCCGACTTCCTGAAAGGCAAAGCGGCGGGAATGTTCAAAGCCGATTTCACGGCCCATCCCCCAGAATATTCTGGCATGGGCCAGTTCGATGAAATCGCTCTCGCTGATGTCGCTCACCTCATGGGAACTGAGTGGGCGGCGGGAACGGGGTCGGCTCAATATCAGTTCACCGCGGCTGGATCAACTCTTCAGGATTGGCGCGACCGAGCCGAACTGAAGGCAAAATTCGTCATAAAAGATGGAGTTTTCCCGCACGTCATCCTCACCGAAGATGGTGATTCCCTGCGCACAAACGCTTTTGCTGGAAAGGTGAGTTACAGTCAGAGCAATTTCTCGTTCGGCGAAGCAGAACTGAACAGCCCAAGTGGGGTTTTCAAACTGAGCGGCACCGCCTCAATTGCCGGTGCGCTCAATCTGCGGCTGACCAGTGAAAACTCCCCCAGCTACGAAGTTTCCGGCACCCTATTGCAGACCCGGGTTTCACCGATTGCGAACCCGCCGACACAAGCCGCATTGAAACCGTGATGCTAAGGTTTACCGTCACCCTCGCCCTGTGGCCGGCATTGCTTGTTGGATCGGGAGTTGCGAGTCGATCGCCGGAACTCGCCTCGGCAGAGAAAAAATTCGATCACATTGAGTCGAACGGGAGCGCACGCCGGCCAAATCCGAGCCCCACGGTCCTCAGCGAGCAGGAAATTAACGCCTACTTGGCCTCCGACAACATCCAGATGCCTGCGGGCGTGCAAGCTCCGACTCTCGAAGGTGCGGATGGGGTTGTGACCGGCAAGACGAAGGTCGATTTCGACAAAGTGCGAGAAGGGACGCATTCCTCAAATCCTCTGCTTTCAATGTTCAGCGGTGTTCATGACGTGGTGGTGATCGCACACGCCCATGGCGAGGGCGGACGAGGGTATGTTCACGTGGACTCAGTGTCGCTCGATGGGATCGAAGTTCCGCGCTTCGTGCTACAGATGTTCGTCGAGAAATTTATTCAGCCCAGGAATCCGCAGATCGGCCTGGACTCGCAGTTTGCGCTTCCTGACCGCATCGATAAAGCGACAGTGGGCTCACATCAAATCACAATTGTCCAGAGATGATCGTTCCCGCAGCAACGGCGCTCCAGGCACCGCACTTCGTGTACCTTTGCTTTCTTAGTAGTTAATCCGATTTCGAGGAACCATCATGCCGCGATACGAATACCGTAATCTTCAGCCCACTCCTGAGGCGCAGAAAACCTTTCTGCAGTGGATCGAACACCTCGACTCCGAATTCGCCAATAAGGATCCCGAGCACCGCAGCCGAATTGTGCGTGACACGTTGCATGAAATTTACCTCAACCAGCCGGTCGCATCGGCTGCCGATTCGCTAGCGCAAAGCTCGCTGGCGCACTCTTTCGATCCCCGTAACGCCACCCTTGAGCCTGAATACTACGGTGATGTCGATGCCGCCAAATACGCGGAGCGAAAACCCCTGATCTGGTTCTGGATGATGTATGACCGCTCACCGCTGGGCTTAAATCACTGGCTGGGCTTCCGAATGCGCGCCATGCTGGCCAGGCATGTCTTCAAATTCTGCGGCAATAACGTCAAGATCTTCCACGGCGTCGAGCTCACATTCGGTTACAACTTGACTGTCGAAGACAATTGCACGATCCACAAATACGTTCTGCTGGATGATCGCGGCGAGCTGACTATTCACGCCGGCAGTTCGATTTCCGACTACGCCAACGTGTATACCCACGAGCACGATTTGAATGACGGCATGATCATCACTAACCAGAAAACAGAAATTGGCCCGCGCGCCAGAGTTACCTATCACGCGACCGTGATGAGCGGCGTGAGAGTCGCCGAGCATGGGATGGTCGGCTCTATCGGCGTGGCAACGAAAGATGTTGCGCCCTACAACATCGTGGCCGGCGTTCCCGCCAAGACGATCAAAGTCAAGAGCATTGCACCTGCACAGGCCCGCGACGAGGACGGCCACAAATAAATGCCTGGTTCAGACGTTCCTGCCCGAGCGCCGAATTTGTTACCATCGAAGCCAGTCACGCCGAACTAAACTGGCAGATCAGCGTTGCGGAACTTCGGGCTCAGGAATTGACAATTTCCCAATCGCACAATTTCTCAATTTTCAAATGACCCTTCAACACGTAGACCTGGTGTTCCAGATCATCGCGTTTATTTTTGCCATCAGTGTTCATGAATCCGCGCACGCTTGGATGGCCAATCTCCGCGGGGATCCGACGGCGAGAATGCTTGGCCGAATCACGCTGAATCCGATCAAGCATATTGACCCCGTCGGCACCATCCTCATGCCGCTTATTGCCTGGTTCGCCCATATTCCGATGATTGGATGGGCAAAACCAACCCCTGTAGATCCAAGAAACTTCCGCAAACCGGTCCTTGACGATATTCTGACTGCGGTGGTTGGGCCAATCAGCAACTTCGTTGTGGCAAGCGTGGCTACAGTATTTTTGCTCCTCATTAAGATCACTTCTGCCGGAGGCCGGGAAGTGGTGGATCAGATTGTTGGTCCGAATCCGCTGCAGTCGCAGTCGGTGCTGGTCCCATTTTGTGTGCTGTTTTACGAACTGATGGTCATCAACATCGTGCTCGCGGTTTTCAACCTGATTCCCGTTCCTCCTCTCGATGGCAGTCACGTATTGCGCCATTTTTTGCCGGATTCGTTGCGCCGCATTTATGACACGGCCGGACTCATCGGCTTGTTGCTCCTGGTTTATTTTGGCGGCAGATTTCTCGGCGCAATTCTGGCCCCATTTCTCGGCGCATTTGACTTACTCCTTCTGAAATCATGATGCCCTCTGTGTCTCATCGCAAACGTGTTCTCAGCGGCATGCGCTCGACCGGCAAGCTGCATCTGGGAAATTTTGTTGGCGCGCTCGATAACTGGGTGCGCATGCAGGACCAGTGCGAGTGCTTTTTTTTCATCGCGGATTGGCATGCGCTCACTACCGACTATGCCGACACTTCGCAGGTCAAACAGAACTCGGTCGAAGTGCTACTCGATTGGCTGGCCGCCGGACTTGATCCCGAGCGTTGCACCATGTTCGTTCAGTCGCACGTGCCGCAACATGCGGAACTGCACTTGCTGTTTTCGATGATCACTCCACTAGGATGGCTGGAGCGCGTACCTACGTACAAAGAGCAGCAGGAGAACATCACCGGCAAAGACCTGAGCACCTACGGATTTCTCGGTTACCCGTTGCTCATGTCCGCCGACATACTTATGTATAAAGGCGATCTGGTGCCTGTGGGCGAAGACCAGGTCCCGCACGTGGAACTCACACGCGAGATCGCCCGCCGCTTCAACATGTTTTACAACTTCCACGGACAGCCAGTTTTCCCTGAGCCACAGGTTCTGCTTACGCCTGAGCCCAAGCTTCCCGGCACCGATGGCCGCAAAATGTCCAAGTCGTATGGGAACACGATCATGCTGACCGATCCAGAGCCAGTCGTCAGGCAGAAGCTCAAGACCATGGTCACCGATCCCGCGCGCGTGCGGCGGACCGACCCCGGAAATCCCGACGTTTGCCCGGTCGGCGATCTGCACAAAATTTTCAGCGATCGCGAAACTAACGCCAAAGTCGACGTCGGCTGCCGCTCGGCGGGTATCGGCTGTATCGAATGCAAGAGCTGGGCGGCGGATTCGCTTGTGCAAATCCTGAATCCCATGCAGCAACGCCGGAAAAAATACGAGGACAATCCGCGCCTCGCCTGGGATATTCTTGAACAAGGTTCGGAACGCGCGCGGAAAGTGGCGTCCAGCACCATGAACGAAGTGCGCGAGGCGATGAAGATGTCGCTGGAGTATGAAGGTCCGAGTCGTGCACAGGGGCAAGGCTGACACCGGGTGAGTTTGATTGCTGCGATATGCTTGGCCCGGAGGGCCTGCAGACTTTAGCCCAGCGCTTCAGCGCTGGGAAATGTGAAGTGAAATCAAGTCCCGTTAGGGACGACACGAGTTTCATGGCCCAAAACGCGCGAATTCATCTCGGGCAAGATCAAAATCCCCAGCCTATCGCAGAAACTGCGACAAGGGCGGGGCAACCAGTTGCCATTGAAACATCGCGCACTCCAAACAAGCCCACCAGCGACTTTCCTTTCGCCGTTGCTGTAGGAAGCGTTTACGAAGGCCCGCTTGATCTGCTGCTCGACCTCGTCCGCAAGCAGGACATCGATATCTACGACATCCCCATTGCCAGAATCACCGCACAATATCTGGCTTACGTAGAAAAATTGCGCGAGTTGGACGTGAACGTTGCCGCCGAGTTCATCTACATGGCGTCTGTTCTCATCCATATCAAGTCGAAAATGTTGCTGCCTCGCGACCCAGCAGCTTCATCGGAAGAGCAGGAAGATCCGCGCGCCGAGCTGGTAAACCGGCTGCTGGAGCACGAAAAATTCAAGGCCGCCGCGCAGATGCTCATGCAGAAGCAGCAGATCGAAGAAGCCGTGCGTTCGAATCCTGCTGTCCGTGAGTTCATGGAGGCTGAAGGCACAGAACCGGAGATCGCAGCGGACGTCATTGACCTGGTCAGAACTTTTCAGCAGGTGCTCGAACGCGCGCGTTCACGGCCGATGATTGAGGTAAACGAGGAAACAGTTACGGTTAGCCAGATGATCGAGTACCTGCGCCGCAGGCTCTCGCTCGAAGATCGTCCCCTGCGATTAAAAGAGTTTCTGCGCAACGTGCAATCGCGCCAGGCGCTGGTTTGCATGTTCCTTGCCATGCTCGAACTCGTGCGCTTGCAAGCAATCCAGCTAAAACAAGATCGATTGTTCGGCGAGATTCTGGTGCGCAAGCACGAAGGATTCGACGCAGTCATGGCACAGCAGGCAGAGGTAAGGGATGATTGGAGATAGCGTGATTGAGTCATTGAATCATCGGATCATTGAATCATTGCTTTTGGACTTTGGGGTTTCGATGATTCAATCCCTCAATGATTCAATGATTCAATCGTGCAAGCCTCAAATATGAGCCTAAAACCTAACATTGAAGCCATCATCTACGCGGCGGAAACGCCGATCACGCTCGACCAGATTATTGCTTTGGTCAAAGAGACGTCCGGCATCGCCGATAACACCCAGCTTCGCTCCCAGGTCATTCTTGCGCTTGGCGAACTGAAAGCCGAATACGCGGTTGACGCGCACGGCATTGAAGTCCGCGAAGTTGCCGGCGGATATCGCATGTCCACCAAGCCCGAGCAACATGACCTGGTGCGCTCATTCGCCAAAAGTCTCAAGCCGCCAATCCGCCTTTCCTTGCAGGCACTCGAAACACTCGCCGTCATCGCCTACAAACAGCCCATCACCGTGCCGGAGATCAGTGAAATTCGCGGCGTCGATTCCAGCGGTGTGATCGCGACTCTTCTCGATCGCAAACTGATCACCACATCCGGACGCAAAGAAGTGGTTGGCCGTCCTATTCTTTACAAGACCACAAAAGAATTTCTGCTTCGTTTCGGATTAAAAGACGTGCACGAGCTCCCCAGCATGGAAGAGTTCGAAAAACTGGTCGCGGAATCATTCCAGAGTGACTTGATCCCTGCAGAAACTCCAGCATCTCAGGAAAATTCTGCAAGCTCTGACCCAGAGCCGCCGTCAGTGGAAACGGAAAAAACCGCGTAGCCAAAAAAAACTCGTAATCGACGCTTCCCTTGCAGAGACCAGCTGCGAGCCGATTGCTCCCGCTCTCCAACTTCCTGATAACCTTTCATCAGCATGCCCTCCGAACGCCTGCAGAAAATCATCGCCGCCGCTGGTCTCGCCTCGCGCCGCAAAGCTGAGGAGATGATCGCCTCCGGCCTGGTCGAGGTGAATGGACAAACCGTCACCGAGTTGGGCACGAAGGCGGATCCCGAGAACGACCACATCCGCGTAAACGGCAAACTGCTTCGCGGCGCTGAGCGGCAGGTGTATTTGCTCATGAACAAACCCAGGGGATACGTCACTACCGTCAGCGATCCTGAAGGTAGAGCCACCGTCATGGACCTGCTGCGTGGAATTCGTGTGCGCGTCTATCCCGTTGGGCGCCTCGACTACGCAAGTGAAGGCTTGCTCCTGCTCACCAACGACGGCGAGCTCGCGCATAAGCTGATGAAAGCGGCGTCGCATGTGCCCAAAGTTTATGTGGTGAAGGTCGCGGGTGTTCCGGATGAGGCGGGATTGGAGAAGTTAAGGCGCGGCTTATCGATTCCAGGCGAAAGTAGATTTCGCAAGGACGGGGACGACCGTGCCCCCAAGCGGCACTCTGCCAAAAAGATGTTGCGCATGAAAACCGCCCCAGCGAAGGTTCGGTTGATTCGCGAATCTGAAAACCCCTGGTATGAAGTTACATTGATGGAAGGCAAGAACCGCCAGATCCGGCGAATGTTCGAGGAGATCGGGCACCATGTGGAAAAAATTAAACGTGTGCGTTACGGGCCGTTGAGCCTGGACGTTCCTCCGGGGGAGTTCCGCCGCTTGAGCGTCGGAGAAATAGCGAGGCTCAAATCGGCGGTGCAGAAGAAGGTGATCAGTGGCTAGTGGTCAGTGGCCAGAGCATATCGCTGGCGGTCGCTACAGCTATTTAGGCCATGAATCCCCAATGCTTACATATCAACCCCGAAACACTGGCCACTAGCCCCTGATCACTAACCACTTCAACGCGCGACCACAAACATCGGGTTCATATCCATGCTCGCCGGCAGCTCACATCCAAGTAGCACCACTCCCCGCCTCACCGACTTCCGTCTCACCCTGCGGCTGGCGTTGCCGCTGATCTTCGCCGAAGTCGGCTGGATGAGCATGGGCGTGGTGGACACGATCATGGTTGGCCGACTTCCCGACAGCGCGATTGCCATTGGGGCGACCGGCCTCGGGCAAAGTCTTTATCACGCCGTCGCAATCGTCGGCAGCGGCCTGCTGCTCGGCATGGACACGTTCGTCTCTCAGGCTTATGGCCGCGAAGATCTGCACGACGCGCGGAACACCCTGCTGAACGGCGTAGTGCTCGCGCTCGTGCTCACGCCAATTCTCATGCTTGCGGTCGCCTGCTGGCCCGCGCTGATGCGCCGTTTCGGCATCAGCCCGGGGCTCGTCGTCCCCATGCGTCCGTTCCTTATGGCGTTGAACTGGGGAACCCTGCCGCTGCTGGGATATTTCGCACTAAGGCGATATCTGCAGGCCGTAAACGTAGCTTTGCCGATCACGTTCGCGCTGATCTCAGCAAACATCGTTAACGCCGTCGGCGATTGGGTATTGATCTACGGACATTGGGGATTTCGCGCCGAAGGAATAACCGGCTCGGGCTGGTCGACGTGCATTGCCCGCGTTTACATGCTGCTGGTTTTAGCGATCACCCTGGTTTGGGTGGAACGAAGGCGCGTGCGTTCCTTACAACCTGGTTCACTGCAAGTGGAAGCCGCAAAAATATGGGCATTGCTTAAGCTCGGCTCTCCAGCGGCCGGACAAATTCTGGTTGAAATCGGGGCATTTTCAGGCGCCACCGCCCTCTGCGCCAAGCTCGGTCCTATTCCTTTGTCAGGACACGAGATCGCACTCAACTGCGCGGCTTTCACCTTCATGGTCCCTTACGGAATCAGCTCGGCGGCAGCAGTGCGCGTGGGACAACATCTCGGCAAACGAGAGCCCGAAGGCGCTCGCCGAGCCGGGTGGTCTGCGATTTCGCTCGGAGTTGGATTCATGGCCTGCACAGCAATCGTGTTCGTTTCCATCCCTAAAATCATCGCGCGTGCGTTTTCGCCGGATCCGGCGGTTATTGATGTCGGAGCAGGTTTGTTGCTGGTAGCGGCGGCGTTCCAGCTTTTCGATGGAATCCAGGTCGTGACCACCGGGGCATTGCGAGGCGCTGGAGATACGAAGACTCCCATGTTCGCCAACCTCATCGCCTATTGGCTGATCGGTATTCCACTCGGCTCATTTTTATGTTTTCGCCTAGGTTGGGGCGCGCTGGGCATTTGGCTCGGTCTGTGCGCCGGTCTCATCATTGTTGGATCGACACTCTTGACGGTCTGGCGCAAGCGGAAGCTGCCGATTTCGGCGGCGGTTCAGGCTGCGAACTGAGTCTTGCAGGCTGCTTGACCGCTCGGTATGATTCAACGGTCATGACCAACGAGAGCCCATTGCAAAAGTTTGCACTTCGGGAAAAGGCACAGTTAATGTCGGCCTCAGAAATGGAGCGCACGCTCCTGCGCCTGGCCCACGAAATTGTCGAAAAGAACGACGGCGTCGATAACCTCGGCCTGATAGGGATTCGCCGTCGCGGCGTGCCGCTCGCCGAGCGTCTCGGCAAACTAATGGGCAGAATCGAGAGCACAGTCATCCCTGTGGGCGCGCTCGATATTACGTTTTATCGCGACGATCTCTCGACGCTGGGACCAAAACCTGTGGTGCAGGAGACGAAGCTCAGCTTCGACATTCAGGACAAGAACATCATCCTGGTCGATGACGTTCTCTTCACCGGACGCACCATCCGCGCCGCCATGGATGCGCTTTTCTCTCATGGACGCCCGCGCCGAGTGCAGCTTTGTGTCTTGATCGACCGCGGTCATCGTGAGTTGCCGATTGAGGCCGCTTTTACCGGTCGCACCGTGCCGACTACCATGCGTGAAGTGATTGAAGTGAAGCTCACCGAAATCGACGGCCTGGAAAAAGTTCTGCTCGTCGAAAAATGAACCCTGTGGGTCGGACATTCTTGTCCGACCGGAACCGTACCAGATGATGCTCGGACTTCAGGTTCCGGGCTGCGTGCCACTGTGACTCGAACCGTTTCAGAGAAAGACCGTGATCACCTGATCGAAGCCGCGCGCCAAGCCATGCAGCACGCCTACGCTCCTTATTCAAAATTCAAAGTTGGCGCTGCATTGCTGACCGCAAACGGCGAAGTGTTTTCCGGCTGCAATGTTGAGAACGCATCGTATGGTCTCACCAATTGCGCCGAGCGCACCGCCATTTTCTCAGCAATCGCAGAAGCCGGTCCCGGTTTGATGATTCAGGCAATCGCCGTGGTGAACGATCAAGGTATTCCCTGCTCCCCATGTGGCGCATGCCGGCAGGTCATCTACGAATTCGGCCCTGAAGCAGTTGTCATTTTCGAAAGCAAGAGCGGCTGGAGACAAAGCCACATAACCGAACTCCTTCCCGAAGGGTTTCGCTTCCAGTGACGCAGCCCGCCTCTCACTCTGCCGCCCCGGTCCGCGCGGTAGACGTTATTGCGAAAAAGCGCGATGGTCACGAATTGTCCGCTGCTGAGATCGAATCCTTCATTGCCGGATATACGGACGGCCAAATTGCCGACTATCAGGCATCCGCGTGGCTCATGTCAGTTGTGTTGCGAGGCATGACGCGCGCCGAGACCTCGGCATTGACGAACGCAATGTTGCATTCCGGCGAGGTACTCGATTTTTCAGAATTCGCTGCAGCCAAAGTCGACAAGCACTCCACCGGAGGCGTCGGAGATAAAACCTCTCTCGTTCTTGCGCCGCTGGTTGCTGCGGCTGGCCTCGTTGTTCCGATGATCAGCGGCCGTGGGCTCGGTCATACCGGCGGCACGCTCGACAAGCTCGAATCGATTCCCGGATTCAACGTTAACCTGAGCACCGGGGAATTTCGCCGCGTGCTTAAGCAATGCGGCTGTTGCATGATCGGCCAGACAGCCGAAATTGCACCTGCGGATCGCAAGCTCTACGCGCTGCGGGACGTCACTGCTACAGTCGAGAGTCCGTACCTGATCTGCGCTTCCATCATGAGCAAAAAACTCGCGGAAGGAATTGACGCCCTGGTTCTCGATATAAAAACCGGCTCCGGCGCGTTCATGAATAAAGAAGACGACGCGGTTTTTCTCGCAGAGCTCATGGTCGAAACCGGCGAGCGCATGGGAAAGAAAGTCGTCGCGCTTATAACCGACATGGACCAGCCGCTCGGCAACAATATTGGCAATGCCCTCGAAGTCGCCGAATGCATCGATGTATTACGCGGCGGCGGTCCCGACGATCTGCGCGAACTTTGCCTTGAACTCGCTGGATGGATGCTTTATCTCGCGGGCGCGGCCGAGTCGGTTGAACGCGGGAGAACCAACTCGGAGCAGTTGGTCCAATCCGGCGCGGCACTCGAAACATTTCGCGAGATGGTGAAACTGCAAGGCGGAAACGTGCGAGCCATCGACGATCCTTCACTACTGCCGCGTGCACGGCAGACGCGCGAAGTCACCAGTTCGAGACGCGGCTTCATTTCCGAAATCGATTGCCGGGCGGTAGGCACCGCTTCTGTGGTGCTTGGCGGCGGCCGCGCCAGAAAAGAAGACTCGATCGACCCCTCAGTGGGAATCGTTCTTCACCGCAAGCTCGGTGACTCCGTCTCAGCCGGTGATGCCGTTTGCACCATACATTACAATTCTGAAACTCAGGCCACTCAGGCTCTGTCTTTGCTGGAGAAAAGCTTCGTGGTTACCACGAAAGCCCCGCCAAAAAAGGCTCTTGTGCGTCGGGTAATTGGAAAGTAAGTGATTGTGGGGCGACGGGCGTCTCGCACGTCGAAAAAGGGAGAAACAAATTGGGGCGATTTACCGGACTTCTCGGCTTGCTGGTGATGCTCGTCCTGGCATTCGCCTTCTCCACCAATCGGCGCGCGATTCGCGTCAAGACTGTCGCCTGGGGTCTTGGCCTCCAGATCGCGTTCGCTATTTTTGTGCTGCGCGTCGACGTCGGCCGTCGGACATTTCAGGTGATCGGCGATGCCGCCAACCATGTGCTCGCCTACTCATTTGTCGGATCTGAATTCCTCTTCGGAGAGCTTGGAAAGCAGCATTCCAACATCGGATTCATCTTCGCCTTCCAGGTCTTGCCGGTAGTCATTTTTATCTGCGCGCTTTTTGCGATTCTCTATCACATAGGCATCATGCAAATTATTATCCGTGGCGCGGCCTGGGCCATGACGCGCATCATGGGCGCGAGCGGCGCGGAATCGCTCAACGTCGCGGCCAGCATTTTTATGGGACAGACTGAAGCTCCGGTCACCATCCGTCCCTTTCTTCCCGAGCTCACTCAATCTGAGCTCATGACGGTGATGACCAGCGGCATGGCTCACGTCTCCGGTTCGATCATGGCCGCGTATTTTGCCTTTGGCGCCGAGCCGCGTCACGTGCTCAGTGCCGTCATTATGACCGCACCCGGCACCATCTTGATTTCGAAAATGCTTGTGCCCGAAACCGAACAGCCGAAAACCGCGGGTAGGGTCGTAATGCCGGAAGGGGAAGAGCGGAAAGAAAAAAAGGAGAATCTTCTGGGAGCCATTGCCCGCGGGACCGGCGATGGCCTGCACATGGCACTCAACATAGGTGCCATGCTGATCGCATTCCTTGCGCTAATCGCTTTGTTCGACGGGCTTCTCGGCGGTATTCATCACCACGTTGCCTGGTTCCCTTCAAGCCTGGAAGGAATTTTTGGCGTCATCTTTGCGCCGGTGGCGTGGATCATCGGCATTCCCTGGCATGATTGCGGCGCGATTGGAAACCTTCTTGGCACCCGCATGGTCCTCAACGAACTGGTTGCGTTCTCCATGCTCGGGCCGCAACGGGCCGCGCTCGATCCGCGTTCTTTCACCATCGCCACATTCGCACTTTGCGGTTTCGCGAACTTCAGCTCGATTGGAATTCAAATCGGCGGAATCGGTGCGCTCGCACCCAATCGTCGTGGCGATCTTGCCCGTCTCGGACTCCGCGCGATGTTAGCCGGCACAATGGCGAACCTGATGTCCGCATCGATTGCCGGAATCCTGATTTCTTAGGACCGTTCTTGTACTCCTCACCCCGCAGTTCTAAAATGGCGGACGCAACACGGGAGGGCCCATGGTTTCGCGCAGAATTCTTTTAACTCTTGTTGCGGTGCTCTTCGGTTGTCTGGTACTTGGGAACAGCCAGGAGAGTCCGGCTCCCGCCAAGGAAGTCACCTACAGTCGGGACGTCGCGCCCATCCTTTTCAGGAATTGCGTGGTCTGCCACCGCCCGAATGACATCGCCCCGATGTCGCTGATGACTTACAAGGAGACCCGCCCCTGGGCACGACTGATCCGCGACGCGGTGGTTCAACGAAAGATGCCGCCGTGGCATGCCGACCCGAATGTGGGTCACTTCCTGAACGATCCTCGCCTGAGCGATGCCGATATCGCCACCATTGACGCCTGGTTCCGAACCGGCGCCAGAGAAGGCGACGCGAAAGATTTGCCGCCCGAGCCGGTGTTCGCCACCGGCTGGCACATCAAGCCAGATATGGTTTTCACGATCCCCGAATTCACCGTCAGTGGCGCCAGCATGGATGAGTACGAGTACATCTATGTGCCGACGAATTTCACCGAGGACAAGTGGGTGCAGGCCGCCGAGGTGATGCCGGGCGATAAGCGCGTTGTGCACCATGCGACCGTTTCGGTCATCGCCGCGGACAAGGTGGCGAAAGAGGAAGAATCGCATGCCAAGTCTGACGCTGGCGTTGATCAGTACCACTACCGCACCGGCAAGGTCTTGCATTTGCGCGCCGACGCGCCAGTTGCCGACGATGGCTGTGCCTATCCGACCGGTGGCGGAGTTCCGGGCATGTCCTCGGGATATTTGAATATCGTTCCCGGAATCTACCTGCCGGGCCATCTGGCAGAAACCAGGCCGCCCGGTTACGCACTGAGAATCCCAGCCGGATCCTATTTGCAGTTCCAGATCCACTACAGCAATCACACCGCGGAAACTGTAAAGGACCGCACCAGCATCGGCCTGGTATTTGCGAAAGAGCCGGTGCAACATGAGATCGCGCAATACGAGATCTGGAACGATCTCTTCCTGATTCCTCCAAACGACGCCAACCATCGCGTGACCTCGTGCTTCACATTGCCGAAAGATGTCATCGCCCTCGCCTACACGGGTCATATGCATTACCGAGGCAAAAGTATGAGGGCCGAGGCGATTTTCCCGGATGGCCATCATGAAGTGCTCATGAACGTGCCGCATTACGATTTTCGCTGGCAGGAAACTTACTTTCTCAACAAGCAATTCCTGTTGCCGAAAGGTACGAAGATCGAGACCACCGCCTACTTCGACAACTCAGTCGACAATCCCGAAAATCCGGATCCGTCGAAGTCCCTGCGTTGGGGTGAGCCGAGTGACGAAGAGATGATGGGATTCTGGCTGCAATTTGCCGACCCGAAACCATTGGACGAAAAACCTGCAGTTGCGCAGAAGTGAGGCAAACATGGCAAGCACACGCCGTAGTTTTTTGATCCAAAGCGCCGCAGCAGCATGTCTTCCTACCATTCTGTACGCCACAGACAAAGCTGGAACGAAGCGCCCAATTCTGGGTCAAGGTGAATATCAATACGAAGCCATCCACGACTGGGGCGAGTTGCCCCGCAACATCAGGTACGGCAACACCCACGGTGTCTGCGAAGACTCGCAGGGCAACATCTACATCCATCACACGGTCAATGCCGCGAGCGACAGCTTTGACACCATGATTGTGTTCGATTCCAAGGGCAAGTTCGTTCGCTCGTGGGGACGGCAATTCAAGGGCGGGGCGCACGGCCTGACCCTTCGCAAAGAGGGCAGCGAGGAATTTCTTTATCTTTGCGACTACGCGCACGGAATCGTGACTAAACGGACGCTAAAAGGTGAAGAGGTATTCACGCTTGGTTATCCAGTGGAATCGGAAGCTTACAAGCCGAACGACTCCGGCTCAACCGTCCCCTATCGCCCGACCAATGTGGCCATCGCGCCCAATGGCGATATCTACGTCGGCGACGGCTACGGATCGAGCTTCATCAATAAATACAATTCAAAAGCTGAATTCATCCGCACCTTCGGTGGACTGGGGAGTGGTGATGACCAGCTCGACTGTCCTCACGGCCTGTGGGTCGATACGCGCTCGCAAACACCTCTGCTGGTCGTAGCCGACCGTGGCAACAGCCGGCTTCAGCGATTCACGCTCGATGGCAAGCATGTTGACCTCATCCTCGGAACCACAAAGATGCCGTGCTACTTCAACGAGCGCAATGAAAGCGTGGTAATTCCGGACCTGCTCAGCAAAGTTGTGGTGCTCGATCGAAACAATCACGTTGCCGCGACCTTGGGCGATGGCGAGTATTCGAAAGACGATTGGAAGCTAGAACGCAACCGCCCTTCCGGCGCCTTCGCGCCGGGCAGATTTGTCTGCCCTCACGGCGCCTGCTTCGATCACGAGGGCAACATTTTCGTCGTGGAGTGGGTGGAAGCCGGCAGAGTCACAAAATTGCGAAAGCTGGCCTGATATTTGAACTAGGCCGGCCGCTCAAGTGCCGCCTCGAATGAATCCAGCGATAGCGAGCGCAGAAGATTCCGCCGCAACCCGCGTTCCACTTCGCCCAGCCGTTCTGCAGCGGATGAAAGCCAATCGAAATTGGTCTGTTCCGCGAACTTCTGCAGTTCTCCCATGACGTCCGTATTTCTGACCTGCCCCGGAGACTTCCCTTCAATAAAAAGTAAATCCTGCAACAGCGAATACAGGCACCTCAACAAAAGCTCAATCTTCTCCCTGCCTTCTGCACCGGCGCGGTAAGTTTCAGTGACCTTGAAAAGCTCGCTGTGGTCCGAAGCGCGCAGCGCGGTCCGAAGAATAGTGAGCGCATCGCCGCGCGCCGCGACATACGTGTCGAGATTGAAATTTCTCGCTCGGCCGACTGCTCCCTCGGAAAGTCTCGCGACCAGAGACCTTTGTTGTGGCTTCCATTCCGGTCGATGCCGCGCCAGATAATTTTCAATTTCCTGCAACGACAGGCATTTCAATTGCACGGTCATGCAGCGCGAGCGGATAGTCGGCAGTAACTCGCCGCTGCTTTCGGCCAGCAAAAAAATCGTCGCAAACTCCGGAGGCTCTTCGAGCACCTTAAGCAGCGAATTCGCGGCTTCTTTCATGAAAGCAGAATCAGTGAAGATAAAAACGCGCTCACGTGCTTCCGCCGGACGAAAATAAATCGATTCAATCACCCGCCGCACCTGGTCCACTTTGATCATCATCTGCGGGGGGTCAGGCGGGATCACCAGAACGTCCGGATGGGTCTGAATGAATAGCCGTGTTTCCTTCTTTTCAGTCTCTTTCAGCGCCTCTCGCGCTTCGCTCGCCTCAGAGCAGCGTGATTCCAAATCTTCCGACTGGCCGATTCGAACGCAGTTCGAGCACTTGCCGCAAAAGTCCGGGAGACCGTCGGTGATCGGTTTTTCCAGGCAGTTCATCGCGCGAGCGATCATCGTCGAGAGCGTGTATTTTCCAGATCCCGCTGGTCCGGCGAGAATCACGCTGTGGGGAAAATGATCCCGTGCCAGCATTTCGCGTATCTGACGGACCGTTGTTTCATTACCGTGAAAATCTGAAAAGGGCATATAACCTGCTGTTTACAACATTTGGATTTTCTCTGCGTCCTCGTTTTCACCCAGCGATCTCTGCGGTTAAAGCTTTTCTACCGCAGAAGCCACCGAATTCACCCGAGACTGCAAAGCGGCTCACCCGCGCGAAATCGACCAGCGAAACCGGCTTCCCGCGCCGCCTTCTCCGCGCAACTCAACAAATCCCTCCGCAAATCGCGGTCGGACCTTCGATCCGTTGACTTCACCTTTCTGGAACCTCTTCACTTCATCGGCCGGCAAAGACAACCGCATACTCCAGGTATTTCTGACTGACGGGTCATACCACCCCTCATAACCATGTGGCGTTTTCACCAATCCAAGCAGCGGTGATTCGAAGCGAAAATTTTCCAGCGGAATTTTCGGTGCGACCTTCACGCCAGATTCCGTGAATTCAATCCCCAGCAACTTCGTCAGTGAATACAGCGGGCCTGCATGCGTGTGCATATTCAGGACGGGAAAATCCGTCCAGCCAAATGGCTTTCCGCCGGTCGTCTCGCCCGGGCGCTTGCTCAATGCCGAATTCAGAACGTCAGGACCGCTCCAGGTTCCATACCAGATTTCCGGATACACTTCCGCATGGCGCGCGAATGAGTTCTTTTTCCACTCGTCCCATGCCATGGTGCCGTTCACTGAGGAAAGGGCCCAAATCAAAACCTGGTTCAGCGATGGCCACACGCCTCCCGCCACTGATGTTCCCGGTTCAATTTTCCAAACGCCATTTCCGATTCGATCCGGACTGTCGCTGATCTGCATTGCTCCAATGAGCGAAGGCCGCCGCAGATTTTCATCTATCTGCTTTACCAGTGTCGCGGTCTGGTCTTCGCTCGTCGCCCCGCTGATGATCGCCCAGGGCTGAGGTTCGATCCACAAACCTTTTTCGCCCAGCCAACCTATGGTGGGCCCAAGCCACGCGCGACGGAACCAGTTCCCCGTCCATTGCCTTCCAACCGCATCGCGATGCTCTTCCGCTTTTCGCCGGACCGGCCCGGCATTGCGGCCTTCATCGCCCGTATAGGTCAGCATCAGTGCATAATAGTCGAGCACGTACGCGGCCATTGCCGAATTGAGTACGCTTTCGCCCTTCTCCACGCATTCTTTCTGCGCCGCAGCAGGGGCCCACCCGTTTACCAACGCGTCATTCCAGTCATCCTGCAACATGCGCATCAGCCCGTGCTCGCCGGTCCCAACGTCTTGAACTAAATGCCGGTAGCAGCGCGCGAGCAGCTCGCGAACTGTTGCCCCTTCCGCACGAACGCCATAAATCGGGACAACCTGCGCGTCAAGGAATGCGACATCCCGAGTGGCAAGCACGTACTCGCTCGCCGTCCACAGGAGCCAAAGCGGCATGTCGCTGGAACTATCGGAGCTCGTCGGCATTGGCATGCCGTGTCCGACGATTCCATACGGAATCGAACCATCCGCTCGAACTTCTTTGAGCGTGTAGCGCAGAATCTGTTTCACAATTTCGGGATTGATGAACACGAGCGGCAGCGCATGCTGCAAGGGATCGCGCGCGGCCCCCTGAAATCCCATCACGTATTGATAAATGCTCGCCTGGGAAATTATGTGGTGATGAAAAAAATCGTCGTAACTCATCCCGCTGCGCAGGTAATAGTGGTTCCACGTAACTTCCCGTTCAATCCAGGGTTCGGTTTGCGTACTGAAGCGGAGGCTAGAGTTTTTCCATTGGTCGCTCGAGTCGCGCAGAGCAGTATGGGTCGACTTGCTGTACTTGGTTGTGAGCGAATCCAGATCGAACCCGCTGGGCAAATAGCCATAGAGGAACGTCAGCGTGCGGCTCTCTCCATCTTTTAAGGAGAACCTGCGCTCGAGCAGCAGCGCACTTTCTGGTCCCGTGCTCGCAAGATCTCCATCTAGTGGCCCTCTCAACCCCGCGGGATTTTCGACGCCCCCTGACCCGAAAAATTTTCCCGCGTTGCTGCTCATTCCATCCGCCGGTCCATCCAGCGAAACCAGGAATGTACGCGGCGGATTCAGATCGTCGAAGTCGGCCAGTTTCGGAGCTTCTTTATCGGGGACTGCGAGGAACGGATTTGGATTTTTCTCGAGATTGGCAACCACTTCCGCAAAATCCTTCTCCTCTACCGGGTCTCTTCCGGGAAACTGCTTGCTCTCGACCAGTCCCGAACCATCACTCAGCCTTGTGAAATTGTGGTTGAATCTCGCACCAAAATCACGCCGCAATTCATGCATGCTCTTTCCGTTGAAGCTCTCCATGAAGGCGCGAAAAGAAAATTGGTAGAGGGCGCATCCCCAATATTCAATCCACCGCAATTGCGCTTCAGTATTGCCGTGATTTGTGATCGCAACCTGCGAAATCAGCACCGGATCGTCGCCGAACGGCGCAAAGATAGTTTGATCGATTTCGTAGTCGCCGCCGGCGAGTTTCTTACGAAAATATCCGATCCCAAATATTCTCTCGAAGCTCTTCGCCCCACCCGGATAGAAAGTGCTCAGCGTAACTTTTCCATCCGTCAAATATCCGAAACCTCCACCGAATACTCTCCGTTCCGGAGCGCAGTCGTTCAGAAACTTCGGAGCGCCCTCATCTTGCCGCACGCGCACATGCCCGTAGTTGGAAGCAATTGCAATGATTCGATCGTTTCCAACTTGATGAATGTGTTCCGTTGCGGACAGAATTCCGGGATTCACTTCGGTTTTGGCTTTTGCATCTTTCGTCTGATCGCAGGTGTAGTTGAATGCCGGGAGACCGTATTCATCCTCCATCCAGTTTCCGAAGTAGCCCGAGCCATATGGCTTCTGCCCAGTACTGTTATGAGAGAGCGGTTGAGTCTTTTGCGTCGCTGACAAGAACTTTGGCAAGAATTGAACGGCGGCGGCAGCTCTCGCCGTGTTGGCGACAAACTCCCTTCGATTAACGGACATGGTGTGCTCTTTTGGAACCCGCCTCCATGCCGAGTTTCTTCCAAACAATTTCCAGAATTTTGGCCTGTGTCTGGTCTGGCGTGCCGCGAGCATCGATTACGACTACTCGGCCAGGTTCACGTTTAGCGATCTCCAAATAAGCGTTCCGCACACGCGTGAAGAAGGCACGGTTCTCGCGCTCAAAGCGTCCTTCGTCAGAAACTCCGGAACTGCTGCGTGCCTGGTTCCGACGCCGGGCGCGCTCCACGCTCGTACTGACATCGGAGTCCATCAGAACGGTCAAATCCGGCCACAAATCGCCACACAACACTCGATGCAATTCGAGCACCGGCCCGCTTCCGAGTTTTCGGCCTCCGCCCTGGTAGGCTTCGCTCGAATCCGTAAACCGATCGCAGAGCACGATCTTTCCAGCATCCAGGCCGGGCAGAATTATTTGCTGTATGTGCTGGGTGCGAGAAGCGAACATTAAGGCCAATTCCGCCGTCGGCGTAAGGCCAGAAGTCTGAGTATCGAGAAGCAGCCGGCGAATTTTCTCACCAGTATCGGTGCCGCCGGGCTCTCGCGTTACCACCACCGGCGAATTGCGTTCCCGAAGACTCGCCGCTAGCCGTTCCAGTTGAGTGCTCTTACCGCATCCATCGAGCCCTTCAAAGGTAATGAATTTGCCGCGCCGCGAACTCACGCAGAAATCATATCAACGAATCCCTCATCACAGACGATTCGTACCTTCCAGTAATTAAAACGTTTCTCTTCACGCGCTCGGTGATGACGGGAAGAATGCTGAGTGCTATATTCACCTTTTTGTTCAGACCTTTATCAAAGGAGAACCTGGTGAGGACTTCCCCCCTCTTATTGGTCTTCATAGTTGTACTTACCTTTCCAATTGCGCTGCGTGCTGCCGGCGCGGCACCCAACATCAACATCGACCTCGACGCCACTGACGCGCCACGGAAAATTCTTCATGCGCAACTGACAATTCCCGCAACGGCTGGAACTCTTACCCTCTACTATCCAAAGTGGATTCCTGGCGAGCATGCGCCTAGCGGGCCGGCGATTGACATGGCCGGACTGAAGTTCACCGGAAACGGACAGCTACTGAGCTGGCGTCGCGACCTTGCCGACGACTGGACGATTCACGTCGACGTGCCTTCAGGGGTCGAAGAAGTGCACACTACCCTCGACTATCTGGTCCCGGGCGAATCCACCCAAAGCCTGTTTTCCGCGGGAGCTTCAGCAACGCAAAAAATGACCGTGATTAGTTGGAATCAGGTCCTGCTGTATCCCAAAGGCTGGACAGCAGATCAGATAAAATTTACCGCCTCGGTGCGCTTTCCATCTGGATGGAAATTCGGCACTCCCTTGCGCATCGCCTCGCAATCCGGTGACGAGATTCATTTTGAGCCTGTCTCGCTTTACACTCTGGTCGACTCTCCGATTATTGCCGGCGAGTTCCTGAAGGTGGTTCCACTCAATCGCGGCCAAAATCCTCCGGTCGAAATGGATATTGCAGCCGACAGCGCGATTGCTCTGGAGGCGCCTCAGGAAGTCTGGGACGAGTACAGCAATCTGGTGAAGCAGGCGACTACATTATTTGGCGCCACTCATTACAACGACTATCACTTTCTTTTCAGCCTGAGCGATCACGTGGCGCACTTCGGACTGGAGCATCACGAGTCCAACGACAGCCGTGCCGAGGAACGCTCGCTGATAGATCCTGAGCTCCGCGCTCTTGACGCCGGTCTGCTGCCGCACGAATACGTGCACTCATGGAACGGCAAATTTCGCCGGCCTGCCGACCTTACTACTTCGGATTATCAACAGGTCATGCAGGATGATCTGCTCTGGGTTTACGAAGGCTTGACGGAGTATCTGGGCGACGTATTGGCCGGGCGCAGTGGTCTTCGCACTCCGCAGCAATACCGGGACGAGTTGGCGCGAACTGCGGCGATGCTCGACCATCGCCCCGGCAGGACATGGCGTAACCTGCAGGACACCGCGGATGCAGCCGCTCTGCTCTACTACACTCCCAAAGAGTGGGACTCCTGGCGGCGAAGTGTTGACTATTACGACGAGGGCGAACTCGATTGGTTGTGGGCAGATACCATCATTCGCCAGCAGAGCGGCGGAAAGAAATCGATCGATGACTTCTGTCGTTTGTTTCACGGTGCACCCAGCACGCCGCCGATGGTCAAGACTTACACCTTTGATGACGTCGTAAACGCGCTGAACCAAATCGCGCCTTACGATTGGCGCGGATTCTGGAACGAGCGCCTGACCAATCACGGCCCCGGTGCGCCGCTCACCGGAATTGAAAATTCGGGCTGGAAACTGGAATACGATGAAAACCGTTCCGCAATCATGCGCGAATGGGAGTTCGACCATCGCGAGATCAACGCATCGTTCTCGGTGGGCCTGATGGTCAAGGAAGATGGTGAGATCGAAGACACCGTCGAAGGAATGGACGCCGCAAGGGCCGGAATTGGGCCGGGAATGAAAATTGTTGCGGTGAATGGCCGCCGTTTGACACCGCAGTTATTTCGCGATGCACTCTCTGAAGGCAAAAAAACTGCTGAACCTCTACATCTACTGATTGAAAATACAGACTACTTCAAGACTTTTGACTTGAATTATCACGGCGGCGAAAAGTATCCGCACCTCGTCCGCGATGAGTCGAAGCGAGACACTCTTACTGACATTATCCGGCCACACTGACGAAAACTTTGCTTCGCGGCACTTCGCATCCTCAGCTCCAGACTGAGACGGCGAAGTGCGCGAGAAAATGCGCGATCACTCCTCGTCGGAAATTCCGGCGAAGAGATCTGTCTCGGTCTGCGGGCCTTCAGGATGTGTTGCGGCTGCGAGATGGAACAACTCATTCCGTCCCCGTTTGCTGACGTTCTGCTCGAACAGCGGCCAAAGCGGCGACTGGGTCTCGTGCGCCTTGAAAGCGGCGATCTTTGTTTCCAGGTGGTTCCCGATGTCAATGATCGCCGTCGGTGGCGCGAACGTAATTGGCGGTCGATTGGGCAGAGCGAAATCTGCGGTACTGTAATAGAGCTTTTGCGTCCGGTGTGGACCTGGGCCGTTCCGGGCCTGATCGGGATAGCGATTTGGTCGCCCCGCCCAATGAAATGCGAGCGTGGCGAAAATTCCCGCCATGGAATGGTCGGGATGCCCGGTGACCCCGCCTTCCGGGCCAAGCGTCATCATGACCTGAGGCCGGAATTCGCGCACACGCAAGGTTAGGTCATATACGACTCGATTTAATTCCTGACGATAGAGCTGGCCATCCGGATAGTTAAGGATGACCGGCCTCGCCACTCCCAATATTTCGCATGCGGCAGCAAACTCGCGGCGCCGCATTTCCGCAAGTTCCTGGTCACTTCTGGCCGGGCCACGATTGGTGGCGGCTTGCCCGGGCGTAAGGCAGATCACGCAAGTTTCAACCCCGCGGTCAGCGTAAGTCCGCAGCGTGCCGCCGAAACTTCCGGCTTCATCGTCAGGATGAGCAGTGACGCACATCAGTCGAAGCATGGCGTGATTCTAATGGATGTGAAGACAACGGCATAAACAGTGCAATTGTTTTCGCAACAAATAAAAGTTCGGAACCGGAGTTGCATCCAATAGAATGACGAGTCTTGCCGATATGCACGTATTGATGACATCGGACACGCTGAACAGCGATTTGTGGGCGTACACGCGCGAAGCTGTCACCGGCCTTATTGGGCGCGGGGTTCGTGTGACCTTGGTGAGCTTCGGCGAAATTCCGTTGCCGGCACAAACAGCGTGGATGGACCGCCTGCGTGGCCTGGAATATCGGCCAACGGCTTTTCGCCTTGACTGGATGCACGAGGGCCAACAGGATTTTTTGGAATCTTCGGCATATCTCTGTTCCCTGCTAAACGAAACAAAGCCGGATTTGTTTCACTCTAACCACCTTTGTTACGGTGCCCTCAATGCTTCTGTGCCGCGCATCGTGGTCGCGCATGGTGACCTGATCACGTGGTGGAAATCTGTGCATGGCCGCGAGCCGAAGGAGAATGCGTGGGTGCGCTGGTATCGCCAGACCACCTCCCGTGGATTGTCGGACGCTTCAGTCGTCGTAGCGGGCAGCGAATGGATGGCCGCACAGCTCGCCGCCGGCTATCCCGTGGCGATGAATGCAACCGTAATCAATCATGGGCGGAATCCCATCCATTTCAACCCATACGTCACCAAAGATGAGAGCGTGCTCGCGGTCGGACGTTTGCTTGATCCTGCGGCGCAGGTGCACCTTCTGGCTGACAAGTCACATCCCGTGCCGGTTTGCGTCGTGGACGCCAGACAACCCGAGAACTCAACCCAGGCCCAGGTTCGCGCGGACGTTAAATTCCGGCATGGGAACGAAGGCGTGGTAATGAGCGGACCTCGCTCAGAGTCACAGTTGCGGTTGCTTTACAGCCGGGCAGCCATGTACGTGTCAGCTTCCAAGTACGAGCCGAGCGGGATGACAATTCTCGAAGCTGCGCTATCGCGATGCGCACTCATCCTGAACGACACTCCTCCCATGCGGGAGATTTGGGGCCCGGCCGCCGTGTATTTCCGCACCAACGATGGCGACAGCCTCAGCGAAGCGGTGCGCATCCTCAACAGCGATTCGGAACTCCGCCGCAGCTTTGCCAACCGCGCCTTCAATCGCGCGCGTGAGTGCTACAACGCAAACCGCATGACCAGCAGCTACATCCACTTGTATCGCAGCACCATCGCGCAACATGCCAAAGCCGCCTGACAGTCTCCAGGTTCTAAGTGAGCTACGGTTTGCTGGGATATCTACTCGTCAGACACTTCCCAATATCCGAAGGCCATGTGTCGTCGCTGCAACCTACAGCGTTGGTATAGTTATATCCTGGTTTTCCATCGTGTTTGTTGATCGCGAGCGCATTGATCGGTGGCAGACTCCTTTCTCGACACCACATAGCAATCTCACCCAGAAAACCACCAATGGTAGCGCGATTGAAAGGCACGTGGGCCTTCTCGCAAAGTGTTTTATAGGTGACAAGAAGGTCCTTTCGAAGTTTTTTCTGATGTTTGAAAAGTTCCTTGGCGAGAAGTTGTGCCTCCGGAGTCATTTTTGGATTTTTGGTGTTCATGTTCCTCCGCACCGGTGCGTTACATACTAGACTGTTGCGTCCAAAGTTCGACGATTATAGGTCCGTTCACGGGCTTGAGCAATGTGTCAACTCCTTTGCTGGCGCGCACTCCACCCAAGCTGGTATCTTTCTAGGTTGCTCAATTCGTCGGAGGATTCATGGCAAGCGTCAAAATCACTGTCCGCAGGAACGGACCTTATCGGGTTGAAGCTCCTGAGGGATCAATCGAACTCGTCGATGCGGACGGAAATAAATACGATCTGACCGGCAAACCTGCATTTTCCCTCTGCCGCTGCGGCGCTTCCGTCAACAAGCCGTTCTGTGACGGAACTCACAGCAAGATGGGATTCCAGGCGGCCGAAGCGGCAGTAAAAAAAGAACAGGACAGCACGCCGTCACAGTAGCGACCGGACGCTTAGATTACCTTTCTTCTCTGGCCTGGGAACATATGATAGGACCACATGGCAGACTCAAGCGATAAAGATCTGGGCATGGATCGCGGCATCACCCGTCGCGATTTCCTCAATGGAATCGCATTTACTTCCGGAGCGGCGATATTGCCGCCACATCTGCTGGCCGCACTTCAAAACGATCTCGATCCCGAAAAATCGCCCAACTATTATCCGCCGGCACTTACCGGGTTGCGCGGCAGCCACGTTGGCTCGTTCGAAGTTGCGCATGCCATTCGAGACGGCAATTTCTGGGAGAAGGCCGGCACGCCGACCCCAACTGGCGAGAAGTTTGACCTGATTGTTGTGGGCGGTGGAATCAGCGGCCTTTCCGCAGCCTACTTCTTCCGCAAGGCCAATCCCAATGCGCGTGTTCTGATCCTGGAAAATCACGACGATTTTGGCGGCCATGCTAAGCGAAATGAATTTTCCGTGGCTGATCGAAAGCTGCTCGGCTTTGGCGGGACATTCTCGATCGAGAGTCCGGCACCCTATAGCGCCGTTGCCAAGGGCGTGGTGGAAGATCTGGGAATCGACGTTCCTTCTTATTCCAGGTACGTTTCCAGAAATTTGTACCGATCTCTTGGCCTGCGCTCCCACATTTTTTTCGACAAGCAGACATTTGGCAGCGACAAGCTGGTCGTAAATCCGACGCCGATCGAGGGAGGCGAAACTGAAGACTCGTTTCGAGCCTCGGGTGAGGCGTGGAAGTTGTTCTTGAACGAAGCTCCAATGTCTGATGCCGCGAAAAAGGACCTGCAAAATCTTTATGTCGAACGCAAGGACTATCTCCCCGGCCTGACTTCAGACCAGAAGAAAGACCGGCTCGCGCGCATGAGCTACGCGAAATTTTTAACCGACGTCGCTCAAGTCAGCGAAGAGATCGTGAAGTTCTATCAAGCTGTCCCCCAAGGATTGTTTGGGGTCGGCATCGATGCCGTCTCCGCACAGGACGCGTGGGGCCTGGGTCTGCCCGGTTTTTCGGGGATGAACCTTGATCCCGCTCCTGGCAAAGGCATGAATCGCGATGCCATTCCCAACGCTGAAGCCGAGAAATATTTCTTCCACTTTCCCGATGGCAATGCTTCGATTGCGCGCATGCTGGTGCGCAAGCTCATCCCGGATGCGATTGCCGGAAGCACCGCGACTGACATCGTCACCGAGAGAGCAAACTACGCAAGGCTCGACGACACGTCCTCTCCAGTTCGCATCCGGCTGAATAGCACAGCAGTTCGGGTGAAGCATGTTGGCGATCATGCCAGCGCGAAAGAGGTGGAAATAACATATTCGCGGCTGGGCAAGCTCTACACCGTTCGCGCTCCATTCACGGTGCTTGCCTGCTGGAACATGGTGATTCCCTATATTTGCGCAGAACTACCGAATCACCAGAAGCAAGCTTTGAGTTCGGCAGCGAAGGTTCCTCTGCTGTACACCAACGTCTGCCTCCACAATTGGACTTCATTCCAGAAACTTGCGACGAGTTCGGTGTACGCGCCGCATTGTTACCATTCCGCCTTCACCCTCGACATCCCCGTCAGTATCGGCGACTATCACTGCTCAACTGAACCCGACCAACCAATTGTGATTCACATGATGAAAACGCCGTGCCGTCCCGGATTACCGGCTCGCGATCAGCACCGCATGGGTCGCATTGAATTGTTCATGACCGAGTTTGAGACGATGGAGCGCAACATTCGTGACCAACTCGCGCGCACCCTCGGACCGGGCGGATTCGATCCCGCGCGCGACATCGCCGCCATCACCGTGAACCGCTGGCCGCATGGCTACGCTTACGAGTACAACTCTTTGTGGGACAAATTCTGGATCGATGGCGGAGAGATTCCGTGCGAAACTGCGCGCAAGCCGTTTGGCAGAATTGCCATCGCCAATGCCGATGCGGGAGCTTACGCATACACCGATGGCGCCATCGACCAAGCCTGGCGCGCGGTGAATGATTTGCCAAAGGGCTAAAAGATCTTTCGGGTAATCTGCGAGCGGTTAAAGCTCTTGGTTTTTTTTGCCTTCTCCGTTAAAAGGAATTACTACGAACTACGGAAAGTGTACGAGAAGAGGGCAAAGAAGTCTTGTCAGTGAATGGTCTTCGTCTTTCGCGACATGTAGTCCATCAGCAGATATTGCCCGAGCGTGTACGGGGTGGTGAAGTACGCCTTTCCCTTGCACATCTCCGTGACCTTCTGTACGAACTGTACCAGGCCATAATCGGATGCGAGCATAAACGTATTGATCATCACCCCAGCTCGCTTACACTTTGAAACCTCTTCCAGCGTTTTGCTGACCACCAGCGGATCAAGGCCAAATGCGTTTTTATAAATTCGCCCGTCTTCGAGGGTGAGGGCCGAAGGCTTGCCGTCCGTGATCATCACAATTTGCTTCATGTCTTTTCTTTGCCGCTGAAGGATTCTTTGCGCCAGCCGCAGACCTTCGCGCGTGTTCGTATAGTAGGGGCCGACCTTAACGCGCGCCAGTTGCGAGAGTGGGATTTCTTCCGCCGAGTCATGAAACAAAATCAGAGAGAGCGAATCGCCGGGATATTGCGTGCGCAGCAGATGCGAAAGCGCCATTGCGACTTTTTTTGCCGGCGTGAAGCGGTCTTCGCCATAAAGAATCATGGAGTGCGAGCAGTCGAGCATCAATACCGTAGCGCAGGACGACTGGTACTCGCACTGATGTACTTGTAGATCAGCATATTCGATATTCAGCGGAAGCCTCAGCCCTTCGCGCTGGATCGCGTTCGAGAGAGTTGCGGTGATATCGAGATTCAGCGTATCGCCAAATTCATATTGCCGTGACGCGCCGCTCGCTTCAATTCCGGTCGCCATATCGCGCGTGTCATGGCGGCCAAAGCTTGATTTGCCAAGCGAGCCGAGCAGATCGCGCAAGGTCTTGTATCCCAGGAAATCCAGACTCTTGTCTGTAATCTCAAAGCGAGTCTGCTGCTGTGTGTCTCCCACCTGCCCGCCCACGCTCGACTGTTTCGATGGATCATGCGGCTGGTCGATGCTGATGTAATCTTCCTGCTGCATCCGCTCTATTAACTTTTCAATCAGCTCATCCAGCGTTCCCTCAGCCTGCATCTGCTGCAACTGCTCGCGAAGTTCATCGCTGAGCATGTCGCCTTCCATGAGCGCCTGCTCTATGGCACGGCGCAAGTCGTCTAGCGTCTGCTCGCCATCGGGGAGATCGTAGTAGGAAAGATAATTCTGAAATCCGCTCTGCAGCAGATAGTCGGAGAGCGCGCCTAGCAGGTCCTCCAGGCTCATCTCGCCCGCGGGATCGGGAACGTATTTGGTGTAGCGAGTGCGACGCATAACATCAGTCGTTGGTCATTAGTCGTTAGTCGTTGCTGGCACAGCGCTGTTTCCGGTATTTGCCGACGACCAATGACCAGCGACCAACGACGGCTTTCTAATTCAAGGGCCTTCTACTCCTTGTAAACGGCAGGTCCTCACGTTCGAACGGTTTTTCGGTAGCGCGCGGCTGCTTCTCGCCCGCCGTGAAAACTCGCTCTTCGTTTCTTCCGATCCGCTTCAACGCGTGCAGCCCTTCCAGAACGAACTCCGCAGCAGAAACCTGTACCTCCGGGCTGTCTTTGGGCCCCACGTTCACACGCGTCAGCTTGTCCATCAATCCTTGAATCCCGCGCAGTGTCTGTAGGACATCTGACGCTGCGGCGCTCTCGGCAATTTGCACCTCGCCACCCAGATCGAACCATTGCACCACCTGCTGCATATTTGCGCCGGCGAAATATTGGTCGTAGGTTTTCGCAATTGCGTTGCGAATCAGCTCGCGTCCGACAAAGTCCGCTCCTTTCATTTCGCCTTCATATTCCAATTCCAGTTTGCCGGTAATTGCAGGTAGCGCCGCATAGACGTCGCTCAGGCGCGGTACAGTAACGTGTTCCTTGTGCTGAATCGCACGCCGCTCTGCGTTGGAGACCACATTCTCCATGCAGGAGATCGGGAGGCGTTGGCTGACCCCGGAACGTTTGTCGACACGCTTGTCCTCGCGAGCGGTGAATGCCACTCTTTCGATCACCTCGCGCACATATTTGGGGATTGCGATCTTGTTGCCATCGCGGGAGACCCACGCCTCCTGGGCAGTGATGGCGATGCCTTCATCCACGGTTGCGGGATAGTGAGTACGAATTTCCGATCCAATCCGGTCTTTCAGCGGAGTAACAATCTTCCCGCGGGCCGTGTAGTCTTCGGGATTGGCCGAGAACACCAGCGCAATATCCAAAGGAAGCCGCACCGGGTAGCCTTTAATCTGCACATCGCCTTCCTGCATGATGTTGAACAATCCAACCTGAATCTTGCCGGCAAGGTCTGGCAATTCGTTGATCGCAAAAATCCCACGGTTCGCTCGCGGCAGCAGGCCGTAATGAACGGTGAGCTCACTTGAGAGCTCATGCCCGCCCCGCGCAGCCTTGATCGGGTCGATGTCCCCGATAAGATCGGCGATGGTAACGTCCGGCGTCGCCAGCTTTTCAACGTATCGCTCCTCTGGCGTGAGAAATGCAATCCGGGTGCTGTCACCGCATTCCGCAATCGTCTCAATGCAGCGGCGGCAAATCGGCGCGTAAGGATTGTCGTGAATCTCGCAGCCTGCGATATAGGGCATTTGCGGATCGAGCAGAGATGTAAGCGCGCGTAGAATCCTGCTCTTTGCCTGCCCGCGCAGTCCCAGCAGAATGAAATTGTGACGGGAAAGAATGGCGTTAACGATTTGTGGCACCGCGGTATCGTCGTAGCCGACAATGCCGGGGAAAATTGGGCCCTCCGAACTTTCTCGAAGGCGCGCGATCAGGTTGTCTCGCAATTCGTCTTTTACACGCCGGGTGCTTAGTTGTTCTTCAGAAAAAGCGCTGCGGCGCAATTCGCCCAGGGTACGAGGAAGGTTCATCGCGGCAAAAACTCCAGAAGGCTTTCGCCATCAGCCTTCAGCCGTGCGGAAAGCCAAGGCAATGCAGCCGAAATTGCTTTGATTATACGCCGCGATGCCAGAGTTACTTTACGTGGCCGTTTCCGCCTGCGCGCTGTTTGGCGTTCGCGTTGCGATGCAGCACGGGAAGGATGCGTTCGAAGAAGGAAATAATGGCGCGAATGCGCTGCGCCTCAGAGTTCATCTCCAGCAGCGCCTGTTGAAAGTCGGGATCAAAAGGAAGAGAACCAGCGAGCCGATACGCAAGCTGCGACGCCTCTGCCTTCTCCGGTGCATCCGGCCGAGCCCCGGCAAGCTGCATGATCTCTCCGTGGAGCTGCAGCGCCTTTTCCACCTCCCCGCTCGTGGCAGGATCGCTTTCATCCTCGAGATAAAACACCTCTGCCTGCAGGAAGCTGCGCTCCTGGTTTATCTGCAAAACTTCGAACCGTTTCTGGCCCTCGACCAGAATGTTCATGCGGCCGTCGGGGTAACTCTTGAGCACGTTAATGATTTCTGCCGTGCAGCCCGTGTTCACAAACGATTCGTCTTTCGTGCGCACAATCCCGAACTGCCGCTTTTGATCGAGGCATTCCTTGGTCATCTCCTTATATCGCGGCTCGAAAATGTGCAGCGGCAGGGGCACACCCGGCAGCAGCACCAGATCCAGCGGAAATAGTGGCAGGAGCATGTTCAGGAATCCATTCTTGCCAGCGCAACGCCGGTTCCCAATGTCACCGAAAGTGTAACGGTACGCTCCTGTAGATTCTATCTGTGTCTTGACTTGAACTGCTCAGCAGGATACAAACCCGGCATGGCCCAAAGCGATCAGAACCAGTTTCTGCTGAACGGAAAAGTCGCAGTTGTTACCGGCGCCTCGATGGGAATCGGCGAGGCAATTGCGAAACTTTTCGTTAAAAAAGGAGCTCACGTTGTAATGCTTTCGCGCGATGCCGGCAGGCTGGAAACTGCCCGTACACGCATCGGACATTCTGACCAGACCTTGGCGCTGGCGTGTGATGTCAGGCATCGCGAGGAAATTGACCGCGCGATTGGCTTGGTCATGCACCACTTCCAGCGCATCGACATCTGGATCAACAACGCTGGGTACGCGCTGCTTGATTCGATCGCCAATATGCAGATGTCTGACTGTCGAGCCATGTTTGATACGAATTTTTTCGGAACCGTGGAGGCCATGCAAGCGGTCATTCCGATTATGAAACAACAGCGCTCGGGAGCCATCATCAACATCTCGAGTGTTGGCGGGCATATTCCGCTTCCCTTCAATGCCAGCTACAGCGCAACCAAATTTGCTATGAACGCAATTGGCAAAGCCGCCCGTATTGAGCTGGCGGAGTCCGGAATCCACATCACGACGGTGTGCCCCGGATACGTGCGAACTGATTTCGGGGCAAATGCGGTCAGAGGCGCCGAATACAAACAGGTTCGGCCCAAGACCACTCGCGGCATTAGTGCCGACCGCGTTGCGCGTGCGGTTTTACGCGGCTACCTGAAACAAAAGCGCGAGGTGATCGTGCCCTGGACGATGCATCCTGTGGTCAAGATCTACCAATTGTTCCCTGGCGTGGTTGAGTGGTCGATGACACGGATGGCGAAGAAGAGCATCCCCACACCATGATCGCCCATAGCATGAATCAACGACTCGCGCGCTACCCAAGCTTGAAAGATGCTGTGGTTCTGATCACCGGCGGCGCCTCCGGAATCGGCGCCGCCATGGTTGAGCAATTTGCGCTGCAGGGTTCGCGAGTGGTGTTTTTGGATTTTGCCGAGCAAAACGCTAACGACCTGATCCGACGACTGCATTCCGCGACCACCGCGCCTGTTTTTGCGAAATGCGATTTGACCAAGATCGACGACTTGCGCTCGGCGATCGCGTCGCTCGAATCAAAGTTCGGCGCCGTCCGTGTGCTTGTAAACAACGCCGCCAATGACGATCGCCATAAATTCGCCGAGGTCACTCCCGAATATTGGGACGAACGGATCAACGTGAATCTTCGGCATCAATTTTTCGCAATGCAAGCTGTCGTGCCCGGAATGACGACAGCCGGCGGCGGGTCGATCATCAACATGAGCTCGATTTCCTGGATGATCCCTTCGACCGGCCTTCCCGCGTATATCACGGCAAAAGCCGGCATCGTGGGCCTTACCCGCACCATGTCGCGTGAACTCGGCGGCGCGAACATTCGCGTGAACTGCGTTTCGCCGGGTGCCATCATGACCGAGCGCCAGCGCCGCCTTTGGATGACGCCGGACTATCTGGCAGAAATCATGGAGCGGCAGGCTTTAAAGCGCGAGTTGATGCCCGACGACGTCGCGCGTCTGGTGCTCTTTCTTGCGTCTGATGATAGCTCGACAATCACGGGCCAGAATTTCGTGATTGATGGCGGGTGGGTGTGAAGGAGCTAGGAGCATTGAAAGTGAGCAAAATCCTGGAAAGGCACTGGCGCCGCTCATTGCTCACTGCTAAGCGCTGATCTCCTCCAGCATCCCCTGCATTTCCGATGCTGCATGTCGGTCCCCTTTGCGCTGGGCAGCCAGAATTCCGTTTTCCAGCATGGTGCGGGCTTCTTCCCTGCGGTCGGACTTCATTAACGTCTGTGCCGCCATGAAGTATCCCGCTGCGTAATCGGGATTGTCGGAGAGCAAACGGTTGAATTCCTCGAGCGCCAGTTCCACATTTCCGGAATTCGAATACTCCAGCGCGAGCCCGTATCGCGCAAAGGCGTTTTTCGCGTCCTGCGCCAGGATCTCATTCAGCATCGCAATTCGGTCCATGGCTCTATTTTCCACAATAAATCCCGATTTGCCAGAGCTGGCCTCTGAGTACAATCTTTGGCGAGCATCGAGGGATAATTTGTCCTGTCCATTTTTTCTGCCTACTGAACGAGCGGATAACGTCGCGTTTCCGCATCCCGTGCGTTTGCCATTAGGCGCAAGCTGGCGAGGACTCTGCACCGCCCCGGGTCACGAGCAAGCACAGTTGGATCAAAGAGAGCTGGAATCCTGCAATCTGGGCTATGCAAAATCCTGTCCACGACTACCGAAGGAACGGATCTGCGACGCGGTGCGATTCGCAATTGCCAAGGACACACAAGGAGCAATTGCACTCCACTACGTACTCGAAGCAGCGTATCTTCCGGCCGCAAGCGGAATCTTGGAGTATGACGAAGTGTTGAGGAATTGGACCGCGCCCCACCTGGACCAACTGATTCAGACAAAAGCCGAATGCTTTTTGCAGTCGTATCTTAAACGTAGGAAGCGCGACTGATTTCCGCGAGCTTCCTCCGCGAACTTCGCGAGTTCTCTGCGTTCTCTGCGGTTAAAAGCTTTTAAACTCGGCAGCAGGAGCACGAAACGAAGAACATGAGCCCCAACGACCAACAACCACCCGATTTCTTCCCCCGACCGGTCTCTGAATCGCAATCAGAGATGAACGAATTTGTTCTGCCCAACGACGCCAACCCTCTTGGCGCGCTCCTTGGCGGTCGTCTGATGCACTGGATCGATATGGCCGGAGCCCTGGCCGCCCATCGCCACTCACGTCACTATGTCGTCACCGCTTCAATTGATCACCTTGATTTCTGGACGCCGGTGCATGTTGGCGACCTGGTGGTGCTGCGTTCCTCAGTCAATCGCGTCTTCACCACTTCAATGGAAGTGGGCGTAACCGTATGGGTGGAGAACTACTTAAAAGATGAGCAGCGCCACGTAAGCTCGGCCTATCTGACGTTTGTTGCCGTCGATGCTGCAGGAAATCACCTTAAGGTCGCGCCGGTCATTCCCGAAACCGAAGAGCAAAAGCGCCGGTATGAAGATGCGGGCCGAAGGCGCGAGATCCACCAGGCAGAGCGGAAACGAAGACAAAGAAATTCGCGATGAACGTGCTCACGTTTCTTTCCGTGGTCGCTCTATGGATTCATATCGCTTCTGAGGATTCCCTCGTATAATTTAAGTCGATAGCTTTTCAACCAGGTGATCCGTTGAGCTCCCACATACCTCCCCGTCCCGGGCAGCCGCCCGCCCCCCAACCTCTACCGGGGGTTGGCGCGATTGTCGCCGTCGGTTCGGGTAAAGGCGGCGTTGGCAAGACCACGCTGGCGGTCAATCTTGCCCTTGCCCTGGCAAAGCTCGGCCACAAGACCGGCTTGCTCGACGCCGACGTCTATGGTCCCAATGTCCCCCTCATGCTCGGAACCAGCGCTCAGCCGCGAGTGCTCGGCGAAAACCGCATCGAGCCACCGAGCGTTCATGGGTTGAAGGTAATTTCCGTAGGTCTGCTCAATCCCGGCGACAAACCGCTGATCTGGCGCGGGCCCATGTTGCACTCGATCATTCGTCAATTTCTGGGCTCGGTTGAATGGGGATTGCTCGACTATCTCATTGTCGATCTTCCACCCGGGACCGGTGATGTAGCTTTGTCCCTCATTCAGACGGTTCCACTCACCGCCGCAATTGTGGTCTCAACTCCCTCTGACGTCTCGCTCCAGGACGCCCGCAAAGCCATAGAAATGTTCCGGCAGATGAAGGTCGACATAGCGGGCATCGTCGAAAACATGAGCTACTTTGTCTGCCCGCACTGCAATACCGAGATTGATATCTTCTCGCGCGGCGGCGCGGAAAAGACCGCTCGCCAATTCGACGTGAATTTCCTCGGAAGCATCCAGCTCGACCCCGAAATTCGCAAAGCAGGCGATTCAGGCCAGCCCGCTGCGTTGGAAGGGGAATCCTCGGCCCACGCCAAGCCGTTGTTTGAATTCGCCCGTCGGGTCGTGGAAAAGATCAATCAGCTCAAGTCAGAAACGCCAGAAAGCGTCGTCCAAATCCAATAGTTCTCCTGCCTCATCTAATGGTTAGATCCGAATGATTGGGGCTACTGACATCTGCTCGTCCGATGGCTAAAATCTCCGTGGCAAGCTTCGTTGGCGGCTACTGAGAGGTCTTTTACCGGACTTGCTGTTGATCAGTAAAGTTCCCGACTAGCGCAGCTTGGATAAAATAGAGACATGGCCGCAGGTCAAAATATCGGTGACCGGGAACGCGAAATTCTAACCGCGATCGTGGAGACGTTCATCTCTACCGGCGAACCGGTCGGCTCGCGTGTACTTTCCCGTGCCAGCCGCGAAGGACTGAGCTCCGCTACGATTCGCAACGTGATGGCAGATCTTGCCGACGCCGGCTATCTCGAACAACCGCACACATCCGCGGGACGAGTGCCCAGCGCGGCCGCTTACCGTTACTACGTGGAGCAACTCAGCGGCAAGACGCAACTTTCCCAGCAAGACGCGGGCATGATCCAGGATTCGTTGCAAGGCGTGACCGACGTTCAGGAATTCATGGAGCGCACCTCGCATGTTCTGTCGTTGATCTCCCGCAACGTGGGTGTTGCGGTTGCGGCCAGCGGCCCGAAGAACGCCCTTGAGCACGTATATTTCTCGCGCTTGGGCGATCAGAAAGTGTTGGCCGTCGTTGTCACAAAATCAGGACTGGTGCGCGACCGGCTGCTCCGGCTTGATTTGCCGCAATCCGATCTCGACGCCGCGGCACGATTCATCAATGAAAATTTCCGCGGTTGGACTTTGGAATCCGTCCGCGGCGAAATCGCGCGACGGCTCGAAAGAGAGCGCAACGAGTACGACAGATTGATGAAGTCGGTAGAGCAACTTTACAAGCAAGGAGTTCTCTCCGGCGACGATTCCGCGCAAGTCGTTTTCATAGAAGGGGCGGCGAACCTGGTTGCGGGCGAACAGGACCGGCAGCGACTGCAGGAGCTTCTTCAGGCGCTGGAGGAAAAGCAGAGGCTCGTCGAACTGCTGGGCGCCTATCTGGACGCCAAACAGGAAGCGGTGCGGGTCGTAATTGGTCTCGACGAAGCCCAGCCCTCTATGCGAAACCTGGTGCTCATCGGAACTCCCGCCCGGGTGGGCGGCGAAGTAATGGGATCGCTGGCCGTGCTGGGGCCGACCCGCATGGATTATCAACATACGATAACCGCCGTGTCATACATTGCGCGGCTATTTGACAAACTTTTGAACGAATCCGAGTAGAGATTATGGCCAGGAACGGAAAAGTAGAAGAAGAACAACTGGACGCCGAACACGAACTCCCCGCCGGAGAAGGAGGCGAAACTTCGGGCTCCGCCCAGATTCCATCAACTTCCGATCGTGTGTCGGAAGTAGAAAAACTGCGCGCAGAACGAGACTCGCTACTCGATCGCATGGCGCGTATGCAGGCGGAATTCGACAATGCCCGCAAGCGCGCCGCGAAGGAGCAACAGGACTTCCGTGACTATGCGCTGGTGGATACTGTTAAAACCATTCTTCCCGTGCTCGACAGCTTTGATCTGGCGCTGAAGAACTCGCCGGAAAAATCAGAGTTCCACAACGGCGTTGAACTCATTCACAAGCAGTTGGTCGATGCGTTGGCGAAGCTCGGAGTAAAGCAAGTCTCTGCTAAGGGCGAGCAATTCGATCCTCGCTATCACGAAGCCATCGAAATGGTCGACACAGAAGATGCCGAAGATCACGAGGTCCTCGAGGAATTGCAACGTGGATATAAGTTGAAAGACCGGCTGTTGCGACCGGCGATGGTGAGAGTGGCGAGGAATTCGAGGAAGTAAGGTTCCACCATTTTTGCGACTTCTACAAGTCAGCAGTGAGCGATGAGCAGCGAGCTGTGAGCAAGTAAGGTCGGAGTTGCTCGCCGCTCGCCGCTCGCAGCTCATGGCTCAAAGCTAAAAGGGAAAAATTGCCAAGCGTAAAACGAGACTACTACGAAGTGTTGGGCGTGCAGCGTGGGGCGACAGAGCAGGAAATCAAGAGCGCCTATCGCAAGCTCGCGCTCCAATACCATCCCGACCGCAATCCCAATAATCCTGACGCAGAAGAGAAATTCAAAGAGGCAAGCGAAGCTTATGCCGTGCTGGCCGACACCGAAAAGCGCGAACTGTATAACCGCTACGGACACGCTGGTGTGGGCGCAGCTGCCGGCGGTGGTGGTGGATTCGACGCGAGCGTCTTCCAGGATTTCAGCGACATCTTCGGTGAGTTCTTCGGCTTCGGCGATCTTTTTGGTGGCGGACGTGCCGGCAGCCGCCGCACTCGCGCCCAGCGAGGAGCGGACCTCCGCGAAGACATAACGATTGAATTTGAGGAAGCTGTTTTTGGCACCGAGAGAAAGATCACGTACCGAAAGCACGAGCTTTGCGACACCTGTAAAGGATCGGGAAGCGCAAGTTCCAAAGGCGCTTCCACTTGCCGGACCTGCGGCGGTCGCGGCCAGGTACGCTATCAGCAAGGCTTCTTCAGCATCGCTCGCACCTGCCCCGCCTGCCAGGGCGCGGGCACGGTGATCAGCGATCCTTGCACCAACTGCAAAGGCGAGGGCCGCGTCGTTCAATCCAAGACAATTGATGCCAAGATTCCCGCCGGAGTTGAAGACGGAACGCGTATCCGGTTTTCAGGCGTGGGTGACGCGGGCGCCAATGGCGGTCCAGCCGGCGATCTCTATGTCGTGCTCCGTGTCAAAGAGCATCCCTTCTTCGATCGTCACGGAAATGACTTGTACTGCGTCATTCCAATCTCGGTGACCCAGGCTGCTCTTGGTACGGAAATTCAGGTTCCGACCCTCGACGGGGAGCAAGCCCTGAAGATCCCCGAAGGAACACAGTCTGGAACAACGCTGAAGCTTCGCAACAAGGGTGTCCCGGTGCTGAACGGCCACGGCAAAGGCGATTTGTTCGTTGAAGTCCGCGTGCAAACGCCAACAAAACTCTCGAAGCGCCAACGTGAGTTGCTGCAAGAGTTGCAGGCGATTACGCAAGTTGAGAACAAACCCCAGCGCACTTCCCTTCTCGGCAAGATGAAAGACATCTTCACGCAGGCGTAGGTTATTGCCTGGATTGACGTGGGGAAACGGGCGTCTTTCGCCCGTTTATTTTTTCTACGAATGCGGGCGAGGACTCACGCCCACTGTATCTCAGTACCGATTTACAATCCATTCCTGAATACAATCCACTTTTTAAATAAGGGCACCGAATTTCGATGCATCTTGAGGAAAATGTCGCGCTTGCACCGCTGACCACCCTGGGCGTCGGTGGCAAGGCAAGATTTCTCCTGCGCGCGGAAAGTTCTGATGACGTAGTGTCCGCGATTCGATTTGCTGAAAATCGGGAATTGCCGATCTTTGTCCTGGGCGGTGGCAGCAATGTATTGATCTCGGATAACGGCTGGCACGGGCTGGTCCTGCAAATCGCTACCACCGGAGTGGAGTACGAGGAACGCGACGGCAAGATCTCGTTCAACGTCGGCGCAGGAGAAGACTGGGACAAATTTGTCGCCCGCTGCGTAAAACGAAACTGCGCCGGAGTCGAGTGCCTCAGCGGCATTCCGGGAAGTGTCGGTGGAACGCCTGTGCAGAACGTGGGCGCGTATGGACAGGAAGTTTCAGAAACCATCGTCTCCGTTCTTGCCTTCGATCGAGCAGAGATTAAAGTTCGTGAGTTGAATGCAACAGAATGCGGGTTTCGTTATCGCAGCAGCATCTTCAACACCACAGAGCGTGAGCGCTACATCATCCTTCGCGTAAGATATGCTCTCACTCCCGGAGGATTCCCGTCGCTGCGATATGCCGATCTACAGAAATATTTCGCTGATCGCTCCACCACACCTACCCTGTCTGACGTCCGCCGAGCTGTATGCTCCATCCGAAGAAGCAAAGGAATGCTGATTGTGCCGGGCGATCCGGACAGTCAAAGTGCTGGATCATTCTTCAAGAATCCCATCCTGACTTCGCCTCAATTTCTCGACCTGTCGCGCCGAGCAAAAGAACGAGGCCTCGAAGTTCCGGCGTATCCGACTCTGTCCGAACAAAAAAAGATTTCTGCCGCGTGGCTGGTCGAACATTCCGGTTTTGCGAAGGGCTATATCAAAGGCCGAGCCGGCATTTCAAGCAAGCACGCTCTCGCGCTGATCAATCGCGGAGAGGCGAGCGCGGCAGAGATCCTTGCGCTTAAGAATGAAATTCAGGAACGCGTGAAAACGACCTGGGGCATCATCCTGGAACCGGAACCGGTGTGTGTAGGTTTTTGACGCATAGAGCCGATTCTTTACCGTTTCAGGAATAATTCCGAACGAATCTGCGGATTGAGCGGTCTTCATATTTGAGGGAAGGCGGACGGTGACACAACAAACCCTCGTAAGCAACATCGCGCTGATGGCAGGCACGAATGAAGACGCACTCGAGATGGCCGTCCGCGAGCACGCGCGATTGGTTTACCGGATTGCATATTCGGTGCTGCGAAATCATCACGATGCCGAAGATGCCACCCAGGAAGCGTTCATTCGCGCCCTTCGGTACAAACGAAAGCTCGAAGGAGTTCAGGATCCGAAGATGTGGCTGGCGAGAATCGCCTGGCGCGTTGCGGTGGATTGGGATAAGAGGCGCGGCAAGCGAAACTCTGAAGTTCCACTCAGTGAAGCCGAGAGCGAAAACGCGATCTTGGAACTACGCTCGCAACTCAGCTCGGCGGAAGAGATCACGCTGGGTAATGAGTTGGCAGTTTTGTTCGCTTCGCTTGTCGAGGCGCTGCCAGGTTCGCTTCGAGACGCGTTGAAGCTGTCGACGGTCGAGGAACTGACTCCAGCAGAGATCGCAAAGATATTAGGCACGAGCGAAGCCTCGGTACGTTCGCGGCTCTTCCGCGCGCGGCAAGTTTTGAAAGAGAAGTTTGCGGCATTGGAAGGCAGCTATGGAAACGCCAGGTAAAGATCGTTTTGATCAATTGCTGGACTCAGCGCTGCAGCAGTATGGAAACGTGCAGCCGCGCACGGGTCTCGAAAGCCGAATCTTGGCCAGTATCGAGACTCAGAGTCGTTCAGTGCGCAGACGAAGGTGGATATTGTCGCTAGCCAGTATTGCTGGCGTATGCGCGATTACGGGAGCCATGCTGCATGTTGGGAACGAAAGCAAACCGAGTGTTGGCACCGAGATCTCCTCCCATCAGTTCCCGATGCTTAAAGCAACCGGCAACCCTCCGAACGTTGCCTCTGCATTCCCTCCGATAAAAAAGTCAGCGCCGCCAGGGAAACGCCAGTTCTTGAAGCTCTCGGCTGGTTCAAAATCAACCAGACATTTGCAGCATTTTCCCTCTCCCCTGCCTTTGACCGAGCAAGAGTTGGCATTAGCCAAGTACGCCGAGAGTTTCCCGAAAGAAGCGGAGCTGATCGCTCAAGAACAACAGACCTTTGATGAACAAATGCAGAAGGCTCAACAGGACCTTCGAAATCAAACAGAATTGTCAGATCAAGGAAGGTAAGGTATCCCATGCGAAACGTACATGCGGCCTTAGTTTACGTTACGGCGGTTCTGATGTGCGCGGTTGGTATCGCGCAAGCTCAGGAGAAAGACCAAAGCAGTTCCGAGTCGGGCACAACAGTGGCAGAGAACGGGCAAAAGCCTCAAATCAAGCACATCCAGCCCTACAGACTGGATTTTGCTCTCAATGAATTGCAGGATGGCAAGAAAACCAATACTCGGCGCTACTCCATCAATCTGACTGCAGGCAGCGGGGATGAAATCAAGATCGGGACGCGAGTACCGGTGCGCACAGGACCTAAAGAATCCGGGACTCAGTTTCAATATATGGACGTTGGTACGAACATCTGGGCTTTTCTCCGAGAGGTCGGGGAGGAAATTCAGCTTGAGGTAAAAGGCGAAGTCAGTGATCTTGATAAGCAACCAAGCACAGATCTAGGACCGATCGTCAGGCAAATGAAAATCAGTGGGTCCACTCTACTCGTAACCGGAAAGCCCATCCTTATCGGCAGCATGGATGACCCAAATTCCACTCGGCAATTCCAGCTCGAGGTAATCGCAACCAAGCTGAGATAGCGGCGGCCCTGCCCCGGATTCGCGTCGTTTGTTCCCCTCGATATGAGGATCCGATAGCGAGAAGCCGCCAGTTTACTGATCGGCAATTTTTGCCGCTTCTTTAAAGATCTTCACGAACATCGCACGCGTCAGTTTGCCCGTCTGCGTGTTCTGGTTTGAAGGATGATAGGAAGCCAGCAACGTCCTTCCGTCCGGCATTGCATATCTCGCGCCGTGCTGAAAAACATAATCGGCCTTCCTATCGAGCATGCTGCGCCTCTTTAGATAGTTCAGGTAAGCGTCAAAACCGATCTTGCCCAGAGCAACAATCACCCGCGCACATTTCAGTCCATCCAGTTCCCTCTCCAGATACGGAGCGCAATTCGCCAGCTCCTGCGGAAACGGTTTGTTGTCTGGAGGAACACAGCGCGCCGCTGCCGTGATGTAGAGATCCTCCAACACCAAGCCGTCGTCGCGCTTCGTCGCATTCGGTTGGCTGGCAAAGCCAGTCTCATGGAGCACGGGATACATGAAATTTCCCGACGCATCTCCCGTGAAGGGACGGCCCGTGCGGTTCGACCCGTGAGCGCCGGGCGCGAGGCCCAGCACGACTACGCGCGCGTTCGGATCGCCGAAGCCAGGAACCGGCTTGCCCCAATATTCCCAATCCATGTACGCACGCCGTTTCTCGCGAGCAATCTGTTCGCGATAGACCACGAGACGCGGACAAAGCTTGCAGGCGACGACTTCCGAATTGAGGACCGTCAGCCAATCCGGAATTATTATCCTGGCCGCTACCATCAATTAACCTCGGAGGACACCCTTCGACTTCGCTCAGGGCAGGCTTCGGTACACGAAGGAATCCATTTTACTTCGCTGATTTCTTGATTCTTTGCGTGCTCGGCGAGCTCTGCGGTTAAAAGCTTTTCAGGCGCGAGTGCCCCATCCTTGTCTCGCGGTTTCCACCGAGCAGGGTGGGGATTTTGACTTTCCCTCGAGGTTCATTCCTTCGCCGGCACCGCAAAATACCCGCTGCGCGCCTGGATCTTGTAGCCATCTTTCGAGCGAATCTCAACTTTGCGGAAGCCGCCGTTCTTCACTGAGTTTGTCGGAATGTAGCCAATGTTGTATTGGCTGCGCAGCTCTTGCGAAATCTGATCGAATGCAGCCTTCAGCTTGTCCGTCTTGTTGCCGACCTCGATCATGCGCCCGCCGGTTTCAGCGGTTAACTTTTTCATGTCGCTGTCGCCGCTATAGCCGCCGAAGCCATAAAAACCCCGATTCGCGCAAAGCAAAACGTAAACGATAGTGTCAGCTTTTTGCGCCGCCTCAATCGCGTCGCGAAGTTTGTACTGGCTGCCCTGGTCTTCCCCATCGGTGAGCAGGATCATCGCCTTGCGATCGACCTGCTGCGCCATTTGGTCGTGCGATGCCAGGTATACCGCGTCATAGAGTAGCGTCCCCTTCGGCTGACCAATGGTCGGCACCGGCCCGCCTCCCTGCCCGGGAAGGCCCGACACCGCGGATTGACCGCCACTATCGATCCGCACGCTGTTCAGTGCGGTTTTCAACCGGCGAGCATTGTTCGTAAAGTCCTGCAAAAGACTGACTCGGATATTGAAATCGATCACAAACGCTATGTCTTTATCGCGCAGAATCTCGCTCAGGAACGCCCCGCCGACCTGTTGTTCCATCGGCAGAACAGCTTCCTGGCTGGCGCTGGAATCAATGAGAATTCCCATGGTCAGCGGCAGCTCGGATTCCGCGGAGAAATACTTAATCGTCTGCGGCTTCGAGTCTTCGTAAATCTGAAAGCTGTCTTTGGGAAGATTTGGAATCAGACCGCCCTTCTTGTCTTTCACATTGAAGAAGAGCTGGACTACGTCGGTGTTAGCCCGGAAAGTCGTGACCGGTTGCTCGTCCTTATCGTTATCTTTTTGAGATTGGGCCTTTTCGGCGGCTTCGCGGTCCTGCTGGTCGGGCACCATCTGAACATCCTGGGCCAGTACCAATCCCACGAAACATGCCATGACTGCGAGCACAACGAGGGCGCAACTCGCCCGTGAACGGATAGAAAGCATAAATTCAGTTACCTATATGAGTTTCTGGTAGTCTACTTCTCTGCAGTTAGATGCACCAAACCCGCTTTCCCAAGCATCCCATACACAGAACTTTGAACGGGGAGCTCCATTGCTGAAACAGCTCAGAATGTGGTTGCTCACGGTGTTGATCACGATCTGCTCTGCCGCTTTCGCCCGGCAGAATTCCGGATCAGAAAACCAGAACCAGGCAGCAACGCAACAGACACCTACTCAGAATCAGCAGAACCAGAACATCCCGGATGCACCATCAGCGGTGCAGCCGCCGGCGCCACTTCCGAATCTACCCCCGACATCCGGCGCCGAGGGGCAACAAACACCACAGCCTGAGCAACAGCCCGCGCCCAACCAGCCCCCTCCGCGAGATGATTCTTCCGCAGAGGCGCCTGCCGGGCCGCGTCCGCCACTGAATGTAAAAACCGTCCCCGAGGGCGGGGCCACCAGTTCCACGGACGATGCCCAGGACGCCTTTGCCAAGATCAGCGTCAATGTGAACCAGGTCATCGTTCCTGTGACGGTAAAAGACGAATCCGGACACCTCGTAAGCGGTTTGCTCTCCCAGGACTTTACCGTCCGTGAAAACGGGAAGAAGCAGACACTGAACTTCTTCACCAGCGATCCTTTTGCGCTCTCGGCGGCGATCATCATTGATCTGGGGATGAAGGACGTCGACGTCCAAAAGGTGAATCACACGTTTCCAACGCTTGAGGGCGTGTTCAGCCCATTCGATGAAGTCTCGATTTACAGCTACAGCAACGTCGTAAGCCAGCTCTCAGGATGGATGGCTGCCGGCCAGAAGCTTTCAAATGCGCTCGCGGAACTCTCGACGGCAAGCGGCAGAAATAATGGGCCGCCGGTAACAGATGGGCCCCTCGGCCCTCATGGACCCATGATCAACAACATGCCGGTTGATCCGAATTCGCCGACGGTTTATACCCCGGCGCAGGAATCGCATGTCTTGAACGACGCCATCCTTCGCGCTGCGCTTGATCTCTCGAAGCGTCCACGCGAGCGTCGCAAGGTAATTTTTGTCATCAGCGATGGCCGCGAATATCGCAGCAATGCCAGCTACCGCGACGTGTTGAAAGTCTTGCTCAGCAACAACATCATGGTCTACGCCATTGGCGTCGGTGGGAGCGCGATTCCGGTCTACAGCAAAGTTGAGAAGCTTCATCTTCCCCGCTTTGGATACAGCGACATACTTCCCAAATATGCCAATGCTACGGGGGGCGAGGTGCAGAACGAACTCACGCGAACGGGGATTGAAGATGCTTATTCGCGCATCATGGGGGCCGCGCGAAATCAGTACACCCTCGGCTACATTACTCACGTCCCGCTGGTCGGACAACACAATGAAATTGAGGTGTTGGTCGACCGCCCAAGTTGCCGCCGGTCGGCATTGCGGCCCTGCGTCGATGTCACTGCAAGAGAAGGCTATTACGCCATGCCGCCAGCGCCATCGAGGTGAAGCTCGTAGCTCGTGATTCGTGGGTCGTGACTTGTGACTGGTTAGCTGTGGTTCGTGAGTCGTGGTTCGTGATTCATGGCTCGGGCATCATGGTTCGATCAGGCGAACTGCATATCCACCAGCACCAACCCGCGCTCCACAATCAAATCGCAATCCATTAGTCACGAGCCACGAATCACGAGTCACGAACTCTCCGCCGGCGCAAACACCACCAGCAGCACAAGTTCCTCGACGATCTGGAAGAACCGGTGCTCCAGCTTTTTCTCAACAAAGATCACATCACCGGCGTGCACGTCGCGCTCTTCCCTGCCCAGACGCATCTTCGCGCGGCCGCGAATCACGTAGTAGATTTCATCTTCTTCATGCGGACTCTGACCGTCTGTAGCTCCAGCGGGCAGAACATATACGCCGGCGCTAATCGCAGAACGCCGCAGGAATTCATGATAAGGACGCCTGTCTGAAACCCGGGAGAGCAGGTCGGCGATCTTTTGTATCTCGCTCACGAGAACGCGCCCTGAAAGAAAATTTCCGTGTATTGCTGCGCCAGGCTTTCCTCCTGCAACGCGCCTTCAGGGCGGTACCACTGATAAATCCAGTTAATCATTCCGAGTAGCGCGAAAGCCGCCGCGCGTGGCGTGACACTTCCCTTCGATCCCCTCGCCCGCTGCACCTCAGCAACCAGATTCTCCACGAAATGAACGTAATCCTTCTTGCGCGCATTGATCCGCTTGCGCAACGGAGGAGACAAGGGATGGTTCTCGTGCAACATGACCGTAATTTCGCGGTCGCGCTCGCTGAGCACCACAGCAATATGCCGGCGAATAACAGTTCGTAAACGCTCTTCGGGATCAGGAATCTGCTTGGCCGGCGCAATCACCCGGTCTTCGGTGATGTCCATGGCGTGCGACATCAGATTGAAAAGAATTTCGTCTTTGCTCTGAAAATGATGGTAGAGGCCGCCCTTGCTGAGCTTCAGCGCCGCGGCCACATCGTTCATCGACGTCCCGTCGTAGCCCTGCTGCTGAAACAGCCGCGCCGCTGTGCGCAGAATTTCCTGCCTGGAATCGGTCGTGCCTTCGCGTGCCACGGAGGTCAATATATCAACTTCGAAGCGGGTGCGTGGACTCCGATCGGCACATTCCGTTTATCGGAATCGCTTTTACACATCAATGACAAACGACAGCGACCCGGCGCATATTAGTAACTATCTCATCAGAGCCGGACGCCCTACCGGTCTCCTCGGGAAATACAGAATTTGCGGAGAAGGCTAATGAACAACCAAACCGAGTTGTTTCCTTCGGTGCCAAACCTCAGTCGGCGAAGCATAGTGACCGCAAGCGCGCTGGCTATCGCCGGTTTTTCGATGCCGGCCAGGAGCTGGCCTGCTGTCGAAGATGGAATTTCAAATTCTTCTGAGAGCATTCACCAGGAGCCCGTGTTTCAGGCTGACCGCAAGCGCATCTATGAAGCGCTCACCAATGCCAGGCAGTTCGACCACATCGTCCAGCTCAGTGAGGCGATGAAGTCGGGAGCCTTGTCGAGCCAGCCGGCAGAAATCAGCACTAAGGTTGGCGGCGCATTCTCCATTTTTGGTGGCCATATCGTTGGCCGTCATCTCGACCTGACGCCGAACGAACGCATTGTTCAAGCTTGGCGCGAGCGAAGTTGGGAGCCGGGTGAATATTCAATTGTGAGCTTCAAGCTGGTGGAACACGGACCGGGAACCAAGATCGTTTTTGACCATAAAGGCTTTCCCGCCGGCGCCGCGCCACACCTCGCCATCGGATGGAGGGGAAATTACTGGGAGCCGCTGGAAAAATATCTGGCTCAAAAATAATCCAGGCACCCCCGGGTCTCGCTATTTCGTCCCAATTGCCGTTTGAGCAAGTTTAAGCAGGATGCCGGTAATAGCAGCGTCCTCGTGGCCAACCTTTGAAAGCGCGTCATAAGTTTCGAAGCTGGTGAGCATCGCAAGCACATCCACCGCAAAATTCTGCTGCTCAATCTTCTCCGGCTCGAGCTGATGCATATGAAAGCGTTTTATGATTTCCGTCGCTATGCGCCGTCGCCGTGAGTCCCGCGCTTGCATGCCTGCTCCCACCTCTGCATCCAGCGCGGCCATTCCGCGCACACGCCGAATCACAACCGCATCGGAAGCCCAGAATTCCACGAACGTCTTCACCATTTTCTCCAGCGCCTTGCTCGGTTCAGGCTCCTGAAATATGCCGGCCACTTGACGCATATTTCCGCGATCAGCGATGTAATCGTAAAGCGATTCGAGCAGACCTCGCCTCGATTCGAACTGGTAATAGATCGTAAGCCTCGAAACATCCGCCGCACTGGCAACGGCTTCCATGCTCAGGTCGGCAGGACGGGCTTCATCCGCGAGCAGCTTACGCGCAGCTTCTAGAATCCGGGCGCGAGTTCCCTCAATTGACGCCTTGCGCTTCCCTAACTTGTAAGGACGAGGGCTCATTTCGCCGTTGATATTTAATCATACAATATGTATAAATATATTGACTGAGGAGGTTCCCGTGAGCACGTTTTCCATAGTCCTTTTCATCCACGTCCTTTCAGCAATGGCTCTATTTGTCGCGATCGCTCTTGAAGGCGCAATTCTCGTCCGAGTACGATCGGCCCAAAACATCGAACAGTTGACGCTCTCCGTTAGCTCCTCCCGAAAGCTGGGTGCGATTTACGGCCCGGCATTTCTCGGCATTCTGCTGGGCGGGATTTACCTTGCCGCCCAACTCCATATTCGCGCGGCATGGGTACCAGTGGCGCTCGGAGCGACATTGCTCATGGCCATCATCGGAGGGATCCTTACCGCCGGCAAGATGTCGCGGCTGCGAAAAGCCGCACAGGAAAACAGCGCCTTTGAACCCCTCGTCCGAATCGCGCGTGGGAATGCGCTGGTCGTTTCCTACGGATTTCGCGCCGGCCTCGCAGTCGGAATTGTCTTTCTCATGTCGACGACGCCCACGCTTATACATTCCCTCCTGGCGCTCACGATCGCGTCGATTTTAGGCATTGTCTTCGCGCTTTGCTTGCCGCGACTCTCTGGCTTCGATCGCGACCGGGACACCGCCAAAACTCAAGCAGCTGCGAGGAGTTGAGGCATGAAAGCCGTTCTCGGCATCATTATGCTTGCCAACGCGGCGCTGTTTTTCTTTGGCGCGATTCAGCACGTTGGAATCACCCTTGGAGCTTTCCATGAGCCGCGAATTATTCCCGCTGCCATCGTCGAAACCATCTGCGGAATTTCGCTGACTTGGGGCGCCGCCATTGTGCTGGGCCGTCCAGTCCTTGGTTGGAGTGCGCCGCTGATTTCAAACCTGATCGCGCTCGCTGGCGTTTGCCTGGGAATGATCGCGCTTGCTCATGGTCGGGGTCCACGCACGGCCAGTAATGATCTGTATCACCACATCATGCTGACTTTGATTGCCGTGAGCTTGCTCGTGCTGTTGCTCGGGAAGACCGCACTGCGCCAGGGATGACGCTGGGGGGCACCTGGCGGGCCTTGCGCCACCCCAAATGAGGCTTTCCCACGCTTCGCGATGTTCGAAGGTGGAAATATCACAATGGGAATGGCACGAGTTCACTCGCGCCGTAAACTCCGCAAGCGCTGCCGCGGATGGCCCCACTCAAGCTTGCTTTTGGCTTGAGTGGGTGCTCACGAGTTGTCCTCGACTGCGTTCGGGCTCTTCGACTGCTCCGATCTGGACGGCATGGGTACCCTCCGTATGAAGACATAGCTCTGCTACACCATAATGGTGTAAAATGATGCGATGGCAAACCCCAAACAAGTCCGGCGCAGCGTGACTTTGCCGGGAACCGTCGCGAAGCAGGTGGACGCCATCGCAAATCGCCGACGCCTGAGCGACAACCGCGTTCTGGTCGAGCTGATCGAATTGGGTATTGAGGCCAGCAAGCAAAAAGAAAAAGCCTTCTTCGAGGTTGCCCAAAAGTTCCGTGCTTCGGAAAATCCTGCGGAAGTCAAGCGACTGGGAGACGAGCTTGGATCTCTTGCATTTGGCAATTCGATGTCCGAGTCACTCATGTCCGCGTCGTTCTCCGCGCCAGTGAACTATTCTGCGGAACCGCTGAAACGAAAAATTTCGGAGTGCCTGGCACTCTTGCCCCGGGACTCAGGCGCAGTTGCCGATCTGGATTTCGCGCGAGATGTTGAGGCTTCTACCGAGGCGCATCGCGAATCGTTGAAACCTCCTGCATGGGATTAATTCTCGATTCCAGCGTGCTGGTCGCTACTGAGCGCAAGGAACGCACGGTATACGCGGTCCTTGCTGAGATTGGGGGCTCGCAGAAAGACATCGAAGTAGGGATTTCCGCTATCACCGTCGCGGAACTTGCGCACGGCGCCGCCCGCGCTGAAACGCCCCAACGAAAAGAAAAAAGATTGCGGTTTATTCGGGAGATCGCATCAGCAGTACCCATCTATCCGATTACGGCAGCGATTGCATTTCGGGCAGGGTTAATCGACGGAGAGACTCAGGCAAAGGGCGTTCGAGTGGCTCTATCAGATTTATTGATCGGTGTGACTGCCCTCGAACTCGGATTCGGCATTGGCACGGGCAACCTTCGAGATTTCGGACGCATTCCTGGCCTTTCGGTGATCCAGCTGTAAGAGATATTTTCGGACAAAGATGTCCGATCCACATGAACATACGTGACCAACGAAATGAAGCTGCACCCATGACCCGCGGAGACAATGCCGAGTTTCGGGATGGCGCAGGGAAGAGATGACTCACCAACTTCCCTCTTGACTTTTCGTCTCCCAAAACCTAGCATTTCCTTATACCGACCGACCGGTCGGTATGGCACTTACAACCAGCATTCATCTCCAGGAGCACAATCGTGGCCACCATCTTCTACGAGCGCGACGCCAATCCCTCAGCCCTGAAGGGCAAGACCATCGCCGTATTTGGCTATGGAAGTCAAGGACATGCACAGGCGCAGAACCTTCGCGACAGCGGCTACAACGTTATCGTCGGACTCGACCCCAGCCGACGCAGCGCCAAACAGGCCCAAGCAGACGGATTTACTGTTCTTCCGCCTGCCGAAGCCGCGAAAAAAGCCGACTGGATTCAGATTCTAACTCCTGACGAAACCCAGGCTGACTTTTACGAGTCGGCGATCAAGCCCGGCTTGACCAAGGGCAAGGTGCTCGGTTTTTCGCACGGCTTCAGCATTCATTTCAAGGCCATCGTCCCTCCCCCAGACGTTGACGTTGTCATGATCGCGCCGAAGAGCCCCGGCCACTTGCTGCGCCGGGTTTATGCCGAAGGTCGCGGAGTGCCCTCGCTGATTGCCATTCAGCAGGATGCGACTGGGCGTGCGCACGAACTGGCACTTGCCTATGCTTATGGCATTGGCTCAACCCGTGCCGGTGTTCTGCAGACCACGTTCAAAGAGGAAACAGAAAGCGATCTCTTCGGCGAGCAGGCAGTGCTTTGCGGCGGGCTGACTTCGCTGATGAAAAAAGGTTTCGAAACGCTCATCGAGGCGGGATATCAGCCCGAGATCGCTTATTTCGAGTGCATTCACGAAATGAAGCTGATCGTGGATCTGATTTACGAAGGTGGTCTCGCCCGCATGCGCTATTCCATTTCAAACACCGCCGAGTATGGCGATTTGACCCGTGGGCCAAGAGTCGTCCCGGACGAGACCCGCGCGACCATGAAAAAGATTCTGGCTGAAATTCAGAGCGGAGAGTTCGCCCGCGAGTGGATCAACGAAAACAAAACCGGCGTGAAGAAATTCAACGCCCTGCGCGAGACTGAAAAGAAGCTCCAGGTCGAAGAGGTGGGCGCGAAGTTGCGCGGAATGATGTCGTGGCTACAAAAAGATTCCGGCAAGCAGGCGCAAAAATCTGAACCGGCACAGAAGAAGGTCGTCAATGCTTAAGGGCGCTGAAATATTTTTGAAATGTCTGCGCGCCGAAGGCGTTGATCTGGTCTTCGGCTATCCCGGCGGCGCGATCATGCCGTTGTATGACGCGCTTGAGGGTAGCGGCGTTCGCCACATTCTTACTAGGCACGAGCAAGGCGCGATCTTCGCCGCTGAAGGCCATGCGCGAGCGACCGGACAAGTTGGCGTCGCGATTGCAACCAGCGGGCCGGGCGCAACCAATCTTGTCACCGGAATTGCTGATGCGAAGATGGATTCGGTTCCGCTGGTGTGCATCACTGGCCAGGTTCGTAGTGCATTGATAGGGACCGACGCGTTCCAGGAAACGGATGTTTTCGGCTTGACGCTTTCGCTTACCAAATGGAGCCGCCTGGTTCGCTCCATTGATGAAATTCCACAAGTAATCGCCGAAGGATTTTATTGGGCACGTGAAGGCCGGCCTGGGCCTGTCGTCATCGACATCCCGACGGATTTTCTGAAAGCAAAGATGGAATTTTCCGGCCCGGTGAAGTTCTCTCCGAAGCCGCGGCCATCAGACACAAAAGCTGACAGCACCTTTGCCGACCGCCTCATCACCCTGCTGCAAACCGCGCAGAAACCGGTGGCGCTGGTCGGCGCGGGTGCGAAACTTTCTGGGGCAATTTCAGAGCTTCGTTCATTGCTCGACGAACTGAATATTCCGACGTTCGCCACAGTTCACGGCCTCGGGGCGGTCGCGCCAGATGCTCCCTATTATCTCGGCATGGTCGGCATGCATGGAACGCGCGCGGCGAACATGGCGCTGCACGAAAATGATCTGTTGCTCGTCTTCGGCGCGCGTTTAGACGACCGCGTTACTGGCGATCCCAGTCGCTTCGCGCCGAATTCGAAGATCGTCCACTTTGAAATCGACCCGGCACAGCTTGATCGCGTACGCCAATGTGAGTTGCCGATCATCGGCGACCTGGCGCAAACAATTCCGTCATTCGCGAGAAAAGTTCGCGGCGCCAAATTGCCGGACTGGAGTGCATGGCGCACTGTGGCTTGCGGAGAAGACCGCGCCGAACTCGATCCGCGCGGGCTTTCTCAGCCCACAATTCGTTTTCTCGACGAGCTCTTCGGCCGCGCGCCGAAGAACAGCGTCATTCTGGCCGACGTAGGCCAGCATCAGATGTGGGCGGCGCAACGTTACTGCTCTGACTTGCCGCGAGGCTTCATCACCTCTGGCGGCCTTGGCTCGATGGGATTCGCACTTCCCGCCGCAGTGGGTGTTCAGCTTTCGAAACCGGATGCGACTGTTGTCTGCGTTTCCGGCGACGGCGGTTTCCAGATGAACATTCAGGAGCTTGCCACAGTTCGGCGCCTGAATCTGCCGATCAAGATGGTGATCATCGACAACAAATACCTTGGCATGGTGCGCCAATGGCAGCAGCTTTTCTATCAGCGCAACTACGCCGAAACAGATCTAAGCGACAATCCGGATTTCGTGGAAATTTCGAAGGCGTATCGCATCAATGCCGTTCGCATAAACGAAGATGTGATGCGCGAGTATCCGGTCACTTCGGAAACGGCGGATGCGCTGGAGAAATTTTTGCGCTCATCGGAACCGGAGTTGCTGGTATTCGATTGCGCGCCGGAAGCAAATGTCTATCCGATGGTGCCGGCAGGTGCGGCATTGTCAGAGATGTTGTTCGAGGAAGAATAGAAGTAGATGTCGAGCTTCGCTCGACCGGACGGGCCTGGACGCCCGTTCCCACACAAGTTTTGTTAGGGAGAGAATATGCACGCATTTCACATTCACTACCGCAATACGCAAGGCACATTGATGCGCATTTTGACTGCGGTTTCACGCCGCGGTCTTGAAATCCCTTACGTGGTTGCCTCGGCATCCGGCCACGGACATCGCGCTGACCTGCTGCTCGACGTGAACGCGAAGCAGATCGGCCAGCTCTGCCGCGATTGGCATGCGATTGTGGATGTGATCGATGTTCGCGTCGGCGTTCCGACGCCTGAAATGCTCGAGAGTGCGACCGGCTTCTCTGGGCCGCACCCACCGGCTTCAGCGAACGCCAGCGGCCGCTCGGCTGCGGCCATGGCGTAAAGCCTGCTTCGACCCTATCAACCCGGGCGAGGACACCCGTGCCCCACTCGCACCTGCAATGGCGAGCCCTTAGGGCCCGGCGCAAGTCGTATTCAGCAGGTCACAAATGTCCCCGCTTTGCGCCTCGCGAGCTGCCTGCCCCGCATCGCCGAACTGACCAAGCGCCCAATTCCACTGAATGAATCGCAAGATGGAGACAAAATCCATCTGCTGTGACGAGATGTAGTTCGTCTTGGCAAATGGGGAAATCAGCAGCACCGGAACTCGCGCTCCCAGCCCCAATGTCCCGCTCAATTGTGGCGGAGCAACGTGGTCATACCAGCCACCGCTTTCGTCCCACACTACAAGAATCGCGCTATTCGGCCATATCGGCGAATTCTTGACTGATTGCACCAGATCATCCAGCCATTCAATCCCGTTGGCTATGTTTCCCGAACCGGGATGCATGCTATGACCAGGGGCAGGCTGGATCCAGAGAACGGAGGGGACAGTTCCGGAAGAAAGCTCACTGCCGAAGTTATTTAGCGAGAAGCCGCGCACATTCGCTGAATTGGCGGTGCTCTGGAAATACTGAAAGGGATTCTCCTGCGGAACATAGGCAGTGCAGTCCCCCAGCTGCGTGGTGGAAAAACTTTCCTGCGCAAATGCCCAGGTAGTGCCGACTGCTGAGAGTTGATCTCCCACGCTCTGAAAGTTCAGGGGTGGCGTGATGGTCGCGCCGCCCTCCTGGTTTTGTTGATAAAGAATCGAAGAGCAGGCGTCGAGCTGTGGATATCCGAAGGGATCGTTGTCAGTACCGACATCGGCCGCCACCATGTAAAGCATGTTGCTCGGTTCGCTGGCCATGGCGGAAGCAAAAAAATTGTCCGCCAAAGCATACTGTTGCGCATAACTCCAAAGCTTGTTAACGCCGAACTGCCGGCCATCATCAGCGGTCCCTACGCTCGAATTATTGTAGTAGCCCATGGCAATGTCGCCATTTTCCCAGGCGTATTTGTCCATCTTCCCGGAATCGTAAGCAACCTGGTAACTCGCTTGGGTATGGGGAAGGTCGAGAGGGCTGAGGTTGCTGAGCAGCACAGGGCTCACCATTTTGCCGGAATGGTCCGCCTGCTGATAATTGGGAACGGAGGCGTCTGGTCCATTCGCATCAGGATAAGTGCCGAACAGATGATCGAAGGAGCTATTCTGCATGACCACGATTATCAAGTTCTTGATGCCGGATCGTGGAACTTGGGAATCCTGGGTCGACCCTTGCGGACTGTTATGAGTCGTGCTGACTCCGCCGCAGCCAACCAACACTAAACAAATCGCAATAATCGAAATTGGGCCTGAGGCAAACTTGTTCATTTTCTCTTATGAATATTCAATTGACTCCGTGGCGCTCGGCTACGATGCCCCTGTTTGTTGTGAGAGTTGCTTAAATCAAGGACTCTGAGGTGCTCAGCAATTCAGGTGTTCGCGTTCTGTTATTTACCAACAATTCTTCTTAGCGTTCTTCCCTCAGAATGGGCCGCTTTCGCTTTCTGAGCTGCTGTCGTAATCTTTAATGCCTATGGATCTCAAACACCGCAGCCGGGCCATCACCGAGGGCCGCGACCGTGCAGGCGCGCGCTCGATGTTCAAAGCGATTGGTTTTACCAACGAAGATCTTTCAAAGCCGCTGATCGGTATTGCGAATACCTGGATCGAGACCATGCCCTGCAATTTCCACTTGCGGCGCCTGGCCGCCAAGGTGAAAGAAGGTGTGCGTGCCGCCGGCGGAACACCCATGGAGTTCAACACTGTCGCCATCAGCGATGGCGAAACCATGGGAACGGAAGGGATGCGCGCGTCTCTCGTGAGTCGAGAAGTGATCGCCGATTCAATTGAACTCGTCTGCCGCGGACAAATGTTCGATGCCGTTGTCTGCGTAGTGGGCTGCGACAAGACGATTCCGGCTGCGGCAATGGCTCTGGCGCGACTCGATCTGCCCGGCCTCATTCTTTACGGAGGCACCATTGCGGCTGGCACGTTTCGCGGGAAAGACGTCACAATTCAGGATGTTTACGAAGCCATCGGCGCAAACGCCGCAGGAAAAATGAGCGATACCGATTTGTATGCCCTGGAAGATGCCGCTTGCCCAGGCGCCGGCGCGTGTGGCGGTCAATACACCGCGAATACCATGTCGACCGTCATGGAAATGATTGGCCTCTCGCCAATCGGCTACAACAGCGTGCCGGCAATCGATCCACGCAAGGACGAAGTAGCTCATCGCTGCGGAGAATTGGTAATGAGTTTGTTGAAGCGTGGCGTAAGCGCAAAAAGCATTCTGGTCCGCGAAGCGTTTGAGAATGCGATTGCTGGAGTTGCAGCCTCCGGTGGCTCAACCAATTCAGTATTGCACCTGCTTGCCATCGCGCGCGAAGCCGGCATTCCGCTTGCGATTGATGATTTCCAAAAGGTCAGTGAACGCACTCCGCTGCTTTGCGACCTGAAGCCGTTTGGCCGCTTCGTGGCTGCGGATATGCACCGCGCCGGTGGCATCGGCTTGCTCGCCAACCGTCTGCTGCGCGCCAGGAAGCTGCACGAAAATGCAATGACAGTGACGGGAAAAACGATTGGCGAAGAAGCTGCAGCCGCGGTCGAGACTCCCGATCAGGAAGTAATCGCTCCCGTCGATAAGCCGCTTAAGGCGAGTGGGGGGCTGGTGATTCTTCGTGGCAATCTTGCGCCCGAAGGATGCGTGGCCAAAATCAGCGGCCACGAGAGGCTGAGCCATCATGGGCCGGCGCGCGTGTTCGAATCCGAAGAAGATGCGATGCGGGCTGTTATCGGCAAACGCATCAGGCCCAACGATGTTCTGGTGATCCGCAATGAAGGTCCGCGAGGCGGACCGGGAATGCGCGAAATGCTGGCGGTGACCGCCGCGATTGTCGGCGAGGGACTAGGAGAATCGGTGGCCCTCTTGACCGACGGACGCTTCAGCGGAGCAACTCGCGGACTGATGATCGGACATGTCTCTCCGGAAGCAGCTCAGGCCGGACCGATCGCCGCAGTGCACGAGGGAGATACAATCCGGATCGACGTAACCCAGCGCCTGCTGGAACTCGAAATCAGCGATGGCGAGATAAAGCACCGGATGTCGCAGTGGAAACCCTTAGCGCCGCGATATAACACAGGAGTATTTGCCAAATACGCGGCCCTCGTTGCATCAGCCTCGGAAGGAGCGATAACCAGGCCTTCGGAGCCTAAGTAGAACAACTGCGACGGAGGCCCTGCCGTCAATAATTCTTAGCCGAGCCATGGATTTCCTCGGTTAAAAGTACGTTACTGAATTAACTGAACTTTTACCGAAAGAGTTTGCAACTCTGCCCGCATCCAAGTAAGTTGAGAGCAGGTGGTGAGCGGTTGAGTGGCTTAGGCAAGATTGGATTCAGAGCTTTCATATTGTTGATGTTGGCCTTATGCGCTACGTGGGCATTTGCGCAAAGCCACGATGAAGTTGCGCCCACACTCTCCAGCGCGCACCACGGGTTTACTGTGTTCGCGCCCCGTGGCCATTCCCCAGACAGTTCCGTAAAAACACCTGCAGCGGCAGAAATCGATTCGATCCGGACGTTTGACGGAGAGTTCCACGCGCCGGGACTCAGCCCCTCGGGCACTCCGCAACGCAGATGGCTTTACACGATCGCTGGCAACCGTCCTGAATCCGGCGGCAGCACGGTATTCAATGCTCCGATAATTCCTGTATCGCTCGACTTACTCGATTTCGACGGCTCGGTGCGAGTGGTCAACGGGCACAGGCTTCACGTCTCAGCAGAGCAGTTTGTACGCCCTGCAGTGAGGTCCCCGATTTTCCAGCTGAGCGACTACACCAGCAGCGAGGTACCGACACAATTCCCCGACTCCGTCCAGCGCGCGCAGTTCTACGACACGATGCAACCGGACTGGCACACGCTCCTCAAGCCTGCGGTGAAGACTGCACGCACCATGTCGATTCCACGGGGCGCCTACTATTTCGCGCTCAATAATGATGGCTCCTGTTGCGCCTTTGTCCTTGTCGATATCGACGTCTTCTCAAATCTGCTATTCCCGCCGAGCGTAAAGGACGTTTCAACTCCAGTGGGAGCTGCCGAACATGCCGGTGACATCACGACCAGGGACATTTCCACATTCTTATTTCCGAACACGTTCCTGTACTTGAGGCACAATCCCGACGATTGCTGCGTTCTTGGATTTCACACCTATGATTTCGAACCCGGGAATGCCAGCAACAACTTTCGCGAGAAAAGATACGTTCTGAATTTTTCGAGCTGGATCAGTCCCGGCCTGTTCGGCCCGGGATTCGAGGATGTAACCGCTTTGAGCCACGAGATTACCGAGAGCTTGAACGATCCGTTCGTCGGCAGCGACGGAGTTCACGGCATCACGCCGTGGTGGCTTTCGCAAAATGGAAATTGCCAGGATGACTTCGAAGTCGGAGACGTGATCGAGGGCTTGCCCGACTCAACCATCGCGATCAAGACCAGAGGCCGAACTTACCATCCGCAGAACGAAGCTCTCCTGCAATGGTTTGAGTTCCAGTCTCCATCCACCGCGCTCGGCGGCGCTTACAGCTATCCGAACCAAAGTGTTCTGACGTCACTCTCTCCGCCGCAAACCGCAAACTGCAGGTAAGTCACTCAGATTCTTGCAGCATCTGTGCGAGAGTTGTTTTGTGCTTTTCGGAGGATTTGCCCTTCTTTTTCCGGTTCGGCGCAACCTGTTCCGGAGGAGGAGTGCCGATTCGCTCCCGCGCTAGCGCTTTGACCGCAGACACCGCGCGAAACGGCTCTTTCTTTCTTCGCTTTGCCATGCTGAAAAGAGTTTAGACCAGGGACGCCATTTCTCGGCTCCCCGCCTCCTATGGAATAATCACAGTTAGGGCAACGAGAAGAGCTGGAGCGGAAATGGAAGAGCGCGAATTTTTCGATGAACGTCCGGAAAAGAAACCTGCCAGGCTGAACTGCCCGCATTGCCACCAATCGGCCGACTATGAAGTCACTTGGCTGGTGCGCACCAAAAAACGCCAACTCCCGGGTCGCGCCGATGAACGCGACCGCGCCCGCTTTGCCAAAGCCAAATCCTACATGCTGCGCAAAGATGACGTTATGGGTTGCAAGAACGTGCGCTGTCGCAAACGATTCGAGATCTCCGGCCTGCAATCGGTTGTGTTCACCGAATAGAAGCGCGTGATTCCCTGATTTCGGATACACTCCTCAATGCAAAATTGAGGAGAAGATATGCGTCACGCCTTCAGGCTTTCTTTTTTTCTACTCACGATCTTGTGCATTGGGCCGGTCCTCTCTGCACAGACCCCAGCCAAAAAAGAGGTCAAGAATGCCAGCGACCTCCCTCGCTTCGTCTATCCAGTAAAGGGATCAGCATCTGAACTGGTTCAAGCCGATGCTGCGTTTAATGCGTTCGCAGCGAAAGTTCGCGCCGATCTCGATTCGGTCTTTCGCGAGTATGACATTCAGGACCGGGCAACACTGCGCGAACTGCTTGAGACCAAACTGAGCCTGCAGGAGCTTGCCGGAGAGTACAAGCCTGCTCTCGAAACTGTAAAACAGATTCGATCGCTCGAAGATAAGCCCTCCACGAAATTGACAGCCGAACTTCCCGACGAGGCCTGGCTGCAAGCTGCTACTGAAAACGCCAATACCAGCAGCGCGGATTTCAAGCAGTCATTCCTGAGCCACTTTCGAAACGCACTCGAAAGCTTGCCGTGGCAGGTAGTCCAGGACAATATCAGGGCAGAACTGCGAAGCAGTGAATTACAAACTAAGGCGAGTACGTTGGGCTGGGTGCAAACGCAGTACGATCCCGCCGTGCGGACTTCCGGCGCGGTCGACAATCATGATGCGGCGGCATTGATCCAGGCCAGGGCGTTCTTTGTGTTTCTCGATAGCGTGAAAGCCGAATGGCGCGACGCGCTCCGGACGTATGTTGCCGCCCACAATCAACCTAAACCCGATATCTGGGAAGCTCGCGACGTTACGCTTGATGCGGACCAAAAACTTTCCCCCGTTCTAGTTGCAGTCTGGGACTCAGGAATTGATGAATCAATTTTTGGAGACCGTGCATTCAGTGATCCCAATCCCACGCCCAGTGGAGACCACGGCCTCGCGTTCGATGATCACGGCAATGTTTCGACAAGCTGGCTATATCCCTTGACGACCGAGCAGCAGAATGCCTACCCGTCTGTGTTACTTGATATGAAGGGTTTCGAAGATCTTCAGGATGTGATCGACTCTCCGCAAGCGCGGGCTCTGCAGCAGAAATTCGACACATATTCTGCGGACCAGATGCATGAGTTTTTCGAAAATCTCAAACTATTCGGCTTCTACGCCCACGGGACACACGTAGCCGGAATTATTGCGAATGGGAACCCTGCCGTCCGGCTGGCGGTGGCGCGGTTTGACGACCAATTGCCTGATTTGCCGTTTCCTCCCACTCCCGAGTGGGCTCATGCGTTGGCTGCCGATTTCATGCAGATGTCGGACTATTTCCGCACGCGGAAGGTGCGGGTGGTCAACATGAGTTGGGGAGATGATCCGCAGGAGTTTGAGACCTGGCTTTCGAAGACCGGCGGCGGGGCAAACCCGGCCGAACGCAAGCAACGCGCGGCGGAGCTTTACAAGATCTGGTACGACGGGGTGGCGAATGCGATCAAGAACGCTCCCGACACGCTTTTCGTTTGCGCCGCAGGTAACGCCGACAGTGACGCGAGCTTTCTGCAGGATGTGCCTGCCGGGCTGAAGCTGCCGAACGTCATCGTCGTCGGCGCAGTGAACCAGGCTGGAGAAGAAACTTCTTTCACCAGTTACGGCCCCACCGTGGTGGTGGATGCAGATGGATACGAGGTGCTCAGTTACGTTCCCGGCGGCACCAAACTGAAATTTTCCGGGACTTCAATGGCTTCTCCAAACGTAGCAAACCTCGCGGCCAAGCTCCTCGCGCTCGATCCATCGTTGACTCCGCAGCAAGTCATAAGTCTGATCATTAAAGGCGCGACGACCAGCGATGACGGCCGGCGACACCTCATCGACCCGAAGCGAACGGTCGAATTGTTGCGCGCTTCGCAAAGCGCGAGATCGGCGAAGTAGTCAAAACTGGACGGTTTTCCGTCAGAACATATCGCCCATGGCACCGGCATTGGCCGCTGCGCCTGGATACGTCTTTACACCTAGAGCTTGCAGCAAAGTCTTGAGCGTGTTCTGGTGTTGGTAGAACACGCTAGATTTGTACCCGTGCTTCACCTTTGGACCGATGACAAGCGCAGCGACGTGCCCTCCGCCGTGGGCAGAATCTGAATCGAAGCTCTCATCGAAAACGATAATCAGAAGACCGTCGTTCTGGAACAACGCGCTGGAGATCAGAGGAGCGATGTTGCTCTTGAGCCAGGCATCCGCTTGTTGCAAAGTTCCGTCGTGCGCGTCATGAAGCAGATTTGGGACGATGAATGAAAACTGCGGCAGAGCTTTGTTCGCCAGGTCCTTTGCGAATTGCGTGAACGGAACCAGGTTGCTCTTGTCGCTGCTATTGGCAACGTCGGAAAAATATGCAATAGGATTGTGCCTCTTCACGTACTCCCCGCTGCCGCAACCGGTGTATCCCGCGGACGGCAAACTTTCAGCGTAGGATTTCCACGTCTTTCCTGCAGCAATAAGATGGCGCACAATATTGTCATTTGATATCGTCGAGCAGGAACTATCGTTGTTCGTAATGATCGCACCTGCGGTCAGCATAAAGTAGTTACCGATCGAAGGGTGAGTATTCGCATAGTAGTTGGTCGCCAGCGCGTACTTTGCAGCCAGACTATTGAGGTAAGGCATCGCAGAATTTCCAATCACGCTCGAGTAGCTGTGGTTTTCTTCGACCACCAGAAACACGTGGCCACTGGCCCGAACTGTAGCCGCACCGCCAATCGATGCTGAGGCGAGGCATAGGACGACCGCGAACAGGATTTTCATTTTGTACTCCAGGATTTGACGTCTCTACTGAATCGCGGAATGGTTTTGCGCGATTTGTCGACTTCTCAGGGGGACTCTACGCAGCGAGCTACTTGCCTTCAAGAATTTGAAAAATCACAAGGACATATTGGAAGGGGACAGTTAGCCGGCAAGCATGTTGGCAGGCTTTTCGTCCAGCAATAGTTCTGTTGCCTGAACACGCGGATGAGAATGGAACCAGGCTTGTACTACTCCATCTGCGAGGAAGTTCGCGATTGCCAGCAGACTCATGCCCTGGTGATGTGCCATCCAGAGACGTATCAACTCAAATTCACGGCGCCAGATGTGATCGCGCGACGCGCTGTAGTCCGCGGATTCATAAAAGCCATAGTCGCCGAACCATCCTTCGTGGGCCATGCGGCGGAGATTTTGCAGCGCCCCTTTGGTGGATGTGTTTAGCGCAAGGAATGTGGAGTACGGCGAGATCACGAGAGCATCGACATCTCCATGAAAGACGGCAAGCTGGGGAATGCCGAAGGCGTGATACCCGTAATTCCCGGCCGCATCGCGAGTGGCGAACGACGACTCAGAAATTCCCCAGGGTATGCGCTTGGGCGCGGTGAACTCCTGCTGCGAAAGCACGGCTCCGGTTTGCGAGCGGTCAAGCAGAGTGCCAGGGTAAGTTTTCATCCACACCGCCGGCATCATGTACTCGAACATAGTTCCAGTCCATGACATCAAAATCGCTCGCCCGCGATCGACCGTATGCGAGCGCGAAAGCAGGAACCAGGTCTCCTGCGGAACATCATCCTTCGCGATCGCGATGAACGAAGCGGTGCGCGACTCAGAGGCCAGCAAGTCATAGCAGGCGTCGTGCAGGATATTTTCTCCTCCATCGTACCCAATCGAGAGCAGCTTGCGGCGCGGGCTCCACAGGAACCCGAACTCCATTTCATCGGCGAGCCGCCCGGTGTCGTCGGCGAGTGTCTGTAGTTCCTGAATTACTCGCATCGCATCCATACGCGCGCCTGAAACGATGGAGAGCAGCCGCTCGCGCGACAAACGGCCTGGATCTCCTGGAGGAAGATTGTCGATAGCGCGCTGCAATCTCGAAGAAAACTTAGTCAGCGCTGCCGGCAATTCTTTCAAAGGGATATCTTCAGGAGGCGCTGTCAGGGATTCATCCTTCCGCAGCTCCTCAAAATCCAGAAGCATCCAGGGCGTAAGCCGCAGCACAGTCTTCTGGAATTGAACAAGCCTTGCCAGCGCCTGCGAGCTGAACCATTTCAAATCGTGGGCGTGCTTTTCATCTCCGTCCCGCACAGACATCCGTTCCAGTGGGCCATGTGGAAACTTGAGAAGCGATTTTGCCCAATCTGTCCCCTGGGTCTTGCGTTCGATCTTTTGGAAAAGTGATCGTTGCACCGCTTTCAGATCCACCAGTATCCGCAAGTGGTCCAGAAATCCTTCCGCAAGCTGCTGCCGCAGCACGGGCTGATCGAGGATTCTCAAGGCGCCTTGCTGTAAGGTCCACAATGACGCAACCAGGTTGCCGCTATCGACAGTGGAAACAAACAGAGGGGGCAAAGCTTTGAGCGTTTGGGTGTCGTACCAGTTGTACAGGTGCCCTCGATAGCGCGGCATTTTGCGCAAAGTCGCCAGCGTTTTCGCGCTCAGGTCCACAAACTCCTGAATGCTGAGATATCCGAGCTCGCAAGCCACCTGGCGCGCATTCAGGAGCAGGCCAACATTGGTTGGCGAAACCCGCGGCGCAACCTGAAATGGCTCCTGTTGCACGTTGTCGGGGATCAGCCAATTGTGTTCCTGTGTACTGAATTCGCCGAAATACCTCCAGGTGCGGATCGCAGCGCGGCGCAGGAACAAGCGGTCCTTCTCAGAGGCTTCAGTGCGAGAAAGCTGCGGCGGCCGGTTCAGCCACATTGAAACCAGCTTGCTGCTTCCCCACAAAACCAGAATCGGCAAAGCCGAAAAAAATGCGGGACGACGCACAAAATAAATGAACCCGCCAAGACAGAGAGCGATTACCGGCATCCAGTCGAGATAGGTATCAACCGGAGTGCGCTTGTGTCCACCAATCTCGGCTTCAGCCGCAGTTTCCCATTCGAGCAGGCGCTGCCGAGTGAAGAATCGCCGCACAATCGTCCGCACCACCGCGTCCATGGAAACCAGCATCTGGTGGGCGAGGAAAATGAGGCTCAGCAGGATATTGAAGTTCGCCGTGAAAAGCGTATGCAGCGCGTCGCGTGCTACTGAAAACTTTTTCTCGGCCACGGAACGGACCAGCGTAAACAGAAACTCGAACCATAGCGGCACAAACAAGATGCAGATTGCAGCGATTGTCCAGTTGCGCGCCGACCCCGGCAGCACCAGCCAACTCAACACAAAAAGCAGGAACGTCGCCGGCTCAACCAGGCTGCGGCGCAAATTGTCGAGTATCTTCCATTGCGAAACCAGAGAAATTGGATTTGAAACCATGCGCCCGGTTTCATCCGGCACGCGCGAGAGCAGCCAACTGGTGATTTGCCAATCGCCGCGCAGCCAGCGATGCTTTCGGCGATTGTAGGCGCTATAGTGCGAGGGATAGTCCTCGACGACTTCAATATCGGTCACCAGACCAGCGCGAGCATACGCTCCTTCAATCAGGTCGTGGCTAAGAAGGGCATTCTGCGGAAACCGATGCTCAAGCACGTTTTGTATCACTGACACTTCATAAATACCCTTTCCCGCAAAAATCCCTTCTCCATAAAGATCCTGGTAAACATCGGAGACGGCATGGGTGTAGATGTCCATTCCGGTTTGCCCGGAATAAATACCTGCGAGGCGCGAACGCGATGCGCTTTGCACGCTTACGCGCACTCTCGGCTGCAGAATTCCGTAGCCCGCAACCACGACATTTTTTTCCGGATCGATGATCGCCTGGTTCAGAGGATGTGCCAGTGTGCCGATCAATCTCTGGGCGGCGCCTCGCGGCATTTCAGTGTCGGCATCGAGGGTGATAACGAACCGCACCTGCTGAAGTACGGAAAGATCGCCCGCTTTTACCGGGAAACTGTCATAGTGGCCGCTTAGCAGGCGATTAAGGTCAAGCAGCTTGCCACGCTTGCGCTCCCATCCCATCCACACTTTTTCGCGCGGGTTGTAGACGCGATGGCGATGAAGCAATAGAAACGAGCCATTTTCTCTGCCTGAATATTTTTCGTTGAGTTCTTTAACCAGCTTCGCGCAAAAATCGACCAGCGGGTCATCTTCGTTCGAGGGTACTGGTGAATCAGGTAAATCGGTCAGCAGCGCAAAATGCAGATTCGGATCGTGATTGCCGAGATAGCGAACCTCCAGCCCCTGCACCAGGCGTTCCACCTGCTTCTCGCTCAAAAGCAATGCGGGAACCGCAACCAGCGTTGTGCAGTCATCGGGAATTGATTTCGCAAAATCGAGTTTGGGCAGAATTTCCGGACGCAAGAGCGCTGTTGTCAGATAATTCATGACCTGCACTGCGCTTTGCGAAGAAGGCAAAAGCAATAAGAGCATCGAGAAAAGAATCAGCCCCGGCGTCGTGTTCGTGCTGGTGAGCAAAAGCACAATCGCCGACATAATTCCGAATGTCAGCACCTCGATGCCGGGCAGGTAAAACTCATCCGGATGGGTTCGCAGGAAGTGGCGGATCTTCCAGCCAAGCGGTGGGCGCAGGCCTACGCGCGCATGTAATTCTTCCGTACCAGGCCCAATCAGATAGAAACCGATATGCGACTGCCGCTTGGCTTCGCGCGGATCGTCAAACCTCTGCTTCTGTGCATTGCGGGCAAGCGCCAACGCGGCCTGCGCAACTTCCATCTCAGTCGAGTCAGAGCGCTCAGCGATTTTCACTACTCGCTCGCGATAAAGAGAGCGGCTGTCAAAATCCATCAAGGGATATGAGCCGGCCGGATCTTCCCGCAGCACCTTGTCGAAAACAATTTGCGAGTCGAGTGTGTCCTTCCAGTGCAGTTGGCTCATCTCGCGCATACTGCGCACGCACACGCCAACCTTGTGTTGCTGGTCAGGATTTTCCAGGCATTTGCTGCCGCGAGCGGCGATCTGTTCAAGAAGTACAAGTTCGAGCGACGGAATCAATGCCCAGAGTTCGCCGAATTTCAGCGGGACTGATTCCTGAAAGGCGGTCAGGTATGCCAGCAAACCCGCCTCACTGAATTCGAAACCGATAGCGTGAAGAAATGCCTCGGCGACACCAGCCGCACGCGGAATCGTCGTGCCGCGGGGGGTCCGTACGTGCGGCATGCGATTCAACAACCTGAAAGCGTTCTCTGTGCTGGAAAGATGGGACGAAAGCAACGGCGTGTTCTCGCGCAGCCAGCGATGATCGTCGGATTCCGAATCAGTGCGGCCATCTTTCGTCACTCTTTCGAGCACCGGACGAAGCACCGCAGCCATCGCATTCCACCGCGCAACGTAGAAGGATGACGTTTGCACACTGGGGTTCCAGGCCAGCAAGCGCGAAAGTTCCTCGGCATTGCGCCTGAGATGATCGAAGTCTGGCCCCGTCTGGTTCGCTCCCTGAGGCACACGTTCGACTTCGGTTTCAATCAGTTCGATATGCGTGTTCTGCGGCATCGATGAAATTGATCAGCGGTAGCTTGCGGCTTGCAACTCGAACATCTCGGCATAGCGGCCGCCCATTCGCGTGAGTTTCTCGTGGGTCCCCTCTTCTACGATGCGTCCGCCCTCAAGTACTACGATGCGGTCGGCCATTCTCACGGTCGAAAACCGATGAGAAATGAAAAGTGCCATCTTTCCGGTGGTCAATTCTGCGAAGCGCTGAAACACCTGATATTCACTTCGCGCATCAAGAGCAGCCGTCGGTTCGTCAAGAATTAACAGTTGTGAATCACGCAGGTATGCTCGCGCCAGCGCCAGCTTTTGCCATTCACCACCTGAAAGATCAACCCCGCTTTCAAAGCGCCGGCCCAGCATCTGCTCAAAATGCGCGGGCAGCCTGGCGATAACTTCGTCAGCCAGACTTTTCTCTGAAGCGTTTTTTATTGCGGGCAAATCTTCGATCTCATCAATCTTCCCGACCGCGATGTTCTCTCTCGCGGTCATTTCATAGCGCATAAAGTCCTGAAAGATGACGCCGATCTCGCGATACAGGTCTTCCAGGTCGTATTCGCGCAAATCAATTCCGTCGAGCAGAATCTCGCCATCCGTCGGATCGTAGAGCCGGGTGATCAGCTTCACTAGCGTAGTTTTTCCTTGGCCGTTTTCGCCAATCAACGCGATCCGCTCGCCCGGGTGCAAATGAAAATTCAAACGATCAATCACCATCCGCTCGTTTCCCGGATAGTGAAATGAAACATTGCGGAATTCGAACCCTTGCCGGATTGGTCGAGGCGCAGGCAGCGCGTTCGGCTTCGATCGAATCGTCGGTTTCATCTCGAAGAACGCCAGCAGATCCGTCAGGAACAGCGCCTGATCGCCGATCCCGGAAAGTGTCGAGAAAACCTGCTGAATATTGCTGCTCGCCTGCATGATCGCCGCGGTCAGGAAGTAGAAGGTGCCGATGCTCATGCCACCGACAACGGTCCGCCAAATAACAAACGCGTATGCGCCGTAGTATCCCCCTGTGCTAATCAAGGATAGGAGCGAGCCGATCGACAACCGGGTTCTCGCCAGTGCCACATCCTGCTCATAAATAACTTCTGACAGCTTCGCAAAGCGGTTCGTGAAAAACCCTGACAAGTTGAAGAGCTTAAGTTCCTTGGCCGCCTCCTTGGTAGCCCCTGCCTGTCGCAGGTAGTCGAGCTGGCGTTTAATCGGAGTCTGCCGGAAATTCTTCGCATATCCGAGAAAAGCAAAATGGGTCTCACCGATAAATGCCGGCAGCACGGCTGCGATGAGCAACAACATCAGCCAGGGCGCATAGATCATCACCGCCACCGAATAAGCGACTGCTGTGATCACTTGCAGTTCCAGTCGACCGATCGACTGGATCATCACCAGCCGGTCCGTCGCCTGCACTCGCGCGCGCTCTAGCCGGTCGTAGAAGATCGGGTCTTCGTAAGCGATTACGTCCAGCTCAGAGGCGTGCTTCATCACCTCAATGCTGACGTGACGTGTGTATTTATTGGCGAGAAGCGAGTCGGCATAATCGATCATGCGGGTGACTAAGCCCGCAAGCACGGCCAGCCCGAACTCCGCCAATACCAGCCACCACAACCTGCGCGGAGCAGGCGAGTGGCTTTGCAACAAATGAACCAGAATGTCGATGATGAGCTTCGGAATGTAGGTGACAGCAATCGGCAGCAGGGCCGCAACAATACGAGCAATAATTCCGAACGTGACCACGCCCGGCCCGGATTGCCAAACGATTTTCAGAACAGGGGGAACGTTGCGGAGTGCCGACAGGCGCTCTTGCCAACTGCTCCAGAAGGTTTCCTTTTCTGACATTTGGCCGAGTCCTGGCCCGGTTCCTTTAGACGTTCAGGCGTAACTACCAGAGATGCCGAAACTTAGCGCTTGGGTTTGATCGTCCTGAAACCTGCCCGATTAAAACTGTTCTCTGCAAAAAGCGCCCGCTTTTTCGGAACCCTCTGCTGACCCGCTTTTATTATAGATTCCGCCTACCGAATGGTTAAGCTTTTCCCCTTATTACACTCGTGACACGTCCCTTCCGAGAGTGCTTCGGTTTGTTCCGCGAACTGTGCACACTTGAGTCACGTCACGCCAGAGTGACGTTCTCGTGAAAAATTTTCCCGGAGCCGTGCAGAAATTCTGCTGTTTCGCGATTTCCGGCTTGCGAACCAGCAACTCTGCTTCATAATGCGATGAGACAACCAGCTGCGATGTCCTCCACCCGCCGTCAATTCCTTCGCGTGGCGCTGACCGGGGCGGCAGCTCTTCCATTTGCCGGGAAGATCACTGCCTCCGATCTGCTTACCGCACCGTCTGACCCCTCGGCCAATGAGTCGGCCCTCCTCGACGAGATTGAGCGGAAAGCGTTTGAATTCTTCTGGAACGAAGCCAATGCAGAGACCGGCATGGTGTTCGATCGTGCCTTCGCCAACGGCGGCGCCGATGGTGACATAGCAAGCATCGCAGCCACGGGATTTGGCCTGACGGCGCTTTGCATTGGGTCCGAACGCGATTACCGGCCGCCAGCGCAGATCGAGCAGCGAGTCGCGCAAACCCTGGACTTTCTCGCCAACCGCATCCCCAACGAACATGGCTTCTACTATCACTTCCTGAATCCCGCCACCGGCGAACGAGCCGAACAATCCGAGGTCTCGCCGATCGATACCGCCATTCTGCTCTGCGGCGTGTTGACTTGCCGCGAGTACTTCGCAAACCGCGATATCCGCCGCAATGCGACAGAGATTTACAACCGGATTGACTGGCCGTGGGCGTTGAATGGCGGTAAAACTTTCTCGCTCGAGTGGACCCCGGAGTTTCATTTCAGCCGGCGCCGCTGGGACTCTTATTGCGAGTCGATGATGCTCTACCTGCTAGCGATGGGTTCTCCCACTCATCCCATCTCTGCCGATTGCTGGCGAGCCATCAATCGTCCCAAGATGGTCTACCGCGGGCACCAATATATCTCCGGCCCGGATCCGCTGTTTGTGCACCAGTTTTCTCACGCCTGGTTCGACTTCCGATCCAAGCACGATGATTACGCCAATTACTTTGAGAACTCCGTCATCGCATCTCTGGCGCATCGCGAGTTTTGCGAGGAGCTGAGCCGGCGTTTCCCGTGCTACTCCAAAGATGTTTGGGGGATCAGCGCTTCGGAGTCGAGCCGCGGATACGTAGCCTGGGGCGGACCGCCCGTCCTCGGACCGATCGATGGCAGCATTGTTCCTGCGGCCTCCGCGGGATCACTTCCATTTCTCTACCGCGAGTCGATGACCGTGCTGCAGAATCTGCGCCGCTACTACGGCAAGCAGATCTGGAAAGAATATGGCTTTGTCGACGCCTTCAATCCGCTGACCGGATGGGTCAGCCGCGACGTAATTGGGATCGATGTCGGCATCACCATGCTGATGGCGGAAAACGCTCGCACTCAGTTCGTGTGGAACACGTTCATGCGCAACGCCGAAGCCGAAAAGGCCATGGAACTTGCCGGTTTTTTACCTGATGGTTTCGAAGTCCCCATAATGGCATAATGGTTGGCGGCTAAGTCCCGGCCGGTCCAGCCCACCCTGCCGCAAACAACTTCAGTTCAGTGATCTAATGCTCCAATTTCCGGCGCAGCCAAGCCCGAAGGTCAGTGCTCTCCTCCGCCCTAAGGGAGTGCCCTGCAGTGTTCATGGTTGTCGTCGGTTTGGAATTAGAATGCACTAACGAGTAAATCTATGAATGCTGCCGTGGCACAGGAACGCTGGCAAGGCCAAATAATCGACGATCAATTCCCTCTGCTTGAGTGGCTTGGCGGCTCCGCCAATACCGCGGTTTTCAGCACTCAGTTGCCGGGGAGTCCCACGCAGCCCGCGCAACCGGCGGCAATAAAACTGGTGCGGGCAGAAAGCACAAACCCCGCTGTTCAGCTCGCGCGCTGGAAAGAGATCGCCACGCTTTCTCATTCAAGACTGCTGCGTATTTACGCTTCCGGTCAATGCGTAATTACCGGAGCTCACTGGCTCTATTGCGTGATGGAGTTTGCCGAAGAAAATCTGGACCAGGTTTTGCCAGTGCGACCGCTCTCGTCCACTGAAGTGGGAGAGTTGCTTCCGCCGCTGGTTGAAGCATTGTCATTCATTCATGCCAAAGGCCTCGTGCATTCGCGCCTCCGCCCGACCAACGTATTTGCAACCAAGAATGAGCTCAAGCTTTCGCGCGATAACCTTCGCGCCGCGAACCAGGAAGGGCAGAAATTTGCTCCCCTGACTGCTTACGACGCACCCGAAGTCGAATCCGGGAACGTATCGGCAGCCGCGGACATTTGGTCGCTCGGAATGACCCTGGCAACAGTCTTCAATCAGCGCCCTTTGAGTTGGAGCAGGTCAGGACAGATTGGTCCCGCAATTCCGAAGTTGATCCCCGCGCCCTATCGGCTGATCGCTGCCGAGTGTCTTCGCATTGATCCCACTGAACGTTGCTCACTGGGAAGAATCAGGGAACTGCTTTCGCAGCAGTCACTGCAACCGGTGGCAGTACCGCACGAGCAGCCCAGACGCAAAATGACTGGACCAATGGTGGCTGTTGTGGCCATCGCTGTAGTTGGTTTAGCTCTGCTTGTGAGGCACTCCACCGAGCAGCAACTCTCGCAAGCTGTCCCGGAAAAAGCGCAGCCGGTCAGGACTGAAGCCGCGACTCCGCAGCAAGCCGTGCAGGGTTCTTCCGACGCCGCTCGGACCGAATCTCGTTCGTCCCTTAACGATTCCCGAAAAAAGCACCACGCAACTCCCGCATCTTCGCCGGTCCTGACTCAAAAGCCAGCGGTGGTTCAGCCCACGGTGCTTCAGCCCGCCGTAGCAACGACCTCAGGCGCCAGTGACGCGATTGTGGAGCGAGTTCTACCCTCCGTGCCGCGCAGCGCTCGCGAAACCATTCACGGAAAAGTGCATGTCGCCGTCCGCGTCTCGGTGGATGCGAATGGAAACGTTTCTTCGGCATCCCTCACCTCACCAGGGCCCAGCCGATACTTTGCGCGCGTGGCACTCGAAGCCTCTCAGAAGTGGAAATTCAAACCTTTGGGTGCCAATTCAAAAGCGGCGCAATGGACTCTGGAGTACAGGTTTGGACGAGGCTCAACCGAAGTAACTCCGCTCTTGATGCAATGACCGAACTCCGGTCGGCCCTCCGTGCACCATCCGCGCCAATGCTGAGCGATGTTTCACATGCTAGGCTCCTTCTAATGCACTCTTCGCGTTAGGAGGGGGGATTGCGAAGATTTTGCTTGCCTGCTGTGCTGGCACTTGGGGCAATTCTCGCCCGAGCGCAAGACTGGAGCAAAAATGAGGTTGCTGGAACTTTCGGGCACACATTCATCAGCGACCAAAATGTTCCCAACTCCGGCCTTCCCAATTCCATCATTACCCACGGCGCAGGCTATTCGTTCGAGGTGAACTACGCCCGAATTTTGTTCGCCGCAGATTGGGTGGACGTTTCTGCCGAAGTGCCTGCAGTTTTCAATCCTGACGAGAAATTGCACTACGAAGCAAATGCAATTCCCCGAAGTTACAGTTCGATTTTTGTGACGCCGTCGGCACGTCTGCGATTGGTGCCTGACGTTGCCTTCTCGCCATGGGTCAGCTTTGGGGGCGGTTTCGGACATTTCGAAGCCAGCGACGCTTTGGTATTTTCTGGTCCGAATACCGCTAACCGCGGACTCACCAGCGGAGTTCTGCAAATAGGAGCGGGGCTGGACGTGCGCATACCTTGCACTCGGATCTCGCGATTGCGGATCCGCGTTGAAGTCCGGGATGATTGGAGTGATGTTCCTCCCCTGAATGTCGATACCGGGAAGACCCGCCAGCACAATTATTATGTCGCCGGCGGCATTGTGTACCGCTTCTAGACCCCCACACCTTGGGCTCAAAATTACAAATTCATGATGCTGGATTCGCATCCAAACTCGGATGACTCGACTCGGCGCGCTTTTGCTGTTGCCAACTTGCGTGCTGCTCGTTTCTGCATCGCGGCAAGATCCACCACACACTCGAGTGCAGACCGAAATGCACAATGTGATGTACCACTTCACGCCCGCCATTAGCGTGCACATTGCACAACTGGAAGGCGAACTTGAAACAACCCAGGCGGATCGTATTCCGGTATTCGATGACGCCGATTCATTCATGATCGTGATTCGCTCGGCTAAGCTCTCCGTCACTACAGACGCACTCGCTAATGTTCTGAATCAATATGCCTTCGCCGCGCCTGATGCGCCCATCAAAGCAGTCCGCATTTCTGTCCCGAAAGGCAAGCTCAAAATCGAAGGCCGCCTGCATTCGAAGGGCGATATAGCATTCTCAAGCGAGGGCTCAATGTCAGTGACGCCGGAGGGTGAAATTCGAGTGCACACTGAGAAATTGAAGGCCGGGCATTTGCCGGTAAAAGGTCTGATGGACTTGCTGGGGAAGACTCTCTCCAAGCTGATAGACACTCGAAAAGTACGCGGGCTTCGCGCCGAGAAAGATGACCTGATCCTTACGCCCTCCGAACTATTTCCTCCTCCGCATATTCACGGCCGGTTGCGCACGATTTACCTGGAGGGGAACCAGGTGGTTCAGGAATACGGCACTCCTTCAGCACCATGGATGAAAATGAAGGGCAACTACATGGCATACCGCGACGGTAGTTTGCACTTCGGGAAACTCACCATGGACCACGCCGACTTAGTATTGATCGACAAAGATCCCCAGGACCCGATGGATTTTTATCTCGATCGCTACAAAGATCAACTAGCGGCGGGATACACAAAGATCACGCAATCCTTCGGTTTGCGCACCTATATAACCGATTACAATAAACTGGGCGCAAAACCCAGCAAGCTCAATTAGTCCCGCTGCTTCACGACGCTTTCTTCCGGTCGGAAGTTCGCGCCGGCGGAAGATCGTCTGGCCGTCCGTATTCATTGTGCGTGTGCACCGGACGCTCAGGATGATCGGCGGCATCCTCCAGGCCTTCGACCCTCGAAGCTTCAAGCCCCTGGTCGGTTTCATCAAGTTCTTCCACACTTTCATTGTCCATATCTTGGGTGGTCGATAGTCGTTGTGCGCTACCCGACTGTCCCCCGCTGTCCGGACCAACTTCCCTCGGGTCCTTTCCCAATTCATCAGGTGCAGCTTCGTTGTCTGGGATATTCCTTTCCAGTTCGCGATGGTTGCGCATCTTTCCTCCTCGTCACACTTGGATGCGGAGATTGAATATGGCGGCGGACTGGGAAAGATGGTTCGGCGGCCTGAACTCAGGCTTGCTGCAGCTCTTCCAGCAGATCGGACTTGAGTTCTTCCTGTTTGGCGGGCGAAAGCTTTTGGCTGTTCGAAGTCAGATAAAAAACATCAATCGCCATTTGGCCCTCAGTATCGATCAAGGCAATTTCGATGTTGCAATCTTGATGGGAAAAGCGCGAACAAATGCGATGCAGAAGTCCGAGGCGGTCTTGAGCGATGACCTGCACAAGGGTGCTGCTGTTGGAAGATGAGTCGTCGAATTCGATGCGGGTCTGAACTTTCGTTTTCGCGCCGTTTTTAGATTCCGACCGCATCCGATCTCGCAACAGACGATCGAGGTCGGCTTCTCCAGTCAACAGGTCGGCGACGCTGCGTTGGAAGCGTTCCCACTCTGGCTGGTTCAGTTCGAGTGTGCGGAATCGATCCGTAAAATAGAAGGTGTCAACCACCACTCCATGAGCATTTGAGAACGCATCCGCCTTCACGATGTTCATTCCACAGGCAGCCAGCGCTCCGGCGATGTTTGCGAAAAGGAATGGCCGATCATTGGTGATGACAGACAATTCATACCAATGACGGCCACGCACCAGATGCAGTTGGACAGGATCTTCGGGCAGACGCCCGGCCAATTCCGAGTGGTGAAGAATTTCTTCCTGCCGGAAGCTGCGCAGATATCGCTTGGGCAGCCCATTCAGGAATGATTCGATCTGCTTGGTGGTCTCCGTCGCCAGTCCTTTGAACCAGGCGGCGCTTTCATCGTGCTCTGAATCTGAGTGCACGCGCTGGTCTGCGGTGCGGCTCAGGCAGTTTGCGGCGGCAATATAAAGTTGCCAGACGTTTTCCGCCTTCCATGGCGTGAGTGCTTCAGGATTGACCGCTTTGATGTCCGCGTAAGTCAAAAGAGAAAGCATCTTCAGCCGCTCAGGCGTCCCCATCTTGTCACAAAACGCCTGAATGGTCGCAGGGTCATAAATATCGCGACGGAGAGTAGCAGAGATTTCCAGGTGACTCGCAATCAAAAAGGAGATCGTCTCCCGGTCTGCCTGTTCGAGTTCAAGCCGCTCCATGCAGCTCTGAGCTATCTGCAGACTTGTGACAACGTGATTGTCACCCGGCATTCCCTTCCCCACATCGTGAAGAAGCAGCGCAAGGTAGAGCAGTTCGGGCCGCTCCAGTTCTTCCAGCAAGCGGCCATAGCGCTGATCCCATTCCGAGCTGGCAGCCTTTGCGCGGTGCAGGCATTCAATCGCCAAGAAAGAGTGCTCATCGACTGTGAACCGGTGATAAAAGTCCCTCACTACTAAAGAATCGATCAGCTTAAGCTCAGGTAAAAGAATTGTGAGCAAGCCCAGTGAGTGCATGGAGCGCAATGCTTCGGCCCCGTGCGGCTCAACTAGCACGGATTGCAAATATCGCCAGGCGCTCGGTCCAGTAGGCGGCGAGTCAGCAAGTCCCGGCAAGATGTGCTGGATTCGGTTCTCGGTAGAGAGAGCCGGTTTCAAGCCATGATGCGCAGCGAATGTGAAAATGCGAAAAAGCAGGTCGGGATCGCCGATCTGAGAAGGCTGCTGCAGGTAGATCAGGCCGTCAACTACCGAGAAATCGGCATTCGAAAGGCGCGACCGCCAGTTTTGAAACTGGCGATAAAGTGAAGATCGTGCCGCGGGAACTGACTCCAACTGCCGCAAACACTCGTGATGCACGGCGCGCGCGTGGCGAAAATAAGTTCGCATCCATGCAGCTGCATCCACCGAAAACGGCGCTGCCATGCCTATGTGACGAGCTGCAGCTTCGTCCTGAGACTCCCATGCAAGCATGTTGTCGTCGCGTCCCTGCCGGTAGTGAAGGAATGTTCGCACTGAAGTCGCGAATTCGAGCGCCGGATGCAGCCTGCGCGAGGAATCAGGCAGAAGCGATTCCGCTTCCGGCCAACGTCGGTCTTTGTCGAGTGCGGCCAGCAACGCCATCCAGCAGGCGACGTTGAAATCACGCAGTCCGCCCGGCGCTTCTTTTACGTTTGGCTCCAGATGAAAAACCGTGTTGCCATACTTGGCATGCCGCGACCTGGTCACCTCGGCAAGCTGCTGGATGATGTAGTTCCCTTCGCGAACAAAAAACTTTGGCAGCACTTTTTCGTGTAATCGATCGAAAAGCTCGCGGTCTCCCGCCAGATATCGGCAATCAAGCAGAGAAATTGTGAACTCCACGTTTTGTGGATCGAATTGGTCGCATTCGGCCAGCGTTCTCGTAGTAGGACCGAGCTTCATGCGAAGGTCCCAAAGTTCCTGACAGAAACTTCGAATCGGATCTCGCAGCCCGTCTTCGGTGCTCCGGTCAGCGTGTAGAAATAAAATGTCGACGTCGGAATGAGGGAAAAGCGAACGACGACCGAAGCCCCCTAAGGCGACCAAGGTGAAATTCCTGGAGCTGCCGCCCGCAATCAATTCATCCCACAGTCGGTTTAAAACCTTTTCCACCAATGCCGTGCGTCGAGCGATTGCGGCATGGCCATTACCCGATTCGACGAACTCCTGCTGAATACGCGTAGACTCGTTCAGGTAGAGATCGCGCAATTCGTGCAGTAAAGTGGCTGCAGTACTCATGTTCAGACGGTTTGCGGCCCGCATCGACGCGGGGCCATCCTCAAATCTAAACGGGCTTCGGAAGGCGTGGAAATTGAAACTATTTATGGAGAGAATCAGGAAAGGTTATGAAAAGCCTGCCACTGAGGACAGGTCAAAGCCGCCACCTTCATCAGCGGTTCGTGACCAGAGAGCGCGATGGAATGGCGATGCAACCAGACCTAGGGCTTCCACTTATTCAGAAATGCCAGCAAATCTTCCGGACCCATGGCGCGGGCGCGCTCAAACTCGCCGTTCTTCTGGCTGTAGATCAGTTTTCCGTTCGCATCGAGCACGGCGAGCGCCGGAATGCCGCGTTTCATTGGCACCTGATATTCGTTCATCAGGTCCTGGTTCTTGTCGCCTTCGCCAACATCCACGTGCACGACTTCGAAATTCGACTTCAGCGTCGGCGCAATGTCCGTGCGCTTGAACGCCCGGTCGAGCACATGGCAGTCATAGCACCAGTCTGCGCCGAAGACGACCAGCACGCGTTTGTGATTTTTTGCCGCCCGAGCGACAGCCTCGCGAATTTCTCCGCGCGCAGCACTCGCATCAGGATAGAGCTTTTCGTCGGTCGAAACCGGCTGCTCCAGGCGGTTTGCGCCTGTGCGCTGGACTGCTACCAGCTTCCAAACCGTTCCCTGTCGTTGCCACAGTTGCGATTCGAGCACATAGAGAGTCGGGCCTGGCAGCGAGGGCGTGACGGTTGCTTCGAAACTTATCTGCTCAACTCCAGGCTGCGGCGAGGCCGATTGGGAGACCTGCAGAGAAATCCGCCGCGCTTTGAGCCCCGCCCAAAATTCGGCGTCGGCTTGCGGAGAAATCTCCGTCGCTCCCTTGGTCACCACCCCAACTCGCGCCGGAGGTTGCGTACTGTAAAGCTGGACCAGACCGTCCACGTTGCCGCGAACCACTGCCGCCTTCCAGGTTGTGAGCGCGGGAAAAGTGGCGGAAGTCTGCGCCAGGCTCGAACTCGCGAGCGTCAGCGCCACGAAAAATCCAAAGAGCAAACAGTGACTCGCACGCATATTCTCAGTATAAAGATTGTCGGTGTGGGTCGGACATTCCTGTCCGACGCCTTTGACTTTCGCTTGTGTGCTCGTGTGGGTCGGACACTCTTGTCCGACGCCTTTGACTCTGCTTGTGTGCTCGTGTGGGTCGGACATTCCTGTTCGACGCCTTTGACTCTTGCTCCTCCGATGGGGTTTTCCCCCACCCTGTCTCGTGGAAGAGCGGCCCTTCAGGGCCGCGTATGGCGCAACCACGATGTCATCCCGACCGCAGCAGATCATCGCAAAGCGATGATCTGTGGAGTGGAGGGACCTCGTGTCTGTCTCGGATCAGCACGGACTCGAACAGGATTTTCTAAGGGGCCAATTTTTTAAGTTGTCCGGAAGCTGAGATCGAATGCGCTTTGACCGCGCTTAACCAGAACGGATAGGACGCCGGCGGGTGGCCCATTCAAGCCTGCCTTTGGCTTGAGTGGGGAAAAATCCAGTAAGAGCAGGATTGTGTGGACGTCCAGAAGATTGGCCCTGAGCAATTTTGTCCCAGTTTTGTCACAGCTCTTGTCACTACGCGACTGGTTGCGAGGGCAGGGTCGAGATCGAGTCGGAGTGAACCGCTCGCAAACGCGAGCGTGCTGCCGGAACATTGTGTGAGGCAATAGAACTTCCCCACTCAAGCCAAAATCAGGCTTGAATGGGCCACCCGCCCGTCGCGACAGGGATGCGCCAGCCGGAAGCTGCATCTCAGGGCTTGTGAGTTGGCATTATCGAGATCGTCGTTCTGCAGGACGGACCTCAGCGGCTAAGCCGCAGCGCTTGGGGAGTTTACGGCACGAGTGAACTCGTGCCCCTCCCGATTGTGATATTCCCACCTTTCGAAATCCGCGAAAGGTGGGCAGCCCTCAGTTGGTGCGGTAAAGGTGGGCCACCGGCCTCTTGAACCCGAGCGAAAGATTGCAGCGCCGAACTGATATTGAGGACCCCAAAGTGCACATGGTCTCTCGCGATATGAGACCTACCAAGTGCAAACGGAGCGTGGCGATCAGTGAACACGAATAGTCGGAGTGACGTCCTTGGCTTATTCGCGAAGGGCGGGCCGGCCGCCTAACAAGTTGGGATTCTGGCTAAGGCCGGACGGCAGGTCAAACAAGGAAGTACCGAGAGGCGAGTCGGAAAGTTCTTCGACAGTCTCCTCAGTTCTGATAACGCGGGCTCCAGTACCCTTCCCGCCTGGAGTTTTGTGGGTAACTGTCAACTGGACGGCCAATCCGGTCGGTACCGGGCCGGTGTGATTGAAATGGGCAATCTGCGGCGGCATAACCAGTGCAGATCCAATCGCGTAAAACGGATCGGTATGCACATAGTCAGGAGCGCAATCGTTATCGGGCGTCTCGTGGTCTATGTACCAGCCGTCCACGGTCTCTTCGCCGCCCGCCTTGCTGTTATTTGCAGCCTTTGTTGTGGTTATGAAATGCCTAGCCGGATGGCCAAAAAACGTTTTCCGTTCGCCCGTTTCAACGGTAGTGCTCTGAAGCTCGATCACATCCCGAGGATTTGTCTTTCGATATTCGTCGAGTTGAGTAGATGGCGAGAATCTGACGACCTTGAAGGTCCGGTACTCACGTGACACCGGATCGATCAGAAATCCACTCCTAGTTTCGCAATTTGCAATGCTTGAAAAGATAGTCGTTGTTCCGTCGCCGAAACTGTCTTTTCTCCTCATTATTCCTTTTCGATAACGAACGTCCCGGTGCTCGCTAGGATTCTGTACGTTCGCTGGAGCCCCAGTATCTGTGATAATGGCGTGAGTCTTTACCGTCGTGTCAGCCCAAACAAGCGCGGAGCATGCCACCAGAAGAAGCGTTGCTAATCCTCGCATACTGAAGCCTTTACCTCCAGCTCAGCCTACCTCTTGCCCTACGACTAACACCAGATTACCGTCGGGTGTGCACATTTATCGGAGCCGAACTTAGAACTCCGGTCCTGATACTTGCCTTCGTTTTCCTGCGCATATTGCAGACGGGCGAGGAACCCGTCAAGGTTCCCCCTTCGGCTCGCTCCGCTCGACCTATGACTGAACCCTCGCCCGTCTGCTGAATACCTCTCCGCCATGAAACGAAGGCACACAATCGAAGCCCAAAACCAAAAACTTCGGTTGACATCACAGCGCCTTCTCCTGGAAGGGTGGGTATCACAAAGTGAAATCAAAAGCCTCTGACACCGGCAATGCGCATCTTCGATTGCGCCGGCAAGTTTCTTCATCCTTCCCAGTCGTGTATTAATCTTAAGACCTGTTTCGTGAGTTCCGGCATCTGTACAAAGCGCAGGGGGGAATTTTGGAAACTGCGATTGGAGTATTTTCCTCGCGCCGTGGCGCCGAAGAAGCCGTCAGGCAGCTACGGGAAAAAGGAATTCCTGAAGAAGCGATCGTCTTCTTAACGTGGTCGGAGAATGAAGCGAAAGTCGCTGCCAGGCGATTCGCCGCGATCGCGGGCTTTGCAGAAGGAGCTGCAGACGCATCCGTCGCAATTGCCGAGTTTCTGCTGCCGGGCATGGGAACGGTTTTCGCGCTTGGATTCGGCAAAGTCACACTATTGCGGCTGGCGGCGGTGCGGGCGGCTTCGGCCGTCGGGCTGCATGTTATGGACATGCATGTGATGGACACGCATCTGTTGGAGAAAGAGAAGATTCCGGCGGGTGTAGCCGGTACAACCGCCGGCATAACCGCCGGTGTGACCTCCGACGCGGCTTTCGATGTCACGCGGGAAGACAAAGCCAAATATGCCGCTTTCTTCCGCGAAGTTTTAAAAGACGGACTTTCGCTCGTCGTGGTCCGCACCGAATCACGCGAGCTTCTGGCGTCGGCTTGCGTCGTATTGGACCGGCTAGGTCTGGGTCTCGATGAACTTCGACGCGATGAACCCGGCGCCGAGAAATCTGGTTTTCAGAAAAGAACCTCCTCCGAGTTGCGAATTACCAGCCGACAAGTTGGTGAAGCCGTTCTCGCCGCCGTGGTTATCGACATAAGGGGCAGAATCACGGTGGGCGAGGGAAATCTTCTGCTTCGTGAGATGGTCGGAAATTTGGTGGAGAGCGGAAAGAAGAACATCGTGCTCAACCTCGGCGAAGTCACCTACATCGACAGCTCCGGACTAGGCGAACTGGTAAAGACTCACACCACAATCCGCAAACTGCAAGGCGAACTGAAACTTGTGAACCTGAGCAAACGGGTTGATGATTTGCTTCAGATGACAAAGTTATCGTCGGTATTTAACATCTACGACGACGAGGCCAGCGCCATCGCCTCCTTTGGCGGGCACTCATTGCGACAAGCTACGGCGCAATGTTCAGGATGCAGGGAACGGACGGGTGGCCGATCCTCTCTGCGAGAGAGCTGAGATTACCCCTTCACGGCCTTGTAGTACGCCACGCTGCCAAGTAACTTTTTGCGACGGCCGACCTTGGCGGCATCCGCGAATCCGGCGGCTTTCATCAGCGCGATGATGTTGGCCGCGGAATTCTCTTTCAGGTGAGCGTGCGAAAGCAGCAGGCGACCGATGAATCCCGGCTGGTGGTCATCGGGCGCTTCGAAGTCGGCGAGGTGAAATTCCCCTCCAGGCTTGAGCACACGATGCACTTCCCGCAGGGTCTTCAGTTTTTCTTCGGAAGCAAGATGGTGAAACATGAACGAAGAAAGCGCGCGGTCGAATGAGGCTTCCGCATAAGGAAGCTGATCGCCAAAGCCCTGGTCGAACTGGATGGCGACCGCCGCGCGCGCGGCCTTGTTGCGTGCGCGTGCAAGGGCCTTTGGGTCGGGATCGAGGCCGACGAGGTCAATCTGCGGGAAGCGCTTCTTGATGAACACATCGAAAGTGCCCGTGCCGCAGCCGAGATCGAAAACCCGGTCCGCAGGACGAACCCCAGCCTGCTCCAGCAGCGCTTCCCTTGCCGCGTCTCCCCCGAACAACTTCACAATCGGATCGTAAAGCGGAAGAAAGATGTCGCGCCCTGCAGCCGGAAGAAAACTGCGCCCTGAGTCGGTCATGTATTTGCTCCCGAGGAGCCTCGCAGGCTCTCGCTGATTCGATGATCGCTCTTGCGGGCCGGATACTCTTGCTAACCGAGTTCTCCGAACCACTCTCGAGCGCGCACTCAGTCGCATCTTCGCAATACGGCGGGGATTACATCTTTACACACGTGTGCCATAATCTGGCGGTAAAGGCGGACATCACATCGATTTCTCCCGCGTCGAGCCGTTGGCCGGAACACGATTTGAGGAGTTCGTCGCCCCATTCTTCGTGACGGAGGATTGCGTCGGAACCTTTTTTACGATTTGTCATTCCGAGTGGCTTTAGCCGCGAGGAATCTGCAGTTTCAGGACGAAATGCAGATTCCTCACCACTAAAGTGGTTCGGAATGACAGAGAGCACGTGCATAGGTCATTCGACTCCGTAAGAAGTTCGCGAAGCGAACTTCTTACTTCGCTCAGGATGACAGTGGCTATGGAAAAATCTCGGTCGTTCGATGATCCGGGCGAATTCTTCGAACTCGGATTAGTGAACCAGATCAGGCCGCGCATAAAGAACTGGCGCGAGCGCGCGCTGTAAATAGCCATGGCGGCTTCGAGACATAGGCGGAGACGTTTCAAGATATCCCTCAGACATCCACGAGATTCTGGCGCGGCATGGGGCCTAAGTACGCTGCGGGAACTCCCAATATCTTCAATAACTTAGCCCTGCTCACTGCCGGTTTTACCCGTTTAATGTCGATTTTCAGCCGCTTATTGTTAAAACCGTGTGCTAGCCCAAGCCGCTCAATAGGATAGAAGTACAGAAGACCGTCGACCGTCGCACGCTTTGCGTCGAGCGCAAAATCGCTGACTGAGCATCAGTGTTTTGGCGCACGACGCAAGACCCACGACCCACGACGCTTTTCAAAATTTCCTGTAGCGGAAAGGCATTTGCAGCATGCACAAGCCTATTAAATACGTTGAGAAGGCAGTCACCGTCGGAGCAAAGGGAGTCTGGTTTGTATTTGAGCGGATGAACCGCATCAAGCCGAACCCGGCGCCAACGCCGAAGTGGTCCGACAAGCCTCTGCTCAAGTCTTATCAGAAGTCGAAGCCGCCGCTTGGCTGGCCGCGCTCGACGGACTCGCTATGCCCGAAGTGCGTGCCTGAAATCCGCCAGCAGATTCTCGACGGTCACTTGCCGCACGAAGTTCTCATCAATGAAAAAGTCGGCGAAATAAAAGCAACGATTGTCGAATATGACGGCAAAATCATGATGGTCAAAGACTGCCCGAAGCACGGGCGCTTTGAAGACGTTATGTCGATCGATACGGAATTTTCGAAGCACCTCGAAGACGTCTTTCCTGGCCGCGACATCCGCGCCCACAATGACGAAAAGCTGCACAAGCATGGATCGTCGACCGTGAAGTATGGCCGCGGCTCGGTGCTCACTATCGACCTGACTAACCGCTGCAACATGATGTGCGACCCCTGCTTCATGGACGCGAACCAGGTCGGCTTCGTGCATGAGCTGACGTGGGAAGAAATCAAGCAGATGCTCGATAACGCCATCACCATCAAGCCGCGCCGCCAGATGAGCGTACAGTTCTCGGGTGGCGAACCGACGCTGTCTCCTTATTTCCTGGACGCGGTGCGCTACGCCCGCAAGGTCGGCTACAACTCGGTTCAGGCCGCGACCAACGGAATTGAATTTGCGAAGAGCTTCGAATTCGCACAACAGGCCGCCGAAGCTGGATTACGTTACGCGTATCTGCAGTTTGATGGAATCGGCAACGCGGCGAATGCTCACCGCAAAGTCGGTAACCTGTTCGACGTGAAGTTGAAGGCCATCGACAACCTGCATCGCGCCGGCGTTGAGATCGTGCCGGTCGTGACGATTGTCAATGGTATTAATAATGAGCAGGTCGGACGCATCATCCAGTTCGCGCTCGACAATCCGAAGAAGATCGGCTTCCTCTCGTTCCAGCCAGTGAGCTTCACCGGCCGCGACGAAGCCGTCACCGACGATCGCCGCAAGGCGCAGCGCTATACGCTTTCTCACCTCGCCCACGACGTGAAGTCTCAAACCGGCCTGGGCGAGCCCAAGCGCGACTGGTTCCCGATTTCCTTTATGTCGACCTTTAGTGATTGGGCCGACCTTATGCACGTCAACGATCTTAAAAACGACTGGGGCCAATTAAGTTGCGGTTGTCATCCGAATTGCGGGACGGGCATGGCGGTGATGATCGACAAGGAAACGAAGGAAGCGGTGCCGGTTACGGCGTTCCTGCATGGGGATCAACTGGCGAAAGACATCGCCAAGGTCAACGATGCTTCGCGCGGGAAGTTCCTCACCGGGTTTGGCATGGCGCTGTGCCTGATGAAGAACTACGATCCGTTCAAGTCGCCGACTCACTTCAAGCTGATGGACCTGCTCTCGAAGTTCGATAAGAACTACAACGTCACCGGAAAGAACTACGGCAAGGTTGGGCCGGACCGCACGATCGACGACGTAATGAAGCGCCGCAATGACCGCTGGAACTTCCTGTTCATCGCGGGCATGTGGTTCCAGGACCTTTTCAACTACGACTTCCGGCGCACCGAGCAGTGCATTATTCCCTATGCGACGCAGGAAGGCGAAATTTCATTCTGCGCTTACAACACGGGCGTGGGCTGGCGGAACATCATCGAGAAGATGCACATGACGGCCACGCTCTCGAAGTGGTACGAGGAGCACGGACGGCATGAGATTTTTGCCGGCGGCAAGAACGTTGCGATGGAAACGAAGGAGCACTCGCTCTATCTGCGGGACGGAATTGTGACGCAGGAGGAGCAGCGCGATCTCGATAAGCTGGGCATCGCGAAGAATGCGCGCGAAGAGAAACTGAGAGCTCGTGACGCTAAGGCCCGCGGCTCTCAGAAAAACGATGACGCTTACAATGCGCGCATGGCAGCGCTGTATCGCGAGGTCGTGCTGAAAGAAAAACCGGCGCAGTCGGAAAATGGTTTCATTCCGCTGGGTGCGCTTACCAAAGACAACAAGCCTTTCACCGCCGAGCGCACAGAGACCGCCGAGGTGGCTGAACCGGTAGCAGGCGACTAAAACCAGTGGCCAGTGGTTAGTGGTCAGTGAAAAGAACCAAGGCCGCCTTTTGGCGGCCTCTTTTTTGTGTCTCTGGCCTCGTGGTTCCCGCCCTTCGCAAAACCGGCGAAGAACGGGGCACCCCTTTTCTTTCTAGTGCACATGATTTCAAAAGCCAGGCCGCACGCTCACAAGGGTGGGCCACCCGCCGGCGGATCGGCGGCTAAGGAAAAAACTCTCAGGGCCGCTCCCGGAAACCAGAGTACCCTGACCCTCATCCGCTCTCGGGTCGCACGTCGTGGCAGCTCTGGAATGCAAAGGGCAGGTACTCTGCTCGGCGGTCGGGATCGCGGGCTAGCGAAGCAAAGGCCAGCAGACTCAACAGCACGGCTCCGGTGATGCGGACGCTAATCATTCAACGAAACCGACCTTGGCGCTAATCCTTCAGAAGTCTTATGCCGGACTCCGCGAAGTTTTTGACGTCCGGGTCAGTCAGTGACGCGGCGTAGGACAACGGTTCTCTATTGGTTTTGGAGATTCGCGTAGCTGCTACTACCGCGTACTTGCGAATCAGCGAGTTCTCATCCTGCAGCGCGGCTTTCACTTTAATTGCATCGCTTGCATCGGGACTGAGTAGCCAACGAAGCCCTCGCACATGCGTGGAGTTTGGTTCTACCTCCTCTAAGTACGATAGAGCCAGTTGAAGTTGATCCTTGGTCGCGAGCGACAGGAAATCCATTGCCTTCCAACGCACGCTCGATTCTGAATCCTCGGTCAGCTTGATCGCCGCCGATAATTCAACTCCATCAGTAGCCCACAACAGAATGCAATCGATGACCGAAAAACGCACGTTCTTGGAGGGATGCCGGAGTAGCGGAAGAACATCTGGCAGTAGCTGCTCGCCCCACGTCCCAAGTTCAGAGGCGATCCATGCTCCAACGTTCGCAACGTCCTGATCTTCATTATGGAGGAGAGATCGAAGGTTTTCGAGTGGATATCCAAGCTGGAACTCAGCTAGCAGATCATTCATCATCACCCCAGCCTTTGACGAACGAGGCTGTTCCGTGAGTCGTTGGACGAGTTTCTCCGCTCGATCCTGGTTGTATTTTGAAGTCGAGAAACTTTTCACCTTCATTAGCTCCCACTCAGCTTCTTTTCAATCTGGCGGGCGGGTGGCCCACCCTTTTTTGCTTTGTCCCGTTTCAGAACGGGGTGCCCCGTCCTTGCGTTTTTTGCAAGGGCGGGTACCACTTCACCTTGTACCATGGGCTTCTCATGCCCGCCGGACTTCACCGCACCTACGGAGCCGACCACCTGCACTTTATCACCTGGTCCTGTTATCGACGACTGCCGAATCTACGCACTGGGGGCACACGCGACCGATTCGTTTCCATTCTCGAAGAAACTCGTCAACGATACCGCTTCGTAGTTGTAGGGTACGTAATCATGCCGGAGCACTTTCACTTACTGATCAGCAAACCAGAAGTTGGAACTCCATCGACGGTGATGCAAGTTCTAAAACAGCGTACCGCCCGCGCGCTCTTGCCGAAAAAGAAAAAGCACGATCCGCGACAGCGCTTGTTGTTCGAAGAAGCTCAGCGTCAGCCGTTCTGGCAAGCGCGCTTTTATGACTTCAATGTGTGGACGCCGAAGAAGCGAGTCGAGAAGCTCAGGTATATGCATCGCAACCCGGTGAAGCGCGGGCTGGTAGAGTCGCCGGAACACTGGCGATGGAGCAGTTATCGCTTCTATCGAATGAACGAGGCCGGACCGGTGCGCGTCAACCAGGGATGGGCGAAGATTTCGTTTGCACATCGGGCGGCGTAAAATTCATCTGGCGCAAGCGTCAGTGAGTTCCCGCCCTTCGCAAAACCGGCGAAGAACGGGGCACCCCCGTCATTGCTGTTGTGTGGGAATTCAAAGGCTGGGCCACCCGCCCACAAAACGCGAAAGGATTGGGGGCACCCACGTCATTGCTACCGCGCGCGAAATTCAAAAGCCCGGGCACCCCACGCCCGTGCGAGAGCATTCCATTCCCACCCTGTCGCTCTAAATGCGGAGCGACAAGGGTGGGGCAACCGCGATCTTCAATTTGGAAGAGTGGGCCATCCTCCAGGCTGCTGAAATCCCCACTCAACCCAAAACGGGCTTGAGTGGGACACCCGACTTCCCAACTCCGGAGAACTAAGAGTACGGAAATCCTGCTTGCCTTCCATTCACTTCACGCTATACTCTCACGAACAAGGGCCTGAGCAGGTTTTGTGGCAGTGACTAGACTATTCCCAGGGGCGGTAATTTTTTCGGGGTTGGTATTTCTCGCCGGTTGCGGCACGGGAAGCGATCGCGGTGATTTCCACGCTGCTGTTGCCCAGACCAAAAATCCACTGGTCGCACAAGTCTCGTTCGCTAGTCCATGCGACGGTCAGGCCATGGTTGAGTTCGGAACCGACACTTCTTACGGACGCAATACCTCCTGGTATCCGGTCAGCTCGGGTTCGCAGCCAATAAATGTTCTCGTAGCAGGAATGCTTGCCTCGACGACCTATCACATGCGGGCGCAGGTGCAATGCTCCGGCAATATAACCGCAAGCACAGAATCGAGCGATGATTTCACTTTCACCACGGGCGCGCTCCCTTCGAATCCGTTTCCGACGATCAAAGTCAGCCGTCCGAACCCATCACTGGCATCTCAGGAAAATCCCGGCGTAGAACTGATAAACCTGATCGTGCCGAACTCGAATATCATCCAGAGTTTTGTAACTGATCGCGATGGCAATCCTATCTGGTACTACGACGTTGGGCTGAACAATTCGCCGTTTCCTATAAGGTTGCTCGCCAACGGAGATGTTCTGCTCGTGGTTGCACGGCCGGACACCACGATCCTGCGCGAAATTGATCTAGCCGGCAATACCATTCGCGAAATGGACATTGCGACCCTGGGACAAAAAATGTCCAGCGCAGGATTCGATTTCGTGCCTACGTCTTACCATCACGAACTGCTGCCGCTCGATAACGGCCACTTGTTAGTGCTAACGGGCTTCATTCGTCCCTTTACCGATCTTCCGGGATATCCAGGCACGATCAACGTGATGGGCGACGGCATCATCGATCTCGACCAGAATTGGAACCCGGTCTGGGCTTGGAATGGATTCGATCATCTCGATGTCAATCGTCATCTCAGCGGGCTGCCGGACTGGACGCACGGCAACGCTCTGCTGTATTCGCCCAATGATGGAAATCTGCTGTTCTCGATGCGACATCAGTCCTGGGTGATAAAGATCGATTATGAAAATGGAAATGGGAACGGCAATGTGTTGTGGAGACTTGGCTACCAGGGAGATTTTGCACTCGCGCAAGGCGATGATCCCAGTCTCTGGTTTTCGTTTCAGCACTTCCCTTCACTGATCAGCCAAAGCGGTTCGCAGACGACGATGGCAATTTGGGACAATGGCGATTTCCGCGTCCTCGACAGTAGCGGCAATGTGTGTTCGATTACCGGCAGTCCGGCATGTTTTTCACGCGGAGTTATTTTTCAAGTCGACGAAAGCACTCGCGTGGCGAATTTGCTATGGGCCGACGCGCCGGGATTGTTTTCCGTATGGGGCGGAAACATCAATCAACTGGCAAACGGCAACGTTGAGTTCGACGTGAACGGCCTGGCCACTGCGCCAATACCTAACCTCGCCTCAGAGATACAGGAAGTTACGCAAACCAATACTCCGCAGATCGTTTGGAAGATGGATATCACGCCCATGCGCATGGATGCGTACCGGGCATACCGCGTCCCGAGCCTCTATCCCGGCGTGACTTGGGATAAATAAGATGAAGATTTTTCACTCGCCTTTGAATGCCGCGAAGGGAACAGCCTGCGGAAGTTCATCGCGCTGAGGGAAGACCGACTCGACGGACCATGTCCTGAAATCGAGGATCCGCGCGGAGAGGGTTGAGTCGGGGATCCACCCCGATCCATGGCATTCAAGTCGATCGCTGGAGGTAGCCTTGCTCCAGCGATTCCAGGGCTTTTTGCTTTTCTCCCAGCTCGGCGTAAGTGGCTGCGACCAAAAAACGGCAGACATAACGATCTTTAGCCATTGCTAGAGCTTTGTTCAGGAGTTGTCGCGCCTCATTGCGCTGGCCTACCTGGGCGAGCGCCGAGGCTGTTGCTGTGATTACTGACGGGCTGTTGGCGAAGCGAACAGCACTTTCGGCGGCGCGGATGGTTTCCTCGCGGCGCCCGAGTTGTGCGTTCGCCATGGCGAGAATTGCGTAAGGGAGTCCGGCCGCAGGCGCCAGTTCACGTGCTTTTTCACACTGCTGGATGGTGTCAGTCATTCGTCCTGAAAAGTAGTAAATCCAGAGAGCATCATTGCGGCTATCGATGGCCAGCGGATCGGCAAGATAGGCCTGCTGGATTCTGAGCAGGGCGGCATCGAATTGTCCCAGCGTTGCAAGATAGGCGGCATAGCCGAGCTGGGCTTGCGGCAGACTGGGGTTGATCTCAAGAGCGCGGCGGTATTCTTTTTCTGCGGCCGACCAGTTCCAATCGAAGAGCAAAGTGACGTCCCCCAGCAGCACATGAGCGCTGGCGAGGTTGGGATCGAGTTGCAGCGCTTGAGCGGCGGCGGCCTTCACTTTGGGCATCATCTCGGAGGGAGAACTGTAGTAAGTGTTCAACGCCTCATAGGCTTCGCCCAGACCGGAATAGAGGCGGGCATCCTTCGGATTGATCGCTATACCTTCCTGAAAGTGCTGCACGGCGAGGTTGATACTCTCCCGCGTACCCTGCCCGAGGTCATGCAAACCAAGCAGGTATTTGTCGTAGCTTTCAAAGTTGCCTGCGGGATTGAAGACAGACTTGGCCTCAGCCGGTAACAGGTGGATCGAAAGCGAATAGGTTATTTTTCCCGCGATTTCCCGCTGGATGTCCAGCACGTCCGCAAGCGGCCGCTCGTATGTCTCTGACCAGAGATTGGTTTGCTCGCTGGTTCGAACCAGTTGGGCGGTTATGCGGACGCGTCCATCAGCGCGACGCACGCTGCCCTCCAACAGGTAATTCACGCCAAGCTCCCGTCCAATCTCCGCGGCGGTCTTTTTAGTGTCCTTGTAACTGACGGTTGAGGTGCGGGCGATCACGCCAAGCTTTGCGGGCTGCAATTGGCCGAGCTGGGCGATCATCTCTTCGGTCAGACCCTCGGCAAAATAATCATCGTGGCCGTCGCTCAAATTCTCAAAAGGAAGCACGGCAAGCATTACTTTCTGCGTTGAAGGTGCGCTGGGTGGCCAGAGATAGCGGGACAGAAAAACGGCCATAAGGGCAAGCGCTACTGACAAAGCAATT
>DASRFL010000012.1:0-9851 GCA_035651555.1 Terriglobales bacterium
CATCAGAATGCTGAGTTCGAGGATGTTGATCACGGTTGGCTTTGGCTGCTCTTTTGCGAAATGGGAGTGCCGGGTAAACTGAAAATGACTGGCAAAAAGAGACTGTGATTGGGGCGATTCAAGTAGCGGTACGATTCGAAACTGCCGGAACCAGATACACCAAGTTTACTAGCTAGAAAGTATTTTGCCATTACGATAATACGATGAATAGGATTGTAATTGACCCCGAGGAACATTTTTCCATCGGAGGCGAAAATTTTGTAATAACCGTACCGGTTAATGATCGGCGGTCATCGACGTCAGGAGCCTTTACTATCGCAAAGAACGAGCCTTACCTCCGCGTTTACGAGGAACTCGCCTCCAGCTTTTCACCAAGATCCATCCTTGAATTAGGGATCTACGAGGGAGGCAGTTACGTGTTACTGGACAAATTATTTAAGCCGAGCCGAATGTCAGCCGTCGACATTAGTCCGAATCCTATTGAGGCTTTGTGTCATTACGTTGAAGGAAAGCAGGACCGCTTTCTACATTTTTCTACTTCTCAGTCCAATCGGGAAGTTTTGGAAAACGCCGTTCAGAATGAACTCGCAAACGAGCTCGATTTGGTGATTGATGATGCATCCCACACCTATGAAGAGACCAGAGCATCGTTTGAAATATTATTCCCATTGCTCCAGCCAGGCGGTATCTATATAATTGAGGACTGGAGCTGGGCGCATCATCCCGGATATCAATCTCCGGACGCCCCCTTTTCCAAGCGTCCGGCTTTGTCCAACCTCCTGTTCGAGCAACTCATGCTAATGGCGTCCACGCTGTTGATCGCGCAGATTCGCGTCTGGAACTTTCTTTATCTGATCCGCAAGGCCAAAAGCGCGCCTAGCCAAACAAAGAATGAGAATAAGTCGATTTTTGATCAGATCCGGAGTCGAGGTAAAGAATGGAACCCGATCTAATTGGTTAAATCATCGAGGAGAACCAAAAACGGGGGAAGAGATGTGATGGGGGCTTCGATTGCGTGACATCAGTGCGAATTAATTAATCTTAAAACGACTGGAAAATTCGAATGCGCCGCCTTAATTCCGGCGAATAAGCAAGACGTTCAGGTCTGCCGATTCGTCGGGCGAACGTCGCCGCACGTATGAGTTCATATCGGGATAACATTTTCATGATCACGTGTCCTGCGAGGACGGGTAGCACCATGCTGGTTCATCTCCTGCGTTCTCATCCGGATATCATCTCGCATGATGAGGTGTTTTCTCCAGCCGGTACCCTCGGGGGGATGGCAGGGACATATTTGATCAAACGCCGTGGAAATCAAGCTTTCACCGATCGCATGGCTGCTGAAAAAGATCGCAATCCAATCAAATTCCTGTACAAGATCGTGCTTGATCTACAGGGAAGAAAGGCTGTCTGCTTTAAGCTGAAACACGACGAGTTGGTCCGGCCGGATTACAAAGCGCTACGGGACGAGATTGTTAACGACCGCGATTTCCGGATTATTCACCTGCGACGCGAAAATTTACTTGCCCGATATGTCTCGCACTACATCGCGAACAATGTGACGCGAGTAACATTCGCTGTGCAGGGGCAGAGCGTACCTCAGCTTCAGTCGGTAGTGCTTGAAGCCTCGACGATCGAGAAAGACTTCCAAACGATTCTAGGCCGCGAAAGAGAATTTGCAGAGTTGTTTGCGCAGCACCCGGGTTTTCACATTTCGTACGAGGAGATGATTACTCCTGGTTCCGAGAAGCTCCAATGTCTCCTCGACTTTATGGGAGTGCCGCGGCGAGAGCTAACCACGACGACTCAGAAACTCGGTTCCAGCGATTTGCGTAGGGTGATCGCGAACTTTGACGAACTACGCACCCATTTCGCAGGCAGCCCCTACTCTAAATTTTTTGAAGATGTCTAATACTGCTGCGATCGATTACGGCGCCCGCATTCGAGCGCAGATTGCGCAATACGCGAATCCAGAAGGTCTGCTTAAATTGGGACCAATTTATCACTACTGGGACGTCAAACACATTCGTCCGCGGATGAGCAGCGTGTTAGGGGCGTCGGACGTTATGGTTTTTTTTGTCGCTTCTGCGATCGAAGCGTTTCATCAACCCGGCGCGAATCGTCGAATCGTTAGCCTCGGAGCTGGGGAGTGCGTGCATGAGATTACTTTGATCAAAAGATTATTGGAAAACGGGGAAGATGATTTCATGCTGGAGGCGCTGGAATTATCGCCTGTGCGTTCCGAGCGCGCACGGGAATTGGCGGCCAAAGAAGGAGTAGGGCGTTATCTCACGATAACGGAAGCAGACCTCAACACCTGGGTGCCGAAACAAAAGTATTCAATCGTCATCGCCAAGGACACACTACACCATGTGCTCGAGCTAGAGCATCTTTTTGATTCAATTCACCAAGCACTGGAGGATGAAGGCACCTTTTTGACGAGCGATATGATCGGTCGCAACGGCCATATGCGCTGGCCCGAAGCGCTCGAACTGATCCAGTCAATGTGGAGATTTATTCCGAATCATTACAAGACCAACCACCAGCTCAAGAGAGTAGAACAGGAATACCAAAATTGGGATTGTTCCAAAGTGGGATTCGAAGGCATCCGTGCACAGGATATTCTTCCATTACTAGTTAAAAAATTTTCGTTTCGCAGTTTTCTCGGGTTCGGAAATTTGCCGGACATTTTCATTGAACGCGGTTTCGGGCACAATCTTAGTGTGGAAGATCCGCACGACACAGGGTTCATCGATTTTCTCGAGGACTTGAACACGTTGCTCATCGATCTGGGGTACCTAAAGCCAACAATGATCCGGGCAGCTATGATGCGCTCCAGACCGAACCCACCACCTGTTCGATGTTATCGGCACTGGACCCCCGAATTTTGTGCGCGTGTGCAGGATCCGCAGCGAAAGCCGGCTTAACCCAGCATCCAGGCGTGAACTGCCGGTCCTTAGGTTGTGATTGGAGTTCCTTTATACCGGTCTTTCCCAGGGTTGAATCGTCTCATCGCCTTGTTGGTGACCTAAACTAACTGCATGGAGAAGGAAATTTCCACGGTGACGATGACCGAGTCGCCTTCGCACAGTGATCTCCTCGATGGATTCAGAGGCCTGCTGCGAAATCAATGGTTTGTAGTCTTGGCAATTTTTATTCTGGCAATGATCACACGATGGGTGTTCCATCTGTGGCATCCTCACCCAACCGGATTTTTCATTTACAACGGCTCGCCCATCTCGGACGGCTCTACGTACACGTTCAAAGCAATAAATATCGCTCACGGGCACGGAATTCCGCTGGCCCAGCAGCCTGCCATCAGGCCCTTCTATTCGATTGTTCTGGCCTGCGTGTATACCTGGACGGGCTTTTCGCTGGGAGCAGTGACCGCTCTGAACATTTTCATTGGGGGTGCTACGGCAGCCTTGATTTACCTTTGCGGTGCAGTGGCTTTCAACAGGCTCTGCGGACTGGGCGCGGCGCTGTACTTCGCCATCGATCCCACGCAATTGATTCAGACGCCGCAGGCGGGAAGCGAGCCACTGGGTCTTCTGTTTTTTGTTGGTTCCGTTTACGCCGTCATTCTCGCGTTCAAGAACCAGCACGCCGGGATGTTCTTCCTCTCGGGTCTGCTAATTGGCTTAAGTAATCTGACGCGTACGCTAACAGCGTTCACTCTCCCTTTTTACATTGCATTGGCGCTGTTCGCCGGATGGCGCCATCGACGGTTTAAGGCTGCTGGGTGGCATGCGTTGTCCATTCTCATCGGTTTCACTTTTGTGATACTTCCGTGGCTGCTTCGGCAAGAGCGCGTGTTTGGGATCGCCAGCTTGTCAGATAATGTTGGAGAAGCGATTTACGCGGCTGCGTCGCCGCATTACGGGCGGTGGACACCGGCCGTGCGCAAAGATGCCGATGCAGCCGGCATTCCAAATACAATTGGCGACCGATATCGTTTTTTTATCGATCGCGCTTTTGACAACCTAAAGACGAATCCCGGTTTCTATCTTCGCAACGTGGGGACGTCAATTTTGGAATATCTAAATACCTTTGGTCCACGCAGCCGAGCTACAGGCCGTTATGCGAACTCGTATTCCAGCGCTGATCAAGGGCAAAAAGTCTTTCTGTACTATTTACTGATCTTGACGCTACTTATATGGCTACTGCGAAAAGATAGACCCTTCGCATCATCCAATTTGATCTTCGTATCGATCTCGATTGGGCTGGTTGTTCTCTATGGCGCTTTGCCGCCTTGGGCCACCTTTTTGCCTATAGTGACAGGATTCATTCTGAATTGGCGGCCACGCCGCAGGATGCCAAACGTAATCATGTCCGGCACATTGGTAACAACTGTTCTTGGCAGCGCGATATTTTCTAACCCGGTTCTGTTTCGCACTGTGTTGATGACTGACTGGTTATTTGTTCTCTATTTTCTCGCGGGCGTGTGGTTTCCCGCAGAGATCCTGTCTCGTCGCTTTGCTGCGGAGCCCGAATCTGCAAGTGTTGGACCAACCCACGAGCATGAAGACAGCTCTTTCTATAACGCATTGTCTTCGGCTTCGCGATGGTGTTGTCTGCTTCTTGTCATCGTAACAACGGGATTCTTCTTAGTCAGCGGCGCGCGCTTGATTGCCGTATCGATCTCTCCCCCTCGAGAAAAGAACAAAACGCCAACAGGCTTGGGATGGTCTTTGAAGCGCGGCCTGACCAGTTCAGAAAAAGTGTCGATCCTCCACCGCTTGCAGGATGGACCATTTTCGGTCATACCCGAAGATCCGCAGCCTCCGCTCTACGAGGGAGGTCAAAATCCTCCAAAGGTTGGTGACTACATCGCAGACATTGAAGCCTTTTACTATAACTATTACATCCCGCCTCACGAGACTTTGCCGTATCCAGTGCTGCGTCCCAGGCCGTATCCGCGTACGCTGATCAGACTTTCACGTTATGATTTTCTCCTGCCAGGAAAAGTTCCCGCTGATTTCGCGGACCGGGCGCTCGCCTTTGTTGGAGTGGTGGCTCCGACGGAAGTTGACGACAAAGAACAATCCTTACGCCCTTTGGTCCACGGCTTGGCGATTGTGCCTATGGGCCGGAATAGACACCTCGATTTTGCACATGCAATCTATGCCCCGACTGGTGAGCTAATACCTTAGCTCTCTGCAAAAGTTGTCTCCTCAGAAGGCTTTCGACGTATCCAGAAGCTGCCTCCACCCCATTTCGCTGAATTGATGAACCTTGTCTTAACTTTTTCCAAAGTTGGAAAAGCCAATTTAACATCGGCCACATATTTGTGCCCCATATAACTATTGGCCATCAGCACTTCAAACTCTGAATTGAATGTAAGAAAAGCTTGCAGCAAATATTGCTCAGTCCAAAAGCGAAGTTCGTCGACGACCCAATCGCGCCGGTATTCGAAAGGTAAAAAGATGTCGTGAATGTGCACGATGACACCGGGATTGAGGCGAGGAAGTACTTCCAGGAAGAGGTAGTTGACGTCTCCCCCAATTTTTACTGTGTGAGAGCTGTCGATAAAAAGAATGTCTCCGGAATTGAGCTGTGAGAAGAATTCCAGGTCTATGTCTTGCACTTTTTTCTCGATGAGACGGTTTAGCCCTGGAACGCCTTGTTTGAGAAATTCCTGAGGGAATGGCTCGACACAGATGAGAGCGGTTGCGTTGTTTTTCGCGGCGGCCTTGGTCAAGAGCAGGGTAGAAAAACCGCCGCCGACTTCGACGATCAAACGCGGCTGAAAATGGCGAACCATGCAGTAAGTGACCAAGGCGTCCGCGGCGCCAAAGAGCGTGTTGCGAACATAAAAGCTGTTGCTTTCACCAGTCGGTTCGATCGGGATCCGCTCATATTCATCCCGGAATTTTGGAAAATGGTTTCGCAGCAGATCCAGTTGCATCGAATCGTTCATATCGATTCCCACGAGTTCCCTTGGCCGATCCCACAGCGTCGTGGATAGATTCTGAGTGTCGGGAATTGGCTGGTAAAAGTGTACAGGGGTCACATGGAACCCATGTCGTTCCCACAGAAGGAAAGATTGCCTAAAGTTTTTGCTAGACATGCAACAACGCATAACTTTCGCCATGAACTGCGAAAGTTCGGTCGCGTCGATGTTTCCGCGCAACAGTTGATCGCCGATCTCCCTCAAAATCGCAGGTACGGATGCGAAATCACGCCTGACCTCTACCACATCGATGGGCGCATTCGGCTGACTTGCCGCGTAAAGACGGAACTCGTATGTGGTGGAATCTACAATCCATGCAATTTTTGTTTGTCCAGAACTACTCCTGCTCTTGCTGACCAGTTTTTCTTCGTCAGATGAAGTCCAAACGCGTACTTCGCTGCCGCCCGGATCATTCGTTTGCCAGGAAATTACGACGCCATCTTGTCCGAAAGAGACGGGGTTCGGGTTCGCGGTGATTTCTCCCGTGATCGCTCCGGCTTGCGTCGTATCTCTCATCAATGGAAACTCAGGATCAGCTCTTTGCGGCTAAAGCAGTGTCGGATTGCTCAACATCCACTGATCGTCCCAACTGTCCCAGGTGTTCATCGCTGAACAGGAACTCCAGGTTCTTACGGGCTGTTTCTTGTGAATAGAGCTCGTGAGTTTTGTTGATCCCGTTCTCGGACAGTCGCTTCCAAAGCGTTTCCGATTGATAAAGCTCGATTAACGCCCGCGCGAAGTCTTCCGGTGCGTCAGCAACAAGGATATCCTGACCAGATGTGAGTTCCATCCCCTCGATCGCGATTGAAGTGGCAACAACCGGCACGCCGCAGGCCATGCTTTGATTGATCTTCCCTTTCACACCTGCTCCAAATCGCAGCGGCGCAACTGACAGTCTCACACTCTCGAAAAATGGACGGGTATCTCTTTGCAACCCGGTTACAACGATTTGGTCGGTCGCCAGCGCAACGATGTCCGGCGGTGGATTGCCGCCAATGATATAGAATTTTGCATCCGGCAGTTGCCGGCTCACCAGAGGATAAATGTGTCGGACAAAGAATAGGACCGCGTCCGCATTTGGTCTGTGCTGAAATCCACCGATGAACAGATAGTCCTGCCGGAGCGCGAAAGGTGTTTGCGAGCCCGGCACGTCGACAATGTTCGACAGCAATTGCACGGATTTGTGTGGCCATTTCGTCCGAAGAAGCTGTTGTTCGACCGGGCTCACAACCCAGGTTTCATCAGCCTGATCGATCAATTCGTATTCTAAACGTTGTTTGTCCTCTGCCTTGCGGCGCAACTCAGGGTCGCAGGTCAACCGTGCTTCGCCATCTTCTCGAAGGTAGTGAAGGTCAACAGTATCAAAAATGATACGGCTTTGCGGCGCGTGAAGCCGAACATCGCTGATATGTTTGCGGGCAAAATCGCATCGGCTGAGCACTACGAGGTCGAACTCAGCGCCGTGCGCGAGAAGGTAGTCTCTTACACTTCTTACATAGGGATGATAAATGACTTGTATTCCTCGTTTTTGCAGTTCGCACGTGTAAGGAGGTTCGTACGCCAAATTGTCGGGAATGAAAACGATTCGATGCCCCAACTGACAAAGGAGCTTGAGAATCTGAAACATCCGAAGAGATCCCGAGTCTCTATCTGGCATTGGAACGTGATGGTCGATCACGAGAATGTTCTTCCGGCCGTGCGGCGGTCTAACCAGGAAATCCAGATCGCCGTCGCTAGGTTTTTTTATCAATTCGGCCCCCCACTTTTCGGCGAATGTCGAGCGATTAATCTCTTGATGTTTTTTTGTACCGCTCGCGAGGTCTGTTCCCCCGGTTGCGCCCTCGTAGTGGATTACCTCGCTTACCGGTTGGTACAACACCTTATACCCTGCCTCCCGCACCTTGAACGCGAGGTCGGTATCCTCGTAGTACGCAGGTTCATACCGCGAGTCGAAGCCGCCTACGGAGATGAACAACGATTTGGGAATCATCAACGCCGCCGCTGAGCAATAATCAACTTCTCGCAGGTAATTGTATTCAGGCTTTCTCGGATCGTCAGACTTGCCATAATTCCATCCTGATGCGTCGCGCCAGATGATCCCGCCCGCTTCCTGTAATCGGCCATCGGGATAAAGCAATTTTGAACCAGCAATGCCCGCACGCGGGTTTTCCCTGAAAGTATCGATCAAGGCAGTCAGCCACCCTGACCGCACTAGCGTGTCATTGTTAAGGAATAAGAGATACTTACCGCGCGCGGCTTCAGCGCCGCGATTACATGATCTTACAAACCCTGAATTCGTTTCATTACGCAGGTAAACCACGCCTGGCATTTTGGGCACCGCCTCGCCAGTCGAATCCGTCGAGCAATCATCCACTACGATGACCTCGAAGGCTTCCGGGCCCTGATTTTCCTGCAGGCAAGCGAGACAGGCATGGGTGAAGCGGAATTGATTAAACACCGGTATGATGATTGAAACGTCCACCTGTTCGTGAATTGGAAACTCAATCGGGCGTGTTGGTGCTGTCGGTTCAATAGGTGCAACGGTGTGCTCGGAGCCTACAGCTTCGCTGTGAGCAAGGGACTGAATCTGTTCTTCTATTGCAGCAATCTCAGGATGTAAGCCTCGCCACTTGTCATAGGTCGCTAGAATCTTTTCCAAATGTCCATATCCGAGTAACTGTCGCGATCGGGCTGGCGAGAGCTTTGCCTTCAAGGTGGCGAGGGGGTTTGCCACTTGCCACCGCGCCGAAGAGCGAAGCCGGTCTGCCGACTGCGATACTTCGTCGAAAAGCCGCGAAAGCTTCTGAGTGGCTTTCAATTGCTGACGCAGTCGGTTTCGCAAATCCTCTCCACGCGCCTCATTTTCTGCCAGGCTCACGCTTCTCTCACGAAGAAGGTCATTCATTTGCAGAATTCGCTCGCGTGATTGCTCGACTTCGCGGCTGTAATGAGCAGTGAGCTCGTCGACTTGGCGGCTGTAATGAGCAGTGAGCTCGTCGACTTGCGCCTTGTGACGTGATTCGGTTTTAGCGAGATGAGCAGTGAGTTCCTCAATTTGCGCCTTGTGACGTGATTCCGCTTGTGCCAGAAGCTCGCGGTAGAGATTTTCAATCTGTGCGATCCGGCTGGGAACAAACGTGTTCAGCCGGCTAACTGATCCCGAAAGAAAATCAGCATCAGCTACGTTCCCGAGTTTCTCAGTCTGGGCTTTGGCGCTGTTTGCGCTGGCGCTTTGTGATGCCTCATCAATCAGGGCGCGGTAGAGTTCGATGACCCCGGGGGCGACCCGAGCATCAATGAGATCATCAAGGCTAAAATGAGTATGACGTCTTCGCTTCTTTATCAGCGCAGCTGCAGTACTCACGCCTGTATCGGACAAGCCGATGAAATTTGTGATGCGTCGCAATTCCGTTTCCGGATTTTCGAAAAACAAATCGTAATGGGCAACGAGTCGATTCTGTTTGCTGGCCGACTCGATCAACCGCTGGTTATAGATCTCCCAAAGTCGCAACCCAAAGGAGTAGGAAGTTCCGTTTCTTTCTTTCATCGAGTGGGCGACTTCCAAGGGGTTGCGCACCATGATGACTGTTTTCATGCCCGGGAGCAGATTTTCCCAAAATGGCAGGGTCAAACTGTTACGCGGATCCTTCCAACCCCAGAGGTGCGTTGATTCTGTCGTGGCAGGCGTGTCGCCTGCGCAGTCGGCACTACAGGTAAGTCTTTCGATAAGTAACCGCGCCTTCATACGCAAAGGATCGAGCCTTGAATGGGCGAAGTCCTCGTCGGGTTTCGGCGGAAGATCCCATGCGCCGCCCAATTGGCTTAGCAGTTCGTCATTCAGTGCTACAAAGCCCAGATGTTCCCAAAAGCCATCCGGGTTATCGGCCTGCGCAGCCAT
>DASRFL010000013.1:0-7528 GCA_035651555.1 Terriglobales bacterium
TTTATTTTTTCCTTCTGCCCGGCATCCATGGCCCGGCACACTCACCAGTGCAGCCCGGCAAACTATGCACATCAACATCGACCAGTGTCTTCTCAGGTGACGACTATACGGCAGAGAGTGCCGACTTAACGGCGGCACGGCTACAAGATGCTCGGAATGCTCCTTAATTTTCATCGGCTAACTTGGGATTCAAAGTTGCAGGCTTGGTGATCGGAGGACATTTATGCAGATTTCAGAGATCACAGCCCAGGAGAAGATTCAAAAGCTCATCGCAGAACTCGAGGACAATCTAGCAAGCATTGAGCGCCAGGAAAGACTAAAGATCATCACCAAAGACGAGGCCATCGGCATTCGCAGGTCCATTCAGCAATCCATCGAGGATTTACGGAAGATTCCTGCCAATAGAAACGGCTGAAATCAATCAGGTCACTGCCTGGTGCAAACTTGGTTGCGGCGTTACGGCGCCCGCTGGGCGCTCGTGCGGCGCACAGGGATCAGCGTGCCTCCGACCTGCACCTGGGGCGAGGTCATCATCTGCTTCGCGATGGAACTCATCAGGTTTATCAACCATTAGGTCACCGTCCGCTGTGCCGGGAATCACGGATTGTAAGTAGATGACGGCCTAGCTTCGGATAGAAGGAGACCGCACATGCGAGCGCTCATCTCTGTTCTCTTCCTAATCTTGCCCGGTTTCGCTCAGAATCCGTGGCGCGTTGTGACTATCAACGTCCCTGGTGCCCTGGAAACGCAGGTCAGGGGTGTCAATAATTACGGCGAGATCGTGGGATTTTACAGGCCATCTGCTTCCGTTTGCCTGCCTGAGATGGTAGCCAATCCTCAAGTGCCCACCTGCGGCACGCGAGGGTTCAAGATCGTGAACGGCGTGCTCACGAAACTGCATGTGCCTGGCGCGACCAGCACCACGATTACCGGTGTCAACGATTACGGCGACCTCGTGGGTTTCTACCTGAAGCCGGAGGTAGGCTGTCCGTCCGGCATCTATCACGGGTTCGTCTGGTATCACCAGAACGCTATCAAGAGGCTCGACTTCCCCAACGTCACAGGATTCTGTGGCTCGGATGCGGGCTGGACGGTCCCGATGGGGATCAGCAGAGGTGGGACCGTGGCAGGCACCATTTGGGATACATACAACGGCCTGCCCGCAGGCGGATTCGTGTGGAAGGAGGGTGTCTTTCACCACATGAATGTGGGCTGGCGCGGAGGGTGCACCTACTGCAATGGGGTGTATGGCATGTCCGGCATGGGCATGCTCGTCGGCACCACCTGGTATACGCTTGAGCAGATACCCTTGTGGACAGGTTTCTTCAAGCAGGCAAGAGACGAAGACTTCTTCCAGATGACGCAGGATGACACGTACACCACCGCAGTGAACGACAAGACCGACATTGCGGGCTACGGTCCTTACGGAAATGCCTTCTTCGCCAAGCACATCGAACTTAACGAAGGCACTAATGACGCCAAAGAAGTCCAGCCCTACTTCATCCCTCTGAGCGCGGGCATGGCGACCTACCCTTATGCCATGAATGACCAGCGCGTGGTTGTTGGCGCGTACTACAACGAAGACGGGATCTCGCACGGGTTTGTGGCCACGCCTACGTTTTGAAGTAGCTGACGAGGTGCTTCAAAATAACAAAGCCCGAAGCCGACTACTTCCCAGTGTTGAACATTAGCTCGGCTGGGATACCGCGGCAAGGCGGCTGGGCGAACTGCAATCTCAAAGATAAGGCCGATTCCTACGCGCTATACTGAGCATTGCTCTCCTTCTCTCCAATGCCGCTGGGCCGAAAGCCACGCCCATTCTCGCATCCAGACTGGCTCTTCGAGATCAAGTGGGACGGTTTCAGGTCGCTGCTCCATTCCGACGAAGCTGGAGTGCGACTCGTCTCGCGCAACGGAAACAGCTTCAAGTCCTTCCCTGATCTATGCGCCGGACTGGCTCGCGACCTCAATGGCCGTCGCTGCGTGCTGGACGGCGAGATCGTGTGCCTTGACGGTGATGGCAAGCCACAGTTCCGCGATCTGCTGTTCCGTCGCGCCGAGCCAGTCTTTTACGCCTTCGACATTCTCTGGGACAAGCACGCAAAGTCAGATGATGAAGACGACATGCGCAGATTTCGCATCGGCGAAGACCTCCGGTATCTGCCGCTGATCGACCGCAAGCTCAGGCTCCATGCTGTCGTTCCCAAGCGCGGTGAACGCCTGCTGTATTGCGACCACGTTGACGAAGATGGTGAAGCATTGTTCCGCCTGGCGTGCGAGCACGACCTGGAAGGCATCGTGGCCAAGCGCAAATCCGATCCCTATCTGCCAGACCACGCCGAGTGGGTCAAAATTCGGAACACGAATTACAGCCAATGGGCAGGGCGCGAGGAAATGTTCGAGCGCGAGAGACACCGAGAGCCAGTTGCAGGTTGGCATAGCTGTGCCCTCGCCTCTGCCGCTGTGATCTGAGTGGCTGGTCAGGAACACCTAACACGGCTACACTGACTGCCGTGATCGCCTGGGTGGAGCGCCGACTAGATTGCGATTAAAGCTGGCCAGGCACCCACACGGCTGGACGAGAACCCAAGTGGGTGGCAATTGACAACAACGAAGACGGATACGATGTGCTCTCAGTTGTCGCAGCAACAGACGTCCGACCCCTTTCAATCGAAGTTAAGGGCTCAACGATGGGAATCGCTGGAACATTTCATCTGAGCCGCAATGAGTGGGAGCGCGCTATTGAAGCTGAGAGCCACCTGTTTGACCTTTGGGACATGGGGAAGGACCGCGAACCAGCTCTCGCAGTGATTACGCCAGAAGACCTGAAACCGCATATTCCGGTGAACCAAGGGACAGGAATATGGGAAAGCGTCAAAGTTCCATTCGCGCCATTTATCGAGCAGTTTGAGAAAGTCACAGCGCTTTTCCTTTAGAAGCTTCGCTGGCGTCCTCGGACCGCACAAACGAGGTATGGGACGAAAGAGCTATTGAAAGCAGATCAAAACAGCTATCTGATGAAGAATTGACGATCTGGATGTGTATATGGATAAGGAACACGCGACGACTCCGTACAATGCCGTTTACCACTTTCAGGACGAGCACCTGCTCGAAGCCTTCCTCGCGAAAATTTCTCGCTCTCAGCTCGTTGAATACATTCGTAACAACGAGGTCTTGCGAAATAGGTATTTTCCCGGCTTCCGCCTCTCTGCCACAGTACCTACTTTCCGACAGATACTCACTGCATATCGGAAAGAGATCGTAGACCGGGGAAACAGCAAACTCGCGAATGGACTGTGTGCTGATTGGATTCGCCAGCAGCCACTACTCACAAGCACTGCATTGCAGGGACTAGGGGTAGAGTCGTTACATCCGGCTGACGTACGGTCATGGATAGAAGACGTCCGATCGAAATTGCAGGTACCACATTATCGGGACATCATTCGAGAGCTTCTTTGGAAGTTATCCGCCCAATTTCCTAGTGAAGACATTCGTATTTTCATTTCCATCATCTCGTACGGCTTGGATCAGCAGAGCTTACACGAACTCGTCGATCAAGAACTGGCCAAATCCGCGAACGACCCCGTAAAACAGAAGGAGCGGATTGAGAGTGATCTCCACTCAGCAAAAACAAAGCTTAAGAACCTAGAACACCTTTCAGCCGAGGTCGAGTCTCAGCTCCAAAGCGAACTGACTCAAGCTAAGAAAGTCCTTGATGGATTTCTGAATGAAGATGATGTTCTCGCAACCGCACTCGTCACTGAGGAGAAAACAATCCAAGAGTTGACAAGTCAACTTGATGCGATCAAGTCTTCCCTCCTAGCGAATGAGAATGCAAGAGCTAGCAGGCGAAAAGAAAGGCAGAAGCTCTCGAAAGGTATCCTGCGGCAACGGGGCGAACTTTCTCGTATACAGAGTAGTGGAGAAAGACGCGTAAATGAAGTTAAAGACAGCATTCAACAGGAAACTGCTCGCATAGCTGATCTCACCAAATCGCTCGCAGAGGTGGAACAACTCCTTCTCACAACCCAATCTCGCGAGAAGGAGGTCGTCCATAGCGAGCTTTCAGGCGACACCAAACAAGCGAGCGTAGCATCGGAGCCCATCATGGCGGGTGTGCGGCCGTCCAAAGAATCGCGAAAGCAAATTTCTGAGCCTGTCGGAAACAATGCGGTTTGCTATCAGGCAATTCAAAGGACTTTTCGAAATGCTGTCGTAGCGTTTTTGCGTGAGCGCCTTGCTAAGCTTTTTCCAGACGATCATATTCAGCGAGTTAAAAAAACGTTTGGCGAAGAATGGGACAAAGCAGCGCAGAATGCGGCCTTGTCACGCGATAACCTGGGGACGAGGACCATAGTTCGAGACGATTACGACCTCCTTGGAACCAACCACTTCTTCGGACTGTTCGAGCGTTTCTACGACAAGCTGTTCTCGCCGGACGCGGGGCAGCCCCCAAACTTACCCAGACCTGTGAAAACAAGATTGCTAGGTAATTTGAAGGCCATTAAAGACGGTCGAGATCCTCTCTCTCATCCGGTAGAGCAGGAAATCTCATTTGAAGAAGCGCATTTCCTTCTTTATGCTGCTCAAGAAGTTTTGAAATGGTTGGGATGCACTGAAGAGGTAGCAGAACTCTCCAGTCTATCGGCGCAATTGCGTGGCGATGAAGATAAATCAACACTGGTTCTGCGGCGAGTCCCGAGCGAAGACAGCATATATTTGGATTTCGTGGGTCGGAACACACTGCTACAAGAACTAAAGGACTGCTTTGCCAATCCTGATAATAAAAGGTGCCTTTTAGCGGGCGATGGCGGGAAGGGGAAATCTGCCGCGGCGTATCGGCTCGTTCAGTATTTACCATCTTTAGCTGGGCGATTTCAGCTAGTCGTTTGGCTGAGTGCAAAAACAAGGAAGTTTAGGGACAGATCAGTCACTCCCGTCCAATCACCAGATTTCAGTACGGCGAAGGAAGCAATCGATCGCCTTCTAACTGAGTATGGTGCGACAGCAGAGGACATGGAGAAAGATCTCGTCGATAAGAAACACCTCCTTTTCGAGTACCTGAACGAGTTTCCGGCTTTCATTGTTGCGGATGACATTGACACGGTTCTGGAAGACGATGAAGTCGTAAGTTTGTTCACACACGAGATACCTCACACGCGATCTTGCGTTCTGATCACCTCGCGCCGAGCCATACCGGGTATTCGCACCTTTATCGTGCCTGGGTTTGATCCGCTGGAAGCAGAAGAGTTTGTGAAGTCCAGGATTCGTCTTTACGAGCTCGGTACGGAGCTTTTTACGCCAGCCATCATCAAGGAAATAGCGCACACGACTGACGGCTCGCCACTCTACATGGATGATTTAATGCGACTGGCGAAGATCATCGATATCAAAAAGGCCATTACCGTCTGGGCTGAGAAAGGAGGGGATGAGGCCCGCAAATATGCGCTACAGCGTGAAATTGAAAAACTCTCTTATGATGCCAGGAAAATTTTGATCGCCGCTGCTGTAACCGATGATCCAGTTTCTTATGCTGAACTGGAAAACGTGCTGGAATTCTCTGAGGATCGTCTTTTGGCTGGGCTGACCGAACTCCAGACCTTATTTCTTTTTCCCAAGGCTCCAGCTGTTGAAGGTGAGCAACGTTACCAGATTAATCTCAACACAAAAAAGCTAGTCCGCCTTGTGGAAGGCGCGAGCGAGTTCTATGCACGCATAGACAACCGCAGCAAAGCTCTAGCAGGTAAACTTCCCGCTGTCGGTCACAGCATTGTAGGCTCCCTCATTAAACAGGCGCTTCTGCGTTTCAACACGAATCAACTTGAGGCCGAGACAATTCTGCTCGCAGCGATTGAAAAGTACCCGCATGCTCCAGATCTGCACGGCGTCTTGGGCTATCTTTACAAGCGGATGGGTCGAGTCGCGGATTCACGAGCACAGTTTGAGGCAGCATTTAAGCTTAAGGCCAAAAACCCAGAAATGTACTTACATTGGCTCCGCTTAGAATCAGCCGAGAGAGAATGGTCTAAGGCCCTCGCCGTGACTGAGCGAGCACTCAAGATGCTTCCCGATAATTACGAAATCATCGAAGGGAGAGTCTATGTTCTGCGACAGGCAGGTTTCGACTTATATCGCGGAACTCATTACGAGAAATCGGCGAAGATGTGGACAGAAGCAGTTGAAGAAGTTAGGCGGCACATTAAGCCACCCGATGCCCTTCCGGCAGGCGCACGCCATTTGAACGCCTCAATGTACTACAGCATTGTCGTATGCCTCGATATGCTCAACCAATTGCGCGAGCGAAATTACTGGCTCGAAAGATGGGAGAAGGAACATCCGGATGATCCGGAGGTGGCGGCCCAGAAAGAATTTATTCAGCGCAAGAGAGGAACTCTGAAGGTCGCAGAGCCGTTCAGCACTGCCGCGTCCACTGAGGCTTGAGTCCATGCGGCGTTTTTCTCGCTTCGGGTGGCGGAACCCGTTGTTCAATGCTTGCTTTGCTATGCGCCACGTCCAGAACTGTAATTCACCTGGGGATGAACAGAAACGGAAAAACCAGGGGTTCTGACAGAGGGTCAAGAGCCTCTGAAAAGTTGGGTCCGATTCGAGTCCAGATAGCGCCGAACACCCCCTACAACCCTGGTCCCGAAGCAGTTCTGGTTGTCTAACCTGTTGCATCGCTTAGCTTGGTTCTGCGTCTTGTATCCAGGGGGGTCGGAGGCGACGTTCGACGGGTTGACTAGCTTGCAGTTTGGACACTCCATCCTAGGTTGATTGTACTCAGTTGGCGAAAAATCCCTATTGCTCTTGTCGATCAGCAGACCGAGGCAAACTGGCGAGGTGTCATGCGTCACGGCGATAACCGTGCGCGGCGGCTTGTGCTCGTCCTCGATGGACAGATCGGCTATAATCTCCCGCACCTCGGACCAAGGGCGGGCTGACAACGGACCGAGGAGCGGCCCGCCTTTTTTCAGAATCAGACAGAGACAGGCTTCGGGCGACCGGAGCGACCCAGGGAACACGCAGAGCAGCTTCTCTTTCCAGGTGCAAGGGCGACGTTTTTCCACAGCCACAATGCACCGTTACATTTAGGAATAAAGCTATGAAGAGAGCTAGGAGTTTAGCCGAACATTACGGTATTAACGTCTGCAGCGCATATGCTCACGCTGACGGCAGTCGGTACTGGAATCTCGTAAATTGTCAAGGCGTGTGGGGGAGGTGCTTACACATTCTGAGATCGGAGCCATGGTCAGGACCACTGTAGCGGATACTGTAGCGACTACGCGCTTAGATGGGTTGGTATTGAGTGACTAAGCACAGCGTGCCTGTTCGTTGTTTGCAACTACTTACTACCGCGTGTCAATTTGTGCAAATGGAGTAAGAAGAACTCTTAATCAGTAGGTTGAAGGTTCGATTCCTTCCGCGCTCACCATCTTATCTATTGACAGTTCTATCGCAGAGAGCATCCGATCTCTCGCCTCTTAGCACCCATTCTTCACTGTGCCCAATTTTGTGCCCACGCAGCCTT
>DASRFL010000014.1:0-4701 GCA_035651555.1 Terriglobales bacterium
AGGCAACCGGGTGGGAGGGCAGTTCGCCATCGAGCAAACAGTCACCAACAGGCTTACAGTTGCTGCGGATTGGTACACCGGCGATGAAGCCCTCGGCTACGTGACTCCGGGCCTCATCTTCAAAGCAACATCGAAATTGACTCTGTACGGCGCATATGAGATTGGCAACCGCGGTGTATCGGCAGGCAACCACCAGGCGGTGGTTGAGATCGGATGGAACATCAACTGATTAGTCCTGAGCAGGAAGCCTCGGCGGAATCGGAAATCGCCGCCGGGACCCGCTGCCTGACCGGCCTTCACGTGAAAAGGCAATCAGTAGGTTGAAGGTTCGATTCCTTCCGCGCTCACCAACATTTCAACAAGTTAATGAACCTCACCTGCTTTTTCACCTGCTAGAGCCAGTGTGACGACTTTCGAGTGGGCCTCAGCCATTTCATCGGTGACCACATCGCCGCAGATGTTCATGGTTGTGCGAATGCAAAAATTTGTGGTGGGCCGCAAGGCTACGACCTGCATCCGAGGTTTCTATTGTTCTTAGCTCGTTAGCGGGGGTAAAGTGCAACTGCCTCATTCTTACGCGCCGGGAAAAAGTCCCAAAATACAAGTCCCCTTTTTGGAAGTACGCTCGCAGCAAAGCTACTCGGACCCAGGTGAATTCCGTAGCCAGACAGGCCGGACAGAAGCTTCATCACATTGTCCGTGAACGAATCGATGCACGCGCTAGGGATTGGATGATATATGTCACTGTTGTCGAGTAGTGCCGTCTGTCGAGACTTCCGCAGGAAATCAGTAGCTTCCTGTCTGAGACTCGTGAATTCCGATTTCGACGGTTCGGGATATAGTGTAGGAAATGCCGGATTGCGTAGCCTCGCCCCAATCTTCGTGAGTCGGGTAGCCACACTTTTCTTGTAATCTTCACTCGAGATCCGATACAGAGACTTTCGTTCGATTTCGGTACCCTGGTTTCCGCTCGCTATTGGGCGTATAGCTATTTCCCATCTCTCATGCGGAGACATATCAGACCTAAGAATGTCGCTTGCGTCAAAGCCCGGTCCAACAACCTCGATAAGAAGAATCTTCCGCGCGGGATCGAACACGGCAGCTAAACTGTATAGGTCTTTGTACGGACTGGCAGGTTCCAGCAGTACAGCGATCATCCCTTCTTTCTTTAGTTCTCGAACAGTTCCGGGAACTTGTGAAATAGGCAAAATGTATCCACCTCGCCGCTTGGTCCAACGCTCATCCCTCTTATCAATCCTTAACAGCAACGACGAGTATGCGTGCTTGAGGGAAAAACTACGAACTGCTGCAGCTGAGGCACTGGACCAATTGCTAACGATCACACCAGAAAGTGTCGGTAAACCCAGGCTACGCATCCAAAGCATACTCGTGGCCTTCAAACACCCTCGAACTGCATCTAGCGCCTGGATCAGATTCGCAGGTTTTACCGCATCTATTTGAATCGGCAGACTACTCCGTTCCGCAGAAATGCTGGACTTTTTCTTCATGAATCAAGCTACCGCTTCTGCGGACAGCTCAGGAGCTAGGCGCACGATTGTTGATCTCAGCTCCTGTTCGCGCCCACAGCTTCTCCAGTCCCAGTTTGCTTTGCCAATTGAGTCTGCCAGTATTCTTCTGAGGTACTGCGACGGAAGACAAGTGGCTTCGAATACAAATCTCTCTCGTTTGTTGTTTTCAAAATACAAGTAGGAACCCTTGACACGCTGTCCCAACTCCATCAGAGATGACACTTGATAATAGGTGTGGTGACCCTTTAGGTACGCAATCGGCTCATCAGTCGCGAATGGGACGGCGTGTAGATGGGCGTGGTAAATACCACAGCCACCCGGATTAGCCCCGCGAGCGCCGTGCTCAAACAAGACACATGCTCCGTAGTGGTGTTCTAACACAGTGCGTACCCGGTCCGTTATCCCGATCACCTCTTCCATAGTCTGCGGGTCCAAATCCGCGAATGATGGGTAGTGTTCCATTGGGGCGATTAACAGATGGCCCTCTACAAGTTGACCTAGCGTTGGGAAGACTCGCACAGTTCCGGTGTCGAGAATAGTCCTACTCTCAAAGGGTCCATATATCCGTGAAAATGCATTATCGGTGCCACCAAGAAACTCGCTGCAATACTCACAATCGACTTTTGTCACAGTCCCCATCCCTGTTAACTGAGTGGCAAGTACTTCTTAATATTCTCATCCGCAAGGAGAACCGCGCGACTACGAATTCTCTCTAGGTTCTCTGCGTACGTACTGTAAAGATCACGCTCTCCTGGACTACTCTGCACCGGCTTGGCAATCAACGCAGGGGAGGTCACATTCGCAAATCCAGCCAAATAATGGGTGACTATCATGATGGAATCCACCCACGTCATTCCACAACTCGGTGTCGCATCGTAAACATAGAGTTTCAGACGCCGTTGTGCATCGGCATCTGTGTTGAGCTTCTGCTTCAATCCCCAAAGTACCGCGATGGACTTACGGATTGTTTCTTCAGTGTTTCGCCCCTCATCTTCTTTTCCCCTAGTAACAACTTCCTGGGAGGTAGGATCTAAAAAGAAAATCTGCACTTCCACTTTGGATCGTAACCGATCGAAGAGTGCTGGCTCAAAATCCCCATCCCGACACCAATTGTTATTGGCTATCCCCAGCAGAACGCATTGATGTCGTGCACTTCTCAGCCACTGTGTCCATTTTTTCTTGGGTATTTCGTCTCGGGACGGATAGACGTCTTCGATACCGAGACGAACGAATCGTTGATAGACTTCTCGGCTGACAGGGCTTAAGAGCGTTACGAGAGCCGCTGCGATAAGCGAGCTCCCGACGCTAACGCAGACGGTGTACAAGTGAGGGTGCTTTTGTGAACAGATGGCAACGCCGATGCCTACAGCCACGGCAGCTACACCAAGAGTAGCGACGCCGAGGACCTCCAGGTTTTGTCTAATGTAGAGCCTAATAGACATGGGCTACTTGCTCTTAATTATCATCCATGTCCTCGCTAGGTTCTGTTGCTCAGGGAAAGTCCTCACTGAAAAGAGTATTGCTATCGGACAGCAATGCTGCCATCGAAGGCGAAGCTTGGATGGGATCGCAAGTCTCGTACAAGTCCTCGCGCAATACTACGGACCGAGTGTTCTTGGTCAGAAACACCAGCCCGGGTGACAAATCCGGCGTCAGCTAGGACCCGCCGTACCAACGGGGTTACCGGCAGACCCTCGAGTTCTTCAGGGCTGAAAAACCGTACTTCAGACAGGTCGTCCGAGGCTTTAGGAGTGCCGCAGACCAGTCTGCCCCAGCTGTAAATTACCAAGCGATGTTCACTCGGCGGATTGATTATCTCGTATATTCCAAACTGACGACCGACAAGGACGGTTAGCCCTGTTTCCTCGAAGATTTCACGAGCCGCCGCTTCAGCGATTCTCTCGAACGCATGTATCTTTCCGCCAGGGATCACCCAACTACCTCGCTGTGGATCTTTATTCCGCTTGCCTAATAGAATGTGCTTGTGCTGATCGCACAACAAAAGAGCTGAACCGATTCGTGGTAGATTTTCGGGCATCGTTTTCTCTATATTGCACAACCCATAGCGCTCTGCCGTCGCGAGCACGGCACGGCCTACGGTCAAGCGAACGCTTGTCAGAATCTCACGCAAACCGTTGGGGGACATCCGCAGTTTTTTCCTCAAAAAAAGCTGTGTTGGTTGTTTCGAGACAACAACATAGCCTAGTTCTCCACATGCCATTTGGCGCAGTGCTCGAAAATGGTGCAATCTAGTACGCGTCCTTGGCCGGATGCTGCCGAAATAAGGATTTCTGTGAACGAGCTCTGAACACTTGAGTTCATATGCTTGCTGCTACTCTGTGGAAAACGTGCTAAGCCGCTGATTACTATACCACCCCTTTCGACAAAGTTTCGCCCCTTCCGAAATTGATCGCCGTCGAATACTTAGCTTAATTCTTGAGAGCAGCGGGAGTTTTCACCGGAGCTGTTTTCGGGACCAGTGGTGACCTGCCGCGCAGCTGCCTTTGCGACAACCTCACGATTACTAAGATTGCTTTTTGCGCCGTCGATTGCCCGGTATCTAGTTGAATGTACATTTCAGCGCGGATTCGATTCCTTTCGCGCTCACCATCTTTTTAAAATCTTAGCAATTCTGAAACTGGAAATCATTTCAAGGTTCTCGGAATCGCCATTCGCATACAGCATTGCACACCAACGTCTTAGGCTCCCCTGTGCGAGAGTCGTACAGCATGTAGAAACCACTCGCACGTTGTCGATGGCTCCTGTAACGCAAACCGCAATTCTCGTACTGGCTGGAACGCCAACGCGGTTTGAGTATGGTGCTACATTTGAGCAGATGCGTTCAGACGCCGAGCAAGCGATCTCGCTGCTGCACCAAGGAGATGACGAAGGGTTCGAAAAAGCACTCGCCCTCCTGCAAAACACGATTTTCTCGTTCAGCATGCGAGTTTGTGGGCAGCGGCAGGACGCCGAGGACACCATGCAGGAGGTTCTGGTCAAGTCCTTGCCGGCGTTGGCGAAATTTGACAACCCAAGAGCACTCCTCGTATGGCTGTATAAGGTCGCGAAAACTCGCTGCCTGATGAAACGGCGCCGTAGCAAGTTTGCTCCCACTGAAGAGCTCTCTCTTGAACAGCTCATGCCGGACCGCAAGGAATTGGAGACCCTGGGC
>DASRFL010000015.1:0-25835 GCA_035651555.1 Terriglobales bacterium
CGTACTGGACACGGAGGGGACCTTTACCCATGCGATCAGGTTGCCGGTTGTGCCATCGTATTTTTCCACTTCCCACTTGAGCTTGGTAGTCCCCCCGGAATCGGCGTAAAAGCCGATGTCGTATCCGTTCGCATTGGCTACATGGCCACCGTTGGCAATCGTCTTCAGCGCAGGATCAGTGATGCTTACTAGTACCGTGAAATTGGATTGTGTGCTGGGAACCTTGGTATGGTCGATGGTCATTTGCCTCTGGCATGCATTCCCAGTTGGGGTTCCTGTTGGCGTCGGTGTCGCAGTTGCTGTTGGCGTCGGTGTCGCGGTTGCAGTTGCAGTTGCTGTTGCTGTTGCTGTTGGCGTAGGTGTCGGGGGTGGCGGCGTCGCTGTCGCAGTTGGAGTTGGTGTAGGTGTAGCAGTGGGTGTCGGTGTGGGGATTCCTCCTGGCAGCTTAAAAGCATATACTTTGTTTTCTCCGGCAACGTAGATGCGTCCGCGGGCAGCGATACCCGTATTCCTCCACTTGTGCATCCCCGCCATCAATTCGTTGGCGCCGCCACCGCCATAAACAACAGCCCCCGTATCTCCGTCGTAACCATGCAATCGTTGGTCACCATCGTTACCAAGGTTATCAGTACTGGTGCCGACCACCCAGACGATCGTGTTATTAGTCCCGTCCGTAGAGGTGACCCAAGGTGACCCGCATCCGTTCATGGGGTACGTGCTCCATCCGTTGACGATGCCAGGTGGACTGGTTGCAGTAATTCGGAAAGTCCCGAGCGCGTCGGCGCCGGCGCGAAAGGCAACATATGTGCCTTGGTTAGTTCGGTAGGCCGCCGGACCCCCATATATGTAGCTGAAGGCTACCTGTGCTTCTGCTATCGGCGCGCTGATACCGCCAAGGTTATCGCGATTAAGTAGATGAGCATATTCATCCTTGCCCATTTGCACGACAAGACGAGAGGGCGTTGCCCCCGGCACGTCCACCAGTAAGGGGCCCGCGGCTCCCACATCGACGGTCTGCTGGTCGAGGCTCGACCAATCCACCGGCACCCAATAATCACTGGTATTGCCACTAAAGATCGGGCCCGGTTGAAAACGAATCACTGCCTGGCCGCCGCTCCAGGTGCGAGGTTGGAAAGTGTTACCGGTGCTAACAAACGGATTGGTGCCGTCACTGGCCACGCCGCCAGCGCTCCATACGCCGCCACCGGTGGCACTAGTGGCCCATGCTGTTACACTCGCGGGATTATTTATTGGCACTCCCACCAACCAGCCATGATAAACGCTGCAATCCGAGTGGCTCCCATATCCAACATAAAGAATGTTGCCTACAATGGCCAGCGCCGCACTTTGCATTTGGTTCGCTGGAATGAAGGTCGTGCCGTTGTATTGAGCCGTTAACTCCACGTCCACCGGCCAGCCGGGATTGATAGCGCCTGTGTCCACGTTGAGAGAAATGATGTAATGTTTGAGGGTCGCCCCGCCATCCGGCGTCGTCAGAAATCCTAAAAAGAGCGCCCGTGAAGCAAGATCGACAACAGGAGTGCTGATGATCCCCGCGGAGCCAACCTCAGTGCAGAAAATATCATTTGCTGGCACCGGAGGGCCTACACTTCGCTGCCAAATAATGGTGCCATTGACAGGGTCGAGCGCATACACATTATTCGAACTGGTTGCAATAATGAGCATTGGGCCGTTTGGACCGCCCTCGATGTAAAGCGGCTGCGTCAAAACGTTGCCTGCGACCGTACCGTCGAAGTTTAAGTCGCGCGTCAAGTTCGCGGCAGCCGATTGCGTGAAGGCCGAATCGATGTAAAGCCCATCGCGCGAACTATGGTTGTGGTACTGGGGCACGTTGACCTGCCCGTTCATTGGAACAACCGCGCTCCACAAACCTACGGCGATAAGCCAGGAAATGGAAAATACCGTTTTCAAAGGTCTATACTCGATATCACTACGTCCTTTATCTTGCATGCGCATGCGCTCCATGTCTATCCACTTGCAAGCCAACGCCAGCCTGTCTAGAGCTTGTGGGGGAGCCGGACGAAGTCCTCCGCGGTTCTGGACTACCAATCCGGAAGGCGGCGGCGTAACGGGTTTGCCAATCGTCTCTCTTTCGGTTAAACGGCTCAAGCCCCCACCACGCCCACGGCCAGTCGGCTCGCACAGAGCGATCCCCCTCATGGATTTCTACTAACAAATCCCGCACCGGCTCCCAGCCGAGGCCGATTGCAATCTTCGTTCGAACGTCCAAATCGACTCCCGAAACAAACAGGTACCCTCCTGGACTAACCAGTTGTGCTATATTGCCAAGGCATTTTTCTGCATCGGCTCGGGTCATGTGACAGAGAAAGTTACTCGCAACCACCATGTCCTGAGGTCCAAGAATGGTTATAAGTTCCGGGTCAGCTACGTCCCGAAGATGCCACGTAATCCCTCGTTTAAGCCACGGTTTGACTTTGGCCTGATCGCTCTCCCAATCGAACATTTCGGCCATCTCAGTCTCGGTCATTCGTTCAAAAATCGAAGCACCAACCAGCTCGGAGGTATTGGGAGTGTAAATGCCTTTCTCGGCAAAGCTCAGTATATCCTTCGAAATGTCCACCGCCTCCAAAAGTACTTTTAAGTCCGGCCGTGCCGAGCGGATGGTCCAGTGGATCGAATAGACCTCGGCTCCGATGCTACAACCCAGCACGGCAATTCTTAACCTCGCGCCGTGGGGTTTCTGCCCGGCCAGGCGGCGCATCAATTCCAGCGCTGGACGATTCCTTAGGAAGAACGTACCGAAGAACTGCTGGCGCCTGGCGCTGAGGCAAACCAATCCATGTAACCACGTCCCGTACGAACGAACGATATTCAGATTTCGTACGCGAGAAGGGAGATGGTCCCATATCCACTTGTTCAGCCGCAAATAAAACCCGGCAGGAGACTTTCCTAAAAGCTGGAAGCGCGCCACCTTAGCCAGGATTGAATGATACCCTTGGTTGTTTATCACAATGGAATTCTCCTAGCGCTTCGTTCGGTCGAACGCATTGGAGATAAGGGTGTATTGCTCGTCCAAAGTTCTACGATACTCCTCGGTCTTCTGTCTAATGTAAAGCCTAAGCGGCTCGGCGTTCTTTTCGAGTTTAACAATTCTATCGATCAAATCGTCACAATCCAGGTTAGCAAGAGGAAGACAGTATTCTGGCAACCCTATCTCGGTCATCAAGGAATCTAGCTTTCCATGGTCTGACAGGCAGACCACTGGCTTATTGAGCATAAGAGCCAATACCAGGTTATGAAATCGTGATGTAACTAAGAAGTCGACACCTGCGATTTGAGACAATAACTCCTTTACCGTAAAAACCGGTTCATTAACAATCTGACCTTCTTGAGTCATTAATCCACGCTCGTGCAGTAATTCCATGAAATCTTGTTTCACGCCGCTGTCGTACAAGGTATCTCCGATGATTACTCGCACCATGTACTTTCGCTCGCACAACCAGGCCACAAGGTCTCCCAGTGTGTTCAAGTAATCGCGATAGATACGATTATTGTCGCGATCACGCGAGCCCTCTCGGCCCAGGTAATCCTTTAATCCAACACCAAAGACAGGCCCTTGTTTATCTACGTTCTGACATGCTGGTAACAACGTACGTTGCAAGCTAAAAGCTAAGTCGGGATAAACGGGGTCACAACCCTGACAATGGCTCATTTTCTCCACGTACTGTTTCGAGGCGATGTCTCGGTAGCTACGATAGTCCGAGAAATTGAGACTTGCTCTAATGAACCATCTGCTCAGAGGATGATATATCGGGCCAACTCCGATGTTTAGGAAGAGTAACCTAGCCCTGCACAGTTTAGCAATGATTGCCCATTTGAATATATCATAGGGCCAACTAAACGGTCCGGTCAGGTAATCTGATACCACCTGCGTTCCCGGAACGATGAGCATCCGGCTCCCTTTAATTACCTTAAAGCCCTTAGCCCAATGGATCAATTCTAGCGGAATTCGGAAAAGAACCTTTCGCAGTAATTTCATCAACCTTAAGCGTCCCCCGGACCACAATTGAGAGTCTAACCAGGCTGGATAGGCTTGATGGGCCGCAAATGCAGGGACACCGTGTCTTAGTTCGGTATCCTCGGGGACTGTGCAAAGACATGTAAATTTTGCATCCGGCAAGGCCCTATGGATGTTGTACATAGTCGCCTGCAAGGTGCATTCGTTACCTAAATTCTGGTTACCAAACACGCCGAAAAAGACGATTTTGTTACTCTTTTTCTTTTGTTTCATTTCGCGATTAAATCTTTTTGCCGTGGGGAACACAGGCTTAGTCGATCACTGTTACTTTATCAGTTACTTAGTGCCCACACATTTGGTACGAGGAGAGCTGTAGTGAGGGGACGACCCTGCGCCTGAGGTACTGCGCGGTCTCCCCCCGGTGGGGCACTACATTAATGGATAATTTCTGGCAACGTCCGCCAGTTCTTTCAATCGTTTCTCCCGCAACTCAAGCTGCGGCATGGGCTTGAGTCCGGCGATGGTAAGAACTTGTTTCCAACGATACGACCAGTCGTGGCGAAGGAGAGCTTCCGCAGCGTTGCGGCGGCTGATTTCGCAGAGCCGCTCCGGTTGACCAGCAAGCTCAGCCAAAACGTCCGCCACTTCGGAGTTATTAGGGTCGATTGCAATAACCGCGTCGCTCCAATCAAAAAGCTGGCGAAACGCATCACAATCCGGGGTTTGGCCGATCATCACGGTACCCGCCGCGGCCCCTTCGAAAAATCTAGCCGGCACTTCAATTTGGCCTCGAGTCTCCTCCGGCCGGTTCGCCTTGCCAGGGGCAACCAAAAAATATCGACTCCGCTTGACTTGATTGGCCAGTAATTCACGGTGCTGCCTATGGTTGGACACCAAATTTTCCGCCCCAGCCTGGAGCGTCTCATAAACATAAAACATGTGCTGCTGAGCCGTGAACTTAAGGAGCGTCCTGTGAAGACCCTCCAGTCGGCGGCCCAGGCTGTAAACGTCGATCACTCGTGCCGGCGGGTTCGGGTAAGGGCTGAAACGGATCGCGTCTACGGCATAGGGAAGGAAGTGGCAAGGCCGTCCGATTACTTTGGTGATCGCGTCCACGCTCCCTTTGAAGCCAACGAACACATGGTCGAATCGTTTCAGAATGTGCAGGTAATTTCGGCTACGGAGCACATCGGCACAGTACAATTCGTCCAGCCAACATACGCTTGTCCTGCACCGATCCTTCCAACCCTTCACGGCGTTCACGTAAAGCAGATCTCGAAGCATTTGGACGCGACAAAAAAACAGGTCGTAGTCCTTTCTGAGCCTGACCGAGCGGAGTCCGGGGTTGACAGATGCGAGTCCTCGAGTCACGTCCCTCCACAAAAGCCTACGGTGGCATTTTTCCCTAAACCTGAAGCCCATGCCGGGTTCCAGTGGAAAGAGGTCAACGTCATCCGCCTCCATGAAAACATCCTCAGCTTCATAATTCGCCGCCTCAAACGCCATGCGAGCGAATCCTCTCCAAGTTGGCATGCAAACCCGAGGTGCGGGCGACGACCCGGATGGTTGCGACAAGCATCGTCTCCCACCTTGGTCGTTTAGCGTGTGCATATTTTCATAGCATCGGTGCGCCCGTCCGACGATCTGGCCGGAAAAAGTATTGATCCATTCAGGATGTCACTGACCCTCATTTTATTACTGTGCGTAGAAACGCGGATTGGGCGAGCTATTGCCGGAAACCATACCGTAGCGCCTTTTACGGTAGTCGCATTTAGCAACTTGATCTTCGGCACGCGGCGTAGCGCCTAATATTCCACCCACTGTCCGTGGCCAACATCCAGCTTGCTAGAATTGTTGGGCCATTCGCCGAACCGATGTATAGGCTGATGTTGACACACCAGATCGATGCTTCGCGAGGGCCACTTCTACGTGAGCGAACCAAAATGTTATCCTGCGCCAAACGCCTAACGGGTCTAACAGAATAAGGTGACGGTGTTATCGCGGCGTGAACATCAGACGCAATGTTGAGCTTGGAGTTGCTGTTGAAGTCGATTTATCCGACGGTTTAGCCGTTGGTTCTGACGATGCCGTCGCCGTAACTGTTGTTGCCGGCGTTGGAGCCGGTTAAGACGTTCCTGTAGTCGAGAGCACGTCGTGCTCGGTGGCGGAGTCGGAGGCGGTTGCGCGGTTACCAAAGGATGCGGATAAACATAAGGCGCATAACCAGGCATGCGCGTATTGTTGAAATAATGCACATTGGCTCTGACGCCAGGACCCGAGCTAAAATTAACCGGTGCGTTGCCAGTGGTGTTGTTCCATGAATAGCACGGCTCGGTCACTTGATTGTTCCATCCGACGGGTCGAACTGGCGGGGTGCCAGTAATGATAGAACCGAGCGCACGGCCGGGTTGATCCAGGGCGTGATCTACTCTACGAATTTCAAGTGAATCACCTGCGCAAAACGACATGGTTGGCGGCGTCGGATAACCGCCGTTATCCGCGTAAGTGATCGTGTTCGACGTATTGCTCAGAATCTCGCTGAAACTAATACTGCCTGAGTTGCAGACATCACTGGTGCGCCTGATAGCATATCCTGTCCAGTAGTTCGGTGTCCAGTTAACGCCGGAGACGGATACAGTTGTGTTAGAGCTATTAGCTGCTGCCGTTCCTGTGAAGAATGCGTTCGGCGCGTTCACGTCCCATGCGTTTGTGCCGTCTGCACCGCCCCAGGGCTGAAACGGGTAGAAGTTTCGGAAATTTTGAAGTGTAAACGTAGCTGAATTGTCCCAATATCCGCTAATATTGTTGTCGTGAAACAACACTCCTCCCGAGCGGACGCCGCCTACGAATCTGTTAAGATTGGTTCCCGTAAATGTATTGTTATACACTTCCATTGCCCTTCCGCCCCGCGGGCGCCCTGTACTTTCGGTGCCGTGATTGGATATGAGGCCATTGAAAATATTGTTGTGCCTGACAACAAATCGCCCTCCTGCGTAGGAATCTGTAATGCCTTTTTGGGATGAGTCGCTATGCGTAAACGTGTTGTCCTCGATGAACAGGAACCTGTCGGTCCCAAAGCCTGTCGGCGCCGCCCACGAACCGTCACCCAAGGTTCGCCCGTTCCAATATGAGTCGTAGATATTGATTGGCAAGCCAGCCCTGTCCATTACGAACGTATTGTGATCTATTACTCCGATCACTGTATCAAATGTCCCAGCACCGTTCAGGCTGTTCCATTTACAGTGATCAAAACGAAATTCGGAGCCGTTGGTGTTTGAGCCTACAACACGCAATATGCCGGGTTCCCTGTTCGTTCTGCCTCCGTCCTGAAATTCAATCCCGCTGATGCGCGTTAGATTGCCAGCGGCGAGCGTGACTTGAATGAGTTGTCCGGATTGAACGCTGTCCCTGACAACCGTGGTACCTACTCCCGCACCCTGCAGCGTGATCGCCTTGCTGATTGTCACTCCGGTTGTCCAATTTAAAATTCCCGCGGGCAGCGTGATCGTATCCCCATTCCGTGCTTGGTTATTGAGAATAGACTGAACGCTTGCTGCTGTCCCATTAGATTGGTAGATGGCGGCCCGACCCTGCGGAGCCAAAATAGCGCTCAAAACAAGAGTACAGGCGGCGACGACGATTCCGAGTCGTTTCATAACGGAGGATTGTTGAGAGTGAAAACCCGACTCCGTCGTTCGTATCAGAATAAATTATCATGGCAAGCTATTTTCTTCGTCTCTTTGACTTTTTTCGAGCAGGGTTTTTGGGTCGCCGCTTGAAGCACAGGTCCCTGAACCGATGGAAGTCCGGGCATGCATTCTATGCCTTCCACACTTTTCCCGACAACACCGGCACACCGGCCATGGCGTTTCGGGTATCCACTACGCACCGGGCCCACTCGCCAAGCTCGTGGTAGTTCACCGATGAATGATTGGTCGCGATGAGAACGACATCGAAGGTCTCTATCGTTGCGCGGTCCCACTCGACCGATTTTCTTCCGGCGAATTCCGGGTGCTCGCGGGTTGGTTTGATCACGGGAACATAGGGGTCGTAGTAAGCGACTTCTGCGCCTCGTTCCAACAGCAACTTCATTAAGACATAACTCGGCGACTCCCGCTCATCATCGACATTTGGCTTATAGGCCAAACCCAGAATCAGAATCTTGGACCCCTTGATAGCTTTGCATTGCATGTTGAGTGCATCCGCAATCCTGTGCACGACATGCTCCGGCATTCGTGTATTGATCTCGCCCGCTAGCTCAATGAAACGCGTATGTTGCCCATATTCACGAGCCTTCCATGTCAGATAAAATGGATCGATCGGGATGCAATGCCCGCCAAGACCGGGTCCGGGATAAAATGGCATGAACCCAAACGGCTTGGTCTTGGCTGCTTCAATGACTTCCCAGATGTCAATTCCCATGGCGGCATAAACCACCTTGAGCTCATTAACCAGCGCAATATTGACACTCCGGAAAATATTCTCGAGTAACTTTGTAGCTTCAGCGACGCTACACGAAGAGACCGGCACAAGATTGTCGATCGCCTTACCGTACAGCGCCATCGCGCGGTCGAGGCAGGTTGGAGTATAGCCTCCTACAACTTTCGGAATCGACTTGACCTTGCTCTGTTCGTTCGCTGGATCTTCCCGCTCCGGTGAAAAGGCCAGGTGAAAATCTTCCCCAGCTTTCATTCCCGATCCTTCCTCAAGGACGGCGCGGAGGTCGGTGTCGGTTGTCCCGGGATAAGTCGTCGATTCCAGGACTACTAACGCCCTTTTGGAGAGGTACGGCGCAATTCTTCGACCTGTCTCAAGAACGAACGAGGTGTCCGGCTCTCGATTTTTGCTAAGCGGCGTTGGCACACAAATGATGACCGCTTCAATCTCTTTGATGCGACTAAAGTCCGTCGATGCCGAAAACTTTCCAGAACTGACTAATTCGGAGACGGCCGATCCTTCAATATGTTTAATGTAGCTTTGCCCGTTTTTCAGCAACTCCACTTTTTTGGGATCAACATCGATTCCCAGTACATCCACGCACGAGCGCGCGAACTGGAGCGAGAGCGGCAGCCCGACATAACCAAGACCGATAACAGCGATTTTCATTTTTCAATCATGCAATGGCGAGAGCGGAGCCGCGCGACCTGGATGCGCGGGTTGCGACGGAAAGAACAAAAACCTGGCATATAAATAAGCCGCGAACTCACTGACTACATTCTTGAGACCCTGGCTGTAATGCCACCATTTGTTCGCGGGATAATCCGCGTTCGCCACGGCGATGATCCCGACCCGTACGTTCTTTCCGAGCGCTTTTTGGAAGAGCAGGCGCGTGCGGCGCGCGTGTACATCTTCGGTAACGACATTGATGCCAGACACGACCATGTTATGGTCGCGAAACCAGTTCCGCAGCGCAACCGCCGAACCGTAGGTTCTGTCGCGGTCCATCACACGGGATGGCACCATCTGCAACGATTGCTCCGGCACGCCCGCCTTTTTCAAAAGATCCGCCCCAACACTGGCCGAGGTCATGAAGTCGTTAGTGTATCCTCCCGTGCCTTCCACCGGCCCCCCTGTCGCAAAAACGCGTTGATAGTGGTTATTTTGGAATTCCTTTACTGCCGCCCGAATTGCATACTCGTTTATCCACCCTTCGACTACAAGGGTACCCGCATCGACGCGCTGGGTTATCGCAAGAAACGGGTAAATGCCATTCAGAACAAGGACGCTGACGAGCAAAAGAGCGAAAATGACAATCAGCCGGCCACGCCAGGAAAGCGACCAGCGCTCCCTGCGATCAAACAATCCCCAAATCGCGCGGCGCGGTGTGGGCTGTGCCAATGGAACAGGCGCACTAACGCTATTTTGCATTGAAGAAACGGATCCGGGATTTCAGTTCCAGGAGAATATCAACGAGCGAAAACGCCACTCGACGCATTGGAGGTACAATACAAATCAAGATCGCTCCAGCGAACAGCCCACTGGGAGCGCTGACTACTAATTGCACTAGTGGATGTGAGTTCACGAGAGGGAGGCGGACCAGCCATGTCACACTGCAGACTACTATCCAAAGCGGAAGGTATCGGAAAATCCCAGACCACAAATCCGCCGTAGTTACAGGGCCATGCCGTCCGGCAAAATAGTAAACAGCCGGCGTCCCGAATAAAAGTCCGGCTATGGAGAAAGAGATCGCAAGTCCGACAGGGCCATACGGTAGACCGACAATAAAGGAGGCGACCGTGATACTGGAACAGAGCAAGCTAGCGAATAGCCAATCTTTGCCTCGCCCCTGAGTCTGGAATAGCCAGGTTGAGGCTCCCGTCAGAGGAACCCAAAGGGCCGCAATGGTAAAGCCGGCGAAAATAGGCACCGCCTGTTCGAATTTCGACCCGAGAACCACAAGAGTCAGAGGACGAGCAAGAGCTAGAAGTAGACCAGTGAAAAGAAAGGTTACCAGCGCCATCGCCTCGTACACGCGAAGAAATGTGCGACGGTATCGCTCCGGTTCGGTTTGGACCCGCGACAGGGCCGGAATCAGCACGGCATTGATTGGCATCGTGAATTGTTCCAGCGGTCGCATGAGAAGGATGGAAGCTCTCGAATACAGGCCAACCGCCACTGGACCGAAAAAGCGTCCGATCAAAACATTATCCAAACCTCGGGCAAGCGTGTTTATCAGGTTCCCAATCGTGATGTTTGCCCCGAAACTCAGCAGGTGCCGGGTTTGAGCATTCCGCGAAAACAATCGAGGCTGCCAGCCCGAAATTAACCAGGACAGCACAAGCCTGACGACGACTTGCATCAGGTTGGCACCAACCAGCGCCCAGTAGCCGTATCCGGATAGCGCCATGCCGATACCAGTCAGGTAACCGCCGAGCACGCAAGTCACCTCGATGGTCGCGATGGCTCCGAAACGCATCTGCCGGTTTAACAGCGCAATGTGTTGAACCGCCGAGGTAGTAAGGAGAAAGGTAATTGAAAGCGCGAGCGTGATACCTACAAGCCGTGGTTCGCGATAAAACCATGCGATTGCCGGTGCCGAGGCAGCAACGACCAGTGTAACAAGACTACCCACACCAACGTTTACCCAGAACAGATTGGACACCTGTGCGTGGTTAATCTCCTGCCGCTGCACCGTGGCCGTAGAGAGCCCTATATCCTGAAAAATCCAGAGAAAACCCATCATGGTAGTTACCATGGCATACAGGCCGAAATCCTTTGGCGTGAGCAGGCGCGCAAGCGCCATAATAAACGCGAGGTTTAACAGGAACTTGATAGCCTGTGCCGCAATCGTGATAAAAGTCCCGGAGATCGTTCGCCCTTTTAGGTCACTCAAGAGATGATCGGTGTTAAGGTGTTTCTCGTTTGGGTCGGCCATTTTGCTCGCAGTACCTTGTTCGCCGCTTTCTCGGCGGGCCACGTCACTTAGAATAGCCTCACCTTGAGCGACACTCGAACTGTTGTCAGTAATCATGGCTACTTCTTGAACATCCACGTTAGCGGGAGTGACGCGGCTGAATAGCACGTTAATATTCGTCAGTGCCTAGTCGGAGCCATCTTACCCTGGAAACGATCGGGTTCGTTTTCTTAGGTGGGCAAGCTAGGGTCACGCTCAAGAGAATACATCATCTTGTCCCACGCTCTTAGCACGGAACACTTGGTCTGATTGTAGTACAATTGAGTATACTTTGCAGCCGCGAAGCCAAAGAGCTTTTCAATCCAGGCAAACTTCCACGATGCCTTCGGAAGCGACAGCCGGCCTCCCAGAGTGGTTGCCAATTGTTGCGCTTCCCGCACCAGGTCAGGACGGTCCGGATAGAAATTGGGCAACCAATCCTGCAAATAGGTCACGCACGCCCCGCGAACGCGGTCACTGTCTTCCCGGGCACGCAGATATCCAATCTGCAGCTTCATTGCAAGGAGTTGCGCTTCCATTTTCTTGTCCGATCGGCCGATATGGCTTAGGCGACTACTTGGCGTGATGCGGTAATAGACCTTGCTCTGCGGAATGAACCGAATGCCACTACAGACATCAATTACGCGCGAGAAATATTCGCCATCGTCGTCCACCAGAAGTCGGGTGTCCCAGGGCCCGGCCGTCTCGGTCAACTCTCGACTAACGAGCCAGGTGGCGGTTTGCACATGCCAGTGCCCTTCCCACCTCCTAATCAACCATTCGGTCGGAACAAGGTCGAACCAGAGGGAACTCGGAATAAATTTTGCTTTGCTTGGCCGATATCGGAAAGAACCCCATGGCGAAGAAAAAAGTATTCGTGGGTCTTTGGTCCTTGCGGCTTGCTCTATCTGGTGAGTGATCTTGTGTGGGGAAAGCAGGTCGTCTGCGTCGAGCCATTGAATATAATCGCCGCTACTCAGCGAAAATGCTGTGTTTCGCGCGGCAGCAGCTCCTTGATTTGGCTGCGTAACAACGCGGACCCCTTTCGCCTCAAATTGCTGAGCTATTCGCAGTGTGTGATCGGTAGATCCGTCGTCAACCACGATGATCTCCTTTTTGGGCCACGTTTGTCCAAGCGCCGAGCGAATGGCTTCGGCGATCCAGGGCTCAGCGTTGTACGCTGGTATTAGGATGGAGACCAGAGGTGTCATGTGGTATGAAATCAGAGAACGAAAGGGTCAGCGAGAAGATAAGAGATTGGAATAGACAGTTTTCGTTATATCGGCCACCTTACTCCACGAATATCGGTCATTCGCATACTGTTTGATTTGAAATCGCGTATTCTCGAGGTTGCTGAATAGTTCGCTATTAAAATACTCATCGATCTTGCTCGCCAGATCGGATGGATCCTGCGCTCTGAATACCAAGCCTGTTTTGCCTTCGATGATCTCGTTCTTCAAGCTCGCTACATCGGCGGCGATGGCGGGTAGTCCAAAATTATAGCCAAGAAATAACACGCCGCTCTGAAACACGCGTGCATACGGTAGGACCAACGCGTCGGCTGCTTTGAAATATAACTCTGTCGCCTCGTCAGGGACGTATTCGATCTTATCGATGACGCGACCACCAATGCCATTATTGACAATAGTCCGCCAAATCCCATCCCAGTAACTCTTGGGCCCCTTCGGCTTTCCCACAATCAATAGACGATAGCTGCGATCTTTTTTTAAGAGGACGGAAAAAGCCGCTATCAAGTATTCGAGCCCTTTATAGGGCGCGATGTTTCCAAAGAACAGCAGGGTTTTATCGCCGCTGCTCACGGCCAACCGCCGCTTCGCTTCTCCGCTCGAGAGGTCAGTGTTTGGAACCGTGTTATTAATCCCAAATGGGATAACGCTGACCTTGCTTTCGGGAATATGAAACTGAGAGATCATCTCGCGTTTCATTCCTTCAGTGTGCACTAAAATATGGTCGCTCAAGTTATACTGAACTTTCAGCGAAAGGCGATTGAGCCACGAATCGTCGGAGTCCCGCTTGCCCGCGTTCACGTTGTGGGCGGTGAAGACAATGCGTTTATGCAACAGTTTGTAATAGAGCATCAACAGGGTGCAATCGAAGAGCTGGAACTTATTATTCCAAAGAATGTGAAAAATCTTCGGCTTTGCTTTGGCGCTGTAACACACGAGACGCCAGTAATACGTGCACACTCTGGCCATCTTTCGGGTCGGTGTCGCGTTCGGATTCTGGTCTCCTCGCAGATTAAGAAAGTTCACTCGACGATTAGTTAACAGCTCAGGCACGCTCAAGTCGTCGCTACCAATAAAATCAACGGAGATGCCTTCTGACGTGAGCGCAGCTGCCATTCCGAGGGCATAGGGCTTGTCTCCGCCGCCAGTGAGAACGGCAACCCGAAGCGGCCGAGGATCAAGGGGCGATGAGCCGCCTGCGCCTAAGCTACGCGGTGCCAAAGCGAACGAAGCGACATCTGAGGACGCGGATGGGAATGGCCCTTGATCTCTGATTTCTGGTGTCTGCTCGGCGAGTGGCATCATTTGACGGCACGAATCGTCACATCCAGCTGGGCCATGACTGTGCTTAGCACCTCATCTACTGAAATAGCGCTTGTCGCGCGCTTATCGTATCCCCGTTTGTAGAAGAACTCTTCCAGCAGCGGCGAAACGATCTTTTTCTGAATCCCATAGTCGTAAATTTCCCACGGGCTCGTGCACGTGAAAAGAGTCACGCACCGCGTACCCGTCCCTAGCGCCACATGCATCGGCAGACTATCACCGCCAACCAGACAGCAGTGGTTTCGGACATCGGCTAGATGCTCGAGGAGCGATGACCTTTTCGGGAGTACATTGACGATCAACCCTCTATCTTCCAGGTGTCGTTTTAATTCCTCGTAGTAAGCCCATTTCTTCATCGGCCAGATAGGTCCGGCGTCGGCTGCTATGGCCACGTCGCCTGATAGCCCGGTTTCGATCGGTTCCGGCAACAAATAGGTCTCACCCGCAAAATCGAACCCAAGCCCCTTAAAAATCAGCTCCTGATATGTAAGTCGATTGACGAGCTTAAGCCGATCAGCTTCCCGCCGGCCATGGAAACTGATCAAACTAAGGTCGAACCAGCACTTGGAGCTGTCGGTATAACACAAGTGCTGACTAGAGTCCAAGTAAGCGCCGAAGATCTCGGCCGGCCCGGCTGTCTTTAGAAACATGGCTACCTCGAGAGTATCCTCCAGATTTATAGCCAGGTCATAGGGAATGTCTAATGCTCGCGCGCGCTCCTCCCACGAAAAATGACGCAGGTTGTCTGACAGACCGTCCAGCAATACAGCATTCGTCGCTGCTGTGATCCATGTGACCGAACCGCTTAATCGACGCAACAGGGGCGTCGTGCGGACAACATCGCCGGTAGCGCCAAGTTTGATGATCAAGACGTTCATATTAACTCAAAACATTTCACGGTTAGGACCGGGGGCGTTAATACTTTCCTTAACTCGTGTCACGAGATCTCAAGCTTACATTTTCGCGGGGCGAGGCTTGTTTGTTTAGGATAAGTCCTGTCAGTTACTAGCCCTGTTGCTTTCAAGACCTATTCTAATTCAGTTCAATCAATTTTCTTTGAATGAATTCCAGAGTCAAAATCTTGTGGATCTCAGAGGTATAGTTTCGCTGCCCAGCGCTATGAGCTTTGAGCATCGCCTCCGCAGAATTCGCACGAAGGTAGGGCCTGCTGCGCGCACTCGAATCGAGAAGTACCTCCCTTAACCACGGCGAGAGTTCATCGCGGTACCAGACGCGGAAGTGAGCAACCTTGTGTCGTCCAAGGAACAGTTGTTCCAGGCGCAAGGGAGCAAACACGTGGTTCAGTTTCGCCAACCATTGCGGCATCCCGTAATCATAGGCATACTCCGCTTTAAAGGTGAACTCTTGGTACCAATGCAGCAACCGATCCAGACCGCGAATTGGTCCAGAGGCGAGACCGCGATCAGTCGCAATCTTCCCCAACGCTGGATTGCCATCAGCAATAAGTCGAATCGCTGGCTCATTGTGCAACAGTCTTACTGGCGCTTGATAAGCTAGCGCAACCAGATCGTTATCAAAATAAGGAGTTCGATACGTGACCTGCGATCGCTCTATGGCAAATTTGCTCGCCATGTACCATGGGGCTTGCTTAAACGAAGTGAAGGAAAGTCTGTGGCCGTGAAGTTCGTTAGCATAGGTCTCAGCCGCATTTCGAAAGGAGCTTTCCAAGTCCGGATCGAAAACGCTTCCCAGAGTAGGATCCGGCTTGAACATTACAAGGCGCCTCAAGATCTCGCCGCCACAGACACCACTAAGTCGGACTGGGGCGATTTGGCGCGCGAACCTCTGAACGTACAAGTCGATCGACCCAGTTACATCCATGGTACCGTCGCTAATATAAACGGCTTTCTCGGCGAGATCGTGAAACTGGGACAAGAACTCGTCGCCCACGAGAATCGTGCTGTGTGGCTGCCAACAAAGTTTCGCGGCCCGCCGTGCGATCTTGACGTCTGCACAATCACGATATTTACCGCTCCAGGTATAGCACGGAAGTGTGCCGGGGCGACGAGGCGCCCAGGCCAGAATCATGCGGCTATCGACTCCGCCAGTCAGGGACAAGCCGATGGACTGTTTTCCGGAGAAATACCTGGGAAGGACCCGTGTCCATGTTTGCTTGAGCTGATCATAAAAGTCAGATTCCCCTAGCTCTGGCTGACTTTCCCATGCCTCCTGCTTGAAGTAAGTTTTTTTCTTCACCGGTCCCCCCCGGGAAAACACCCACGCCGAACCTGGAGGAAGCAAGGAGATTCCAGAGAAAAGCGTCCTGTTTTGCAGAATTGCCTCGCAACTGAGGACCTCGCCCAGGCTGCGCAAATCAAGTTGACGAGTGCTGGGAAGGATTTTTAGGAGGGCCTTCGCTTCAGAAGCAAAATAAAATCCGTTGGAGTCTTCGTGATAGTAAATTCGATTTACGCCATAGCGGTCGTTAAACAGAACGAATTGCTGCTCACGAAGATCCAATAACACACCGCTAAACCAGCCGTTGAGCTTCTCCAGGAATCCATAACCCATTTCCTCGTACAGGTGCACGAGATAACTTGCGTCATTTGAGGCGAAGTCGTGCCCACGCGTTCTAAGCGCATCTATGTCGGCTTGGTTGGCGAAATCCTCGCCTGAAAAAAGAAGGCAGATGTCTTTCTTTTCATTCCAGATAGGAAGACAATCCGCGGACGCTCCCCGGTGACAAGCCCATCCGCTCCAGAGGCCGAGCTCCTGGTTAATATATGTGCCGTTAACGTAAAACTCCTCATGCGTCATGCACTCAACCATGGACTGAATCAGAGAGCGCCACTCTGCCGACGGTCCGTGTTTACTGATTATACCAGCAATTCCAGGCATATCTGTTTATCCAGCAGAAGTTAGAACAGGGGATGCGTAACCAGCAGATCTGCCATCCTGGCATCCATTCGCAGCGGGCAGCGTCTTTCGAGGCTGAAGATCGGGTTTCGGACCTTCTCCCACCACCCAAGTCAAAATTTGGGTCATGAGCTGCGCTTTCCCATCCCAGCTTAGGCACTCTCGGGCGTAGTGCATCCCGCGCTGTCGCAACTGCTCAAGAAGATCTGGATCGGCGGCCAACTTTGCCAGGACCTTCTCGATCTGCGACACCACATCCTCTTCGTTAGTGAGAGGCACTTTAAAGCCAACCTCGGGACTAACAATATCTCCGGGTCCTCCGAAGTTCACGACAACTGGTACTGCGCCCATCGCCAAAGCCTCAAAAACCACAGCACCTCCAAACTCGTGAATCGAAGGAAACACCAGCACGTCGACCGCTCCGAGGCACCGTAGCACTTCATCATGGCTTAGGCTCCCACAGAAAGTAACAGCGCTCTCGATCTTGAGGGATCTGGTGAGTTGCTCAAGCCCGAGCTGCTCGGGACCATCGCCGACAACGGTAAAATGGGCTCGGTGCGTTTGCAGCAGCGAAGCGGCCGCTCGCAAAGCGAGGTCACAAGCTTTGTATGGGACGAGGCCGCCGACGAAGATTAATTCAAGCTTATCGCTACGTACGGAGCCGCGTGAAGCACTCCCGCAAAGTGAAGGATTGATGCCGTTCTCTCCTGGAACTAAGAAGAGTTTCTCACGATAGGCTGCGAATTCATTATAGGTGTGTGAGGAGCCTGCAATGATGGCCGCCGCATCGCGATAGGTTGATCGGGCGAAAGGCAGAAAGCGGTAAAAATTCCTGAGGTTGGAGATCCATTCCTTTTGCTTCTTGGCTTGCCTGAAACCTGCCGGCCATGGCAAACCACCGTTAATCGGCCCGATTACAAATGGAATGCGACCTCGTCGGAGAAAAAAAGCAAACGGACTCGGTAAGACCGACGAAATAGGCAAGAGGCGCATGACCACATCGAATTCACCCGATCTAATTCGGCTTCGCGTCTGCCGCCAGGCACGCCATTCAAATGCTACACAAAAGATATAGTTAAAGGCGGTCAAAACCTGGCTCCGGTAGTTATTTTTAAAAATCCAACGAAAGCTCCAGGAATATATACGATCGAGCCACGAAGGGGAGATGACTTCGATAGCGTGAAACGGGGACTGTTTGCGGCGCACGGCGGCCTCGTCTTGGGGACGAATGACGAACGTCACTGTGTGACGTCGCGCCAGGGCTTCGCCATGGGAGTACCCAATGAGAGGCCCGGTGATTCCATCCGGGTTACTACCTGGAGCTAACAGCAAGATGCGCAGCATAATTGATTGGCGGCTAGTGCCAGGCGGGCGGATTCAGCGTTTCCACATCGCAATCAGGGCTCATGTCGTTGAAGGCCGGTTGATATGATAAGGCTGCCTGGCTAAAACCTGCCCAAGGCTGTTGCAAATATCGCAGACTATTTGGCGTCAAATCTTTGTCGGAAAATCGACTCGTACGCGCGTTTCGTAAGCCGCGCAATGTCGAGAGAGACGGCCATCGGCAGGCCGGCGAGCGCCGGGTGCTGCATTCCTAGTGATCGAAGGATTGCACTCAACTTGTAATGTGAGCCCATCCAGTTCGTGTCGCATCCCAACTCCGGACGAAATTTGGCAGAAGACAACGTATAAGGTGACACGTCGAGATATACCATCTTTAAATACTCTCTCAGGTCGTTGCGTCGCTCCAAGGTCCAACGCGCCACCCACGGCTTAGTGCCCATACAATGAATGAACGTTGGTCCATCGCCAAGCAGACTCCGCAGTCGCTCGGTTGTGGTGAAGCCCCATACGCCGTCAAACTGGACGATGTCTTTACCTCGGCGAAGCATTTTAAGGGGGATATGGGCGAATTCGGTAGAAGTTAAGAGTGCGGTCAATACATCTTGATCGCCCTGCATATGAATGGGTCTTTGCCGCCACCCACCTTGTTGGCACCTTTGGTATTCATCGGATTGTAGCAATTCCCACCATCGTTTCATCAAGGGATAGTGCCGTCTGGTAACCCGAAGTACACCAGAATTGAGAGAAGCCGGGAGAACGCGACCGACCGGGAACTGCCACAATTGCGCGCGACGCCCGGCTCCATCGTGGTCGTAGTGATCCGGTGAACAAGTGTGCTCTGTGGCCACAAAGACTGCTTCATCGAGGCCATCGAACAAGGGGTGAATGTCCCTGGTTACAAACATGTCCGAATCGATCCAAACGATTTCATCGAAGCCAGCATCGAGCAATCGCATAATGGCCTGTGGCTTTACGTTCCAGCCGTAACCATCCCTTAAGCCATCCGCCTGCAGCTGTACTTGCGGGTACGCACTTAACCAGCGACGAAATCCTTCGTTGGCAAAAGGATAGAACAGGCTGATCGCCCTGCCCGGACAGTGAAGACCCAGGCTCGCCAAAACCACCCTAAGGGAAGGCTCCCATGCCTCTCGGTCCTCATTGACGCAGATAGTCGATTGAAAAGGTTGCATAAACTCGGCTCCGGCTTTTTATCGGCTATTCAGCCGATGCCAGAATTCTCTTAGCTTCATACCTTTCGGGGGGATTCAGCCTACGATTAAGCAAGTACTCGCCACTCTTAAAGCGGTGGGGAGCCGGCGGGAGGAATCGAACACTCCATCTACTGATTACGATTCAGTCGCTCTAACGTTGAGCTACACCGGCGAACTTATTGCGTTGTAGAGTGAGATTGGTCGAGATTTTTTTGTGATACCAGTCTCTACAACTTAAAGCCAGGTAAAGAATGGGCTCCGGAAGCAATCCGCTAACGCCTCGGTACAAACGTAGTCGGACAAATAGTTCGCCTCTGGGCGTCAACGAAATGTAATATCTTGGAAAGTTAACCTGCTGGAAACCGTTCCGACGTTTGAATTCCACCAGTGAGCTCCGACGTTTGTTGCCATAGATGAATTTCCCATAGATCAGATGCGAGATTGCCTTTTGCTCGCACACTTCTGCAGCTTTTGCGATCAGTGCGTTTTGCGGTCGTTTGTCATAATGCTGGTCCATCGAGATGATATGAAAGATCGTCGCCGTATCGTCGACGTAAACCATCTTGAAGAAGCCTATAAGTTCCTCACCCAAATACGCACCGATAAACTCACTTCGATCCAGATACGTGGCAAGGCTTCGCCTTACGCTATCAAAGTCCTGCCCATAGTGCCAGAAAAGCCTTCCGTCCCGGACCTGAATGCTGTTATAAATCCTGTGGACTCCTCTTACCAGATCATCATCAAAAGGTACAACTTTCACGACCACACCACGCCTGCCAGTGCGCCTTACATTCTTTCTCGATACTTGAGGCAGACTTTCCCACCAGTCCTCATAGCAAGTTGTCGGTATTGCAGCCCAGTTATCCCAGTCCCAGTGATAATCATATTTTGGCGTGATCTCAGGTGGTTTTTGCGCAAACGTAAAGAGATCGGCTGTCAGGCCGCTTTCCTTTAGCTTGGTAATAAACGACTCAGGGTCTTCGACAGTCACGCCCTCCACGACGCCTTCATCCTTAATTTCTGCCGTCCTGATCCATTCGCCCGTTACGATAACCGTCCGGCCACAGATCTCGGTTGAGGGGACATAGAGCGTCTGACCGCGGATACGGGTCTCTTCTATTTTGGCGTTGATGCAGTTATCCATTGGTTTGGCCTAAGATGCCACGCGAACAGGATCCATTCCTTGTTGCACCTCAGGGATTAGCCGCTCTTGGCGCGACCCATTCCGACGCAACCATTGTTCGAGCATCACCAAACTGAACAGAAGCTTGTGGTTGTTCTGGCGGCCAGACTGGTGACCTTCGAGCAGTCTTCGCACTGGTTTGGGATTGAGCAAACCAAACACAAGTGAGCTTTCATCCAGAAGCGCTTCTCGTAGCGCTCCGTTAAGTGAAGAGCGAAACCATTGGTCCACGACATTGGCGGCGAAGCCGCGTTTTTTTCCCTTAAGAATTCGGGGTGACAAGTAGCGCTGGCAAATCTGTCGATGCAACCATTTCCGGGTTCCTTTGCGGACTTTGAGATTCGCGCCGAGCCGTTGCACGTACTCCACCACCGTGCGATCAAGATACGGCACCCGGACTTCGAGACTGTGTGCCATGGATAACTTATCCCCATACATTAGCAGCTCGTCGGGCAGCGAAGAGCGAATTTCAAGGAGCTGAAATCCGCCGAGCTCATCGGTATGTTCCATTTGTGGCCGGAGCGCATCCCAGTACTCGACTAACTCGTGGCGATCTCCATTGGGAAGAACACCTTCGCGAAAAAGACCGTCTATTGTTTCTGGCGACGCGAGTGAAAAAACATCTTGATAACGCTTCAAACGGTCCGCAGCATTTAGTGAACGAACACCACGCTTCAACGTTTCATTCCGCGGCAATCGATTCACGGCAAAGCCAGCCATCGATCGGAGCCCAGCCGGCAGCCCGCGCCACCAATTTCCATAGTGAATACCAAGATGCCGCGTGTAACCACCGAACAACTCGTCCGGGCCCTGACCAATCAGCACAACTTTTACATCCTGCCGCGCGCGCTGCGAAACGAAGTACATCGGAACGATTGACGACGTCGCAATAGGTTCTTCCAGACATTCCACGATTTTCGGGAGTGAGCGTTCAAACTCGGTCTGGTCGAGCTTGACCGTTACATGTCGCGCCCCCAAGAGGGCGGCGGTCACGGTGGCATCCGTTAGCTCGTCGTCTTCGAAGCTCTCGCCATAGCCTATCGTATAGGCTGGCCACGGCCCGCCTTGTTCATTCATCAACGCCAATAGCAGGCCCGAGTCAAGACCGCCACTTAGAAGGACTCCGACTGGCACGTCACTAAGTAGATGACGCTTGACCGCACCTCTGTACAACTCGTGCAGTTCGCAAACGGCTTCTTCTTTTTTCTTGGGCGTTGGAAAAGGGGTCGGGATGAACTTGTACCAGCGTTGTTCGTGGCATTGGCCTTTTTCCACAACTAGCATGGTACCGGGTGCCAACTTCCGAATGCCTTGAAATATCGTCAAAGGAGAAGGCGTATATCGGAAACGGAGAAACAGATTCAAGGCTGTAGGATCGACATCGGGCCGTGATTTTTGCGCAGCCAGAATCGGTCGAATTTCGGAACCGAAAGTTAAGGCCCCATTTTCGATCTTGTAATAGATGAGTTTGATGCCCATGGCATCCCTAGCCAGGAGTAGTCGTTCCTTCTGCACATCCCAAATGGCCAGCCCAAACATACCGTTGAGGTGATTGAAGACATCAGTGCCCCACTCTTCGTAGCCGTGTACGATTACTTCCGTATCTGAATTCGTTCGAAACTCGTGGCCCTTGCTTTGCAGATCGACTCGGAGTTCTTTGTAATTGTAAATCTCACCATTGAAGATTATCCACACGGTTCCCTCACTATTCGACATCGGCTGATGACCGCCGGCGAGATCGATGATTGATAATCGTCGGAATCCCAGACCGACGGGCCCTGCGATGAAGAAGCCTTCGTCGTCTGGTCCACGATGTGCAATGGAACGCGCCATCCGTACAACGGTCTCCCGCTCCACGGGTTCGTGCCGCTGGAAGTTAAACTGCCCTGCGATGCCGCACATTCTGTTATACAGGTTAGGAAGCGAGAGGTAACAATTGCTGGTCCATAACATTCTCGGCGTGACTCTTGGCACCTGTCACTCGATGCGCTTCGGACAAATAAAATGCGAGACTTCGAAACATCTGCGATTGTCCCCAGCGATGCATTGGCACGTTATCCCAGCCCAGGTGTAATTTCCGGGAGCGGAACGACCCATCGCGCTTCACCCACACTTCCAAAATGTGCGTGACGACCTTTTCCAGGGTTCTGTCCAGCTCGGGGAACCGATCGCGCAGCAGCAGGCACAGGTTGATGCACTCGGCCCAATCGTAAAGCTCCCGTTTATAGACGGTCACTCGGGGGGCTTTGGAAAAAGGTTTAGGAAGACCATCTTCAGAAAAAAGATTTTCAAGGTAATACTTAACACCTTTCGATAGCGCGTCGAGGCATGCCGGATGCCCGGTTAAGGCGTGAATCTTAGCCAGCGCTTTCATCACAAAACAGGTATGGTAGTGGTCGATAAAGTCTCGTACTCCATCCATGGCGTAGAACCACGAACCGTCCGGGTTCTGGCTCTCCAAGATGAAATTCAAATTTCGTTCGGCGATTTTCCAGTAGTCTTCGAGGGCGAGAAACTTAGAGGCGCTCGTCAGCAAGAAAGCGCGATAGGCGGCAGCATTAATAACTCCGCCTTTATCGAAAGGCGTATAGGAACAACTGCTCGCGCTTTCGGATGTTCTGAAGTCCTTAATATCGGCGGCGGCATGCCGCGCAATCGATTCGACCACTACTTTCCAGTCGTCCTGTCCAGTCAATTCGAAAACCTGGAGGAACGCTTCGTAACAGTAGGGAGTCGTTGTAATGAGTGGTGTTTGTTCTTTGATTGTGCCGTTGCGGGTGACCCAATTAAAGGGATAACCCCAGCAATACTCTTTGAACTGTCGGCACCGCGATTTTTTGAGTTCGGTTAGAAAATGAACCGCGTTGTCCAACTGCGAGGAATCTCCGGTTGCCTCGTAAAGGAAAGCGAAGCCCATCGCGTAATGCGCGTCCGCGATTGGAAATCGAACAGGGTGATGAAATAGCCGTCGCGCCGCTGGCAGGAACGCTTCGCAGAAAATCATGGGAGCCACGGCTGCCGTCCCGGTGAGCCTATGGCTATAGTACAGTGCTTTTGCTCGTCCGCCGATGGGTCCGGCGAAGAAACTTTGGTAATCCCATGATGTTTCACCGTACCTATCCAACCAATCGACGAACTTGTTAAGGTGACCAGATATTGCGTCTGTGCTGACCTTGTTAAGAGAATCAATGAGACCAGATCGAGTACTAGCCATAAGGATCAACGAATCAACTTCGCTCTGTTAGCAATGAAAAATTATCAACTTTTTTGAACCGCAGAAGAGAACGACAGACGGCCTTTAGTTTGCGCATTTGCTCCCGCCGGTGAAATGACATCAGTTCATGCGAGACAGGTCGTTGAGTGCGGCGGAGTGCAGCCCAGCAGTAACCGGACAGCAACCCCAGGCCGTCGGCCGGTTTCTTCCTCATTCGATAAATCACCCGCAACATCTGCCAGAGGGGCGAACCTCCCAAAAAATAATCCTTTTCCCCGTAGGAGAAGCTCGCGGCCATGCTACTCTTCTCTGCCGTCCCAAGAGCTCGATAGTGGTGAAACCGCTTTTCGGGAAAGGAACGCGTTTTCCAGCCTTTCATCCGTGCCGTAGTGACCGCAATCCAGTCAATCCCGCCGGCAGGATTCGGGAAGTAACCACCAACGTCCTGGAAGCACTTCCTCCGAAAGAGCTGACAACCACCAGGTACATGGTTGTCGCCTTCGAAACTGTCTCGTGCTGAGTCATAGCCGTTCTCAAGAAATGGGGTTCCGGCGACACCGAGTGTGGCGTCAATGGCAAACTGTTGCATCAAGAACTCCAGATAATCGGGATCGAACGAAATATCTGCGTCGAGATTTCCGATTACGTCAAAATCAGTCGTTCCAACTCGCTCTAGTCCTGCGTTAAAGGCATGAACCTTGGCTCCAAAATGCCGATCCAAACGCAGTGGGCGCTGAACGAGCTGGATCCAGGGAAAACGCTTTGCGTAATCCGCAGCAATATCTGCAGTCTTGTCGGTCGACCCATCGTTGACGATGATCCAACGCTCTGGTTGCAGGGTTTGAGCCGCCATCGACTCAAGCGTCTTTGGAATGAAACGCTCTTCATTATGGGCGGGAGTGATCAGGACGTACTTCATGGCTGATGGCCGATGACTGACAATGGAACATCGAAGGCGGTGACGTTCCGCCTGGCGTCTATCGTGTTTAAGCTATCTTCCGGCTTCTGCCTGCCATAGATTTGGACGAAGATCTCATCCATGATACGAGCGGTGAGAACGATTTCGCGGTAAGGAATAGGCGGTGGACTGCCGGATCGGACGCTGTTGTAAAGGCGCTCAATGAGCTCCTTCATTCCGGAGTCTTGATGAAGCCGTTGCCGAACAAAATTGGTGACGTTAATGCGCGCGTTCCTAAGGTGCTCGCGGGCAGCCCGAAGCGGCGGTATGAAATATGTTAGATAACTCTTACAGGGCCGATACTTGTTTCGAACAACGGTCCCGCTAATGTGATCGACCACGATTGAACCCTCCGGACCGTAGAGACGCAACTGGTTGAGCCCTTTGAGTTGTGTCGAAAAACAAAAGGATCCAGTCCTACCGGTCTTATCCCGAAGCAACACCCTTAATTCATCCAGGATTTGTTCGTTACCCAAACTCTTAAGTCGCGAACTTTGGCCTGCAATAGCCATGATGTCCGTTAAATCGTCGTCAAGGAACTCAGCAAGTTTGGAAACCCCATGGCTGATAATATTGTGGAGCAAGCCGCCCGGTAGCGTTCGGACCCAATGGTTTTGATCTTGCAAAACCCCTTTTGCGTACGTCGGGTCGCCTAAGTCATAGGAAAAGTAACTCTCTAAATGCGCCGGTTCTCCACCCAATAAACCTTGTCTCAACAGGCGCCGCATTTCCAGCATCTCGAGCGTGAACTGAAGATTATGTCCCGCGGTGATCTTGATGTTCTTATGTTCCGCGAGCTCGATTAATGACTCCGCCTCTTCACTGGTGACCGTAAAAGGTTTCTCGATATAGACGTGACTCCCTGCTTCGAGACATTCTCTCGCCAGTGTGTAGTGGCTCTGTGGCGGCGTGGTGATGTGAACAACATCGGATGAAACGGCCTTCAACATCTCCTGGGTGTTGGAGAAAACGCCCGGAATATTGAAACGCTCGGCGAGCTGCTGCGCCATGAGCGGTTCCTGATCGCAAACTGCAACGATGCTGCAATCCGGAATTCGCCGGATAGCATGTACATGCTGGTCGGC